>NZ_JBNNSE010000008.1:0-240451 GCF_050277435.1 Paenibacillus sp. NPDC101420
TTCCACGCGTACCCATCCCGAACACGACCGTTAAGCCCTCCAGCGCCGATGGTACTTGGACCGAAGGGTCCTGGGAGAGTAGGACGTTGCCAAGCGGATATTCCCTGATAGCTCAGTTGGTAGAGCACTCGACTGTTAATCGAGTTGTCACAGGTTCGAGTCCTGTTCGGGGAGCCATGCTCTCATAGCTCAGCAGGTAGAGTGCTTCCATGGTAAGGAAGAGGTCACCGGTTCGAATCCGGTTGAGAGCTCCACAGATTTGCAAGGCCCGTTGGTCAAGGGGTTAAGACACCTCCCTTTCACGGAGGTAACATGGGTTCGAATCCCATACGGGTCACCAACTTTTACTTGTACTTACCCTTAGAGGGTCCCATAGATATGGAGGCTTAGCTCAGCTGGGAGAGCATCTGCCTTACAAGCAGAGGGTCGGGGGTTCGATCCCCTCAGCCTCCACCATAATCTTCCTGAGAGATTATGGGCAACATAGAGGTACCATCAATGGGGATTAGCCAAGTGGTAAGGCAACGGACTTTGACTCCGTCACTCATAGGTTCGAATCCTATATCCCCAGCCAAGTGCGAGCCATTAGCTCAGTTGGTAGAGCACCTGACTTTTAATCAGGGTGTCGAAGGTTCGAGTCCTTCATGGCTCACTTTTATTATTACATGCGCGTGTGGCGGAATGGCAGACGCACCAGACTTAGGATCTGGCGTTTCACGACGTGGGGGTTCAAGTCCCTTCACGCGCACCACTTATTGCGGACGTGGCTCAGCGGTAGAGCATCGCCTTGCCAAGGCGAGGGTCGCGGGTTCGATTCCCGTCGTCCGCTCCATAATTTTTGCGCCCTTAGCTCAGCTGGATAGAGCGTTTGACTACGAATCAAAAGGCCGGGAGTTCGAATCTCTCAGGGCGCGCCATTTTTTATTAAGCAATTATAATATTTTAACGGGATGTAGCTCAGCTTGGTAGAGCACCTGGTTTGGGACCAGGGGGTCGCATGTTCAAATCGTGTCATCCCGATTTTCACCTTTGCGGGTGTAGTTCAATGGTAGAACTTCAGCCTTCCAAGCTGATAGCGTGGGTTCGATTCCCATCACCCGCTCCATAATTTTATAGTAACGGGATGTAGCTCAGCTTGGTAGAGCACCTGGTTTGGGACCAGGGGGTCGCATGTTCAAATCGTGTCATCCCGATACTCAGCTTAATTGCTCTTAGAAAGCTCTTACTTCGGTAAGAGCTTTTTTTGTTATGTATAGAATTAAAACACGCATAAATTCATATAACATATGTTCTATCATTCTTCCAAAAGAAACTGTACTTCTGGCGGAATGCCAATCCGTAGATAATAGCTTTTACAGGATTCTTCTTGCTCAGGATTACTGCCTGTGGATAGTAGCTTTACAGCAAAGACATTAGCTTGACGTTCAAGCTTCCCAGGAGAGAAGTAGGAGCTTTCCTCTAGAAAAAAGCGGTTAATCCCCTTATGAAGACGATCATGTCCTAATTCATGCGCACAAACGAAGCGCTGCCACTCAACTGGCAACTCATTATGAATGACGATAAATCTTCTTCTTAGTTTTCGGTAATATAATCCCTTTGTGCCTGTCCCAAGGTTCATGAAACGAATGTGAATACCTAGCGCTGAGGCCAGCTCGAACGGACAGTTGGTTTTATATTTTTTAATCAGATTATTGATCAGTTCATCCATATTCTTCACCTGCAGCATGTTAGTGTTGTTATTAAGTGTTGTTGGATTTATTTCTTTTGTTCATCTGTTTGGCTTCCCAGAATAAGCCGGTCAGTACATCTTTTATCCTCTGCTTGTCATCCTTGTCTAATGGGATTCCATCAAACATCAGCTCTCCATCATCCTCCAGCATTTTACGGAAGTCACGTTTGTCCTTGCTTGTAGCCCACTCTGGGACAATCTCTTCGCTTGGAAGAGCCTGTTCCTGCAAATACCCCGCTTGATCCATTAGCTCCTCGTACGGGACTCCTGTAGCCTCTGCTATTTTGCGTAATGTAGTCGGCTTAGGAACTCCTCTTAGACCATTTTCAATCCGTGAAATCTGTGATCCGCTAATGCCTGCTGCTGCTGCCAATTGATTAATAGTGAGTCCCTTTGTTTCGCGAAGTTGCTTCATATAATCCCCAAAATCCTGTTTCATCTCAAACACTCCTTATAGACTGAAGCTTATGTTATTAATATAAGCCATTTTTGCCAATTGGTAAACAACAAAGCGTATATTATTGCCAAAAGGCAAGATAATGGAGGGAAAACTATCCTTTTTCGCCCAAAACAGACTCAAACGGGGTTTTACGAGATTGGTAGAGAAGTGGTATATTATAGAAAAATACGAACAGAATACGAACACTTTTATATTTTAGCACATTGCTTAGGAAACTTCCGCAATTTAATCTCATTCTGTTAAAACCTAAAGGAGTGCATAAAATGATGAACTTATCTGCTTTACCGGAGCTAGACCGTCGCCGAACCCAGGTCGCTATAGAGAGCATGTTAGAGAAATACCGTATTTTTAAGACCGTTACATTTGAGGCTAAGGAAGCCAGTACTACATATTCGTATACAGAAAGATTTCATGGTCCTACGAATACTGTTACTGATCAGACTGCTGCGATAGCTTCTTATAATGTGGATATACCGGCTGCTAGGAGGGCTTTTTGCTCGGCGATAGACTCTGTGGTAGAAAGACTCGATACGAGGGAACAGCAATTAGTAAGGGAGCGTTATATGAAAAGAGACGAAACGTACGATTATACGATTTACAATCATGTGTTTGATCCACCGGTGAGTAAGGACACTTACGTGAAGATACGTTCGAAGGCTTTTTATAAGATGGCTTTGGCTTTAACGGATCTCGGTCTACTGTCCCTTAACACTTTAATAACAGCACCTAGAGTGAAGAAAGAGAAGATTAGTATTACTTAAGAGAAATAGACGGTTACTAAAGACTGTGTCGCCCGAGCGGATGATGCGGTCTTTTTTTATTGATTTTATGTTCCTCCGAAAAACCGCTCTATACCATCCCAAAGCTAGCTTTAACCTCGTCGGTATACCGTCTCTGCAAGGCAAATAGGGGTGTATATTTATAACATGGCAAATGAAGCAAAAAGAACACCGCAAGAGCATGAATGCTCTGCTAATAGTTCAACCCTAGTGGTGATGAGAACAAATCTAGCGGTGAAAGATTCTTTTGGCATTGGCCTGGTTTAGAAGGGTATTATCCAACATCGGATAGTATCCTTTTTTGTTCTTAATTTTAGTAGAGGGGGTGTCTTCTTAATGTTAATGCAATTGAAGGTTAACACCATCAAGGATCGGCGAACCGCCGCAGTTCAGAAAGGAATGGAGTGATGTCGGTACAACAATTACGAGAACACATTACGAGTGCGCTGGAGAAGTACTTTCCAGATGTGCCTGTATATGTGGAGGGGGAGAAACCTCAGACGGCTTATTTTTATCCCGGACTGATCTCAGCGACACTGGATCGGCAGCGGGAAGGCAGGTATTTGGCGGTCTATCGCTTCGGTATCCGTTATGAACAAGGCAGTCTTCTGGAAGCTGAGAGAATGGCAGATAAGCTGAGTGAGGCAATGGCAGGGATGGAGCAAGAGGGTGGCTCCTTTCGTGTAGCTAGGCAAGCCTGGGAAGCTGGGGTAGAGGGGCATGGGCCGCTTTTTACAACAGACTATATGGTGTATTTGCAAAGTGAGAAGCCTGACCCTATTAAGATGGGACAAATGATAGGAGGAGAAAGACTGAAATGAGCACAAAGGTGAGTAATGGAGATCGTTTTGGTAAAGAGCAGATTGTGAATTCATCGCTTTTTACGGTTAAAGAAAAGGATGTGCTGAACGTTATTTTGCAGGATGACAAAAGTTATACGATCGAAGAAGCGAAGCAATCTATGGGATTGTTTATTAATAAGGAGGTTTTGAACTAATGGCAGGCGGAACATGGACAACTCAAAACAAAGTGCGCCCAGGGGTGTACGTAAATGTAGCATCGAATCAAGGTGCCATCGGCAAAATGGGAGAACGCGGGATTACTGCTTTGGCACTTGCCTTATCTTGGGGAGAACCCGGAGTGATCATGGAGATTACCCCGCAGGACGACGTGAACAAGCTACTAGGTTATGATTTGGAACATCTAACATTGCTGCCAGTACGCGAAGCGCTGAAACGTGCGGGAACGCTACTGCTCTATCGATTGAATGAAGGGGTTAAAGCGGCAGTCACGAACAATGGTCTACAGGTTACGGCTAAATATGGCGGTCTACGCGGAAATGATCTTTCTGTTGTTATTGAGAAGAATATTGAGAATAATGCTCTTTTTGATGTAAAGACACTGTTGAATGGAACTGAACTGAATAAGCAAACGGTTGGAACGGCTGAAGAGTTGGTCGCTAACGATTGTGTACAATTCCAGAAAAATGGCGCAGAAGGCTTGAAGCTAACCGCAGGGATGCCGCTTATTGGCGGAGCTAATGGTACGGTGACAAATGGTGCGCACAGCGATTTCTTGTCTGCTCTTGAGGTGCTTGAGTTCCAAACGGTTGGACTAGTATCGCAGGATAGTACGCTTAAGGCGCTGTATAGCTCTTGGGTAAGACGACTGCGGGATACTGAAGGGAAGAAAGTACAGGCTGTACTATCGGATTATGCTACTGCGGGTCATGAGGGTGTGATCAGCGTGAAGAATGGGGTAGTACTGAGTGACGGAACTATGATTGATAACAACAATGCTGTTGCTTGGGTGGCCGGTGCTACGGCTGCTGCAGCGGTAAATCAATCACTGACTTATCAGGGCTATGACGACTCGGTTGACGCTGATGTACGGCTTAGCCATTCTGAAACGACAGCAGCTTTGCTGCAAGGCGAACTGCTCTTTACTTACAGTGGAGGGCGAGCTGTGGTGGAGCAAGATATTAACACGTTTACGGCATTCTCTCCGGATAAAGGCAAGGCATTCTCTAAAAATCGTGTGCTACGCGTGCTGGATGGGATTGCGAATGATCTGAAGCGTATTTTTGAGAACTACTACATTGGTAAGGTAGCGAATAATGAAGATGGACGGGCTCTGTTCTGGTCACAATGTGCGACTTATATGAATGATCTGCAGGATATGGGTGCGATTGAGGGCTTTAACGCGCAAACAGATGTTGTCGTTGTGGCTGGTGCGGATAGTGATAGTATCGTGCTGGATGTGGCTGTGAAACCGGTAGATTCCGTAGAAAAAGTATATATGAAAGTGAAGGTGGTTTAAGATGGCATTTTTAAAAGCTAGTGATACGATTTCCGGCCAGGAGGGCCGTGCGTATGCCGTGATTGGTACGCAAGCTGAAGAGATGTTCTATGTGAAGACGCTTGAAGCTACGGTAGAAAAAACAAAGGCAGAGGTGAAGACTCTAGGCCGCCGTGGTGTTCAGCATAAAGCGACTGGATGGTCGGGCAGCGGTTCGATGACGATTTTTTATATGACTAGCCGTTTCCGCCAGATGATGCTCGATTATATGAATACAGGTGTCGATCAATATTTCGATATTGAGGTTACGAATGAAGACCCATCGTCCAGTGTGGGAGCACAACGCATTATTTTAAAAGGAGTGAACCTTGACAGTGTCATCATGGCTTCTCTTGATACAGAATCAGATGCGCTGGAAGAAGAAGTGAGCTTTACCTTTGAAGACGTGCAGATTGTGCAAGCTTTTGGCGCTCCGGCCGGCTCCGGAAACTAATAAAGACAACTAGATAGGAGCAAGTAAGGCCCGGGCGTGCAGGTGAGCGGCGGGTCTCTTCTCTGTCTAGTTAGTAGTACTAGAAGAAACTAAATCATTTTAGGAGGAAGACAATGAGTGAATTAAGTTTGTTTTTTGCGCAAAATGTAGCATGTGACACGACCGAGGAGTTTGTGGTATCGCAGCGTTTTAAGAATAAGGAAGGAAACGCAGTTGCCTGGAAGCTACGCAGTATGAACGAGGATGAGAATCAGGAATGCCGTAAAGCAGCTACTCGTAAGGTCAAAGGTAAGAACGGAGTGTATACCTCCGAGATTGAACCGAACGATTATATGGCTAAGTTGATGACTTCAAGTGTGGTGCATCCAGATCTGAAAAATGCTGAGCTACAACGTTCTTATGGTGTTCTTGGTGCCGAAACGCTGCTGCGTAAAATGCTGCTTCCAGGTGAATTCGCGGCACTGGGTGAACGGGTACAGGCCTTGAATGGCTTCGGTACAGATATGAACGAGCTGGTGGATGAAGTAAAAAACTAATCAACGAGGGCGACAGTGAAGCGAACTTAGCTTACTACGCCCTCCACGAGCTGCATATTTTACCGCATGAGCTAATGAAGCTGTCTTCACGTGAACGTGCCGCAATTTATGCGATG
Organism: Paenibacillus sp. NPDC101420; assembly: GCF_050277435.1. Classification (NCBI taxonomy): domain Bacteria; kingdom Bacillati; phylum Bacillota; class Bacilli; order Caryophanales; family Paenibacillaceae; genus Paenibacillus; species Paenibacillus sp. NPDC101420. The sequence continues at coordinate 6,412 of NZ_JBNNSE010000008.1, forward strand.
ATTGCTGTTCGTGTGGAGAAGGAGAAGCGGGATCAGGCACGGAGTAAGGCGAGGAAGAGATAGGGGGTGAATGAATGGCAGGTATGCAAAACAATATAGCTGGAATCCAGCAAGTCTCCAACCAATGGATCAATGATATAACCAATCAAATTACAACTCAGGTTTCTGCAAATATTTCAAATTCCTTTTCCGGAACCTTAAACCGAATAAGTATGAAAATAGTCAATAAACCCGTGTACAACATCACTAACAATTACAGTGCAGCTTATACCAGGATTCAAGCTTCTATTGGAGGCGCAGTACAGGCTCAGGAGAGACTGAACGATGCGGCAGAACAAGGAGCAGCAGGGGCTGAACAGCAGGCGGGTACATGGGAAAAGATCACCGGTGCTTTTGGGAAAGCCAAAGGTGTGCTGGAAAAAGTTAAAGGAGTTATGGAAAAGGTGCTTGCGCCTGCAGCTGAACAGCAAAAATGGGAGGATCTTTTTAAAGCGAAAACCGGAAATGCTGATGTTGGTGTGGCAATGTTTGATAAGTTCAAGAAGAGGGCACTAGATACCGGGCAGGATGTAAACAAGTCCATGGAAAGTGTCTTGTCGTTTTATCCTAAAACTCAAAATACGGATCAGTTAGATAAGCTTATGGATTATTCCACAAGGCTAAGCATGATGTCTCCGGAGGGTAAAGATATTGGTGATACTTCATCGGCGATTACTTCTGCTTTTGAGGGGGATTCTAGTGATTTAGCATCCATGCTTCAGGTGGATAAAGAGGATCTGGGTGGACTTGATCTAGTGGCCAGAACGGGCAATATGGAAGCCTTTTTGAGTACTTTGGGAGATATTATGACAACGTCAGGGATGACGAGTGATTCGCTACAAACCATGATGGATTCACCCGTTAATCAATGGCAAGCTCTTCTTGGAAACTATAACAACTCTCTGGCTGGTATGGGAGAAGGTGCTCTTGCGGCATTGTCACCACTATTAGGCATTCTTAACCAGGCATTTTCAGATGGAAGCTTTCAGCCAATTATCGATGGGATAGCGATTGGACTGGCGATACTTGCACAAGTATTCTCGCAGGTCGTACAAGGTGCATTGTATCTCTGGAGTGTTCTTAGCAACCCTGTTGTTTTGCCGATTGTTTTGGGTGTTGTTGCTGGAGTTATTGCCTTAGCAATCGCGATGAATGCCTCAACAATTGCAACTAGAATTTCATCTATTGCTACCGGAATTGCTACCGCAGCCCAAGGCATTTTCAACGCTGTGATGAGTGCTAATCCAATTGCACTTGTAATAGGGCTTATAGTTGCACTTATAGTAGCATTTTTAGGGATTGTGGCAGCCCTTCAGCCTGTGAGGGACTTTTTGGCGAATATGTTCAGGGGACTGGGACAGCTCGTTGCAGAATTTGTGGGCTTTGTTATCGATCTTTGGACCGGATTTGTTAATGGTATTATTGGCGCTGTGAACTTTTTGCTAGATAGTATAAATAAAGTAGTTGGAGCTGTTGGCAAATTTATTGGTATAGAGTCGGAGATCAATCTTCATATTGAAGAGGTTGATAGCAGTCAATTCAAAAAGGATTTGCAAATGGACATTGGAGCTTCTTTTAATTCAGGGGCAGAAAAAATCCAGAATTTTGATATCAATAAGTTTAAAGAAAAATTAAATGTAGGTGGAAATAAGAGTAATAACACCACATTAAATCAGTGGAATACTACCCATTCAGGGGATTTGTCAAAACCTTTGCAAACGCCTACCGTACCTGAAATTCCAGTAGTTCCTACGATGAATACACCTTCAGCTACGGGTTCTTTTCAAAATGCAGGAACTCCAGGTAATCTAAACACCGTAAACCGCGTGAAGCAACTCGACTCCATCAACGACACTGTAGACATCTCTAGCGATGATCTGAAAATGCTGAGGGAGCTGGCGGAGATTCAGGCGATCCAGAATTTTGTGCAGCTGACGCCGACGGTGCAGGTAACAACTGGAAATATCAACAATGCCGGAGACATTGATACGATTATCAACAAGATCGGGCAAAAGCTGAACGAGGAGTTTGTCTCTACAGCACAGGGGGTGTATACGTAACGTGGAAGAGTACGGGATTTTTCTTGGTTTTAATAATCAGGCGGAAGCATTCCGGCTACCAGTCAACCCGGAGACCTTAGAGATCAAAGAGAGCGGGGATGGAAAAAGCTATACCATTATAGATTTGGGTGAAATCAATACGATTGCTTATCCGAAGCTTACGGAGATTACAATTGAAAGTATTTTTCCGGCACAAAAGTATCCGTTCGTATTGGTGCAAGAAGACGGGTTGAAGAGACCTTTTGAATATGTGGAGCTGATTAAGAAGTGGATGACTAGTCGCAGACCTATTCGTTTTGTATTCTCTGGGGTGAGTTATGCTGAAGACTTGAAAAAAGCTGATGGGAAGCTAAACAACCCTCAGAAATGGTTAAAGGAATCATCGACTAGTGAGGATAAATCCATAGAAATTGATTTCGGTGTGAACATGGCTATGAGTATTGAAGGTTTCTCTTGGAAGCTCAGTGCGGGTACATCAGGGGATATTGAATATTCTTTATCTCTCAAAAAGTATGTATTCTATCAAGCGGTAGCAGTTAAGGTTGTCAAAGATGAAGTGAAGGTAGAACAGAAGCGGGCTAATGAAAAGCCCAAACCTAAAACGTATATCATGAAATCTAAAGACAATCTATGGAAAATCGCTAAAGAAATTCTTGGAGATGGCAAAAGGTGTGGAGAAATCCAGAAACTTAATGGCATTAAAGATAGTGAGCTGAGGAAGCTTCCAATCGGTAAGGTCATTAAGCTACCGTAGGAGGCTGTTATGGAGCTACTTGTAAAGAATAAGGAAGGACATTTATGGGATATTTCAGGTATCGTCTCCGATATTACATGGAAAACTGCTCGTTCAGGCAAACCATCAACGCTAGAGTTAACACTTGTGGACAGTGGTATCTATCAGCATCCCAAGTTTAGCATCAGCAACGGTGATATTATTCAGTTCAGCAAAGATAATGTGGATGTATTCTACGGGTTTGTGTTCAGCATTGATACAGGCTCGGATCAGGAGATTAAGCTGACTGCTTATGATCAGATTCGTTATTTACTAGGCAATGGTAGTTATGTTTTGCAGGATGTCACGGCTAGCGATGTTATTACTAAAATAACCAAGGACTACGGCCTGAAGACAGGTGTGCTGGAGAATACAGAGTACCGAATTCCCTCATTAATTGAAGATGACAAAAAGCTGCTGGACATCATTATGGGAGCGATCGGCAGTGAGCTTCAGTATAAGGGGCGGCTGATGGCTTTTTACGATGACTTTGGTAAGCTGACGCTTCGTAAACCGGAGTCTATGCTGCTTAATCTGGTGCTGGGAGCGGGGCAGTATCTGTACGACTATTCGCTCAAAAAAAGTATTGATGATGATACGTACAACACCATTTTTCTATACAAGGATAACGAGAAGTCTGGTAAGCGTGATTTCTTTCCGGTTAGCGATAAGGATAATGTGAAACGCTGGGGTATCCTGCACTTGTATCAGAAGGCCGATGACAAAGCGAATGCTGCACAAATTCAGGAGAAGGCAAATAATCTGCTAAAAATGCACAACCGTGAAAAGCTTAGTCTCTCCGTACAGGCGATTGGTGATATGCGCGTAAGGGCTGGTAATTTCATTTATGTCCTGCTTGATGAATTCAAGACTCAGGTGTTTCTGGTGGATCAATGTAGTCATAAGATTTCCGGTGGGGAGCATACGATGTCCCTCGATATAAAGGTGGTGTAGAAATGATGTTGGATATTATAAAAAAAGCAAGCTTAGGAGCCGTGGGAAATACAAATCCCGTGGCTTTTTCTTATGGGACAGTAACGGAGGCAGCTCCTTTGCAGATCCAGGTGGATCAACGTTTTATTTTATCGGGGAATGCGCTAGTGCTGCCTGAATCGGTAATGGAATGTAAAGTCGAGCTAGAGGGTAGAGAAGTGGTAGTGCGTCGAGGACTTGCCTCTGGTGATCGGGTTCTGATGGTTCGGATGCAGGGTGGACAAAGCTATATTGTTCTGGATCGGCTGGTGAGTCCGATATGATTCCTGCGATTGGAAAAGCTGGACCGATAACTGCCCTTCTTGAAGGCGAGGTCAACCTTGAACGTGGGGAAAGCCCCAGTCTAACCTACCGAATGGATTGGGACAGAAAAAGGATCACTGGCCAAGCGGATGGACTTGAGGCAGTGCAGCAGGCAGCAGCCAAAATTCTGCGAACCGATAGATTTGAACATCTGATTTACAGTTCGGATTACGGAACAGAGTGGCAGCTGGTTCTGGGTAAGGATCGGCTGTTAGTCAGAGCTGAAATCAGACGTGTCATTAATGAGGCCTTACTTCAGGATGAACGAATCCTTAGCTTAGAAAATATTGAGGTTTCTTTTACCGGAGAAAACTTAACTTTTGACTGCAAGGTGGTTACACGTTACGGAAATTTTCAGCTGAGAAAGGAGTGGAATGAGGATGTATGAGGATCAGACGTATGAGGCTCTTTTAGAGCGGATGCTGGACCGGGTTCCGTCAGGTCTGGATAAACGCGAGGGCAGCATTATTTATGACGCGCTCGCTCCGGCAGCAGCAGAGCTCGCGCAGATGTACATTGAGCTGGATGTGAATAATAATCTGTATTTTGCAGATACGGCGACCGGAGAGTACTTGGAGCGAAGTATATCCTGGTCAGGAATTGTTAGGCGAGAAGCGAGCAAAGCGCAACTGAAGGGGATTTTTTATAAAGCGGATGGAGGATTTGTAGATGTCCCTCTCGGAAGCCGCTTTTCACTCGATATGCTGAATTATATGGCTGTGGAGAAGCTATCTCCTGGAGTGTACCGGTTGGAGAGTGAAACCGCTGGAGAAGAAGGAAACCGATATTTTGGCTCTTTGCTGCCGGTGGATTATATTTCAGACCTCGCGCGTGGGGAAATAGCTTCCCTTCTGATCCCTGGGGAGAACTCCGAATCGGATGAATCGCTACGGCAGCGTTATTTGGATTCAGCCAGACGCCCAGCTACTAGCGGCAATAAATATCACTATATGGAGTGGGCTATGCAGGTTGTAGGGGTGGGAGGTGCACGTGTTTTTCCGTTATGGAACGGTCCTAAGACGGTGAAAGTGATTGTTGTGGATGCCGAGAAACTTCCTGCTTCTGAGCTGCTGGTGACAAAGGTTCAGCATTACATTGATCCGGTCTCTGGAGCGGGTGAGGGGCAAGCCCCCGTAGGTGCTGTTGTAACTGTGGCGTCGGCGAAGGGCAAAAGTATTAGTGTAAGCGCAAAAGTAACCCTTGCTTCAGGTTATGCGCTGCAAGCTGTAAATGAAGAATTTAAGGCGATTCTTGAGAGCTATCGCAAAGAGAAGGCTTTTTCAGCAACCTATATTAGCCAGTCTGTAATCGGTGCACTATTGCTAGCTACTGAGGGAGTTGCGGATTACAGTGAACTGAAGCTGAACGGTGGGGCGGGCAACGTAATGTTGAACGAAGAAGAAATACCTTTGTTCGGTAATGTTTTACTGGAGGTGTAGCATGGGTTATCCGGAGAAAGTTGATATTTTTCAAGAAAAGCTTAATAAAAAAGCAAATGGTGGCAGCTATGTTATTGAAGAGAGATTACCGCTTGTAAATGGCATGTATAGTGGTGCGCTTGCGCATGACAACATCAATAATCAGACCATCGCGGTGTACACAGGGTCACAGTATTCCGGGATCGAGCTACGTAATTTTACGGTGTCTTTTCCGGATGAAGCGCCATGGCGGCGGTTGATTAAGATTTTTGCCGATGTGCCCGAGGTTTATGTGACTTACGAAACCCCCGGGGATACAGTTGAAGCGGATGATATTAATGGTTTGCAGGAGAGTCTTACTGCTGTTCAAACTGAAATTGAACGGTATAAGAACAAGGGCCAGATTGACGGGGGATCATTTAGAAGAGAGGTGTAAAATGGCGCAAAGTATACAAATAAAGAGGGGCACGAAGGCGGAACTAACGAGTTATGGAGTGTTGAAGGTGGGCGAACTTGGTTTTTGCACTGATACTAAGGAAGTCTATATCGGTGACGGCACATCTAATTCCATGGTCGGCAGGGCGCTTTCGGGGCCAGAAGCCTCGCGGCCGGTTGCGGGAGTAGTTGGTCGTTTGTATTACGTGACTACGGGTGCGAATAGTGGATATTTATATTTTGATGATGGGGCAGCTTGGCGGCGGGTGAATGCGCAGAAGCTTAGCGATCTGACGGGTACAATCGACGATATCGCTGATGGAGCAACATATGCGAAGGTGCTTAAAGCGGATATTAGCGCGGGGCATATCAATAAAGTATCTGATGGCACGAACGTAAAGACCGCGGCTGAGATTAAGACTCATATTGATGATGTGACCAAGCACCGGACGATCAATGATGCCGGGACTACGATTACAGATTTGTGGTCAGCGCAGAAGATTAAAAATGAAATTGAGCTGGCCAAGCATAACATCGAACCGCAAGCATCGGTAAAAGATCAGAACCTGCTGGCTCCACCTGCCAGTCCGGTTGAGGGTGATCGATACATTATTCCAGCTGGAGCAACCGGGGCATGGGCGGGGAAAACGAATCAAATCGTTGAATATCAGTCTGCCGTTTGGGTCTTTTATGTTCCTGCCGTGGGTTGGACCGCTTATGTCGATGATGAGCAGAAAATTTATAGCTGGAACGGAAGTGCATGGGTTCGTACAGGTGGTGCATTACAGACCATTACAGCTGGAAACGGACTGATTGGTGGTGGTCAGGCCGATGCTGTGACGCTGAATATTGGTGCAGGCAATGGGATCACGGTTACTGCAGACGCCATTGCGGTTACGGCTGGAAAAGGGATCTCCGTGGACGCGGTTGGTGTAGCAGTAAGTGTGGATGGAAACAGCATTGTTTACGACGCAGCGAACGGCAATAGACTTACCGTAGCCAGTATTGATGGCGGAACATTCTAGGGGGCGGGACAATGGCTTTAAAGACATTGATTCAAATACGCCGCGGCTTGGAAAGTGCGATTGGAGCACTGGCTATTGGTGAGCTTGGCTATTGTACAGACAGTGGGAAGCTGTACATTGGTTCTGCTGCTGGTAATGTCTTACTGGTAGCCGCGCAGAGTACCGGGGATATGCTGAAAAGCATTTACGATACGAATAACAATGGCAAGGTGGATTTTGCGCAACAAGCGGATAGTGTAGCTTGGGCGGGGGTAGCGGGTAAACCAGCGGTATTCCCTCCGGCGGCGCATACACATGATTATTTGCCCAAAGGGCCCCTAACCTGGAATCAACTGAAGGGGGTGTGAGGATGAGTTACGGCAGCTCTTTATACAGCGAATTGCAATATTCGGCAGATAAAGATTCGAGCCATCCGGGTGAAGTCGAAGCGCCTGATCTAATGCAGTATTTGCCGGATTATTATAAGGATGTTCGTGAAATGGAGAAGCTTCAGGAGACAATCGGGCTAGAAATTGGTGGACTGAAGGTAGGTACTATAGATGTACTGGATCAGGCGTTTGTTGAAACAGCAACGGTGAGCCTTGGACGTTGGGAAGCTGAGCTTGGACTAAATATCGATTCATCTAAGTCATATGCCACACGCCGAGAGATGATTAAAGCGAAGCTGCGTGGAAACGGGACGACAACGCCGGAGATGATCCAGCGGACGGCGTCCGCCTTTTCGGGTGGAGTGGTTGAAGTTAAGGAAGTGCCTGACGAGTACCGTTTTGAGATTCATTTTGTGAGTACACTGGGCATACCTCCGAATATGGCAGGGTTGATTCAAATCATCGAAGAGATTAAACCCGCACATTTAGCTTATGAATTTGTGTTCAGCTATACGTGGTGGGACTCCGTTAAGGTTTTGACCTGGGAGAATGCTCACAGTAAGACATGGAACGAATTAAGAACTTATAGATAGGAGAGTGACACATGCAAACCACAGGAAATTTGGGATTAAAGAAGCCCGAGGGAACAGATATCGTTGATATTGCCGATTTAAATGGGAATATGGACATCTTGGATAATGCCGTTACTAGCAAGGTCGATAAAGTTACTGGTAAACAGCTGTCCACGAACGATTACACCGGAGCTGAGAAAACTAAGCTGGCGGGTATTGCTACGGGGGCGAATAATTATTTGCATCCTAATCACACGGGGGATGTCACTAGTACTGGTGATGGAGTTACGGCTATTGCGGCTGGGGTTATTGTGAATGCGGATGTTAATGCTGCGGCTGGAATTGATGCTTCGAAGATTGGGAGTGGCTTGGTCTCGAATGCAGAGTTCGGATATTTGGATGGGGTGACTAGTGGGATTCAGGGGCAGTTGAACTCTAAGAGTAATTTAGTCACCTCAACACAGAAAACAACAGCCGCAATCACATACTATATTCGTACAGACGGTAACGATAATAATGCAGGAACAGCAAATTCGTCTAACTCAGCATTTAAGACTATCCAGAAAGCCTTTGATGTACTACCGAAAAACTTAGATCATGAAGTTTCAATTTTTGTTGCAGATGGAACATATGCTGAAAACGTTATTGTTAATGGATTTCATGGTGGTGGTGGAATTGGAATATATGGAAACAACCTTACTCCAAGCAACACTAAAATAAATAGTTTTACTCTAATGAAGACATTCCTTGCTGTATCCATAAATGATCTTCTGGCAACAACAACTACATCGGATGCATTTACAATAAACCGAAGTGTTGGATTTAGGCTAAACAACTGTCAAGCTATAGCCTCAGCAACTTCTTGGAATGGTGTTGTCCTTTACTTTTCTACTGGCGTTGTACAGGGAGGAATTTATAGTAACAAGGGAGTAGGGATTACAGCTTCCGCAGGCTCTCAGGTGACCGTTAACGGCGTTTCGGGAACGGGTAATCTGCAAGGAGTTGTTTCTCAAGACGGTGCGGTGGTTCTTCGATCAAATTCACCTTTGACGGGTACGATTGAAGCTACCGCAACGAGCGGTATTATCCATGGAGGTGTTCTTTATCCATGGGGAGATAACACGACTGCATCTAGAAGTGGGTTTTCAGCGAATCTTTCAGCAAATCAATCAATTACAGGTAGTACGACAACTAAGTTATTATATGCGGCAAAGAGCTGGGATAACTTATCAGAATATAATACAACCTTAGCGAGGTTTACATCAAAGTCAGGTGGAACTTATCTTGTATCAGCATCAATAAGTTTACAATGGGTGCCGGATGCGACTCGTTTAATAATGGATGTTTTCAAAAATGGTTCATTCCATATACGCTTACAGGACACAACAACTGGACAACAAAATGATGCATCTATAGCGGGAACGGCTGTTATGGGGCTTTCCAGTGGGGATTATATTGAGATTTATGTTTATATTGGCGGCTATAACCTAACTGCGTTTCCCAATGGCAGTCATTTCACTGTTTCAAGATGTGCATAAAGGAGGATAAACATGAATAAAGCGCAAGCAATTATTTATCTCTACCCACAAGTTGATCCATCAAGGGACTTTGTGATACAGAATAACGGTCCAGAAGTGCGATATCTCAAAGATCCACCCATGATGCAGTATCTACGGGATGCAGCAGGTGATAAAGAGCCCTCTGAATGGGTGGAGGGCATTGATTATGTATTGCTCCCACAACCATTGGATGAATTGGTTGAAGGTACTGACTATGTGTTAGAGGAACGCGGCCCATACATCGCCGCCTGGAACCTAGACTCACCGCAACCAACGGAAGTAGAGCTCGAAGCTGCATGGGAAGCCTACCTAGAAGCCGAAGCCAACAAACCGCCAGAATTAAGCGAAGTCGAACAACTACGCACAGAGAATACAGCTTTGCAGAATCGGCTACAAGACGTCGAAGTCATTATGGCTGAATTACTCAGCATATAAACCCAAAAGGAGGTGAGTTGTAATCATGACAATGGATTCATTAACAGCCGCCAAAATTCGGTTGATGGCCAATGCTTGCATCACTCGTTATGATCGTGAGGAAGGTCCTATAGAGGATATCATCTCATCATATAACATGCAGGCTGACAATCAGATTTTGGTTAGGGCACAGATTATGGAGAAGCGATCAGATATTCATTTTGCTGAAAATAATACGACCGAGCAAGCAGCATCAGCTAAGTAACTAGCACGCCCACACAGGAGCGTGTTTTTTTGTGCCCTCGGTGTGCCGGGGGCTATCTTGCATCAACATCATTACAGAAAGGAGCGGACGAATGAAAGAGGGGGATATTGCGCAATTGGAGAAGCTGCTGCCGCTGGCGGATAAGTATGGGCTGGCTTATATTGTTGCGTTTATTTTGATGATCGTGCTCATGGTATTATTGCGTGCGATTGTCAAAGGGAACCTTGTACCGCGAGAACTGCTGGATCGTGCAGAGGAGGATCGGGATCGTCTGCAAGCGATTCTGGACAAGGAGCGCTCGGAGTTTATGCAGCCGACACTGGACGTCTTAAAGAAACTGAAGATTGACCATACGGAAGACAGGGGGAGTTAGGAATGCTGTCACAATGGATTCGGCGGCTGCTTCTCCCCCGGCATGTTGATAAAGAGATGGAGCTCCGCAGAGCCTCTACCAGCGTTACGCTGACCATAAGTCATTATAAAAATGTCTCGCAGGAAATTCAGGAGGAGATTGATCGCAACCGATTCGCCAAATATTTAGTTTATGATCGAGGGGATCATGATGCACATGATTGATTTTTTATTATTGTTGCTATATAGCACTACTGCAGCTTGCGGATTATTCATCATTTATCGCCACAGGCAATATTTTTACGAACGACTCCAAAAAGGTGTGGTCAGCGTGTTTATGCTGGCTATGCTTTTTTTCTTAATGGCCTATACATTCAATATGTTAATCATTCTACTATTCCGTTTGGTAGCTCTACTAGGAGTGGACTCGGCAGCATGGCTAATTTGGCTTAACTATAGCTGGGCTATCGCCCAATTCGGTACAACTGGTGGGATCATCATACTCGCAATATTGACGTGTTCTGGAAAATATGACCAATTTATTTATCTGAAAAAGAAAGACAGAAAAGAGGATCATCATGCTGACACTAATGCAGGTGAAAAATAAATCAGCCTCACGCCTAACAGGTCTACATCCCGTAGTCCGTTCCGCTGCTACTGCTCTAATCGAACGTTGTTACAAGCTCAACATTCCGATTCTTATTACCCAAGGCCTCCGCACAATAGCCGAGCAAGATGCACTTTATGCACAAGGACGCACTAAGCCTGGAGCGATTGTCACCAATGCGCGTGGCGGGTATAGCTACCACAATTTTGGACTAGCTGTAGATTTTGCTCTTTTGTTGCCTAATGGATCTAGTGTGTCTTGGGATATGCGTCTGGACGGCAATAATAACCAGATAGCAGATTGGCAGGAGGTTGTAAAAGAGGCCAAGGCACTTGGCTTCGAATGGGGTGGTGATTGGACGAGCTTTAAGGACTATCCACATTTTCAAATGGCGTTTGGGTTAACACTCACTCAGCTACGAGCAGGGGCAAAGCCCTCAACATCTGCGGTGGAGTCAGCGTATAAGGTCATCCATCGGAAGGAGGAGGAAGACTTGAAGAGTGATGTTATTGCCGTCGTAAAGGTTAACGGGGTTAAGATTGCAGATGGAGTTCTTGAAAAAGGCATCACCTACGTTCCCGTACGTGTAATTGCAGAGGCGCTCGGCGCTCAGGTAGGATACGATTCCGCGACACGAACGGTTGAGATTAAAAGTACTCACTAAGGAGGTATCTATCATGGAAACTAGAGAGATTTTGGATGATGTTATGGCATTCGCCTCTATCTTAGCAGCATTCGTATTGGCACTTGTTCAATTGGTCAAAAATAGTATCAATATCCCGCGTAATGCAGTCCCTGTCATCGGACTATTGATAGGCTTTCTCATCGGAGCGGTAGCGTATCCTTTTACCGATCTGGATATCGTTCTTCGCCTTTGGGCTGGGGGGCTGGCTGGTTTATCTGCGACGGGGTTGTTTGAGCTAGCTTTTAAGGATCGCCCGGGGACAACGAAAGAGTAAATGGATAATAGGTACGAATCATAAAAAAAGGGCTGTTCCAAAACGTCTGAATAGACCTAAGGAAGAGCCCCATTGTTTTTTATGAGATTACATAGTTAAGCTTCAGAACGAAAGCGTACTTCCAGGCAGCAAAGAGTACAGCCCTGCAAAACCTTCTCCTTCTAATATAGAAGTGACATGATCAATATGCGATTTGGGAGCATGAACGAGCACCGACCGGCGGCTGGGAACCGTTTGGAGCATTTCTCGAATATCCGGTAAGCCTTGGTGGACTTTATAGCGAATGAGTGAGATTGTACATCTCATGTCGCTAGATTCTTCTACCATAGAATGTTTAACGAGACGGTGCCCGAAACTGCCTGCCGCCAAATGTCCCGTGAAAATCACATGGTTCTTAGGAGAAGCCGAGAGCTGATGAAAATACTCTTGTGCTTTTGCCGACTGCATCATTCCGTCATTGGTAAACACGATTGAGCTCTTGAGATTCAACAATGCCTTTGCACGTTCCTCTGAATTAGATACAATGAACAAGTTCTTTCTATTAAAAAGCATATTAACGCGCTGAATAGCGCCCTCTTTCAGCCATTCGGTATTATCGCTCAAACCTCTTAAAGGTGCTATGAGCTCTTCTTCGACGATCAGCTGATCATCCGGGAAACACTCGCTTGCCCATACGATCAATTCCTGGCTTCTGCCATGGATAGGCACCGGAAGTAGGATTGAACCCCCATTTTGCAGAGTGTTACAGATCGCTGACTCTAATTGCTGTAACTTTACAAGCTGCTCATCAGGATCCGCGCCGTAGGCTGCATCGATAATGGATAGATCTACGACATCTTTTGTTTCGGCTTCCATAATCGTTGGTGAATCTGCCATGAGCAGCAGCGACTCCTTCGTATAATCCCCTGAGAAAAATACGATTGTTCCGTCCCATTCGAGGATCAGCCAAACCGAACCTGCTAAATGTCCGCTTCGCCCCCATTGTACTCGAAGATTAGATGCAATCCTCAGCCAAGTCTGAGGGGGGATATGCTCCTCCAAATACATGAACTGGATAGATTGCTTATCTATTTCTCCATAAGGTAATGATGCGGACTGAGCAGCCACGTATTTATCCCATGCTTCGAAATAATCGGGAAGCTGTTTAACGGTAGCTTTCGTTGTCCATACCTTACCTGAATATCCATACTTATATAGTAGGGGAAGTGCTATCGAATGATCCTCATGCGCATGGGATAGAAACACTGCCTGCAAATGTGGGATGATGTCTATATCTAGCAGGGGGTATTCACCTGGACCTTCTTTTTTGACACCACAATCGAGTAGAATACCAGATTGCCCATCTTTGTTCTGCAAAAGATAGGAGGAACGGCCATGCTCTCCGGCCCCTCCCCAAATCGTTAGTGTGCTCATCGTTGTCTCCGCTTTCTATCTGGGCTTAAATATTCTAATACTAGTAGTAATATAGTAGTAACGCCGACAGAGATTACTGCCATGGCCATCCCCATCGCTACTGCACCTTGTTCAAACTGGGCAAAAATATAGGTCGCCGATGTCTGCATTGAAGGTGGAAGAATGAGTAAGGAGGCTACCAGTTCCCGATTGGAAATGGTGAAGGTCATCATCCAGCCAGCCACCATCCCCGGTAGAATGAGTGGGAGCAGGATACGGCGGAACACATACAGCTTGCTTCCTCCGAATACTTGTCCCGCTTGCATAAGGGAAGAGTCGATCTGCCCATAGCTCGCTTTTACATACTGAACAGTATAGGGGATGAATAGTACAACGTAGGTTAGCACAACCATCCAGTAGGTATTATAGAGCGGGACAGGCATCCAGTGAGCATTCCATAGCAGGATTAGCCCTACTACAATTACAATTCCAGGAACTGTGTTGGGAAGTAGGCTGAAGAGATCTGTAATTTTCTGCTTGAATGTAGCTCCTTTTCCTACAGTTAAGGCAAACCAAGTCCCAAGAATAACCGCGATACTGGAAGCAACGATGGCTAATGTGAAGCTATTTAATAAGGCCTCAAGACCTTGAGAACCCGGTGATAGCAGCTCTGCATAATGTTTTAAGGTTAAATTGCTCCAAGATACGCCTTCTCCTCGCAGCTTTAATAATGAGGCTGTTATGATTGAGAAATAAGGAATGCCGATAGATGCTAGAAGTAATAGAACAACATATCCCCAACTAAGAACCCCTACAATTCCAGTACTTTTATAACGTTTGGTACGAGTCCCTTTACCGCCTATTAAGCGATATGAGAAGCGGCTGCTAATTAGAGTCTGGATGTACCACATGACGAGACAAACCCCGAGCAGCAAGGAAGCTAGTGAAGTAGCCTTTCCAAAATCTATTGGCCAACTAGAGATATACTTATGGATCTCAGAGGTCAGAACGTAAAAGCCGATCCTACGACCAAAGGTCGCAGGGGTACCAAATTCGGCAATCGTTTTGACGAAGATGAGAAGAGCTCCAAGCCCATAGCTGGATAATAGCAAGGGAATGATTACTCTTTTAAATCTGTAAAAGAACGGAGCACCATGAACAGAGGCTGCTTCCTCCAGATTGCCTCCGATCTGCAAAAGCGCATTACGCAGCAGTAAATACAGGAAGGGGAATAAATGCAGACTCATGATCAGCACCATCCCTCCATAACTAAAGAAATACGGAGTCAGCACGGAGGAAGCGGGCAGAAACTGTTCCATATACCCACCCGTCTGCATAAATAACATCCAACCCATTGAACCAATGTATGGCGGAGTCATAAAAGGAATTAGTAGCACAACATCCAGCCAATTATGATGCCCTAAGTCCGTTTTAGCCGTAATCCAGGCCAGAGGTAGTGCAAATAGCGTAGTTAGTAGAATAACGCTTACCCCGAGCCCGATAGAATTCAGCAGTACCTCAACCAGATCATGACTACTCATAATGGTTCGTAGTGGCGCGGCTATATCCAGCTGCTCATTGGGATAGATACTGGTCCAAAAAATGAGCAGGAGTGGCAGCAGTACGAGCACTGTCAGTATAAATAAAGCAAGTCCGCCGCTCACCCATTTAAATGAGCGTAAAGAGTTAATATTCATTACGCTTATTTAAAAATTTGTGTGAAGGTCGAGGAAACTTCATCACTATGTTCGTTCATCCATTCCCATTTCACATCAAATGTCTTAATTTCATCGAGATTTGCACGATTCTCTGCTTTCACATCGGTTCTGCCTGGCAATAAGTAGGCTTTAGCAACTAGCGCTTGAGCTTCATCAGATAGAAGATAGTCGATAAAAGCTTTGGCATTATCTACATTCGGGCTTGTCTTAATAATCGCAGCCGGGCGAGGGCTGATCACTGTTCCTTCAGCAGGGTAGACGATATCTACAGGCTCTCCATCAGCTTTTGCCTTATAAGCCATATAATCTACACCTGAGGCAACGACGGATTTAGCACCGGTAATAACCGGATCAAGTGCCTCCTGATTGGCGCCCGCCATCGCTACACCATTGCTTTTGTATTGTTTAAAAAGATCCCAACCGCTGTCCCCTTTAGCGCTTAAATATCCAGTTACAAAATCTAGAGCCGAGCCAGATAGCGAAGGATCTGGAATATTGACGGTTCCTTTCCATTCCGCTTTAGTTAGATCATCCCATGAAGTCGGAGGTGTGCTTACTTTTTTAGTATTGTAGACAATCCCCAGTGCGGATGCGCTATAGCTGAAATAATTACCATCAGCTGTGTCTGACCAATCGCTAACGAGCTTATCTGCATTAACCGCCTCTTTATATGGAAGCAATAAACCATCATTCTTCATCCCTTGCATGGACGGAAGGGAGGCAAGAACAACAACATCGACTACTGGATTGGACTTCTCTGCTTCCATACGGGCTAGTATTTTTCCAGTAGTGCCTTGGAACATTTCGACCTTCACACCGGTTTTGGCTTCAAAGCCGTCTTTAATTTTATTGGCTAGACCTTCAGGACCTGCGCTGTAGACGACAAGACTGCCACTCAGAGCTTTCTCTGTGGGTTGTGGTGCTTCAGTTTGAGCTGTAGTGTTAGCGGTTGAAGTCGGATTGCTTGCGTTAGCAGCAGGAGTGTTAGTAGAGCTACAGCCGGCTAGACTCGCTCCGATTATAGTTGTTAGAAGAAGTGTACTAAGTCCTTTAGTGTTATTCATTGATTTCAATGTGAATGCCTCCCTAATATTTTTTGTGCATCTTGCTGCATGGAACAGCATCATACGAGCTATTCCATGCAGTGGACGCTTAATTCAGATGATGGATCTGGTGCTCTGAAGCGTAGACCTGAATCGTTTCTCCAACAGGTAGACGTTGATCATGATAAGCGGTCCAAGTAGTTCGGTTCTCCATGTCCAGAATGACCTCATAGCGATCACCCATATAG
The DNA here is from genome assembly GCF_050277435.1 of Paenibacillus sp. NPDC101420. Classification (NCBI taxonomy): domain Bacteria; kingdom Bacillati; phylum Bacillota; class Bacilli; order Caryophanales; family Paenibacillaceae; genus Paenibacillus; species Paenibacillus sp. NPDC101420. The sequence goes on from NZ_JBNNSE010000008.1 coordinate 22,953, forward strand.
CTCACATGTCGAATCGTCCCCGTAAATGGAAGAGAGGAAGCATCCTCCTGAGACCAACGTAAATGTTCCGGACGAAGCATTTGCTTATCGGGAACGATCCAGTTGGATTTTCCAATAAAATGAGCTACAAAAGGATGATTGGGTTTCTGATAAATCTCCTCAGGAGAACCTGTTTGTAAAATAGTTCCACCTTGCATCACGACCACTTCATCTGACATAGACATCGCCTCGGTTTGATCATGGGTGACATATAGAGCGGTAATACCCATGTTCCTCACCAAGGAGGTTAACTCCAGCCTCATTTCATCTCGCAAGACTGCATCCAGTGCACTTAACGGCTCGTCGAACAATACGAGTTGGGGTCTAGTAACTACAGCTCTGGCAAAAGCAACCCGTTGCTGTTGTCCACCGGACAGCTGATGGGGAAAGCGTAGCTCGAGTCCTTCCAGCTTTACGGATCGAAGGGCTTGCTGAACCCTAATCCGTAAATCCTTTTTCTGCTTAGAGGCACGAAGTCCGAAGGCGACATTCTCGAAGACAGTTAAATGCGGCCAGAGCGCGAAATCTTGAAAGACCATGCCAAAGTTGCGGCTATGGATGGGTCGACTAATTTTTTTGCTGCCTGAGAAAATAAACTCGTCATCCATTAGGATTTCTCCAGCATCCGGTGTTTCTAGCCCAGCAATCAGACGGAGTAGTGTCGTCTTTCCACAACCTGAAGGACCGAGTAATGTCGTAAAGCTTCCAGCGGGAATCTTCAGATCTGCAGCCTTCAAGGCATGCACATCTCCGAATTTCTTTTCCAATCTGTGGATTGTAATTTCCTTCATCTCTATCTACCTGCCTGTTCTTAAGCTTGTTCTTAGTGTAAAGGTAAAGAATTCCCGCTATATTTGCTGAATGTAACTGTGATATTAACTTTTTTGCCGATTTATTTTAACATTCATAGAATTCTTCTATGTTACCGTTTAGTGAATAGGCGAGGAGTGGATGATAATGAACCTTAATTTAATCAAGCTGGAAATCGTAGAACTGTTAAATAAACATAAGAAAATAACTACAGTAGCCGATAAACTCGGACTGAAGCAGCCCACCGTTACGTACCATTTAAAGAATTTAGAGCTGCAATTGGGGGAGAAGTTATTTGAATCCAGAATGGATAAAATGATTCTTACGGAGAGTGGAAAAGCGTTTCTTCATTATGCGACTAAAATCAATGCACTAGCTGCAGAAGCGGAGCGGGTTGTAAAAGAGTTCAGTCAGGCGGGGCGGGGAACGCTTAAGATTGGTGCCAGTTACGTTCCAGCTACTTATATTCTTCCAAAAATATTGGGGCTGTTTGGAGAACAACATCCGGGGATTACGATCTCTTTATCGGTTAAGCCTTCCCCTGTAATCAAAGAAATGCTGGCTAGCCATGAGATTGACCTTGGTATTTTGTCTACAGAATCTTTTTATCTACCAGATCTGCATACTCAAGCCTTGTGTGAGGACGAGCTCGTGCTTGTTTTTTCGCCATCTCATGAATTTGCCTCATTTTCTAATCTAAATCCGGCTATGATTGCTTCAGCAAGTTTTATATTACATGACAAGGAGTCGAGTACACGCCAACTGACGGATAAATGGTTTGAGCGTGAGGGGAATGAACCGAGGACCTATATTCTACTGGATTCACTGGAGGCCATAAAGCAATCGCTTATGAGTGGAAAGTACGTTTCGTTTATATCGCGTCTTGCTGTGGAGGATGAGGTAGCCAGAGGAAGATTGCTAATGCGCACCATTCCAGATTATAATTTTCAAAGACATATCTATTATTCGTATAACCGCGATCGTCATTATTCTCCGCTTATTGGCCTGTTCATCGATCAGATCCGAACACTCCGTATTTAAATACACATACTGAAGGCATTCTAGAGCCATTATATATAAGAAAGAATACATAAAATATAAGGACTGTATAAATTGAGAAATTGGTGTATAATCTTAATTACTGTGTCGCTTTACAGCACAAAAAAGTTGGAGATTTTCACACAGTTTTATTGTATGATATGAGGAAAGCTTTAATAGAAGATATTTAGACAGACAATAATTAACACATTGATCCGGAAGAGAATGGGGGGAGCAGCATGACCGAACTTACGACTACCGTCAGCAAAAGCAACTCTAACAATCTGCTGCGACGGGACGTACGGTTCTTGGGGAACATTTTAGGAGAGGTCTTGGTTCACCAAGGCGGTAACGAACTACTAGAGATCGTGGAGAAAATTCGCGAAACCAGTAAATCGCTGCGCTCACTATTTTTACCTGAACTGCACAGTGAATTTAAGGAGTTAATCAATTCTTTGGATCCAGAGAACCGTCATCAGGTAATAAGAGCGTTCGCTATTTATTTTCAGCTCGTGAATATTGCCGAACAGAACCATCGGATTCGCCGCAAACGTGACTATGAACGTTCAGCTGGGGAGACAGTCCAACCCGGTTCTATAGAAAGCGCGATTAAAGAGCTTCGTGAACGTGATTTCTCTCATGAGGAAGTTAACGAGATTATTGCAGGATTATCTCTGGAACTTGTAATGACGGCACATCCAACGGAAGCTATGCGCCGTGCTATTCTCGATATTCATAAGCGGATATCTGATGATGTTATGGGTCTGGATAACCCTACCTTAACCTTCCGGGAGCGTGAACAGCTCCGTGAGAAGCTATTAAATGAAGTGATTACGCTATGGCAAACGGATGAACTGCGTGACCGTAAGCCTACCGTACTCGATGAAGTACGTAATGGGATGTACTATTTCCATGAGACGATCTTCCATGTATTGCCCGATGTTTATCAAGAACTTGAACGTTGTCTCAGTAAATACTACCCAGGGCAGAATTGGCATGTACCAACCTACTTGCGTTTTGGCTCATGGATTGGTGGAGACCGTGACGGTAACCCTTCGGTAACTTCTACAGTTACTTCACAGACCTTGCGCATGCAGCGTAAGCTGGCGATTCGGGAATATCAACGGATTATGCGTGAACTCATGAAATATCTAAGCTTTAGCACAAGTATTGTTAAGGTGACGCCTGAGCTAGTAGAATCCATTGAAGCTGATCGTGAGATCATTAATCTTGGCAAGATGGAAGAATGGCGCAATGATAATGAACCTTACCGTATTAAGCTTAGCTATATGATCTCCAAGACACAAAATGTTCTGGATGATGAGAAAAAAGATACTCTTGAGCGTTATTCTACACCTGAAGAGTTTATCGATGATTTGAACGTGATTGACCGCAGCTTACGGCATCACTATGCCGATTATGTGGCCGACACTTATATTAAGAAATTGATCCGTCAAGTGGAGCTGTTCGGTTTCCATACGGCGACACTTGATGTGCGTCAGCACAGTCAAGAACATGAGAATGCTATGACTGAAATTTTGGCGAAAATGAACATTACGCCGGATTACTCCAAACTGTCTGAAGATGAGAAGATTGAGTTACTGGAGAAGCTGTTGAATGATCCACGTCCAATCACTTCTTCTTATCAGACGTATAGTGAGGGTACAGAGGAATGTCTTGCAGTGTACCGGACGATCTTCGCTTCGCAAGAAGAGTACGGCAAACAATGTATCACTAGTTATCTGATCAGTATGGCAGAAGCGGCAAGCGATATTCTGGAGGTTATGGTCTTCTCCAAAGAGGTAGGACTATTCCGCAAAGATAATGACGGTACAGTCGTATGTACGCTGCAAGCTGTGCCACTTTTTGAAACAATTGATGATTTGCATGAAGCACCACAAATTATGAATAGATTGCTCAGCATGCCTATCTACCGCGATGCAGTAAGAGCAATGAATGATTTGCAGGAAATCATGCTTGGATATTCAGATAGTAACAAAGATGGCGGCGTGGTTACTGCTAACTATGAACTGCGTGTTGCTCTGAAAGAGATTACAGCTACAGCCGATAAGTTCGGAATCAAGCTGAAGTTCTTCCACGGTCGTGGTGGAGCGCTCGGCCGTGGCGGCATGCCGCTTAACCGCAGCATTCTGGCTCAGCCAGCCTCGACGATTGGCGGCGGCATTAAGATCACCGAGCAGGGAGAAGTTATCTCCTCCCGTTATTCGATGCAAGGGATTGCTTACCGCAGTCTAGAGCAAGCGACATCTGCGCTTGTGACTGCAGCGATCAATGCGAGAATTCCACAAGCGGATTTATATGAAGAGAAGTGGGAAGAGATTGTTGCCCGTATCTCTGAAGTTTCGCTTCACAAATATCAGGATTTGATATTCCGTGATCCGGACTTCCTGACTTATTTCAAAGAATCCACACCTCTGCCTGAGGTTGGAGAGCTTAATATTGGTTCACGCCCTTCCAAACGGAAGAACAGTGACCGCTTTGAAGACTTGCGTGCAATTCCATGGGTATTTGCGTGGACACAAAGCCGTTATTTGCTTCCAGCGTGGTATGCTGCTGGAACCGGACTGCAGAGTTTCTATGAGGGTAAGGAAGAGAATCTGAAGGTAATGCAGCATATGTATGAGAACTTCTCATTCTTTACTACACTGATAGATACGCTGCAAATGGCTATCTCAAAAGCGGACTTGATCATTGCTAAGGAATACGCCAGCATGGGCAAGAACGAAGAAGCGCGTCAACGGATCTTCGGCCAGATTGAAGATGAATTCAAACTGACATCTGAGTTGATCCTGAAGATTACTGGCCAGCAGGATATCTTGGATAACGTCCCTGTGATTCAGGAGTCGATCAGACTCCGCAATCCTTACGTTGATCCGCTTAGCTACCTGCAGGTTCAATTGCTATCTGAGCTTAGAGCGCTCCGTGAAGTTGACGGAGACGATAGCGAATTGCTCCGCGAAGTATTGCTTACCATCAATGGCATTGCCGCTGGTCTTCGGAATACCGGCTGATATAGTCTTAACACAAAGAGTCCGCCCTTTATTGGGGCGGACTCTTTGTGCTTGTATAGGAAATTATGCAGTATCCGGCAGATTCTAAAAGATTACTTTCATGGATTCATGGAAATGCAAGGTCATCATCTGACCAATAGTCTTCATAGAAGCATTATAGACCGAGAAAAAAGCGATGCGCTGTGGCACACGCGTTATGGACATTGCCAGGAATGTGTGCAAAGGATGCACAAAAGGAGCGCTGGAACCCGTGTTTATTTGCATCTTTATAAGAATTACTGTCTGTTCGCACACATAAACATTTTTAAGTTTCATATTTCTCTGCTTCAGGGTCAAAATGCTAAATTAAAGGGGATTATTACCTGTAAATCGGTATTTCAAGCTCATTTCGATAAAATATAGGGAATTGTTCCCTTTATATCAGCTGAACTTGGTGTAATTAATTGAATTTGGCCAATATACAGGGAGAAATTCCTTATAACTTGGTCATAAAACAGCTGTGACCTAATTTATAGGGAGGTTTTCCCTATAACTTGTTCCATCAAAATGAAACCCTAAACCTACACTGGAGTTCTTACTCGCCAAATCACTGAAAACCCTGCGGAAAGTATAACAATCTCTGCTCCATATGCGACAAATTTAAACTAACAGAAGCCTATTCAACCGACGGGATGATTTTGTTGCTTAATACGAGCTACTTTGCTCATAAACTAAATATTGTGCTGCCAAGTGATTCTTTTGTCCTGAAAAATATTGATGTGCTTTGCCCAATATTGATCTTTCAGGCCCTACCCAAGTAACCGAGATGTAAGCGAAGGTAAATAGTGTGGCACTTATTATTCAGGTGATGGAGCAGCGTAGAGAATGTTTGGAACTGTAGGAGCGTTAGCGATCGCCTTTATTGTCAGATTTCTACCGCGAGTAGAGTAGCGGTTTAAATCAGGAAATCTGACAATAACAGCGACCGGAAGTCCAAATATTTCTCGAAGCTGCACTTAATCACCTATACCAAGTTGTCCAGTTTTTAACTCAGTTTACAGAGAAGGTTACAATACAATCCTTGATTTTTACACAAACTTGAATTACGATTTAATTGCTTGTACCGTGGATATTTGAAAATAAATACCAAGGGCGGCAAGTCTGGGGGAGTTAACAGGTGGAGAATTTGGAAGGCAGATTGACAAAGCTCGCCTTAAAAGGCGACCAAAGGGCATTTGCCGAGCTTGTGGAACTATATAAAGACAAAATATATCATCTGGCGTACCGGATGCTGAACAATCGCCATGAGGCGGAGGATATTGTTCAGGAGACCTTTTTGCGTGTGTATAGAAACTTGGATCGGTATGATGATAAACAGAAGTTCTCTACCTGGATTTATCGGATTGGAACGAACCTCTGTATTGATAGATTACGCAAACGGAAACCAACCTATTCGCTCGATGCAGATATGAACGATCAGGAGGGCCTTGACGGCTATTCGTTGATTCCAAGTGATAATGTAACACCTGAGACCGAATTACTGCTCTCTGAGACGCAGGGGCTAATCTATGAGGCCATTGACAGTCTGCCTGTGAAATACAGGTCTGTGATGATTCTTAGATACCTGCAGGATTTGTCGCTTCAGGAAATAAGTGACGTGCTCGACATGCCTGTAACCACGATTAAGACGCGTGTACACCGAGGTCGTGAATTTTTACGTAAAAAATTAGGCCCGAAAATGTAAAAATAGATTTTTTTTTATGAAACATCTTTGGGAGAGCGACGTATGTAAGTTAAGCAAGTCTTATGTGTCCTGACCCTTTGTCTTAGGATAATTAAATAGCACTCATGAAAGGATTGGCTCCTATGGAATGCAAACTGGCCGTCTCTATGATGCACGACTACTTGGATGACGACTTGCCCGATCAGCAGCAGAGGGAGTTGAAGGAGCATCTTCTATCCTGTCCAGATTGCCGTGCAAAGTTTAAAGAATTAGAACAGACAGATATGTTGATGTTCTCCCTAATGCATCAGAATCCTGTTGCCTCAGATGATCTTGTGAGCCGGATAATGAGTTCATTGCCAAAGACCAAGAAAGAAAATGCTTTTGTTACCTGGATCAAGAGACACCCTGCACTTACAGCGGCATCTCTGTTTCTTGTCGTAATGCTGATGAGTTCCGTAACTTTTTGGAGTCCAGATAGACAACTTGTAGTTAGAGGTGCAGATCTGGATCAAGTGGTTATCAAAGGGGATACTGTAATCGTACCTTCCGGCAAGATTATTACCGGTGACCTTACCATTGAGAATGGTAAAGCACAGGTATATGGGGAAGTGAACGGCAACGTAACAGTCATTGACGGTTCTTTGTATCAGGCTTCAACAGCTCATATTTCTGGGCAAGTCAAAAGCATAGACCAAGCGGTAAGTTGGCTCTGGTATAAAGTGACGAACATGTTCTCTGAAGTTGCCTACCGTTAAAGAAAGCGACAGTGGTTACCTTGAGCTGGAATATTATTTTGCGCCTCTTTTTCCGGAAAGATGGCGCTTTTTTGTTGCCTAAATTTAGAAAAATTAGAAAATGGGTGAGGGGCTAAACTTGCAACTGGAGCCCGAACGTTATAACCTAGATATTGATACAGATCTAACAGACATTTTACATAAACCCAGCTAATATGAAATGACGGGGGTTTTAGGCAATGAGTTATTTTACAGACTTAACATGGAAAGATTCCATTAAAGATATTATTGATATACTGATCGTCAGCTACATTATTTATAAAGTGCTTAATATGGTCCGCGGAACTCGAGCGATTCAGCTGCTGAAGGGGATTCTGGTCCTGGTTTTGATTTGGGCTGTGAGTACCATGCTAGACCTCTATACGCTCAAATGGCTAATGAATCAAATGTTTACATTCGGGGTGCTGGCGGTCTTTATCATCTTTCAGCCGGAACTACGAAGGGGACTGGAGCAGCTTGGACGAGGTAAATTTTTCGGACGGGCTGGGGAAAGTGATGAAGAACTCAGTAAATTAATTGGCGAAGTGATTAAAGCCGTAAATTATTTATCACATAGAAAAATAGGGGCATTAATCGTATTCGAGCGAGAGACAGGCCTTAATGAATATACGGAATCGGGTATCGCCATGCGTTCTTTAGTCAGCTCTGAGTTGCTGATTAACATCTTTATACCTAACACCCCTCTGCATGACGGAGCCCTTATTATGCAGGGGAATCAGATCGCCGCGGCTGCATGTTATTTACCTTTGTCCGAGAACCCTTTTATTAGCAAGGAACTGGGGACAAGACATCGCGCGGCTATCGGGATTAGTGAGGTTGCGGACTCGGTGTCTGTCATTGTCTCGGAGGAGACAGGACAGATTTCTCTGGCCATCAATGGTCAAATTGTAAGGGACATTAAGGAAGAATCAATGATTTCGAAGCTCCATCAAGAGCTGAGTGTAAGTTCATCGCTGAAGGAGAAAGGTTCAACTTTCTGGAAACGGAAGGGGGACAAAAATCATGGATAAGTGGATGAGCAATAACAATTTCAATAAGATTCTAGCCCTTGCATTTGGGATCATACTGTTTACTATGGTTCGTATCGACACTGCACCTGTTGGACAGACCACGGTCGATACTAAATCGAAGATAATTGAGAATGTAAAGATCGAAGAGATCGGTCTAGATAAAGATAAATTTGTACTGGAATACAAGGATGTAGATAGTGTGAGTATGGAGGTTAAGGGGAAGAACTCGGATATCTCTTTTCAGTTCTCGGACGACTATAAAGTGACACTTGATCTAAGTAAGGTTGAGCCTGGAGATAATACGTTGCCACTCTCATATTCATTACCTAGAGGTGTAACGCTTGTCAGAATGACTCCTAAAGAGGTCAACGTACATGTAGAGCTGCGAAATACAAAGTCTTTTCCCATAACATTGGTTACCAAGGGAGAACCAGCAGCAGGGTATCAATTAGGTACCCCAGTCTTGCAGCCTACGGATACTGTTGAGGTTACGCTGCCAGATAATGAGTTAAGCAAAGTGGTGAAGGTACAAGGCACTATTGAGCTAAATGGCGAGAACGAAACCTTTAAAGAGAAGAAATTGAAGCTGCATGCTTATGATAATGAAGGAAAAGAAGTAAAGGATGCCGTCATTGAGCCGGCTACCGTTTCGGTGGAATTGCCAATTACCTTGCCTTTTAAGAGCTTACCGCTGGATATCGGCTTTACCGGACAACTTCCGGGTTCTCTCGTCTTATCAAATGTGACACCTGAGCTGGAATCAGTCGTGGTATATGGTCAAGCCAATGCATTAGCTGCATTATCTACCTATGAAGCAAGTGTCGATCTTAGCGCTATAGATTCTGCAGGAACGAAGCAGCTGAAGGTAGAACTGAAACCTCCGGCAGGAACTGAGAAAGTAATGCCTGAAACCGTGAACGTTTCATTAACGATCTCAGAAATTGCTGAACGGACGGTTGAAGCGGTACCCATTAAGTTACAGGGTGTCGGTGATGAGTTTGAAGGAAGTATTGTTAATCCAACAAGCAAGGATATAGCCCTTACCTTAACAGGTGCACCTACTTTGCTAAATCAACTAAATAAAGACGATATAGGTGTTGTGGCTGATGTGACTGGCCTGACTGCCGGGACTCACGAGGTTTCTTTACGGGTATCACTGCCTAAATTCATCGCACTGGCTAATTCAAGTGTGCCTCTTACGGTAACTGTACAGTTGCTGTCACCTGCAACGCCGGTGCCTACGCCTCATCCAGACGCGGGTAGTGTAACTACTCCTGAGCCAAGCTCTGAACCTGTTATAGGCGATGAGGAGGCCACTGAGAAGCCTACACATAGCGGAGAAGTTGGAGCTACAGCGACGCCTGTCCCCACGGATAGCAGTCCAGAGAATAATGGCACAGCTAACACAAGTACGAATTCCGAAAATCCTGTAGGTACAGGGGGAACGTAACCTTTTATTGAAATACGTCTTTTAGGATATGTCCCAAAGGTACACCAAAATAGTATTCAAATCATAGGATAGAACATTAAGCTAATGTAGCGTATTCAAAGGAGAAAAATAATGGGGAAGTATTTTGGAACTGACGGTGTGCGGGGAGTAGCAAACCGTGAATTAACTGCAGAAATGGCTTATAGCATTGGTCGCTGTGGAGGATATGTACTAGCGGGTAACGTGCATAAACCAAAGGTTGTCATTGGGATGGATACACGAATTTCCGGACCTTTGCTCGAATCGGCTCTTATTGCTGGTTTGCTGTCTATTGGGGCAGATGTAATCCGTATAGGTGTAGTGAGTACACCTGCTGTTGCCTATATTACGAGATTATTAAAGGCAGATGCAGGGGTCATGATTTCGGCATCACATAATCCGGTTGAAGATAATGGCATTAAGTTCTTTGGCGGAGATGGTTTCAAGCTTACGGATGAAACTGAGCTGCGTATTGAAGAACTAATGGATGCTGAAGTAGATGAATTGCCTCGTCCTATCGGCTCTGGTTTAGGTATGGTTACGGTTGATAATGACGCCAAGTACCTCTATCTGGAGTATTTGAAGACAACCATTTCTCAAGATTTCAAGGGAATTAAGGTTGTACTCGACTGTGCTCACGGCGCAGCGTATGAACTTGCACCAAGATTGTTCAGAGAGCTGGGCGCTGAGGTTATTTCTATTGGTGCTGAGCCTGATGGATTGAATATTAATGCTGGATTTGGTTCGACACATCCAGAGACTTTGCGTGAGGAAGTATTACGTCATGGAGCGGATTTGGGACTTGCTTTTGACGGAGATGCTGACCGATTGATTGCGATCGACAATAAAGGCGATGAAGTGGACGGAGACTTTATTCTCTGTATTTGTGGGGATGCAATGAATCGTGCTGGTAAGCTGAAAGATAGCACAATTGTATCAACGGTTATGAGTAATATCGGTTTCTACAAGGCTACCGAGAAATTATCCCTCAACACTGCTAAAACAGCTGTAGGCGACCGGTATGTGATGGAAGAAATGCGCCGTGGTGGTTTTAATCTAGGTGGAGAACAGTCCGGACATGTTATCTTCCTTGATTATAATACAACAGGTGATGGTATTCTGACGGCTATCCAGCTGGTAGATACGCTTAAAGCTTCCGGTAAGCAGCTTAGCGAGGTTAAGAGCATGATGACGAAATACCCGCAGGTTCTAGTCAATGTTCGTGTACAAGATAAGACCAATTATCCTAACAACCAGGCTATCGAAGCAGCTATCGCTGAAGTAGAAGGCAAGCTAGGCGACAATGGCCGTGTGCTTGTACGTCCGTCGGGTACGGAGTCTTTAATCCGTGTCATGGCAGAAGGCCCTGATAAGGCAGATCTAGATCTTTATGTGAATCAAATTGTAGAAGTGGTTCAACGCGAATTGGTATAATTCATTACCATACCTATATAGCCGGTGTAGAGAGCGAGAGCGATTCGGACTCGTTACACCGGTGTTTATTATTTTTGGATGGATCGTCTGAACAGGGATTTGTGAAATTTAGGTTGGTGCAGCATTGCCAAAGTAATGTAAGGTGCATATAATAGATTAAGTGTCATTCTAGAAGGAAAGCGGGGATTGTGAGGTTTGCAATAGCAAGCGCCAGAGCTTGGTCGAGCGCGGGGGAGAAGGGAAAGCTGCTACATGGTTATGTAGACAAGGGCTTGAACGGATCACGGCAGACGTAAGCTGACGAGGTGGAGGTGTTCGAAATGTTCGGCGGGGACCTCCCGGTGATGCACCAGAGCCGTAAATGGAGACGGAAAATGGAAGGGCGACCTTTCACACAACGTTTTCATGGGTGCATAAGAAATATAAAATTCATGTGTGCGCGCATCGTAAAGAAACACGTTGATTCTGCCACGGCAGAGAAGAAGGCTGTGCATTTCATGAACATAAGATGTAAGTGACAGTTTATTTTGTTGATCCAAAAATACAACAGAATATTTGCTTTTTCTCAAAAACATGCCGCACGGCACGTTTCTTTCCTTATGCCGCCACATTACGATAACTCGGACGGGGGAAATAATAATGTGTGGTATTGTAGGATATATTGGTAATCAGAATTCGCAGGGGATCTTGGTTGAAGGTTTGAAGAAGCTGGAGTATCGGGGATATGATTCCGCTGGTATAGCTGTATTCACTGGGGAAGGACTGCAGGTAGTGAAAGCACAAGGCCGTTTGGCGAATCTGCAGTCGAAGCTGGAAGGCAGCCCACTGGCAGGTAGCGCAGGTATCGGACACACACGCTGGGCAACTCACGGTAAACCATCCGATGAGAACTCCCATCCACATACGGATAACAGCATGAAGTTCTCGGTCGTTCATAACGGTATTGTCGAAAACTATCTGGATCTGAAAGAAGAGCTGATCGCTGGCGGATGCCACTTTGTCTCCGAAACAGATACAGAAGTTATTTCACACCTGATTGCTCGCGAATATGATGGAGATATTGTGAAAGCTGTGCAAAAAGCGATTACCTTCATGCGCGGTGCTTTTGCATTAGGCGTCCTGACTGAATATGAACCAGATAAATTGGTGGCTGTGCGTCAAGCAAGCCCGCTCATTATTGGTCTTGGCGAAGGAGAAAACTTTATCGGGTCAGATATTCCTGCATTGCTTGAATATACCCGTAACGTATATATTTTGAACGACGGCGAAATGGCAGTCTTGACAAGAGATGCTGTCGAACTGATGACGATTGAAGGAAACTTTATTTCTCGGGAAATGATTACTGTCGATTGGGATGCAGTTACCGCAGAAAAAGGCGGCTACGAGCATTTCATGTTGAAAGAAATTCACGAGCAGCCTAAGGCTTACCGCGACACTATGCGTGGTCGTATTAATGCTGAAGGCAACAAGGTTGTTTTGCCAGAGTTGAACATCACAGAAGAACAAATCAAGAACATCCGTAACATCCAAGTTGTTGCTTGCGGAACGGCATACAACGCTGGTGTGGTAGGACGTACTATGATCGAATCTTTGGTTCGTATTCCAGTAGAGAATGACATTGCTTCGGAATATCGTTACCGTTCACCAATCGTGACCCCGGAAACTTTGGTTATCGTTGTCAGCCAATCCGGTGAGACTGCAGATACTTTGGCAGCTCTTCGTGAAGCGCAAGCTAATGGTGCACATGTTCTGGCAATCACAAACGTAGTGGGCAGCTCTATTGCTCGCGAAGCGAATGATGTGTTGGTAACCTTGGCAGGTCCAGAAATTGCTGTTGCCTCGACCAAAGCCTACACTTCACAATTGGTCGCTTTCGGATTGTTTGCTCTTTACTTGGCTGAAGTTCGCGGTACACAAACCGAAGCTCAAGTGGCTAAGATTCTAGCAGCTATGCAAGCTCTACCAGAACAAGTGGAAGAGATCCTAGCTCAAAAAGAAGCGATCAAAGGTTATGCAGAGCAAATTTCTGAGCACAAGAACCTGTTCTTCATCGGCCGCGGCGTAGACTATGCAGTTGCTCAAGAAGGTTCCTTGAAGCTGAAAGAAATCTCTTATATTCACTCCGAAGCTTATGCTGCAGGTGAATTGAAACACGGTACATTGGCTCTGATCGAGGAAGGCGTTCCGGTTATTGCCCTGGCAACTCAGGAAGCTGTGCTTGAGAAGACCGTCAGCAACATCAAAGAAGTGAAAGCTCGCGGCGCAGACGTGCTTGCGATCACTCACCAAGAGCATTTGACTGACCTGCTTAGATCAGTGGATCAAGTGTTTGTTATTCCTAAGACATTGCCAATGCTGACAGCAGCGTTGTCTGTAGTACCTCTGCAATTATTGTCTTATTATGCTTCTCTTGCGCTGGGTCATGATGTGGATAAACCACGTAACTTGGCGAAGAGTGTCACTGTGGAGTAGGATATAACCTTTCCCACACAATAGTACCGTTATAAAAAGTTGCACCCTAACACCCCGTTAGATATGATTATCTAACGGGGTGTTTTTTTGTAACTACGCCTGAACAAAAGGCGATTCTGAAGTTAGGAGTGATCGACATGGAGGTTTTCGCAGAATATTTAGCGCAAATTGATAACCCACAGCATCGGGAGCGAATGGAAGAGGTGTTGGCTTGGGTAACTGAGAAATTCACTGATTTAAAGTCAAAAATTGCGTGGAATCAGCCTATGTTCACTGATCACGACACCTATATTATTGGCTTTAGCGTATCCAAACAACATATGGCTGTTGCGCCTGAAATCGCAGGGATTAATCATTTCTCTGATGCAATTGTACAGGCTGGCTATGATCACACCAAGCAGTTGTTACGGATCCGATGGGATAGTCCGGTTGATTTCTCATTACTTGAGAAAATGATCGAGTTTAACATTATGGATAAGGCAGATTGTTCAACTTTTTGGCGAAAATAAAAAATGAAGCAGTAGTTAGCCTCGATGATGAATACATCATCGGGATTTTTTTAATTAGGAGTAAGACACTCCTACATAAAAGGTTGCTAGAAATGGAGCTAATTACCCCGTCTGTCGGTATTGGGGGCGAGAATATTAGTTCTTTTTGTCGAATCCATAATTCTTTCTTAGCGGATCATTAGCAAACATGCTAATATAATGACTGAAAAGGTTGAAAGCCCTTACTTTTTTACGGATAGGGGCGATCATCTCATGCTCATATGACAAAGAGGGGAAGAGACTGCATGCGGCGGATACTGTCGATGTTAAAGTTAAATACGCTGCGAAATCAAATGTTGCTCGGTTTTCTCGCCGTCATGCTCATCATTCTGACGTTCGTTGGAGGGATTACGTTCCATTCAGTCTCGACGCTACTCAAGAACAATGCGGAGAAGCATATTCAGCAAACCGCGATTCAGGCTAACGGCCGTTTGGAAAGCGTTCTCGAACAGATTAATTCTCTGACGACGCTGGTCTCGACTAACGATTATATTCAGCAACTCCTTTTACGCGATATAGAGGGTCATCCCGCTACTTTTACGGAACGGCAAGCGCTGCCATCTATTATCAATCTGGTACAAATCTACACGGACGGCATCAAATCTGTTGAGCTTTATAATAAAGACGGAGTGAGGCTGTATCCTCTCGACGGCAGTACCCTTAGAGATAAGGTACCCGAGGATTGGATCGAAATGGCGACGAGAAAGGAAGGCAGTCTCGTTTGGTTCGGTATTGATCCGCTCGATCCTACATCGCTTGTGGCGATTCGACAGATCAGCCTTATTGATCGGCATTTCACAACTGGAGGGTATTTACTCATTCGCTCAGACCGAGATAAGTTTGCACTTAAAGACTCTTTATCCGGGGAAGGGGACGGAGAAACAGTATTACTTCTCGCTCCTGATGGGCAGTTCATCACGTCTAACGATGACAGTATTTCACAAAAGACAGCAGCAAAGCTGGTGGAGGAATCCGACGATCAGAATGTTTCCATCGGCAAACGGTCCTTTATCGTTGTCAAACAGCGGTCTTCCGTGACAGGATGGACGCTACTCATCTTAACCCCGGTTAACGTCATCACCAAGGGGATTTCGGTCTTGCGGACGACCATTGTCGTATCGGCCTTGATGGGTACCTTACTGTTCACCTTGCTTTCGTTTTTCCTGTCTATCCTTATTACCAGACCTGTGTTCAGATTGATCAAAGCTATGAGAAGTACACGTCTAGGCATCCTGAAGCCTATCGAAAACGTATCGTCCACTATGGAAATCCAGGAACTGAATTATTCCTATAACAAAATGGTTGATAATATCAACGAGCTGATCCAGTTAGTTTATGAGAAGGAGTTATCCCGGAGTCATACGGAGTTGAAGGCACTTCAAGCGCAGATTAATCCGCATTTTTTGTTCAATACCCTAGATGTTCTGTACTGGTCACTGTTGGATAGGGATGAAGATCAACTGGCAGAGTATGTTGTCGCCATGTCTGATTTATTCCGCTATACGATCACCGGCTCGAGTAAAGGGGGATGGGTGAAGTTACAGGATGAGCTGGAGCATGTAAAGCGATATTTGCTTATTATGAAGATGCGATTTGAAGATCGCTTGGAGTGGGAAATTGAGGCTCCTCCTGAATTTTCGAATGTGGAGTTACCCCGACTGTTGCTGCAGCCCCTTGTAGAGAATGCCGTATTGCATGGGGTCGAGAGCAAGATTGAACCGGGATGGATAAAGCTAACGGTTGCTGGAGATGAAGAATGGGTCACCATTACGGTGGAAGATGACGGGATGGGAATGGATGAGGAGATGCTGAGCTCTCTTGTGGAAGGGCTGGATAGCGGAAAGGTATCTTCTTCAAAAGATTCCGGTGTCGGAATCGCTAATGTGCATAGAAGGCTTCAACTATTTTTTTCGAGAGAGAATGAGCAGGGTGCGGCAATGACCATCGATAGCCAAAAAGGTCAAGGCACCCGTATAAACATCAAAATTCCTGTTCGAGGAGACAAAATGTCATGAGAAGCCGAACAATTCTTATTGTCGACGATGAACCGAGATCTAGAGAAGGAATGAAGAAAATACTAGAGGTGTGGGCAGCCGGTCATTATGAAATCCTTACGGCAAGCAATGGGATCTCGGCTATTGAAATTTTGGAGGAAATACCAGTGGAGCTCATGATATCGGACATCCGCATGCCGGGAATCAGTGGTCTTTCTTTAGTTAGCCAAATTAGGGATAAAAAAATACAGCGTCAGCCATCCGTTATTCTCATCTCCGGTCATGCCGAGTTCGAGTATGCTCAGCAAGCGATTCAGTTGTCCGTAGTTGAATATTTGCTCAAGCCAGCCAGCCGGGAAAAGCTAATCGCATCTGTGGAGAATGCCCTGAAGGCAGGGGAGGAGCAGGAACATATCGGCTTCATGCGAAAGATGGCTGATCCACAATTAATGGCCATAAGAGATGAAGATGCCGCATTAAGCGATCCGGTCCGTCAGGCGATAGACTACGTGGAAATGCATATAGAAGAGGCGATCAGTCTACAGGAAGTAGCCGGACTTGTTCATCTGAACGGGAGCTATTTCAGTTCTCTTTTCAAGGAGCAATGCCAGATGAATTTCAGCGAATATGTCGCCCGTAGAAAATTGCAGAAAGCGAAGGAATTACTGTTGAAAACGAATCTGCCTATAGCGGAAATTGCCAGCCTTACGGGTTACCAGACGGTTAAATATTTCAACAAGCTGTTCAAGGAATACGAAAGAATGAGTCCAGGGCAGTATCGTTCTTCCATGAGGAATGGTATAGAAGCGAATATCCAATGACGGCTCGGCAAGGGGGGAATATCTACGAAGAGGATCGGATTATCCATCACCCTTTTCTTAACATTGTTGTTGATAACAACAGCTTGCAATGGGGATAAGGGGAATAGCAGCAAGAGCGACGGCGAGAAAATCACTTTAAAAATGATGCATCTATGGCCGGATAGCAATAACTCCGCGCAAAACAAAATGGTAAAAGAAATCATCAGAGAATTTGAAGAAGCTAATCCGAATATCACCATCAAGACGGAAGTGCTTGAAAATGAGCAGTATAAAAGCAAACTGAAGGTACTTGCCGCTTCCAACGATCTACCGGACATCGGATTCACCTGGGCAGCAGGCTTTATGGATCCTTATGTTAGGGGAGATAAGTTTGCATCCGTGGACGATCTTTTACAGGATGAGTTGAAAGGGAAATTCGTAGCTGGTACGACGGAGGGGTACTCCTTTGATGGGAAGACGTATGCCCTTCCTGTCGAACTAAACATAGTTCCGGTCTACTATAATAAAGAAATATTTTCAGAATTTAATCTGCAGCCTCCCCAAACCTTGGATGATCTCAAAGCTATCATTCGAACACTGAATAACAATGGCATAACACCGGTTACTCTTGGAGGCAAGGACGGTTGGCCGGCATCCTTCTGGTACATGTATCTAGCTGATCGTATTGGGGGACCTAACCTGATGGATAAAGCTGTTGCGGATCAGGACTTCACAGATCCTTCCTTGCTAGAGGCTGCAAGACAAGTGCAAGAGTTGGTAAACCTGAACACATTCATCAAAGGCTACAACGGATTATCCAATGATGAAGCCAAGGTACAGTTCATGAACGGAAAGTCAGCCATGTTCGTTACAGGGACTTGGGAGCTGCCAGATTTCACGACCACAACAAATATAGCCCAAGAATTTAAAGTCAACATCGGTTATTTCAAGTTCCCGACAGTTGAAGGCGGCAAAGGCAACGTGGATGATTGGGTCGGTGGTCCGGGCACTGGACTATTCGTTTCCAAAAATTCTAAGCATGCTCTGGAGGCCAAAGAATTCGTCAGCTTTTTCGTTCAAAAGTGGGGGGAGCATTCTGTTGTCAATGCAGGCGTAATCCCGGCTACCAAAGTAGATACTGCGGCCATCAAGCTACCGCAAATGTTCATTGATCTATTAAACGAGTTAAATAAGGCTAATAAAGTAACTCTTTATCTGGATACACAAATGAAGCCAGTCGCCTCTACTATACACATGAATCAGATTCAGGCATTGTTTGGTGAAGCCGTCACACCAGAAGAATTCATCAAGAAACAGGATGACGCGCTAAAAGCGGATAAGTAATAATCAGAATATAAACAGAGTATGGAGACACCAAGGGATAGATCCCTTGGCGTCTCTTTTTTTGCGCTCTATAGAACTGAATCTAAAAATAGTGGAAGTTTTCCTAAAGAGGGTGTCCTTATGCTTAAGGATTGGAGGATCTATAATTATGTATGCGGTTACATAAAACCGAAGTGATAATACAAAAGGGGAGGCAAAGATATGAAAAGTATGAAACGTAGTTTAGTGGGGCTCTCTACATTGCTCGTGATGTCATCTGCTCTCGCAGCATGTGGTGGGAACTCGAATTCTAATTCTAATTCATCTAGCTCAAGCCCAACGACTGCACCAGCAGCAAACGCTACCGAAGCTCCATCAAAAGGAACAGGTGAGAAAGTCACTATCAATCTCTGGAGCTTTACAGATGAGATTCCTAATATGACCAAGAAGTACATGGAAACTCATCCGGATGCGAATGTTGAGTTCAAAACTACGGTTATTGCAACCACTGATGGTGCTTATCAGCCTGCTCTTGATCAGGCTCTGGCAGCTGGTGGAAAAGATGCCCCGGATATTTTTGCAGCTGAATCAGCATTTGTGCTCAAGTATACACAAGGCGATGCATCCAGCTATTCGGCCAACTATTCTGACCTGGGCCTTGACGACCAAATGGTTAAGGACGCTGGTATCGCTCAATACTCGGTTGACATCGGCAGCCTAGACGGCAAATTGAAAGCCCTCGGCTATCAAGCGACTGGCGGTGCCTTCATCTATCGCCGCTCCATTGCGAAGGATGTTTTTGGAACCGACGATCCAGCCACTATTAAAAATGAAATTGGACCAGGCTGGGATAAATTCTACGAAGCAGCCGCGAAGCTAAAAGCTAAAGGATACGGCATCGTTTCCGGCGACGGAGATATCTGGCATCCAATTGAGAACAGCTCGGACAAGGGTTGGATTGTTGATGGCAAGCTTCATATCGATCCGAAGCGGGAAGAGTTCCTTGATCTCTCTAAAAAGTTAAAAGACAATGGCTACCACAACGATACAACGGATTGGACGGAAGCTTGGTACGCCGATATGTCAGGCTCTGGAGCCCAACCAATCTTCGGTTTCTTCGGTCCTGCTTGGCTCATCAACTACGTGATGAACGGTCAAGTAAAAGACACGAATGGAGACTGGGCGGTTTCCGAACCACCAACAGGGTTCTTCTGGGGTGGCACTTGGCTGCTTGCCAACAAAGACGTCACCAAGGACGATGCCAAGAAACAGGCTGTTGCAGACTTTGTGAAGTGGGTTACACTCGACACCTCCGAAACGGGACTCCAATATTACTGGGCTAACGGTACCATGAAGGAAGGCGAGCAAGGTACGAAGGACAGCGTTGCTTCCTCCGTTGTCATGTCGAAATCAAACGGCGAAGTTCCATTGCTCGGTGGTCAGAACATGTTCGACGTATTTGTACCGGCCAATGCAAACGCTTCAGGTAAAAACTTGACCCAGTACGACGAAACAATCAACAAGCTCTGGCGTGATCAAGTACGTGAATACACCGCGGGCAACAAGGACCGTGCCAAAGCGATCGAAACCTTTAAGCAACAAGTCAAAGACCAACTTGGCATTGAAAGCGAATAAGAAGGATTCGGAGGGGCGGGGGAGTAATCCCGCCCCTTCATATCAACTAAAGAGGTGAGAGCATGCGCCGCAAAAATGTGAACTATTCGAAATACGGTTATATTTTTACCTTCCCGTTTGTCCTGGCATTTCTGATTTTCTCACTGTATCCCATTTTATATACCGCAGTCATTGGATTCACCGATATGAAAGGAATAATACCAAAACCGATCCATATTCTTGATAATCCTTTTCAAAACTTCAAAGATCTTCTCTTTGATAATCCTTCGTTCCGGAAGTCTTTGATCAACACTGGATTGCTCTGGATTACTAACTTCGTTCCCCAGATGCTTCTCGCGCTCTTGCTAACGGCATGGTTCACGAATAAGCGTCTCAATATAAAGGGACAAGGCTTGTTCAAGGTTCTGCTCTATATGCCTAATATCATCACAGCGAGTACGATTGCCGTGTTGTTTAGCACTTTATTCGCCTATCCGATGGGTCCTGTAAACAGTTTGTTTCAAATGTTGGGGTGGACCGACGCTCCGGTGTTCTTCCTGCAGGATAAGACGACAGCACGGGGCATTGTCGCGTTCATCCAGTTCTGGATGTGGTACGGCAACACCATGATCGTCCTGATTGCTGGCGTTATGGGTATAAATCCTGCTCTCTTCGAGTCTGCATCGATTGACGGGGCCAACGGGTTTCAAACCTTTTTCCGCATCACACTGCCGAGTCTGCGTACGATATTGCTGTTCACACTGATTACATCGATGGTGGGTGGTTTGACCATGTTCGATATTCCGCAATTATTCCTTGCAGGCGGGCCGGACGATTCTACGCTTACCACGTCCATGTTTATCTACGGGCAAGCATTCAAGGGCAGCTATATGTACAATCGTGCTGCAGCAGCGAGCATGATTATGTTCTTGATTTCGGCAATATTGGCCGGAATACTGTTCTACGTGATGCGTGACCGTGATGCGTCAAGACTTAAAAAAATACAAAAACAAAAGAATAGAAAAGCTGCTATAGCAGCCCGTGAGGGAGGTGTAACACATGGCAAATAATCAGAAAAGCGGAACCGTTAACCGAAAGATCAACAAGACAATTATCTATGTTGTTTGCATCTCTTTGGCGGTGCTCAGTATCCTGCCGTTTTGGATCATGTTTGTAAATGCCACACGCTCTACACCGGAAATTCAAAGCGGACTTTCTCTGCTTCCTTCGAGCCACATGATGAGCAACCTACGAGTGTTGCTCGATAAGAGCTTCGATCCGCTTCAAGGGTTCCTGAATTCATTTATTATTGCCAGTTCTGCAACCCTCTGCACAGTCTATTTCTCGTCCTTGGCGGCCTATGGGCTCGTCACTTACAGCTGGAAGCTACGGGGGCCATTCTTTACCTTCATCATGTGCGTGATGATGATTCCTTCCCAAGCAAGCGCAATCGGATTCTATCAGTTCATGTATAAATTACATTGGACCAACAATTTTCTCCCGCTGATTCTACCAGCAATTGCTGCACCGGCGGTGGTGTTCTTCATGCGCCAATACTTGCTCGCAACTCTGTCGATAGAGATCGTGGAAGCTGCGCGTGTAGATGGGTCTGGTGAATTCTTCACTTTCAACCGGATTATCTTACCGCTGATGATGCCGGCAGTAGCAACACAAGCCATCTTTGCCTTTGTGGCTAACTGGAACAACCTGTTCATGCCGCTGATATTGCTGACACAGAAGGAGAAATATACTATGCCAATCATGGTAAGCTTGCTCCGAGGTGATATCTACAAAACGGAGTTCGGCTCGATCTATATGGGTCTGGCTTTGACGGCTTTACCGTTGTTTATAGTTTACTTCTTGTTATCCAGATACATTATCGCGGGCGTAGCGCTTGGCGGTGTCAAAGAATAACCCCGGTAAGCTGGCTTCGAATAAGGTAGCGCAGTGGAACCAATCAAATCCAATCTAGGCCTGTTGATTAGCTAAATTATAGTTATGGAAATGTGAGAACATTAGCTGAAAATAATTTAGGAGCGCCTTAGTGTACCTTTTTTTGAAATATCAGAAAGTATAAGTTTCACATGTCTACTCATGTTCTGATATTTCTCGCAGAAACGGAATCGTCCCTATAAGGACGGTAAAATCCATTTCTGCTTGGCTAATCAACAGGCGTAATCTCAATCAGGAGGAGAGTCCTATTATGGCAACAAAAAATGAACCGTTAGTTACCCATCTCTATACAGCCGATCCCTCCGCTCATGTATTTGAGGGCAAGCTGTATATTTACCCATCCCATGATATTGACCATGATGGACCTACAAATGATAATGGTGACCAATATGCGATGGAAGATTATCATGTGTTTTCCTTGGAAGATCCTACATCCCCTTGTGTAGATCATGGAGAGGCGCTTCATCTTCGGGATGTGCCTTGGGCTTCGAAGCAAATGTGGGCGCCCGATGCCGCGTACCGGCAGGGGACGTATTATTTGTTTTTCCCGGCCCGGGACAAGGAAGGTATTTTCCGTATCGGAGTGGCTACGTCTACTTCTCCGTCTGGTCCTTTCCAGGCTCAAGAAAGCTATATCGAAGGGAGCTTCAGCATCGATCCAGCCGTATTCGTGGACGAGGACGAAAGAGCCTACATGTATTTTGGCGGCTTATGGGGTGGACAATTAGAAAAGTGGCAAGACGGTATTTTTCAACAAGATGCGCTAGAAAAGGGTCCAGAGGAACCGGCTTACGGTCCTTGGGTGGGTGAGCTGAGTGAAGACATGTTGTCATTCAAATGTGACCCTCAGGAGATTACCATTATTGATGAAGAAGGGAACTCAATCCTTGCGGGTGATGAAGACAGGAGGTACTTCGAGGGTCCATGGATGCACAAGTATAAAGGGAAATACTATCTCTCGTACTCTACTGGCACAACCCATAAGATCGTCTACGCGGTGAGTGATAAGCCTTGCGGACCTTTTGTTTTTCAAGGAACGATCCTGAATCCAGTCGTTGGCTGGACGACTCATCATTCTATCGTGGAATTTAACGAGAAATGGTATTTGTTCTATCATGACGCATCGCTTTCTGGCGGCGTGGACCATAAACGTAGTATGAAATTTACAGAGCTTCATTATGAAGAAGACGGCAGAATCCGCACGGTAGAGCTCTAATTGAAAGAACAGCCTCCCTTTTTTATAGGATTTATTATGAAATTATACTTAAGGGTGTCTTGAAGCTAATACTTCAGAGACATCCTTATTTGTCTTTTTACCTTCATATTATAGGAAATAATTTCTAATATTCTGATTGCTTTTTTTATAAATAAGTTTTAAGTTTTATTGAAGAACTACATTCAACATGGAAAAATAATTGAGACTCCAGAGCTTATTCAAGGAATAGAAAGAAGTTGCTGGAATGCTATCAGAATCGACTGACTCAGCTGATATAAAATAACAGTGTAAGGGAGGATTATTCTATGGAAAATTACCTATTAAATAATGGGGTTTTGTTACCAAAAGTCGGATTGGGTGTATACCAAATGAAAAATGAACACGAAGATGCAATCATTTGGGCATTGAGAAATGGATATAAGCATATTGATACCGCCGCTTTTTATCATAATGAGGAACTTGTTGCAAGTACAATTAAAAAATCAGGTGTAAATCGAAAGGATATATTTATTACAACAAAACTGTGGAATTCAGATCATGGTAAAAGAACGAAACAGGCTTTTGAAATGAGTTTGAAAAAACTGGAAACAGATTATATAGATCTTTATTTGATCCATTGGCCATCCCCAAAATATGTTGAGAGCTGGTTGATGTTAGAGGAATTGTACAAAGAGGGTAAAATCAGAGCCATTGGTGTGTCTAACTTTGAGCAAACGCACCTGAGTGATGTATTGAAGCATGGCTCAATAGTACCTGCAGTAAATCAAATTCATACAAATCCGTTTTTACAGCAGCCCGACTTGCATAATTATATGGTGAATAAGAATATCCAACATGTAGCGTGGAGTCCTTTTGGACATGGAAATAAAAATTTATTCGATAACCCTATATTAACAAGCATTGCTGAAAGACACGGTAAAACAACGGCTCAAGTTATGTTAAGGTGGAACATTGAGCGCAATGTTGGGGTTATTCCCAAGTCGGTTAATCCTGCAAGATTAAAGGCGAATCTGGAAATCTTTGATTTTAGTTTATCTGATGAGGAAATGAAACAAATATCGACATTAGATAAAAACAAAAAGGGATTTGTTAATCCTGACAACAAGCTGTTTTTATGGGCTACTACACTTTTGCGGTAATTTAGTTGGAATTCCAAGAGGGCAATGATTAAATAGAAAAATCCTTGCCTTTTAGATTTATTAAAGTTATTATAGATTCACAAAGTCTTTAATTGGAATACTTAAAGGAATTATTCTTAGTATCTAGAAACAAGAAAATAGTGGATCTGGCAACAATTATAATGACGGAGTAAGATCCGTTCTTTTTTTAGGGAAAATTAGAGATAACACAAGTCTCTAATATCTTTAATGTAAATTGAATAGCGAAAGGG
The DNA here is from genome assembly GCF_050277435.1 of Paenibacillus sp. NPDC101420. NCBI lineage: Bacteria > Bacillati > Bacillota > Bacilli > Caryophanales > Paenibacillaceae > Paenibacillus > Paenibacillus sp. NPDC101420. The sequence continues at coordinate 47,593 of NZ_JBNNSE010000008.1, forward strand.
AGAATTAATATGACTCATGATTGTGTAATTATCGGTGGAGGACCGGCAGGTCTAAATGCTGCTCTCGTGCTAGGTAGGGCAAGAAAAAGTGTGGTTGTGATTGATGAAGGACGCGCACGTAATAGGGTTACTCGAGAAACGCATGGCTTTCTTACTAGAGATTCTATAAGTCCAGGCGAATTTAGGAGGATTGCGAAGGAGCAGATTAGTGCCTATCCATCCGTTACTTTTGCGGAAGATACCGCCCTATCGATTAGGGGAACCGATGGCGATTTTCAAATTACGACGGTTCAGGGTCAGACTTTTCAAAGTAAAAAGGTGCTCTTCGCCATAGGGATGAAGGACCTCCCGATGGATATTAAGGGACTCTCAGACGTATATGGTAAAAGCGCCTTTATCTGCCCCTATTGTGATGGATGGGAACTAAGAGATCAGCCTCTTGTCGTAATTGTTAAGGGAGCCGATGCAACGCATATGGCCCAAGTGTTATCTGGTTGGACGAAAAAGATTACCATATGTACTAATGGATCTGATGACTTAACGGATGCACAACGCGAAGAGCTAAATCAACATAACATTCCTGTCTATGACTCACCGATTCAGTCGATCGAATCTGACAATGGCATGGTGCAGCAAGTTGTGTTGAAGGATGGTACTAGCATCGTATGTACGGGGATATTTTTTAGACCGAAGCTTAGGATCGGGTCGGATTTGCCACAAGACATTGGTTGTGAGCTCACAGAAACAGGAACAGTCATCGTTGATAATCTCGGTAAAACGAACGTTCCAGGCGTTTATAGTGCCGGTGATGCAGCAACACATCTTCATCAAGCCATTATTGCCGCTTCTATGGGCTCCTTAGCTGGGGTCGGCATTAACAACGAACTAAATGAAGAGGAATGGCGTAACATATAATGCTATTGTACAAAATAGTCTAATTCATTTATTCCCTTGAGCTGAATCTACATCCAGATTAATATAGAAACTATATATGTTCTGAGAGGGGTAGTTCAAAATAAAAATTGGATTCCTAATTATTGATATGCAAAACCTTTTCTTACACGATCATATGGAGAAATTAAATGTAATTGAGGCTTGTGAATACATTAATCATGTGTCTGGGTTACTTCGTGCGAAGGACCAAATCGTCATCCATATACAAGACATGGAAGGGGCGAATGCGGATACGGATCCAGAAGCAAGAAATAGTATACCGGAAATTACAGTAGCACCCACGGATATCCAGATGGCGAAAGAATTCTCTAATGCTTTCTGGAAGACGGATTTGGAACAACTTCTACGTGAACATGGTGTTGAATTCATCATCGTTGCGGGCTTCGCCGCAGAACATTGTGTAACCTTTACTATTAACGGTGCACAAGAAAGAGGCTTTCAAGCAGCCCTTTTACAGAAGGCAATCCTTAGCACACGGCCAGATGCTATTACCTCGATTTACCGTGATCGGCATATGATCTCTTACCCGGTGATCGAATTTTTAATGGAGACCATTGCTTAAGATTCTACTAATAGAAGCTATTGTTTATAATTGGAGTTACGTATTAGATAACTAATATGTAACTTCATTTTATTATCGTGGAAAATACATATGGAGGTAATTAAGTTTGAGTACTCACTACTATCTCAGTTGGTTTAATAATTTTTTTCCAGAGAAGCTGGTCCATTGTTTGCATGAGGATATACAAGACAGAAAATCGCTTGTTATGATTAGCGCTGAACCGTCTGGTTATACAGGGGAGCAAATTAACATTGATGATGTTTCTGAATGTACATGGTTAAATCAGGCTGACATTATTTTTGATGAATATCATTTCATTGATTATCGCATGCAGAAGGAAGAGGCCCAGCGATTAATTCACAACGCTTCTGTCATTTTTTTATGCGGTGGAGATCCTGTTTTGCAAAACGATTTTTTGGCGGATTATGAATTATCAAATGTTATTAAGAACAGCAATGCCGTTATAATGGGTGCCAGCGCCGGTGCGATAAACATGGCTGCAAAATGGTTATGCTTGAAAAACACTGGCAATGAAGTTGAAACAAGTACTATTTATGATGGTATTGGCTTTGATCATTTTGCCTATGAATCTCATTCTAAACGCGACTACGCTACGTTTGTTCAAGGTTACCTGTTCCCCTTGTCTGAAGAGATTGATGTTTATGCGGCAGAACAGGAGAGTGCAATGCGTGTAAAGGACGGCAAAATAGAAATAATGGGTCCTGTATATTTAATTTCCCACTCAAAGATTCAGAAATTGGTTGAGACGCTCTAATTAGGCTTACAGCGAATCATCTTAGGTTATTAATATCTCCAGGACTTATTGTTGGGCAGAAATGATAAATTTTAGACCGCCTTCAATGGCGGTCTTTCTATGTCCGGCAGATGCTAGCTGTTCATTTTATTGAACTAACGGGCAGGATAACTCAGTAATTTCGCGAATAAGACGTTATAAGAAATCACCAAGAAACTATAAGGAGCAGAAAACATGAAATGCCCTCACTGTAACAACGAATTAAGTGAACTTCCTTTATGTTACGGAAGTGAAGCGCCATATTATTTTTACACTGTACCAGAAGAGAAAAGAACAGAATTAATTAGAGATTTTTGTGTAATTGATGAACAGCATTTCTTTATTAGAGGACATATTGAAATACCAATAATTGATAGTAAAGAGAAATTTATATGGAGTGTTTGGGTTTCTCTTAGCGAAGAAAACTTTTTGAAATCTAATGAATTATTGCACGTAGAAGGAAGGGAAACTGAAAAACCTTATTTTGGTTGGTTATCGACTGAACTTTCAATATATCCAATAACTACATTATCGTTAAAGACAATGGTACATACACAAGAAGTTGGTGCTGTTCCGTTAATAGAATTAGAACAAACGAATCATCCACTTGCAGTTGAACAAAGAGAAGGAATTACAATGGAGAGAGTTAAAGAAATTGCTCATTTAATAAATCATAGTCTGTAAGAGAAGAATTTGAAAGTTGCTCTCCTTGGTCTGCTAAGGATTTTTCGGTGAGGCGTAATCAGCAGATAACCCTGCAAGGCTAAGTCTATCGGACTGGTGCGTAATGTCGATTAAGCTAGCGGGGCACATTAGTGGATTAGCGGTTGCTTCGGCAGCCATTTTTTATTTGTTCAACTAACGGGCAGGTTAACGCTATAAACCTCTTAGGATTAGTATGCTTAGGTAAAAGAAGTATTCTCCTGAATTCTCTAATGTAAATAAATACAAATTCGACTTCAGTTAATCCATTTTCTATACATATTTTTAAGAGTATATTGAGGTAAATAAAGTGATTATTCACTTTGATAAATCCGAAATTGCTTTGTCGGTATTATTTTATGGCTTCGTAAGGATTGCAAAATCATCGAAATATGGGAGTTTAAAACAGAGGTTGTGCCGTAGTTAGTTTTATGAAAGGAAGGTACAGGGGTGAGTATTTATTACGCTTCAAGCAAAGAGGATATCACTAAGGATGCACTCCAAGAGTTATTTCTTTCAGTAGAATGGGAGTCTGGCAAGTACCCAAACGAGCTTTTACAAGCAATCGGAGGATCTCATTCAATTGTTACCGCTTGGGAAGGAGGAAAGCTTGTCGGTTTAATAAATGCTTTGTCAGATGGTGTTTTAACGGTATATTTTCATTATATGCTTATTAATCCGAGTTATCAGAGTATCGGTATAGGTAAGGAAATGATGAATATAATGCTTGATAGATATAAAGGGTGTAAAACAAAAGTATTAATTTCTTATCCTCATGCAGTGGATTTCTATAATAAATTTGGCTTTAATACAGAGGATGGAGCTACACCAATGTTTATCTCAGAGTTGATATGATTGATGGTATAATTTTCGTATACAAATAATTACATAAATTAATTCCTTATAAAAAAGGGGATGAGCAATATGGCAAATATCGAGCACTTGCAGACCGTGAATGTTCCAGATTCAAAGGTATATGAAGCATTAACCACTGCAAAAGGACTTTCAGAAATATGGACAAATGAACTAATAGTCAATGATCAGATCGGTTGTATAAATGAGTTTCGATTCGGCGGAAAAGGCTTAACAAAGATGCGAGTTGATGAGCTTGTTCCCGATAAAAAAATTTTGTGGCAGTGTGTTGATTCAGATCCAGAATGGATAGGTACGACAATTTCTTTTGATATGAAGGAAAAAAACGGGAAGACTTCAATCATTTTTCGTCAGATGAATTGGGAGGAAGTGACCTCATTTTATCGCGTATGTAATTATAACTGGGCTATTTTTTTGTACAGTCTTAAACAGTATTGCGAAGAAGGCGAGGGTCTCCCATATCATAAACGGAAGTTTTAGAACCATTGAAAACACGGTTGGGTGACTAAAGTACATGATCTCGAGAACTGATTTCGAAAGTAATGGGTAAGTACGAAGAAGTTGTCACCCAAGTTTTTACAATCATTCGGTTCAACTATTGGGAAACTATAGTTCAATAATGAGAGGGTTAACGAAAGGTAGTTCATGGTTAGGTGGCTATCACTATTAATATCTATGATGAAATCTGCGCTTTAATAATATGCTTATATCGAAGGAGGTATTGGAATGAAGCAGCTTTATATAAAGCAGAAGGTATTCAGTCTAAGTGGTAAATTTACGGTAAAGAATCAGCAGGAGCAGGATGTCTATTATGTAGAGGGCAGTTTTATGCAAATACCAAAGACGTTCTCCATTATGAATACAACAAGAGATGAAGTCGCACTTATTACGAAGAAGGTATTTAGTTTTTTACCGAAGTTTTTTGTTGAGGTCAATGGCCGAGAGGTGTTAACGATTAAGAAGGAGTTTTCTTTCTTTAAAGCACGCTATACGATTGATGCGGCTGACATTGAGGTACATGGTAACTGGTGGGACATGGATTTTCAGGTCTTGCAGCATGGTGTAGTCATAGGTAAAGTGAATAAGGAGTGGTTCACTTGGGGTGATAGCTACAAGGTTCAAATACTAAATGAGGAGATGGAGGCAATCATAATTGCGTTCGTTGTTGCAATTGATTGTGTAAAAGCTGACCAAGCAACTGCTTCCTCATCAGCGACGATTTAATTTAGGGACATATAAAATAATATATTTAAGGAATTAATATTTCATAAAATCATACTAGAATAGTTACGAAAGTATAGAGCCTAGTTCTATAAATAGCGGTAATTTAAGATTTTAATATGCCTTGAACAACTGATGAATGAAAACGATTGAACTTTTGTATTTAAACCATTAAATTTTTATGTTTTTAGCCTAAAAGATGCATTGACCCGGAAAAGGTTGGAGCCTATAATCATAAACAGGGAAAATTCATTAGATATGGAGCTATCTGTAACCTGAGGATTTCTCAATAGTTCTATTTGTAAACGCATACAATGAGGTTTTTCCATATTTTCTAAGAAGGAGGAGATTGGATAAGTTAGATTGTTTCTTTTTTTCTCATTTTTGCAAACGTTTGCACAACGTAATTTGCACTTAAAATTAATGAGGAGGTTATTTAATTGGTACGAAAACAATCTAGGCGGTTTGTTTCTTGGTTGATCATTTTTTCGCTAATCTTTAGTTTATTCGGTTTATCGGGCGGGGCTTCAGCCAGCAACACTGATTATACAGTCTCCTATACGAACACCACAGCATCTTCTGTGACACTGCATTGGACTACGAATAATTGGACGAATACTACGGACACAGTCATGTCTAAAAGTGGGACCACGTTTACGGCCAACCTCAATGTGCAGGAGGGCGCAACACTCATTTATTGTTATCACATCACAGCCCCGACGGATAGCTGGGACAGCAACGGAGGGAAGAACTGGACGGTAGTTATTCCGGTTGCTGGGAAGTATGAAGCTGAGAGCGCAGCCTTGTCAGGTGGCGCAAAAATAAATACGAATCACAGCGGTTATACCGGTACTGGTTTTGTTGATGGGTACACTACCACAGGAGCAACTACCACCTTCAATGTTCAATCTTCCGCTGCAGGCGCCTATAATGCCACGCTTCGCTATGCCAATGCGACTGGCAGTGCCAAGCAAGTTTCCATTTATGTGAATGGAGCAAAGGTAAAGCAGACCACTTTAGCGAACTTGGCAAACTGGGATGCATGGGGTGACCAAACAGAAACGCTCTTCTTACAGGCAGGAAATAATACGATCGCTTACAAATATGACTCGGATGATACTGGGAATATCAATATCGACTATCTAACTCTTTCAGCCACAGCAACGCCAACGCCTACCGCAACACCAACGCCAACGCCAACAGTGACTCCTACGCCAACACCAACCGTAACACCAACGCCAACAGTGACACCTATACAAACACCAACCGTAACGCCAACACCAACAGTGACTCCTACACCAACACCAACCGTAACACCAACACCTACACCTACACCAACTTCGGCTGGCTTAACAGTTCATTTTAAGAAACCAGCAAACTGGAGTTCAACGATCCGAATCCATTACTGGAATCTGAGTCCGACAACGGTTCCAACAAGCGGAGCTTGGCCGGGAATTCTGATGAAATCGGACGGAAACGACTGGTACAGCTATACTATTGCCAACGCCACCGGCACAAGCCTTATCTTTAATGATGGCAATGGCAAACAGACCGCCGACTTATCCCGTAGTATAAAAGAGGGCTGGTATTCCTCGGATAATGTGTGGTATGACGCTAATCCAGAAATTCCGAAGATCCCTGTGATTTCAGTCTCTCCTACACCGAAGACATATGATTCTGCCCAAACTGTGAAGCTCTCCAGTATCAATACTGGCGATAAAATCTACTATACGACAGACGGGTCGACACCTACGACATCCTCTACCTTGTATACCACTCCAATCCAAGTGGCCTCTACTATGACTATTAAGGCTTTTGGTGTTAACTCCATCGGTCAAGCAGGCAGTGTAGGCACTTTTGCTTATGTCATTGACCTAAATCTCGACCTGCAGGCCCCAACGATAACCGCGAATTTACCTGTTGGGAATTCAAGCTCTGCCGTTACCGTCTCTTTTAATATAAAAGATAACAAAGCAGCAACGACCACCGCATATTACACAGATAATGGGACAGAACCAACTACCAGTTCAAATCTCTATGTCTCGGGCAATGCTTTAACTGCTCTGGCTGGACCGTCCATTCTTATTAATAAGACGACGACACTGAAATTCCTGGTGGTTGATGGTGCCGGAAATGAAACGAAACAGAGCTTTATCTATACGATTGGAAATAAAGGCGATTTCCGTGAAGACACCATTTATTTCGTAATTACTTCACGATTCTATGATGGTGATCCGAGTAACAATGTACATTCATGGGAGGATGCTAAAGCAGGAAATCCGGATTCAGACCCAGCTTGGAGAGGTGACTTTAAGGGACTGATTCAAAAGCTCGATTACATCAAAGCGCTTGGATTCAGTGCTATTTGGATTACGCCAGTGGTGCAGAATGCCAGCGGGTATGATTATCATGGCTACCATGCGATTAATTTTTCCAAAGTAGATCCAAGGTATGAATCAGCGGGAGCCTCTTATCAGGAATTGATTAATGCAGCTCATGCCAAAGGGATAAAGGTTATTCAGGATGTTGTTGTGAATCATACCGGTAATTTTGGGGAAGAAAATCTGTTGCCTATGTTCAAAAAAGATCCGACTGCAGCGGACACCGTAAATAACATGCTTAAAATTACGGATAAACTGCCAGCTAACTATGATACGATGACCCCTGATCAGCAATATCAGGCCAGACTCGCAATCATGAAAAATGCGGAAACCAACAATAACATGTATCATACCGAAAAAAGTCTTTCCTGGGAATCTTACACCGTACAGACAGGACAGATTGCAGGAGACGCTGTGGACTTGAATACGGAAAATCCTGTAGTGAATCAGTATCTAATTGACAGCTATAATCAGTATATTGATATGGGTGTTGATGCTTTCCGGGTCGATACTGTGAAGCATGTAAGTCGGTATATTTTTAACAAATACTTTGTTCCTGCTTGGAAAACAAGAGGGGGCTCAAACTTCTTTGTCTTTGGTGAAGTGGCTACTCGGTACAGAGATGTATGGAATAGTGGAATTCCGGCAATATCGACTCCATTCTATACATGGAAAAGCTCGAAAGCCTATCCGGGTGATGGACAAAATGACTACGCTTCCAACAAGCTGTCAGTGGAACAAGAGTGGGCAGATAACTCTACTACAGCAGGGCAGCCAACCTCGAACAATGCTTTTTTAATAGGCAATAATTATCACGCGCCTGACTATTCGATGAAATCGGGTATGGATGTTATTGATTTCCCGATGCATTGGGCATTCAAGACTGCACAGGAAGCATTCAGTATGAAGAGCGGTGATCAATATTATAACGATGCTACTTGGAATGTAACTTATGTTGACTCTCATGACTATGCACCTGACCAAGCCCCAGAGAATCAACGATTTGCAGGGACACAAGACACTTGGGCTGAGAATCTCTCGCTGATGTTCACCTTCCGGGGAATACCTGCGATCTATTATGGTTCTGAAATCGAGTTTAAAAAAGGATCAGTCATCGATGTAGGCCCGAATGCACCACTTAGCTCAACAGGGCGTGCTTACTTTGGAGATCAAATTGAGGGTAGCGTTACTGTTCAGGACTACGGTAAGTATACAAATGCTACTGGCACACTTGCCGATTCATTAAACTATCCTTTGGCAAAACATATTAGACAACTCAATTTAATCAGAAGAGCTGTTCCAGCCTTGCAAAAAGGCCAGTATTCCACAGAAAATGTATCCGGTGATTTGGCATTTAAAAGAAGATATACCGATACCGCGAAAGGCATCGATAGCTTTGCGTTAGTTACGATCTCAGGAAATGCGACATTTTCCGGAATTCCGAACGGAACTTACGTGGATGCGGTGACTGGCGATACCAAAAATGTTACTAACGGTACAATCACTCTGGTATGCTCTGGAAAAGGAAACGCTAGAGTGTATGTATTGAACGGTAGCGGTGGAATTGGAGTAACCGGAACCTACTTGAAGTAGTATAAAGTCTTTTAGTAAAAAGAGAAGAAGCAACCTCAGTTCGGATTATTCACCGATCTAAGGTTGCTTCTTCATATACAACTTAATCATTTAATCCTTTTCCATCCAGAATTTGCGGCATCCACTTTTCAACCCTAGATACTCGAGTTTTGGATTGCTTGGGCTCATTAAAATGATGAAGGTATGCTCTTTGCCGCCCGGGCGTCAAGGCTTCAAAAGCATTTTTCAAGGCAGGTATTTCATCAAGTTTAGTTTGAAATTCATCAGGAATGATGAAATCTGTATTCTTTTTAAATTCTACTTCTAAACCAGCTTTTTCAACTTCGATGGCATCATAAATATAGTCTTTTATGATGCTTTCTTTTTCAAGGATTTCTTGAACATTGGTGAACCGGATCTGGCGTGCAGCTTGTACATTCTCCGTTTGTTGAATCAGAATTCCATGGGTATCCTTTAATAAGACACCTTTATGAAATAGCAGTGCAATATATTCTTTAAATCCATGGATTAAGACTATGTTTTTGTTCTCAAACGTGTAACAAGGATGCATCCATTTAAAGTCTTCGGTCAGCTCACAGTCAAGAACGATATTTCTCAACGTCTCGTATTCTTCCTGCCACTGTTTTGCTTTCCTTAGAAATCCGTCCACCTTAGGATTCGTTTTACTATTAGTCATTAAGGAACACCCTTCTTCCTCGTAATCATATTAAGATTTCAACTTGCTTAGCTTGTCCCTTTTGTGGCTGATCTAATTGCATAGTTTGCATACAGACACTAGTAAAGCTAACATAATATTAGATGTCTCTTATGGAAATGGCTAGTAAAACTTATGTTAGCGAGGTATTTATGAATACAATTACCGTAGATTTAGTTGCAAGATTAATTAATGAACAATTTCCCGCGTGGTCCGATTTAGAGATTAGACCAGTAAAATTCAGCGGGAATGATAATCGAACGTTTCATTTAGGTGAGCATATGAGCGTGAGGTTACCAAGTGCAGCAGCTTATGCTCCACAAGTAGAGAAAGAGCAACGATGGTTGCCCATATTAAGTAAAGAACTCACGTTACCTATTCAAATACCATTAGTCAAAGGGGAGCCTAACGAAGAATATCCATTGCCGTGGTCTATCAATAAGTGGGTAGAGGGTGAGACATTAACGTACCAAAATATTAATGATCTTAACCAGTTTGCAAGAGATTTGGGAGCATTTTTAATAGAATTACAATCTATTGATGCTAGTGGGGGACCTTTAGCAGGAGAACATAATTTCTATAGAGGTGGATCTTTAGCTGTATATGATGAAGAGTCTAGACATGCGATTGAGCATAATAAAGATATTTTTAATGAAGATCTATTGAGAGAAATCTGGGAACTGGCATTAGATTCTAAATGGAATTCCAAGCCGGTTTGGGTTCATGGAGATATTGCGCCAGGGAATTTACTAGTCAAAGATGGAAAACTGTGTGCAGTCATTGATTTCGGAATCTTGGGTGTAGGCGATCCTGCTTGTGATGCGGCAATGGCATGGACCTTTTTTGATGAGGATAGTAGAAAGGTATTCAAGGATATATTACAGATGGATGAGGAGACTTGGAATAGAGCAAGAGGATGGGCTTTATGGAAAGCGTTAATCACATATAATGGAAATCGATATTCTAACCCAAAGGTAGCGAGAGAATCTTTGAATATTATCAATCTAATAGCAGATGACTTTGAATTGTAGAAATTGCCCTACATAAAACATGTAAACTAACCCATACTAGTTCATAAGTATGATAATTTATGAACATTTAGCGACTGACAACGATTATCATATTAGAATTATTATAAATAACTTGACAGGCCTTAATTTGGTTAATTATAATAATTACAAATAGTATTCAGATATGTGATGTTTGCAGATTTGAATATTGTATCCACAAAAAATAAAACTTAAAGGAGATTTAAATAATATGTCACTTATCGGAACAGAAGTCCTACCATTCAAAGCAAGCGCATTTCAAGATGGGAAATTCATCGATGTATCAGAAGAAAACTTTAAAGGTAAATGGAGTGTAGTTTGCTTCTACCCAGCTGACTTTACATTCGTATGCCCAACTGAACTTGAAGATCTGCAAAACCAATATGAAACCCTGAAACAACTGGGTGTTGAAGTATATTCCGTTTCCACAGATACTCACTTTACACATAAAGCATGGCATGAAAGCTCTGCAGCTATTGGCAAGGTAAAATACATTATGATCGGCGATCCTTCTCATGTGATTTCCCGTAACTTTGATGTTCTGATCGAAGCTGACGGTCTTGCTGATCGTGGTACATTCATCATTGATCCAGACGGTATTATCCAAACCGTTGAAATTAATGCTGGTGGTATTGGTCGCGATGCTAGTGCACTTGTTAACAAAATCAAAGCCGCACAATATGTACGCAATCATCCAGGTGAAGTTTGCCCAGCGAAATGGTCCGAAGGTGCAGAAACTCTTAAACCAAGTCTCGATCTTGTAGGTAAGATTTAAGGAGCGAAAGCTAAATGAAATTAGATCAAGAAATAAAAGCTCAACTAGCTCAATACCTAGAACTCTTGGAAGGCGACGTAGTACTGAAAATCAGTGCGGGCTCTGACGAAGCATCTCAAGAGATGGAAGCGCTGGTTGATGAAATTGCCAAGATGTCAGCTAGGATAACGGTAGAAAAAACCGAACTGCCTAGAACCCCAAGCTTTAGCGTAAATCGTGTGGGTGAAGATACGGGCGTAACCTTTGCGGGAACTCCGCTAGGACATGAGTTTACTTCATTAGTGTTGGCTCTATTGCAAGTTAGCGGAAGAGCGCCTAAGGTTGAGCAAAGTGTTATTGACCAGATCAAAAGCATTAATGGCGAATATAAGTTTGAAACTTATGTCAGCCTAAGCTGTCACAATTGCCCTGATGTTGTACAAGCACTGAACCTAATGAGTATCTTCAATCCTGGGATTACCCATACGATGATTGACGGCGGAGTGTTCAAAGAAGAGGTAGAACGCAAAGAAATTATGTCTGTTCCAAGCGTTTACCTTAACGGTGAATTTTTCGAAAGTGGTCGTATGACGGTTGAAGAAATTCTAGCTAAAATGGGTAGTACTGTAGACGCATCAGAGTTTGACAATAAAGCTCCATATGATGTACTTGTTGTTGGCGGTGGCCCAGCAGGTGCAAGTGCAGCAATTTACGCAGCGCGTAAAGGAATTCGCACAGGGATTGTCGCTGAACGCTTAGGCGGACAGGTTAACGACACACTCGGCATTGAGAATTTTATCAGTGTAAATTACATTGAAGGTCCTCAGCTTGTGGCTAAACTCGAAGAGCAAGTGAAAGAGTATGGCATTGATGTGATGAAGTTACAACGTGCCACACGTTTAGATAAGAATGATTTAATTGAAGTTGAACTCGAGAACGGTGCTGTTCTAAAGAGTAAGACGGTCATTCTGTCGACAGGTGCTCGTTGGCGCAATATGGGTGTGCCTGGTGAAGCTGAATTCAAGAATAAAGGCGTAGCCTACTGCCCACACTGTGATGGTCCTTTGTTTGCAGGCAAAGATGTTGCCGTTGTCGGCGGCGGTAATTCAGGGATTGAGGCAGCTATTGACCTTGCGGGTATAGTGAAGCATGTAACGGTTCTGGAATTTGCTCCAGAGCTCAAAGCAGATGCTGTACTGCAAGATCGTCTCTACAGCCTACCTAACGTTACTGTGCTTAAGAACGTGCAAACGAAAGAAATTACCGGAACTGATAAGGTAGATGGTATTTCTTATATCGACCGTGCGACAGAAGAAACTCACCATATTGAATTACAGGGTGTGTTTGTACAGATCGGTTTGGTTCCGAACACAGATTGGTTAGGTGACATGGTTGAACGTACTCGCGTTGGCGAGATCGTTGTAGATAGCCATGGTGCCACAAATGTACCAGGAGTATTTGCTGCTGGCGATTGCACTAATAGTGCTTATAAACAAATCATCATTTCGATGGGATCCGGTGCAACTGCAGCTTTAGGTGCATTTGATTATCTGATCCGCAACTAATCGATACTGTTAATTAAAGCAAGTAACCCAAAGTCCTCACTTTTCACAAGGTGGGGGCTTTTTTGTATGCTATCCGTATGTTATGAGAGAAAAAGGGGATTTGCAAACTTTTTTGGAGGATTTTATGAGAATTTCTCGAATACATATTTCAAATATGAATTAAGCAAAATTGAGAATTTAGCACGGTTGGAAAAACCTTTGATAATTTAAATATTACCGAAGGACAGCTTTTAAACAAAGAAGAACCGCTTTACATAGCTATACGAGAGAATCAAGCATTAAAGTCCGATGTTCCGGCCAACTTCTATGGATTCGAGTTTACGGGTACAGCGACACCTCTTCATGATCAAAACGGTCAGGTCATTGGCGGGATTGCAGTTCAGATTCGTAGACAAAGTGAATTAAAGGCTACTTATTCAATCCCAACAAGCTGGTAGAGATGTGGAGAATACTAAGAGGTCCTATCGATTATTAAAAAGGTTGCTGACCAAACGAATTTACTCGGGCTGAATGCAGCCATAGAAGCGGCTCATGCAGGTGAGAAGGGAAGAGGTTTTTAAGTCGTAGCTAAGGAAATTCGGAAATTTTCACGGGAAACCGTTTCTTCAACTCAAAACATAAATGAAACCATGTTACAGATTTAGGGGATTACGAACCAAATGGCTAATTCGATAGAGAAGATAGCGGCTATCGGACAAGAACAGGCTGGATCTGTTCAGCATACTTCTGTATTTATTGAGAAAATAAAAATAATGTCCCAAAAGCTTAACGGGTTTGCGAATAAATTGTAGCAAGAGAATCAGTTCTTTTTTTGTTGAAACAAAAGAATATTTTAAACGTATATTTAAATTCATGAATGGTATAGTAAGATAGTAGTTGAGTAACAAACTTAGGAGGAATAAATTATGTCAACGCCGCACAATGCAGCACAAAATGGTGAAATCGCCAAAACAGTATTAATGCCAGGAGATCCGTTAAGAGCGAAGTATATCGCAGAAACCTATTTGGAGAACCCAACCCAATTTAATACGGTACGGAATATGTTTGGATATACAGGCACTTACAAAGGTAAAGAAGTGTCAGTAATGGGTTCGGGAATGGGAATGCCAAGTATCGGTATTTATTCTTATGAACTATACAAAAATTATGGTGTGGAAAACATCATTCGCATCGGTAGTGCAGGTGCCTACACAGATAAATTGAATTTATTTGATGTGGTACTGGCGGATAGTGCGTGGAGTGAATCTACATACGCCTATGTACAAAGTGGTGTAGAAGGAGATGTGCAGCTGCCAAGTAAAGAATTGAACGAAGTCATTGAAGATGCGGCCAAACGTATTAACAAGCCAATTTTGACTGCAAGAATTCATTCAAGCGATGTATTCTATCATGAAGATAACGTGCCAGGCCACAATGAATTTTACAATGAACATGGCTGTGTATGTGTAGAAATGGAGAGCTATGCATTGTTCCATAATGCGAAAGTATTAGGTAAACAAGCAGCATGTATTCTTACTATTTCAGATTCGTTAGTTACTCATGCAGTAACCACGGCAGAAGAAAGACAAAATTCTTTCAACAGCATGATGGAAGTTGCATTAGAAGCAGCGATTTCTCTTTAAGATTAAGAAGTGAAAGATAAACTAAAACATCTTTATACAGAAATTGTATAGAGATGTTTTTTTTTGTGTTTTCAAGACTAAAGAGGATATACCCTTAGGTTTGTTATTGACAAGAAGAAAAATCCAGATCATAATAACATATGAGCACTTGTTCATATGTTATTATGATCTGGATCTTTTGAATACCACTGCGCGCGCATACTAATACTATCTTGCTGAAGGTAAATAGGAGGTAAATCATGAAGGACAAGAAGAATAATCACAATCATCAGATTGAGCATGTAGACGGGCAACACTCCGATCACGATCACAGCGATCACAATCACTCCCATGCAGGACATGATCATTCCCATGGGCCTCACGGTCATCATCATTTCGATCCTAGCGGAAACAAAAAGGGACTAATGATTGCATTAATAATTACAGTAGGAATTATGTTTTTGGAGTTTTTTGGCGGACTGGTCACTAACAGCTTAGCGCTGCTATCGGACAGTGGGCATATGCTAAACGATGCAAGCTCCTTAGCATTAAGCCTAGTAGCGGTCTGGTTTGCAACTAAACCTGCATCTCCCAATAAAACATATGGATTTCATCGGTTTGAAATTCTAGCGGCACTATTGAATGGGGTCACCTTATTTGTAGTTGCTGGGTTTATCATCGTGGAGGCTTATGGCCGATTCTTCGAGCCGCCTACGGTTGCAAGTGGTTCTATGATGCTGATCGCATGTATAGGTCTTTTAGCCAATGTTGCTAGTGCTTGGTCTCTTATGAGAAAAGGAGATGTAAAGAATAACATTAACCTTCGCAGCGCTTATCTTCATGTGCTTGGCGATGCTTTAGGCTCGGTAGGGGCTATTATTGCAGGTTTAGTTATGATGATTTTTGGCTGGTATATTGCTGACCCGATTATAAGCGTACTAGTTGCTCTATTAATTCTTAGAGGTGCTTGGGGAATCATCAAACATACCGTTCATGTTCTTATGGAAGGTACACCGATTACAGTGAATCCATCTGAGGTGAAGGCAGTTCTTGAGAATATCGAGGGCGTTATAAATGTTCATGATCTTCATATTTGGACAATTACCTCGGGTCTTGATTCACTAAGCTGCCATCTCTTAATCAAAGATCAGGAAGATGATCAACGTATTTTGCAGCAAGCCATTCAGTTAATAGCGGAACGCTTCAAAATCCAGCATACTACTATTCAAATTGAGACATCGGTGATATCCCATGAAGTGATGAAAGTCTAATTATATTTTATATTTTGAATAGATTAGGGGGGCTATAGTATAATAAAACTATATGGAAAGGAGTGATTGGTGCATGGAAGATCATACGCACGAGCACGAATCATGTAGCACGGGTGAACGAAAAAGTCATCACTCTGAGAAGACTAAAAAGAACCTGGTTAGCCGACTCAATAGAATTGAAGGACAAGTAAGAGGGCTAAAGGGATTAATTGAGAAGGACACCTATTGTGATGATGTGCTGCATCAAATCTCTTCGGTCCAATCTGCTTTGAACGGCGTAGGAAAGCTTTTGTTAGAACATCATATGAAGAGCTGTGTCGTAGAACGAATTCAAGATGGTGAAAATGAAGTGTTAGATGAGTTATTAATTACCATCAATAAATTAATTAAATAATTGATAATAGAAAGGATTCGTTGGAATCCTTTTTTATTTAGATTCATGTATAGTATAGGGGGGTATACTAATATTGTTAGAAAATATAATGAAGGAGGACGACCCATATGAACGTAGAGGTATTTACAACACCGACTTGTGAGGATTGCAGAAATTTTAAAAAGTTCTTGAATGAGCATCATATTCCATTTACTGAATTTAATATTGCAGATCATCCTGACCATGCAGATACGTTATTTAATCGAACGGGAAAAAGATTGGTTCCTACCATTTTCATTAACAATCAGGTGTTTTTCGGATTTGTATTTAATCGTCAAGAAATTGAGAAACAGCTGCATGTCTAATGTTCAGTTCGGACAATTTCTCTGAGCATGATAAGTTAGCTCATGATTGGGTATATATAGAGTAGGGGACTATACTAAATTACATCTTGAGAGGAGCTTTTATGATGTCACATCAAAACTACAAAGCGTGTATTGAAGAATGTTTAAAATGTATGGTGGCTTGTAATCACTGTTACTCATCTTGCTTGGAGGAAGATCATGTTGGAATGATGAAGGAGTGCATTCGCCTGGATCGTGAATGTGCGGAAATATGCGGATTCACTGCACATGCCCTGTCGATGAACAGTAAATATGCCAAGGCCTTATGTTTAGCTTGTGCAGAGGCTTGTGAAGCCTGCGGCAACGAATGTAAAAAGCATGACCATGATCATTGCCAGCAATGTGCAGAAGCATGTTTTGCCTGTGCGAAAATCTGCCGTGAAATGGCCGCTTAACTCAGTAGGACTCTCTTCAGAGAGGACGGATTCATGAGGGAGTTTTCTCAGAAACAGGATTTCTGTTACTGAGAAAACTCCTTTTTAAGTATTTAGAGTATAGCTTGTCGCTTGACATATATAGGGTAGGGGGGTATACTAAAATCAAGAAGAGGATGATGCAAACAATGGAAATCATCACAAAAGTGGAAGAGGTGTTTATATAATGACTACTGCTGCGGCGGGACAATCGCAAACTTCATTACAAATCACAGGGATGACTTGTGCTGCTTGTGCGAACCGCATTGAAAAAGGCTTGAATAAACTAGAAGGTGTAAGTGAAGCCAACGTAAACTTTGCAATGGAAAGGGCTACAGTGACTTATGATCCGAACATAGTGGACGTTAGTAAGATGGAAGCAAGTATTCAGAAGCTTGGGTACAGCACAGCTAAAGAAGCTGTAGATTTACAGCTTGTAGGTATGACATGCGCTGCTTGTGCATTGAAAATTGAGAAGACTCTGAATAAGCTGCCTGGCGTAAGCACTGCCAGTGTGAACTTTGCGATGGAAACAGCACATGTCGAATATAATCCCGTTGAAGTTTCTGTATCTGACATGCAGAAGCGGGTGGAGAAGCTTGGATACAAGGCTGTTCCCAAACAAGAGCAAGGTGACCCAGCGGAACAGCGACAACAAGATTTATCCAAGCAAAAGCGTAAGCTGCTGATCTCTGCGATTCTATCGTTTCCACTGCTGTGGGCGATGGTGAGCCACTTTTCCTTCACTTCGTGGATATGGCTGCCTGATCTTTTTATGAATCCATGGTTCCAATTGATTTTGGCAACGCCGGTTCAATTTTATATCGGAAAACAATTTTACATCGGTGCTTATAAAGCGCTACGTAACGGCAGTGCGAACATGGATGTTCTAGTTTCACTCGGGACCTCGGCGGCGTTTTTTTACAGCCTGTACTTAACAATCGTTTGGGCTGTCAATGGTGGGAGCGCGCATCATGGACCAGAAATGTATTATGAAACAAGTGCAGTATTGATTACGCTGGTTCTAATGGGTAAATTGTTCGAATCCTTGGCAAAAGGACGGACATCAGAAGCTATTAAATCCTTGATGGGCTTGCAGGCCAAGACAGCTTTAGTTGTCCGCGACGGTGAAGAATTAAGCATTCCTGTAGAGGAAGTTATTACTGGTGATATAGTACTTGTTCGTCCAGGGAATAAAGTACCTGTGGATGGTGAAGTTCTGGAAGGGATCTCTTCGGTAGATGAATCCATGCTGACCGGAGAAAGCCTCCCTGTTGAAAAGAAAGCCGGAGATTCCGTCATTGGAGCGACGATTAATAAAAACGGCATGCTTCGAATTAAGGCAACAAAAGTAGGTAAGGAAACTGCTCTTGCGCAGATCATCAAAGTGGTAGAAGAAGCGCAAGGCTCGAAAGCTCCGATTCAACGGGTCGCTGATGTCATCTCCGGTATCTTCGTTCCAATCGTTGTTGGGATTGCCGTTATTGCATTCTTAGTGTGGTACTTTATCGTAACACCGGGTGATTTTGCAGGAGCTTTGGAAAAAGCAATCGCCATTCTGGTTATCGCTTGCCCTTGTGCTTTGGGTCTGGCTACGCCAACCTCCATTATGGCTGGTTCCGGACGTGCAGCTGAACTGGGAATCCTGTTCAAAGGCGGGGAGCATTTAGAGCAAACACATAAAATTGATACGATTATCTTGGACAAAACAGGTACAGTAACAAAGGGCAAACCTGAGCTTACCGATATTTTGGTTGAAGGCAACGAGACAGAATTTCTTAGACTGGTGGGTGCAGCTGAGAAGAATTCAGAGCATCCACTTGCAGAAGCTATTGTCACAGGTATCTTGGAAAGAAATATTGAATTGCCAGGGACAGAATCATTTGAAGCCATACCGGGTTTTGGAATCAAGGCTGTCGTGGAAGGCAAAGAGCTGTTAATTGGTACTCGGCGTCTCATGGACAAATACGGTGTAGAGGCAAGTCATGCTTATAACATCATGTCTACTTTAGAAGAATCCGGTAAAACAGCAATGCTTGTGGCTATAAATAAAGGGTACGTGGGTATGGTAGCTGTTGCGGACACCATTAAAGAAACCTCTCAGGCTGCTGTCAGTCGCTTGAAAGGAATGGGAATCCAGGTCATCATGATTACCGGAGATAACGAACGTACGGCAAAGGCGATCGCAGCTCAAGTTGGCATTGACCATGTACGCGCTGAAGTGCTTCCAGAAGGAAAAGCGGAGGAAGTGAAAAAATTACAAGCGCAAGGCAAGATAGTAGCCATGGTTGGCGATGGTATTAATGATGCTCCAGCTCTCGCAACTGCAGATATTGGGATGGCCATTGGTACCGGTACGGACGTGGCTATGGAAGCTGCGGATGTTACTTTAATGCGAGGCGATCTATCCAGTATTCCCGACGCTATCTACATGAGTCGTAAAACAATGACTAATATTAAACAAAATCTATTCTGGGCACTTGGCTACAACTCACTTGGCATTCCGATTGCAGCACTTGGTTTCTTGGCTCCGTGGGTAGCGGGTGCGGCAATGGCTCTCAGTTCGGTTTCCGTTGTTCTTAATGCACTTCGTCTGCAACGTGTGAAGATCCGTAACTAAATCACTAGAGGAATGAGGACGGAGATAAGGATATGGGAGAGATCACAAAAATCGCAGTTGCACCTCCAATTCAAGTGGGGGGAAGCCTGTTTACACCAGAGCAGCTTGCTACAATAGGAGCAATTCTAGGAACGAATGCAAAAATTGAAATGACATCTTTTAAACAGCTTTATTTGGAGGTGCCTCTGGAACAACGTGAAGTGATTGTGGAGCAACTTGAGCGTATAGGATTAGAAGTATATTCAGCGGGTTTTGTCACGAAAAGCCTGATTGCTTGTAATTTTTGTAAAGGGGCTGAG
The DNA here is from genome assembly GCF_050277435.1 of Paenibacillus sp. NPDC101420. Taxonomy (NCBI): domain Bacteria; kingdom Bacillati; phylum Bacillota; class Bacilli; order Caryophanales; family Paenibacillaceae; genus Paenibacillus; species Paenibacillus sp. NPDC101420. Next base: position 67,715 of record NZ_JBNNSE010000008.1, read on the forward strand.
GAAGCAGGTCTGGCAGTTGCACAGAAATTAAATCAGTCCATCGCAGGGATTGAAACACCTATGCCACTGAAGATTGGTTATGCGGGCTGTGCACTCGGAACCAGCGAGCCTCTGTTGAAAGACATTAGCGTTGTGAAAATGCGTAATACCTATGAGATTTTTGTGGGTGGAGAACCAAAAGGGCTTAAGACTTCAATCGCTCAATCCCTTAGATCAGGGATAAGTGAAGATCAACTTATTCCAGTGATTCTGTCATTGATTAACTACTATAAGGCCAACGCCAAAGGGAAAGAGAAATTCAGAAAGTTCATTGACCGGGTGACGATAGAATTGCTGCAACAAGTTGTTGCTGTGTAGGATAAGATTTTAATTTTAAGAGGGGCTTCCTTTATAGGAGCTCCTCTTTTTAGTGTGATCTAAGAATAATGCTACGAAATGCAAAGTTTGTAAAATTAATAAACTATTTAAGTAAATAAAGTGTTAAAATTTATAAAAATAATACCTTTATTATCAAGATAAATAGATGCCATAGGGGATGGCATGGAAGATGCGATGATCATTATATAAACAGAATGAGAGGGAAGTTGACCAAATTATGATCAATCTTAGTTCAGAGCGACAACAGCAAGTTAGCTATATTGGGATTACTGAGGCTGATTTAAATGTATTGAAAAGTAAGGAAAAAGAATTCAAGCAAATCGTAAGCTCCCTTGTAGATGAATTGTATAAGCAGATGATAGAGGAACCTGAGCTACTCCACATCATTGAACAGCACAGTACGCTTGATCGATTGAAGGAAACGCAGCAGTGGTATTTTTTATCCATGGCATCGGGTGTGATTGATGAAGCATTTATTGAAAGACGACTGCTTATAGGTAAAATTCACTCGCGTATTGGTCTGACAACAAATTGGTATTTGGGCACTTACATATTATATTTGGATCTCGCTACAGCTTATTTTGAACGGATATTACCGACTGATTGGAAACCCGTCATTCATGCATTAACCAAGATGTTTAATCTGGATTCACAGTTGGTTCTGGAAGCCTACGAATTCGATGAAAAAGCAAAAATAGAAAATTTATTAGAAAAGCAAAACCACTTGCTTACAGGTGTTAGTTCTGCGGTTCAAGAATTAGTATCCTTAATGGTTCAACTGAAAGATAGCAGTGAATCCATCGAGGAATTAGCTAGTAAGAATGCTGATTATCAAGAGAAAACACATCAAACTGTGTTATATCTTGACAAAGAGGTAGAGTCTATTCATCAAGTGGGTACAATGATTAGGGAGGTTGCTGATCATACGCATCTTTTGGGCTTAAACGCAGCCATTGAAGCGGCAAGAGCAGGGGAGTACGGTAGAGGCTTTGAAGTCGTCGCGAATGAAGTACGCAAGTTAGCTCGTCGCTCTAAAGATTCAATCGGAACGATTGATGAGAAGCTGAATAATATCAACTCCACACTGTCCAAGGTGAAAAAAGAATCGGAACACAATTCCATGTATTCTAGAGATCAGGTGAAGGGCTCTCAAGAACTGGCCTCCTTCGTGAATCTGATTGAAAAAGTGACCGTCGAGTTAGAAAACTTGAAATAATCAAGCATGTCCTCATATTGCGGATCGAATGTTATGTATTCATTTCTGGTACAAGGAGCGATGAGTATGCCTGTAGATCATCATGAACAAGATGTGGAAAATTCATCTAGAAAGATTGTGGCAGGATTATTCATGTCGCTGGATGGAGTGGTAGACTCGCTTGAAGCCTCACCTAAGAAGTGGGGGAGCAATGAAATGAATGAGACGATTGCTGCGGGTGTTGCACAGGCGGATACTGTACTGCTTGGACCACGTACTTACAAGATGTTAGCCCAGTTCTGGCAGCATCAGAGTGACGATCTACCCATGGCAAGATTCCTAAACCATTCTGACAAATATCTGGTCTCCAGTACGATTACGGAGGACATGCTCGAATGGCAACCTGCGAGCCTGATCAAGGGCAAGCTTTTCGAGGAAATAATGAAGCTAAAGCAACAGCCTGGAAAGAACATTCAGATCCCTGGTAGTCCGAAATTAGTCAGATCCCTATTACAAAATGGATTGTTAGATGAGCTTAGGCTTAATATCTGTCCCGTTGTCGTTGGCTCTGGCATGCGTCTTTTTGACGAGATCACGAATCAAGTCCCACTTCATCTTGTGGACTCAAAAGCTTACAGTAACGGTGTAGTAGGCTTAACGTATCGCATATAATCTTTGAAATGAAACACTCCTTCAGAATATTCTGAGGAGTGTTTTTTTGTTTAACAGTGCGGTTTAGACGTCGGTTTTGGAAACACCGTTTAAGCTGGGAACATAATCGGCAGCTTTATCGATGTTTACCATCTGAGCCGCTTCATTAAAGTTATTGTTATTCTGTGCATTGTTTTTCTTACTTGGTTGATGTTTGCCTGGTTCACCTTTGGGACTGGCGTTATTTTTTGGCATGACATTCACCTCCATATTCTCCCCATAGTATGAGAAGGTAGTTTGAATTTTATGCCAGACCTTGACAGGGGGGGCTTCGATTGCATTAGAACGTTGGCAGATGCCAATGGCTGCTTTCGGTGCTTCTACCGCTTAGACCCCTTCCTCTAGGGATGCTGGGGCATCCCTTTTTTTGCTGGTTACAAGCTTAAAATTTGCGGTTTTTACCACAATGATTTTCGGTGTAAAGCTATAAATAATAAGATACACTTTATTCCAGTGATGCATATTACGTGGAAGGAGCTTTGCAAAATGAATAGTAACTTTATGTTAAGCATTATGCTGGGTGTCGCTGCAATTATTGTGCTGAGAAGACTAATGTCGGAACATAGGCCTATGGGAAAAAGAGCGTTTAGGATTATGCTGCCGATTCTATTCTTAAGCCCTGGCCTACTGCTGCTGCTAAACGGTCAGGTACATCTTCAACAGAATGAAACACTGCTGGCTATACTTGTAGGATTAGCTTTCTCGGTTCCGCTGATTATTACAACAGCTTATGAGAAAAGGGATGGCCGAATTTACACCAAGAGGAACATAGGTTTTCTCTACTTTTTCGTAGGGATCTTGATCTTGCGTGTTATTCTCAGAAGTTATCTTCTCCAGATTGAACCGCAAAATATGGCTGTGCTGCTGTTTATCGTCGCGTCGTCCTACATCATTCCATGGAGACTAGCCAGTTATCTGAAGTTTAAAAAGATGATTAAATCAGACGTTTCGATGGAATAACGATACTTGTTTTAACAAAGGATCCGCGGGTAGAATGCGGGTCTTTTCTTATGGGCAACTGGACCACGCAACTGGACAATTTATGAACCAACATAATTGCGGTACTTGGCTCGTAAAAGCGCAAAAGGTTTGTGGTTAAACCAGGGGTGGTTTTCGGTGAAAGGTCTGATAGGCTGTTGTAAGATTGACTTAAGAAAGAAACAAACTCGGCTATAGGATGATTTTCAGAAAAGGATGTGAGTGATATGGAATTGCACGCTTTACACATAGAAGGTGGCATTCCGGAACAGCAATATCTACATCTTTTGCTTTCAACTGATGCTGGTATGCGCAAACGGATTTCTAGCTTCTATAGAAGGGAAGATGCGGAGCGTTCGCTTGCAGGTATTTTCCTTGCCAAAACAGTGATTGCCGACAGAATTGGACAGCCGGTTAGACGCATCCAGTTCCAGGAAAGCCCTTATGGTAAGCCAGAGGTTAGCGGACTGAACATTCATTTTAACATTAGTCACTCCGGTGATTGGGTCACATGTGCTCTCGACGAGCAGCCGATTGGAACGGATATTGAACAATGTCATTCCTTACCTCCCGCTATTGGAGATCTATGCTTCACGGAAGAAGAGAAAGTTTATCTGGCAGCAGATTCGCATGAATATCCTAATCGCTTCTACGAGCTATGGACCTTGAAGGAGAGCTATATCAAGGCTTTGGGGAAGGGGATGTCGATCCCTTTACAATCCTTTTCTATTCAAAAAAGTCAGGAAGAAAGCAGGTTCAAATGTTACATACAGAATCATTTACTGGAAGATTGGGCTTTTGAGACCTTTAATGACATAACTGGTTATCAATGTGCTGTTTGCTGCCATCCCAAGAGCATACCAGGGCAGTTGAAGTTGTGGAGTTTAAATGATTTTTACTATCCTAAGTTGGAGTTGGCGTAATGATGAATCATATAAAAGTGTTCTGTATTCCATACGCGGGCGGTTCTGCAGTCACTTATGAACGCTGGAAGAAGCGGATACCGGATAAGAATGATATGGATTTTATTCCGCTGGAACTAGCCGGAAGAGGTCGCAAGTCGAATCTTCCTTTTTATGAAAATATGGAAGAAGCCGTTGAAGATTTGTATCAGAGTATCAGCTCTGAGTTGTATGAGCCCTATGCGATATTTGGGCACAGTATGGGCAGTCTGATCGCGTTTGAATTATGTCACAAGCTGCAAGAGAAGGGGCTGCCGGGGCCGGAGCATATTTTTTTCTCAGGTAGAAGATCCCCTTTTATCCCCTCGCCTAATCATAACTTTCATATGCTATCTGATGAGGAGTTTGTACAGGAAGTGCTCAACTACGGGGGGACCACTAGACAGGCGTTGGAGCATACAGAGCTTCGCGAGTTATTTCTCCCGATTCTACGAGCTGATTTTAAATTAGTCGAGACGTATCAACCTAGATTAGACCGACCCAAATTTTCAGCCAACATCAGTGTATTCGGAGGGAAAAGGGATGTCCAGGTTACACTTGAAGACCTTCAATCCTGGGGGGAGACGACTACGGGACAGTGCCGCACCAGTATTTTTCCGGGTAATCATTTCTTTATTAACGAATCGTTGGATGACGTCATTATGAAAATTTATATCGCCTTATATTTGGAGAGGATCTTCCGGGTTGCTATACCTGGGAAATAAAGGAGGTTTCAATTTCAATGTCGACAACACCCATTAATCAATTGTCCAAATCCTCTGATCCGGTATGGCTTGAACGGTATGAGGATGAGAATATGAAGCTAGATCTCTCATGGGGAAGTCCACTAAACAGCCAAGCAGTTAAGAATGAGGATTCTCTGGGCTATGTGGATTTCACATTTTCAAGTCGAACATTTACCGCTTTCCGTAAGTTGGCACATACACACGGATTTTCGATATATTCAGGGATAATGACCCTGTATGCGATGGTGTTATATCGGTATACTGGCGAGAAGAATTTCCTTATTAATTACGAATGCTCCACCGGTCATCATGAGATACAGCCGATCCCATGCACGGTAGATTCGGGACAATCTTTTATAGAAGCCTGGGAACAAACTGAGAATCATGCGAGGGAGAATCCGCGGTATGCTGCTGAAGCTTTTATGGAGCGGACTGCAGAATGGATAAGAGAAACACGGTCGAACAGCTATGCTAAAGGTCATTCTGCAATCTATGAGAGCAGGACATTATGTACATTCGCTCCTTATGATCTGGCGCTGAATATCGTTGTAGGTGATAATGATCTATCGCTGCGCTTGATTTATAGCAAGACAGCCCTCCGCAGCGCTTCTATCCGCAGCCTGTCCCGTCATCTAAGCAGAATGGCCACTAATGCCATCCGGCAGCCATTTACCCCTATTGCTTCTATTGAAATGCTCTCCACCTTAGAAAAACGTCGCATTCTGATCGACTTCAATGCAACGGACCCCCTTCTTCCAGTACAACAATCGATTCATGAGCTGTTTGAAGAGCAGGTCAAACTTGCAGCAGAACATCCGGCAATTGTTCACGAAGGCGGTCAAATTTCTTATCGTGAACTAGATGAACAAGCGAACCGATGGGCGAATTTTCTGGCAAGTGAGAAGCAGACGGGACGGGAGACCCGGATTGGCTTATTGATGGAGAGTAGTTCTGAGCACATAATTGCTTCCCTAGCGGTCCTTAAGAGCGGAGGCGCTTTTGTACCGATTCACGTTGGCTTACCTCAAGATCGAATCACGGATATCATCGAGAGTTCAGGGATTGAAACTCTACTGTCCTGTCAAAAACATGCATTAATGTGTGAGCAGCAGGCAGCAGTGACTGACCTGAAGAGCTGTGTATACTTCGATACTGGTAAACAAATGATTCGTACCGACAAAGGATTGGAGCTTGTAACGATATCATGGGAGAACATCAGCAGCAAGAAGCCGGAGCATGTCGGAAAGCTTGAGGATTTGGCTTATATTATTTTCACTTCGGGAACAACCGGTAAACCCAAAGGTGTAATGATTGAACACCGAGGGTTGGTTAATCTGGCAACGATGTATGCCTCTGAGTTCCCTCTGGATGTGCCCAAACGTGTAGTACAGTTCGCTAATGTATCGTTTGACGCATCTATTTGGGAATGGTTGCAGGCACTGACGTCGGGAGGAACACTTTATATCCCACCCCGGGACATCATCTATAATTTCATTCAATTTGAACGATATTTAAATGATTATGAAGTAAATACTGCAACACTTCCACCTGCTTATGCAGCATCCCTGCATCCTGAACGCATACATACGTTAAGACATCTTTTTGTAGTTGGCTCGGCTTCTACACCTGCTTTATTGGAACAGTGGGGGGAGCAAGTTCAATATATAAATGGCTATGGACCCACCGAATCATCTATCTGTGCAACCTATTGGAAGAAGCCGAAAGAGCTTGCGGCAAGCAAGCTCAAAGCGGTTCCTATCGGAAAACCGATCGCTAATTTCCAACTCTATATTATCGATCCTGATCAGAATCCACAGCCTATTGGCATTGCAGGGGAGCTGTGTATAGGAGGCATTGGATTAACTCGCGGTTACTTGAATTTGCCGGAAGTCACCAGAGAAAAATTGGTTCCACATCCTTTTCAATCTGGCGAGTGGATTTATAAGACAGGTGACCTTGCCAAATGGCTTCCTGACGGAAATGTAGAATATATCGGACGCATTGATCATCAGGTGAAGATTAGAGGTATCCGGATTGAGACCGAGGAGATTGAAACTGTGCTGCTGCAACATCCAGCTGTTAAGAATGCAGCCGTCCTCGATAAGAATAACGAAGTGGGTCAGAAATATCTTGCTGCATACTTAGTACTCGAAAGTAAAATTTCTACCTCTGAATTACAACAATATGTACTGAGTAAGCTTCCAGATTATATGCTCCCCCAGCAGTTCATCCAAGTGGATACGTCATTCCCCTTAAATGCTAGTGGGAAGATTGATCGGAAGAGGCTTATTCTTATAACAACTGAAATAAATGATAATAACCTATATATAGCTCCATCAAAACCACTAGAATTTGAGTTAACACTATTATGGCAGCAGGTGCTTAGAACAGATCGGATAGGCGTACAGGATGATTTTCTCCTATTAGGTGGCCATTCGTTGAAGGCTGCGGAGATCATAAGCGCTATTCTAGAGCATTATGAGATTCGCATCACCTTGGCTGACCTGCTCCGCTTAAAGAATATTCGTTCTTTGGCGTCTTTTATCGAGCAGAGCGACAAGACGATATCCACATCGATGGATAAGGTAGCTGAGCAAGCCTCTTATCCTGCTTCTTCAGCGCAGCAGAGGATTTATACACTCTCACAGGCTCACCCAGAGAGTACTCCTTACAACTTGCCAATGGCTATTGAGATCCATGGAGAGCTGGATTTAAGCAGACTCGAGATGGCTTTAAATGAGCTGATCCGCTGCCATGAGTCGCTCCGCACCTCTTTTAGCCTTGAGGAAGACGGTCTTCGGCAGAATGTGCATGAACAAGCAGTATTGAGTCTTAAGATCGCTGACACTCAACAATCTGCCGAGGAGACGATACAAGCTTTTATCGCTCCTTTTGATCTGCACCATGCTCCATTATTTCGGGCTTTATGGAAGGAGCTTGGACCCTCACGCGGGCTTCTATTAATGGATATTCATCATTCAGTCTGCGACGGGATATCCACCGGACTTCTACTGAGACAGCTTAATGCTATATACAATGGAGAGTTGGTCGCGACTCCTGCAAGAATACAGTATAAGGATTGCTCAAACTGGTTAGAGAAACAGCGGTGTATGGAGGACGGCAGAAGAGCAGAACAGTATTGGCTGAAATTATTCGAAGGGGAGCTGCCGATTCTGCAATTGCCCATCGATTACTCAGAAAGACCTTATTCCCAAACCGCAGGAGACCATTTGACACTACCCTTAACCCGAAAATTAGCTGACAAGGTGAAGGAAGCGGCAGGCCGCAGCGGAACAACACCCTATATGGTAATGTTAGGGGCCTTTCAGCTCTTATTATCCAGATACAGCGGTCAAGAGGACATGATCGTCGGTACGGTAAACAACGGAAGAAGTCATTCGGAGATGTCATCCGTTGTAGGAATGTTTGTGAATACCTTACCCTTACGGCTACGCCAGTACGGTACACAAACGGGAAGAGAACTTCTGGAAGCAGTCAAGCAACAGGTACTGGCGGCTTCTGAACATAGCTTGTATCCCTTTGAGAAGCTGGTTGGGCAGCTAGAGTTCTCTCGCAGCCATGAACGGAATCCATTATTTGATATTTTGTTTTCGATGGAGAATCTGGAACTGCCAGACTTGCGTCTTGGAAGTGCCCAAGGCATTCCTTATCCATTCCAAGACCCTGTATCCCGGTTTAAGTTAGCTCTGATCGTAACGGAGCAAGGCAAAGAGCTCTCTTTGAAATGGGAGTACCTCACCTCCGCGTTCAAACAAGAGACGGTGGAGCGAATGAACGAGCATTACTTACAGCTATTGGAACAGCTGGTGACCAGACTGGATGACTCTATTTCAGAGTTCGAGATGATTACTATACCGGAGAGGGAGCAGCTTCTGAGCATCTTCAATACTGAATCCGTAGCGTTTCCTGAAGAAATAACAGCTTATGAATGGTTTATGTGCCAATCGGGGAAAACCCCGGAGCAGACCGCTGTGATCTGCGGCACGGAACGTTTGACATACCGAGAGCTAAATGAACAATCCAATCGCTTGGCAAGGGCACTAATAAGCAAAGGTCTGGGAAAAGACAGCATTGCCGCTGTGATGTCCCGTCCATCAGTGCATATGATTGCAGCAATCCTAGCCATTCTGAAGAGTGGAGCAGCTTATCTTCCTATTGATCCTGATTATCCAGCGGAGCGCATTTCTTATATGCTTCACAATAGTGGTGCAGAGATCCTGTTGACACAAAGCCAATTCCCAGCTCCAGATGATTATGCTATAGAAATGCTGGATATAGATCATATGGAATGGTGTCTGGATTACGGAGCCGAGGATTTGGAATCCTTGAGCGGACCGGATGATCTGGCTTATATCATCTATACCTCCGGGTCTACAGGGATGCCTAAAGGGGTTATGATAGAGCATCGCTCACTGGTCCAATTATGTCATTGGCATCACCGGGCTTTTGCACTAAATGAGCAGGACCGGACGACTCAGTTTGCCGGATTTGGATTCGATGCAGCGGCATGGGAGATCTTCCCCTCCCTTTTATGCGGAGCCGAGCTTCACCTCGTTCAGGAGAATCTTCGCAAAGATGTCCATCGATTAAATGAATATATGAATTTAAATGGAATTACGGTTAGTTTCCTGCCTACGCCGATCTGCGAGCCTTTTATGTCGCTTCAGAATCAATCCCTACGCTTACTACTAACTGGAGGAGATACTCTGAAGTCGTTTATTCCGCAACGTTATAAACTAGTTAACAATTACGGTCCAACAGAGCATACGGTTGTAGCCACTAGCTTTCAGGTAGAGGAGAGCAGCGGGAAGATCCCTATCGGTAAGCCCATTGATAATACCTCCATTTACATCATAGATCCTTATTTCAGATTACAGCCGGTAGGCGTGGAAGGTGAAATTGCTATCGCGGGTACAGGAATCGCTAGAGGTTATTTGCATAATGAAATGTTAACTAACCAGAAGTTTGTGGACGATCCTTTTCATCCCGGTAGAAAAATGTATCTAACCGGAGATCGGGGCCGTTGGCTGACAGATGGCAATGTTGAATATAAAGGGCGGTTAGACGATCAAATCAAAGTTCGTGGCTATCGGATTGAGCTTGGTGAGATTGAGGCGAAGCTGCTGCTTAACCCTGAGATTAGAGAAGCTGTGGTGATCAGTAAGAAGGGAAATAACGGGGGCAACGAATTATATGGATATTGTATCCCAGTTCACCCTGGTGTCGTTGAAGAATCGATCAGGGAGCAGTTAAGAGAACAATTGCCTGAATATATGGTTCCTGCACAGCTTGTCTTATTGGAGAGCTTACCGCTTACTCCTAACGGGAAAATAGACAAAAAGCAGCTTGCACAAAAGGTGACGGAAAAAGCTACGAATATGATTAAGTTACCACCTACGAATACCATGGAACGGATTCTGGTCGAAGTATGGAAAGATGTACTCGGTGAGACTGCGGGGATAGAAGATCACTTCTATAGCTTGGGTGGAGATTCGATCAAAGCCATTCAGGTGGCCTCTCGTTTACACAAATATGGCTTGCAACTGGAAGTGAAGCACATTCTTCAGCAAAATACGATTCGCCGAATCGCACCGTTCGTGAGGACCAAATCTGTGCGGGGAGGAGATAAGGTGAAACTGGAGTCGGCTGTGCTAACACCAATCCAGAACTGGCTGTTTCAGAATCCAGAAAGGGTACGCCATCATTTCAACCAATCCGTGCTTCTCTTCCATCAAGAAGGCTTTAGCCCTGAATGCGTTGAACGGAGTTTTGATCTTCTGTCCAGTGTACATGAGGGTCTGCGAACCAAATTCAGAAGAACCACAGAAGGGCAGTTTGAGTTTGAGGCTATAATCCAAGATTCTATCATCGAAGGTGGATTTTCAGTAAATGTGTATGACATACGAGAAGAAGAACATCCCGAACAGAGGATGAGCGAAGAGGCGGATACGCTTCAAGCGGGATTAAATATAGAACATGGGCCACTTGTAAAGCTAGGGATATTCAGAAGAACTGAGGGTGATTACCTTCTAATTGCTATTCATCACCTTATAGTAGATGGGGTGTCATGGAGAATCCTTCTTGAGGATTTCAGAAATATCTATACTCAGTTAATAACGGCAGAGCATGATACGAAAATTCAGCTTCCAGAATCGACTGATTCATTCTTCTATTGGGCGGAACAAATGAATCAGTACAATCAAAGCAAAGAGCTGCTTAAGGAGCTTGATTTCTGGAATAGAATCACCTCCTGGGAAGAAGAACCGCTGTATCCTGGTCTAACCTCCACCCATTTGGTTAACCAATCCAGCAGTGTTACCTTGCTATTTACCCGTGAACAGACGGAGGCGTTGCTGAAGGATACCCATCTCAGTTATAACACGGAAATTAACGATTTACTGCTGTGTGCAGTGAGCTTAGCGGTTAAAGATTGGATTGGACGCCGGGCCATCAAAATTACAATAGAAAGTCATGGACGCGAAGAATTGTTTGTTGATACGGATGTGACTAGAACAGTAGGATGGTTTACCTCTGTGTATCCATTGCTGCTGGAGCTTATCGATCCCGATGACATTGGAGACTCCATCAGACGAACTAAAGAAACGCTGAGGGCCGTGCCACATAATGGTATCGGATACGGTGTATTGAAATACTTGAGCACAGAGCATAGACAAGGACTTGGTGAGATATCGCCGCCAGTGATTAGCTTTAACTTTATGGGGCAAATGGATAACGAAAATGAGTTATTCAGTGTATCGAATCTCTATAGAGGGCAGGAAGTGCACCCGGAATTTAACCATAATCATGCGATAGCCTTGGAAGGTGTAATCAGCGGCGGCTGCCTTGAAATGGTCTGTCACTATAATAGGGAAACCTTAGAACCAGCTGCAATACATGCATTCGCTGAGGCCTACAGACGTAGCTTACTGGCAATCATTGAGCATTGTCAGAACCGGAGAGAAGGGGAATTGACGCCGAGTGATTGCTCATCTGGTCAAATTGATTTTGAACTGCTTGGCGAGATCTTTGAATCCATCGGCAATTAAAAACGAATGTTTAGGGGTAGAGGCAAATGTATACAAAGGCGGATATTAAGGATATTTATTTTCTGACACCTATGCAGGAGGGAATGCTCTTCCATCATTTAATGCATCCAGCTTCCAGCGTCTACCTAGAGCAATTTCATTTTAGTCTGCAAGGCGAATTTAATCCACGTATCTTTGAAAAGACGATCGCACTAATCGTTGAGAAATACGAGGCTCTACGTACCGTGTTCATTCACAAGAATGTGAAAAAAGCGGTGCAGGTCGTGCTGAAGCAGCGGGTGCAGGGTATTCGTACAGAACAGGTTATCGGGTTGGATGAGACAGCACAATCTGAATTTATAGAACAATATAAAGCATCGGACAGAAGTCAGCCGTTCGATTTAACGCTGGATGCTCCTGTCAGGTTGACGGTTATTGAGCGGAGCGACCGCCGAGTCGATGTCATATGGACGTTTCACCATATCATACTTGATGGCTGGAGTGTGGGCTTGCTACTACGGGATTTCAGACGTATGTATCGGCAGCTTAAAAGAAACAGACCGATAAGAACTCGGCAGGTGTTGCCGTTCTCTAACTATATTCAGTGGTTAGAGAAGCAGGATAAAGATTCAGCGATGGATTATTGGAACCATTATTTGTCGGGATATGAGCAGCGTGCGGGAGTTCCTGCATGGAAGCTGGATAATGTCGAAGGTGAAGCCTACTCGCTCTCAGAAGTGAACTTTACCGTAAACCGGGCGTTGACCGAGAGATTAGAGGCCTTAGCCCGAAAGAGTGGTGTTACGCTCAGTACGATGCTGCATATGATCTGGGGCATTGTACTACAGAAATATAATAATGTAGATGATGTAGTGTTTGGCTCGGTGGTCTCTGGGCGTCCACCAGAGGTGAGCGGGATTGAGCAGATGGTCGGCATGTTCATCAATTCCATTCCGGTTCGTATTCGCAGAAATGATCAGACTACTTTTGCAGAATTGCTAGAAACGGTAAGAGATCATGTAGCACTTTCTTCAGGGAATGAATTTGTAGCTTTACCTGAAATTCAGAACGCTTCGTTACTCAAGCGGGAGCTTCTGGACCATGTGCTTGTCTTTGAGAATTACCCGTTAGAAGAAGGGATTCAATTAAAAAATGAACGTGATCTTGGCTTTGTATTAAGCCAAGTGCAGGTCTTCGAACAGACCAACTATCACTTCAATGTTGTAATCGTTCCTAGTGGAGAAATCTCCATACGTTTGGGTTACAACACCAAGGTATATGATCAGGATTTTATAGAGGGCATTCAAAGACATATCGAATTAATTGCCGAAAGTCTTCTGGATCGGACGGATATGAGAATCAGCGAATTGATGCTGCTATCAGGTACAGATGCTGCTACTTCAGGATCGGCAAAGGGAACAGAGTATTCTGCTTTGGAACAGCCAGGGACCCTTACACAGTGGCTTAAGCAACAGGCTATTCAGAATCCGGATAACGTTGCACTCGTATATGGCGAAAGCAAGTTGACCTACGCTGAGCTGGATGGAAAATCGAATACGCTCGCTCGTGAGCTCAGAGAATGGGCGATAGGCCCCGGAGATATTATAGGGATTATGGCAGAGCCTTCGCTAGAGATGATCGTAGCAATCTGGGGTGTGTTAAAAGCGGGAGCTGGATATGTACCGATAGATCCTGAATTCTCGGCAGAACGGCAAGCTTATATGCTAAAAGATAGTGAAGCAAGGCTGTTAATTACACAAGAGGGCAATCTTCGGGCAGAGGAACTTCCGGTAGAAACGTTGTATCTAGATAGCAATCAAATGGAGAATGGTGCGGAGATCCAATGGCCGGATAATGATCCAACGGATACGGTGTATGTGATCTATACCAGTGGAACAACGGGAGTTCCTAAAGGAGTCGCGATTGCTCACCATAATCTTGTGAATTACTTGATCTGGTTCCAGCGTACAGCAGAGCTTCGGTCCAGTGATAAGACGGCCTTAACCTCTTCCTTTGCCTTTGACCTCGGATATACCGCTCTTTTCTCAGCAATGGTAAGTGGGTGCGAACTTCATTTACTGGATAAAGAGTTATATGCATCTCCACAGCGGCTTCTTGAATATGGTAGAGTTCATAATCTTACCTTCTTAAAAATGACACCAACACTTTACAGCACGTTGCAAAACGAAACAGAGGCTGAGGATCTGTTCTTCCCATCCTTGAGAGTGCTAGTACTTGGCGGTGAACCGATTCATGTGAGGGACGTGGAACGGACTTTCCAGCTTAGCAGTAACATTCGAGTAATGAATCATTATGGCCCTACAGAAGCTACAATCGGCAGTATTGCTCATTGGATGGAACGAGATGGATTAGAGCGATTTAGTCAGATGCCTACGATTGGCAAACCTATTGATAATACTAGAATCTACATTGTGGATAAGAACAATCATCTGATGCCGACGGGTTTAGCCGGGGAAATCTGCATTGCTGGAAATGGAGTAGGCAAAGGGTATATAAACCGTGAGGATTTGAATAGCAGTAAGTTTCTAATCCTGTCTTTATCAGGACGTGAAGAACGATTATACCGTACAGGTGACAGAGGTAGAGTGCTGCCAGATGGTTCTATTGCTTACCTAGGACGGATAGATGATCAGATAAAAATAAGAGGCTACCGAGTGGAACCCGCAGAGGTGGCATATCAGATACAGCAGCATAAGGACATCACAGATGCGGTCGTGATTGGCCGTCAGGATTCCAGCGGACAAAATTTACTCTGCGCCTATTATGTAACAGATTCAGGTCTGAAACCAGCAGAGTTAAGAGCTTTCCTGACTCAATTATTACCTGATTTTATGATCCCGACCTATTTCATGGAGCTGGCTACCTTACCTGTAACTTCTAACGGTAAAGTCAATAAGAAGGAGCTTCCCGAACCGGAAGCAGGTGCTTTCTTATACAACATCTATGAAGCTCCACGCAATAAGCTGGAGAGCAAGCTGACTTATATCTGGCAAGAGGTCTTGAATATAGAACGTGTAGGTATTCAAGATGATTTCTTCTTACTGGGAGGTCATTCGCTTAAGGCCATGGTGCTTGTATCTCGAATTCAAAAGGAGCTTAGTATCGAGGTGCCACTTAAACAACTATTCGTCACTTCCACTATAGCAGGTCTTGCGGATTGGATGGGAGGGGCGATCCAGCGAGTACAGCTACCAATCCCGGCAGCTGAGTCACGGGTGATGTATTCGGCGTCACCAATGCAGCAAAGAATTTACGCCTTAAGTCAGCTGGATGATCAATCGACCACCTATAATATGCCGAATATATGGATCGTGGATGGGGAGCTGGATCGCGTACGGTTGCAGCAGGCCATGAAAGATATTATCGGACGGCATGAAATTCTGCGGACGTCTTATCTTATGACGGAGGAAGGGCTAATGCAGCAAGTGCATCAGGAGTTCTCTTTTGAAGTCCCGGATATTACAGGAGATAGAGATTCTGTTGCTTCATTAATTGATGAGTTTATTACTCCGTTTGCCTTAGACAGGGCTCCGATGCTCAGAGCACAGACGGTTCGGGTTGAGGATGGAAGACAGCTGCTACTGATGGACATTCATCATATTGCTTCTGATGGCATCTCCACAGCGATTTTATTTCAGGAACTGATGGATCTTTATGCTGGTTATTCTATAGAAGAAGCTACTATCCAGTACAAGGATTACACTGAGTGGAGATTGAGTTCAGAAGGAGTGGAGGAGCGCGGTAAACAGGAGAAATTCTGGAAGGAACAACTTCAGGACGATCTTCCCGTCTTGAATCTGCCAAGTGATTTTCCAAGGCCAGCTATACAAAGCTTCAAAGGTGACTTTATTGATTTCACCTTGAATGGAGCGGTTGTCGATGATATTCGGCGGTTGTCTAGAGAAACGGGTGCCACTTTATTTATGGTCTTGCTGGCAGCCTATAACATTCTTTTATCAAAATACACGGGGCAAGAGGATATTATTGTCGGTTCAGTCTCCATGGGAAGGCCACATGCGGATTTGGAACGGACGATGGGCATGTTCGTGAATACGGTAGCGCACAGAAATTATCCGGAAGGTGACAAGACCGTTTTTGATTTCCTGAAAGAAATCAAGGAACGTTCGTTGGATGTATTCGAGAATCAGCATTACCCTTTCGACGAGCTGCTGGATGTGCTTCAAGTACGAAGAGAAAAAAGCAGGAATCCGATCTTTGATACCATGTTTATTCTGGAGAATATGGATGTTCCGCAGATTGAACTGGGCCATGCCAAGCTGTCTTACTATCCTTTTGATTATAAGATAGCCAAGTTTGATATGACGGTGTTTGCCGAGGAGCGTATGGATGAAATTGTTTTCCGATGGGAGTATGGAACTGATTTGTTCCACCAGGAGACGATACGGCGTTTTACAGAGCACTATTTGAATATTATACGGGAGATGACTCGGAAGACAGATGCCCCAATAAAAGAACTGCAGCTGATGAGCGAGGAAGAGAGAGCAGTCATTGTTCAGGAATTTAACGATACCTGGACGGACTATCCAAGAGATCTAACGGTTCCACAGTTATTTGAGGAGCAGGTGGCAAAGTTTCCTACACATGTTGCCCTAGTCTCTGGTGAAGAGCAAATGACATATGAGGAGCTAGATCAGCAGTCTGGAAGGTTGGCTTATCTGCTTCGAACTCAAGGTGTTGGCCCAGGTCATAGAGTGGGGCTGATGGTGGAACGTTCATTTGAAATGATCATTGGGATCTTAGGAATATTGAAAGCAGGCGGAGCCTACGTACCTATAGATCCAGAGTATTCACAAGAACGTATCGGCACCATTATTGAGGATGCACGGATTCAGGTACTTTTAACCCAAAGCTTATTAGTAACAAAAATTCATGAAACAACGAGAGAAGTTCTGCGTGAAGTGATCTGGCTCGATGGTCTGCATGCGCTTCAGGTTAACGAATCATTCATACCTTTTCCTTGTCAGATAGATTCCTCCTCTCCAGCCTATGTGATGTACACTTCAGGATCTACCGGCAAGCCGAAAGGAACGATAAGCAGTCATTCCGGCATTATTCGCATAGTAAGGAATACTAACTATATCAAAATTACTGAAGATGACGCACTGCTGCAATTGTCCAATTATGCTTTCGACGGATCTACCTTTGATATCTTCGGCGCTCTTTTAAATGGTGCTAAGCTGGTGCTAATTGACAAGGAGTCGATTTCGGATATCACGGAATGGACGAAGATGATCGAGAACGAACGCATTTCGCTACTGTTTATTACCACCGCATTATTCAACACCGTCGTGGATGTGAACGTTGAAGCTTTGTCTCAGGTAAGGAAAGTCCTCTTCGGAGGGGAACGCGTTTCTGTGAATCATGTTCGTAAAGCACTCGATACCTTTGGTGATGATAAGCTGATTCATGTTTATGGTCCAACGGAAAGCACGGTGTTCGCTACTTACCAGGAAGTAAAGGCTCTTTCAAATTCGGGGACCCTTCCGATCGGCAGACCGGTCTCCAATACCCAAGTGTTCATTGTGGATCGTTACCATCAATTGCAGCCTATAGGTGCGCTCGGGGAAATTATGATTTCCGGTGATGGCTTATCGCTCGGCTATCTGAATCAACCGGAGATGACCGCAGATAAATTTGTAGAGCATGCATATCTGGAAGGCTGCACGATGTATAAGACGGGGGATTTGGGCCGCTGGCTTCCGGACGGATCGATAGAGTTCCACGGCAGAATAGATCAACAGGTAAAGATTCGTGGATTTCGTATAGAGCCAGGGGAAATAGAGGCAGTGCTGCTACAGTTGGCTGGAGTGCAAGAGGGGGTAGTGCTCGCCAAGGACAACGGTATAGGAAACAAGCAATTATGCGCGTATCTGGTTACTGACGAATTGCTTAAGCCGACGGATATCCGCCATTACTTAAGTCAAAGATTGCCGGAATATATGATTCCAGCCCATTTCATCTTTATGGATGCACTGCCTTTAACCTCAAATGGCAAGGTGAATACTCGGGCTCTGCCTGAGCCAATGTACGGATTATTAGAAGCGGGCGATCAACTCTTTGAAGGACCAGCGAATACACAAGAAGAGCTGCTACTGCAACTCTGGAAGGAAGTACTGGGTGTTCAGAGTATCGGTGTGCATGATGATTTCTTCAGGCTTGGCGGACATTCGCTGAAGGCGATGGTCCTTTTAGCCAAAATACAGCAGCGATTTCAGCTTCATCTGCCACTTTCAAAATTATTTTCAGGTCCGACGGTTAGACAATTATCAGAGAATATGAACCTGGCGCAGCCTAACTTAGAACGGGTTGTTCCAGTGGCAGAGTTTCAGGTGTTGTACCCGGCATCTTCTGCACAGCAGCGGATCTACGCTTCATCCATGAGAGAACCGGATAGTATCGGCTACAATATCCCCTTTGCGGTATACCTGGATGGGGAGCTAGACCTTGCAAGACTGGGAGAAAGTCTTCAGGAGTTAACGAATCGTCATGAAGCTTTACGTACTGTATTTGAAGAGGTAGAGGGGACGGTGGCTCAACGGATTCTGCCAGAGCAGAAGATTCCACTTGAACATTACCAAGGGACAGAAGAGCAATCAGAGGAGATGATTGGAAGCTTTATTCGTCCCTTTGAGCTTACCAAAGGACCTTTGGTACGTTGCGGAATCGGAACACTGTCTACTGGAAGGTATCTGCTCATGCTCGATATGCATCACAGCATAAGTGATGGCAGCTCAATAGCGATTCTTTTTAAAGAGTGGATGCAGCTCTATCGTGGGGAATTACTACCACCAGTGTGGCGCCAGTATAAGGATTATGCAGTCTGGCAGCAGCAGTTCATCCGCTCTGAAAGTATGAAGGCTCAAGAGAACTACTGGATAGAGCAACTTCAGGGTGATATTCCGGTGTTGAACTTGCCAGTGGATTTTCCGAGACCAGCTGTTCGTTCCTTTGAAGGTGCCAGCTTGACGGCCACATTGAATGAGGAATTGTTCGGAAGGATCGGAGCACTCAGTCGAGAGACAGGTACGACATCCTATATGGTCTTAATGGCCGCTTTTCAAATCATGTTAGCCAAGATTACTGGAGAACAAGATCTACTTGTAGGGACCGTGGCAGCGGGAAGAACAGAGGGTGATATCCACGATACGGTAGGGATGTTCGCTCAAACCTTGGTCATTCGAGGAAATCCAGCTTTCGATAAAACAGGAAAGCAATTTCTACAAGAGATCAAAATGACTACACTGAATGCTTTTGAAAATCAGGACTATCCTTTCGATCATTTAGTTCATGCACTCGATGTAAAGCCTGATGCTAGCCGTAATCCACTATTTGACGCCATGTTCATCTATGAGAATACCGAGACAGGCCGACTTCAGTTTGGAGATACCGTATGCACACCTATTCAGAACAGTGCTGGTAGTGCCAAGACGGATCTTACACTAGTGGCTGTGGAAGAGGTAGCTGGCGGGATCTCACTGAAATGGGATTATAGTCGCCAACTATTCAAGCTAGAGACGGTAAAAAGACTTAGTCGTTACTTTACTGAGATGTTGAGCCAGTTGTGTAGCTGTCCTCATGCCAGTATCTCCATGCTTGAGATGGTGAATGGAGCTGAAAAAGAGGCGCTCTTGTTCGGCTACAACAACACTGCGGTTGAATACGAGGAAAATAATACTTTGCTCCTGTTGTTTGAAGAGCAGGCAGTATCGAACCCCGAGCAGATCGCATTAGTCCATGGCGACTCACAGATCACCTACGGAGCGCTAAACGAGCGTGCAGAGCAAATGGCAAGAGGGTTTGTCAGCTTGGGTATTCAACCTTCAGCTACGGTTGCTGTGATGCTGGATCGTTCGATCGAGATGGTTATCGGAATTCTAGCGATATGGAAAGCTGGAGGGGCTTATGTACCTCTTGATCCTGATTACCCGCAGGAAAGAATCTCTTTCATGCTGGAGGATTGCGGAGCCAAGTGGCTGCTAACTAATGAACAAGGAAGCAAGAAGATTAGTTTCTCAGGTACGGTGATTAATTTTGAAAATCCGGTGGAGCATCAGGACGAGGGAACATTGCCTTTGAAGAAATCACCAGATGACCTAGCTTATGTCATCTACACTTCGGGTACGACGGGAAGACCAAAAGGAGTGGCCGTTACTCAGCGGAGTATAGCCAATACGCTGCAATGGCGCCGTGAGGCTTATGCACTCGGGATCTCGGACACTGTGCTTCAGTTATTTTCTTTCTCATTCGATGGCTTCTTGACGAGTCTATTCACTCCACTTATCTCGGGAAGTCGAGTGGTTCTACTGTCTGATAGTGATGCTAAGGATCCGTTTGTTATCGCGGACAGTATTTCTGATTACCATGTAACTCATTTTATAGCAGTGCCTAGCCTGTATCTGGCTCTTCTCGAATGCTGTGAAGCGGAGCGTCTGCATTCGCTAAATCAAGTGACATTGGCGGGTGAACAGATTACGAAACACGTGATTGAAGAGAGCAAACGGCTGCTCCCACACACAGAGTTGATGAATGAATACGGACCTACGGAGAATAGCGTGGCAACAACCTTCTTTAGAAATTTGCAGCCGGATAGACCTGTATATATTGGTAAGCCGATTACAAACACGGAGATCTACGTACTTGGCAAGGATCATCTTCTGATGCCAGCAGGTATGGAAGGGGAGCTATGTATTTCAGGTACAGGCTTGGCTGTCGGTTACTTGAATCGACCGGAGCTGAACGCAGAGAAGTTCATTTCCAATCCTTATTTTCCTGAAAAACGCATGTATAAGACTGGGGATTTGGTGAAGTGGCTGCCAGACGGAAACCTTTGCTACATCGGAAGAATAGATCGTCAAATCAAAATTCGCGGCTACCGGATTGAGACCGATGAAATTGAGAACGAGCTGCTCCGTCATGAAGAGGTAACCCAAGCGCTTGTTATCGGCAGAAAGGATGATGAAGGCAAGTTATACTTGTGTGCTTATATTATCGGCGAGGGAAAGGTAGAAGAACGAGAATTGCGGAAGCATCTATCCTGTCGTCTTCCAGATTACATGCTTCCAGCCGCTTTTATTCATCTGGAGCAGTTCCCACTGACGTCTAATGGGAAAACGGATATTGCAGCATTGCCTGCCCCTAAGTTCACCTCCAAGCGAGGAAATGAGGATACAACTTTCCAGAATGAGTGTGAACGCAGTCTGGCAGAGGTATGGAATAAGGTTCTAGGGAAGACGGGGGTGAATGCCTCGGATAATTTCTTCGAACTCGGGGGCGATTCGATCCGGGCGATCTCGCTGGTGTCCGAAATTCATAAGCAAATGGGCATTAAGGTGGCTATTGCTGAATTGTTCCATTATCCAACCATCCGGGAGCTTGCAAGCTTACTTGAAAAAGAGCAGCGGGAGACCTTGGCAAGAGTTGTAGTATCACTGGAAGCTAGCGGATTGTACCCTGCTTCCTCAGCGCAAAAACGGATGTTTGTACTGAACCAGATGCAGGAGAGCAGCACGGTCTATAACATGCCTGTAGCGCTTATGCTTGACGGCGTTCTGGATCGTACCCGGTTAGAACAGGCCTTGGAGCAGTTGATTGCAAGGCATGAGCCGTTAAGAACCTCCTTTAATCTGAATCAAGGCAAGATTGTACAGCAGGTTCATTCCGAAGTTCCATTTCGCATGGGGTATCGAAAAATCCCTGAGGTTAGTCTGGAAAAAGCACTGAAATCGTATAGTAGATTCTTTGATGTGACTCGTGCTCCTTTATTCCGAGCCGTTCTGCTTAACATTCATGAGCAGAGAAATGTATTGTTCCTTGACATGCACCATATTGTTTCAGACGGAACCTCAATATCTGTTCTGCTTCGCGACTTAACTGCGCTATACAACGGAACAGGCCTTTCGAAGCTGGAAGTGCAGTATAAGGATTTCTCTGTATGGCAGGAGAACTTTCTACAGTCCGAGATGTACAGTGAACAAAAGAGCTATTGGATGAAGATGTTTTCAGGTGTTCTTCCCTCTAAAGATCTCCCGACCGACTACCCTCGCTCTGTAACTAGAACGTATGAAGGCAGGGACGTCTGCTTTGAAGCAGAGCCTGAATTGAGGGAAGCCCTGAAGAAGCTTTCCATAACGGAAGGAACTACCCTGAACAATGTGCTGGCTGCTTGTTATCATATTTGGTTGTCCAAGTATGTGGATAGCGAGGATGTTATTGTCGGTTGTGGCGTATCTGGTAGAAGTCATGGCGATTTAAGCTCCATGGTGGGCATGTTGGTGAATACAGCTGCTATTCGCAGCCGTCCGCAAGGGAAGAAGACCTTCAGAACCTTCCTTAGAGAGTTGAAGGAGGAGACGTTGTCTGCATTTAACCATCTGGATTTCCCTTTCGAGCATATGATCAGTGATCTGAAGCTTGCACGAGAAGCATCCCGAAATCCATTGTTTGATACCTTATTCGAGCTCCAGAGCTTGGCGGATCCAGGAGCAGATCCGGTGATGAATGGGCTTGCCGTTCAAAGGCTGGATATACGTTCAGGGTTAACCAAGTTTGACCTGGCACTGTTCGCCGGGGAAAGAAGCGATCAATTGTACTTTAGCTTCAATTATAGAACTTCGCTTTTCCGCGAAGAGACCGTAGTCAATATGGCCAACCAATATATGCGGGTTCTTCGAACCATGGCAGAGGCTCCTGATTGTTATATTCAGGAAGTGGATATCCACTCTCCGGCTGAAGAGATATACTCCTAATTTATTGTAGAAGGAGGTCAGTAAGGAATGAATGATATTCAAAAGGAGGAGAAGAGATGGCAGTAAATAAACGGGTCATGAGCGG
The DNA here is from genome assembly GCF_050277435.1 of Paenibacillus sp. NPDC101420. NCBI lineage: Bacteria > Bacillati > Bacillota > Bacilli > Caryophanales > Paenibacillaceae > Paenibacillus > Paenibacillus sp. NPDC101420. Next base: position 90,582 of record NZ_JBNNSE010000008.1, read on the forward strand.
CTTTCCGGAGCAAGAGCATGATCGGAAGTTATGGGATCTTAGCGATGATTCAGAGAAGCAGCAGTCTAAGGGGGAGCTAATCTGGAGTGGATTTCCTGAGGAACATGAACAGAGAAATCTATTTTCTGAAGAAGTCTATCAATTTCAGCAGTGCAGAATACCCTTACCCTCTGCTCTAGCTGAAAGAGTAATGGAGGTGGTATCTAACTCCTCCAGCGGAAAAGTTTCTCTACTGTTAAGAGCCGTGCAATATATGCTCTTCAAATATTGCGGTAATCAACTGATTACAACCGGGGTGCTAACGAAAAGTGCAACTGGTTCGAAGGTGGAGAGAAGGGTATATCCTGTGCTGACTTCTATCGATCCTGGTTCTTCTTTGATGGAACAGCTTGTAGAATCGGGCATCATGGAATCTTTCACCGAGGATTCCATCAAGAGATCATCTTTGAAGCCTAAAAAAAGCTTGGAGCCCCTTAAGGTAGAACGAGGAGAGTCACCTTGGAAAACGCTAGTGCTTACAGAAGCACTCGAAAGTGCAGAAGAAGCGGAAATTATTGGTGCGGAAATGGCTTTTGCTCTGGTAGAGCGAAATGAAGCAATGATTCTGGAGGTAGTATACAACGGCCTGTTGTTCTCAGCGGAGAAGGTTTCTACCCTCTCGGGCCAATTGCTTCATTGGTTAATGGAAGCCCTGAGCCATCCCAATCAACCGTTAATGCAGCTTGATATTGTTCCTCCTGAGGAGAAGAACAGATTGCTTTATGAATTCAACCCTATCGCTACTCTTTATCCGCAGACCCAAACCGTGGTTAAGCTGTTTGAATCGAAAGTACTGGAGACGCCGGATGAAGCGGCGGTCACATCCGGCAATCAGCAATTTACTTACCAGAAACTTAATGCAGCTGCCAATCGAATTGCTCACCAGTTGCAAGCACAAGGCATAGGTTCGGGCTCCATTGTAGGTATTATGGCTCAGCCCTCACTGGAGATGTTCAGTGGCATACTTGGCATTTTAAAGTCAGGAGCTGCTTATCTGCCGATTGATCCCGAATATCCGCTGGACCGTATTCAGTACATGCTGAATGACAGTAAAGCAGAGGCGATGCTATACCAGACAGAACTGGAACTGCCCAAACATTATGGAGGAAAATTACTTGATCTGAAGGTTTTGGGGGAAGGGGACGAGGAAGAGAGCTTAGGTAATCCAAACGTGCCATATACTCCTGAAGATCTGGCTTATGTTATTTATACATCAGGATCAACAGGAGCACCCAAAGGTGTCATGATTGAGCATCGAGCTTTACTCAACCTATGCTTCTGGCATCTGGATCAATTCGAGGTAACGGCTACCGATCGTGCAACAAAATATGCTGGGTTCGGATTTGATGCATCAGTATGGGAGATATTTCCTTACTTGCTGGCTGGTGCTTCCATCCACATTGTTCCTGCGGAAGCTAAGCTTGATATGGTGATGCTTAATCACTTTTTTGAAGAGAAGGGGATATCCATTAGCTTTCTGCCCACTTCCATCTGTGAAAGATTCATTAGGCTGCCAAATCATAGTCCATCACTTCGTATCCTGCTTACAGGTGGTGATCGGCTGAAGCAGACGCGAAATACACCTTATAAGCTGGTGAATAACTACGGCCCCACAGAGAATACCGTTGTCGCTACCAGCTATACCATTTACGATTCCCGCTTAGCCAATCATATAGGACGCCCAATTCATAACACGCGGATTTATATTGTTGATGAGTATGGAGCATTACAACCAGAGGGAGTGATTGGGGAAATGTGTATCGCAGGGGATAGTCTCGCACGAGGCTACCTGCATAATGAAGCATTAACTGCAGCTAAGTTTGTTAGCAATCCCTTCGAGCCGGGAGAGAGAATGTACCGTTCAGGTGATTACGCCAGATGGCTTTCCGACGGAAACATAGAATTCATCGGAAGAATGGATGACCAGGTCAAGATTCGAGGGGTTCGTATTGAACTCGAGGAAATCGAAAATCGATTGTCTCAATATCCAGAAGTAGAGGGCTGTGTAATCACAACCCGTGAGAATGAGGAATCTGGTAAATACCTTGTTGCTTATTATGAGGCCAGACAGGAGATTCCGGTTTCGCAGCTTCGATTGTTCCTCTCAGAGACCTTACCCGAGGCATGGATGCCTTCGACTTATATGTATTTGAAGCAGCTACCGATCACCCCGAATGGGAAAATCGACAGACGCGCTTTACCGGAGCCTAGTGTAGCACGACCTATGCTGGAGGTTCTATATTCCTCATCCAAGACGGAGACTGAACAGATGCTTTCTCGGATTTGGGGGGAGCTGCTAGAGGTCGAGCAGATTGGTCTCGATGATAACTTCTTTGATCTAGGCGGGAATTCTCTGCTTTTAGTATCAGTTCATGCCAGATTAGAGGAGGAGGCTCCGGGAAAAGTAAAAGTCGTTGATTTGTTTGATTATCCGTCCATATCCAAGCTTGCGTGCTTTATAGATGAGAGTTCACAGCCAGCGGTGATCGAACCCGTTCATACAGAAGTAATGCTTAGAGCGGATTGCTTGCGAAGCCTCGAGGAAGAGGAAGGGGATGGAAACATTCGATTCCGTCTAGAGGGATGGAGAGCGGAGCAACTGCGTGATTGGGAGGAAGGGTCTACCTTTGATCTACCTAGCTTGTTCTTAGCTGCATTCTTCTATCAGATATTTGAAATGAGTGTGCAAGAAGAAATTGTGGTCCAGGTCCTTTCAGAGGATCTGCAATGGATTGTGCCGGTTACAACAGATTTCGATGACATTTATCAATTTAATGAGCTTCTTGAACAGGTATCTACAACTATTTCAGGACTGAAAGGCTCAGATGGCTATCCGGTCTATCAAGCTATTGATTGGCTGGAAACGGATCGCTTGAAGAACAGCAAATCGATCGTGCCATACTTCTCTTATAACGAATATGAGGAGAATATGAGTCTTCACCAGGCTGATTTATATGTGCAAATTGTTGAGGATTTAGAGGGCTATGAATGTATCTGTGATTATCGTACAGATCTGTGGAAAGAAGCTAAGGTTTTTGAATTTTTGGAGAAGTACGCGGACAGCGTTGTCAAAATGCTTGAGGTCCAAATATAGAAGAGGAGTGATTGTACATGGGCAAAATCGCATTTTTATTTGCAGGTCAAGGCTCTCAATATGCTGGAATGGGTAAAAATTGGGTGCCGTTATACCCCGAAGCTCAAGAAGTATATGAAGAGGCAAACGAAGCTGCTGGATTCGATCTAGCTAAGCTGACTTTCGAAGGCAGTATAGAGGAACTAACCCGTACGGAGAATACGCAGCCTGTTTTAGTGGCCATGAGTGTTGCCGCTTATCGCGTGTATATGAATAGAATCGGCGCCCAGGCGGATCTGATGGCTGGACATAGTCTTGGAGAAATTTCCGCATTAGCTTGCGCCGGTGCGATATCCCTGACGGATGCCATCCGAATTGCCCGTAAAAGAGGGCTGCTAATGCAAGCCGCAGCAGCCGATGGAGCAGGAGCCATGGCTGCGATCAGCGGAGTGGATCAAGCAGAGATTGAAAAACAATGTGCGTTGGCATCGCGGGATGGATACTCAGTTGCTATATCCAATATTAACGCTCCTTCACAAATTGTGATTTCAGGTAATAAAGAAGCAGTCCAATCGGCGATTGAAGCTTTAAAGAGTATTGGAGGACGCGCAGTTCTTTTAAAAGTGGGGGGACCCTTTCACAGTTCATTGATGGCACCAGCAGCAGAAAGTTTCTCCGAGGAGCTGTTGAAATACAGCTTTAAGAAAGGGCCGTTTGGAACTCCAGTCCTCTCGAATATCTCTGGTCGTCCTTATGAAGGTGGAGAACAAATTGTTGCCAATTTAGTGAAACAGATAGTCGCTCCGGTTCAGTGGGTTGCCAGTATGAAATATTTGGCTGAACAAGGGGTCACCACAGCGATTGAGTTTGGGCCAGGCGCCGTACTCACTAATCTTATGAGCAGAACAGCGCCTGAAATACAAACCCTCTCTTTTGATAAGTCGCCATCCCTTGAAGTAATCAAGGAGACCGTTGAGCAGGTTCAAACCGTTCCAACATCAGGTTCTCGGCCAGCTTTATCACTGCTAGCTCGAAGCCTAGGGATTGCTGTCAGTACTAGAAACCGCAATTGGGATCAAGTAGCCTACAAAAAGGGAGTATCTGAACCCTACAAACAAATTCAACAACTGCAAGAGAAACTTGAGCAGGAAGGAAGAGAACCTAGTTTAAGTGAAATGAAAGAAGCTGTGCTTATGCTGGAAAGCGTGTTTAAGACCAAGGGCACACCGCCAGAAGAGGCAGTGGAAAGATTCGAGCAGCTGTTCGCAGAGACGGGTACCGGCCATTTATTTCAGGATTATAAAGTAATGGTATGAGCGTAGGCTGATCACGGGACTAGATGGAGGTGAAGGGCATGGCCAACAATGATTTTAAGTTTGAAAGCGGAAGGCGGAAGAGAGATACGGAAGCTTCCAGACCCGGAACAAATAGAACGGATCAGGGATCCAGACGGGATATTGCAGTGATCGGGCTCTCCTGCCAATTCGGGAGCTCTAAGAATCGCTATGAATACTGGGATGCTTTAAGCACCGGAAAAGACCAGATTGGACCTTATCCACAGGAACGAAGAGCCGATGCTGAAAACTATCTTAGACATTTTATGAATGCTGATGACGCAAAGAAATTAAACTTTTCTGAAAAAGCATATTTGGAGGAAATTGATAAGTTTGACTATCAGCTATTCGCTATTTCTCCTACAGAGGCAAGTTTGATGGACCCGAATCAGCGACTGTTTCTAGAGGCAGTGTGGGGGGCCATTGAAGATGCCGGATACGGAGGTAAGAAACTGGTAGGCAGTAAAACCGGGATTTATGTTGGATACTGCAATATTTCATTGGAAGAATACTTACGCTTTATAGAAATGGCGGATCCTTCTCTATTCAACATTTCCATCCCGGGAAATATTAAGTCCATTATCGCGAGCAGAATCAATTACTTATTCGATCTTAAGGGTCCGAGCATGTTGATTGACACCGCTTGTTCTTCGTCCTTAACAGCGGTTCACATTGCATGCCAAGCTATACGTAACGGAGACTGCGATTTGGCTGTAGCAGGTGGGGTGAAGCTGAACCTGATTCCGGGAGTGAAGAGTGAGAACGAAGATATTGGTATCAGCGCTTCAGATGGCAGAACCCGAACTTTTGACGACAGCTCGGATGGTACGGGAGGCGGCGAGGGTGTGGGAGCCATACTTCTGAAACCTCTGCATCAAGCCATGCTCGATGGCGACGATATCTATGCGGTCATTAAAGGCAGCGCTATTAATCAGGATGGCAGCTCGGTGGGGATTACGGCCCCTAATTCTGCCGCACAGGAAGCTGTGATTCTTAAGGCGTGGGAGGATGCCAGAGTTAATCCTAACACCATTACTTATATCGAAGCACATGGAACAGGCACGAAGCTGGGCGATCCGGTAGAAATGAATGGATTGGAGCGTGCCTTTCGCAAACATACGGATAAGAAGCAATTTTGTGCAATAGGCTCCGTGAAGACGAATATTGGACATTTAGACGGTGCGGCAGGCATGGCGGGCATGATTAAGGCTATTCTTTCACTTCATTATAAAAAGCTTCCTCCTAGCCTGCATTTCAAACGCCCGAACCGGAGCATACCCTTTATCGATTCCCCCCTTTACATTAATGACCGCCTAATGGAATGGGAGTATGAAAAGGGGCCACGGAGATGTGGAGTCAGCTCTTTCGGCTTAAGTGGCACGAACAGTCATGTCATTCTGGAGGAGGCACCTCCTGTAATTCATAAATCTTGCGCATCTGGGGAGCGATTGTTGACACTGTCGGCGAAGAGTAAGGAAGCTCTCAAAGCTTTAGTTGGACATTACGGTGAGCACTTGCTGGCCGAACCGGAAGTTGCACTGGAAAGTCTATGCTATACAGCAAATACAGGAAGAGGACATTACAATTACCGTTTAGCGCTGCTTTTGTCGGATAAGGAGGAACTTCGGGATCTTATACAAATTCTGCTGAATCAAGATCCAGAGAACGTTAATTCTCCCAGAATTTATTACGGAGAGAGCAAACTGATCTCCCAACTGAAAGAGAGCAGAGAGCAGGGCGAAATCACTAAGGAAGATAAACACCGCCTGACTTGTGAGGCTGAGGAATGGATCATCCGCTTAAAACAACATGCAGATACGGCTTCTCTTGCCGCATTGGCTAAGGTATACACGAGAGGTGCTGAAGTGGAATGGGAGCATCTGTATGAGGGGCAAGAAATTCACAAGACGAGAGCTCCTTTATACCCATTCACTAGAAAAAGATGCTGGATAGAAAGTAAAGGTCACCATGAGCGCAGACCTGCTTCTGAGAAAACCATTGGTCATCCTCTATTGGACAGATGCTTAGCTAAGTCGATAGATACTCAAATTTACTCCACGATATTTAGTATCGAAAGACATTGGGAGCTTCGCGAGCATGTGCTTGGAGGGCATTCTATCCTTCCTGGAACATCTTATATTGAAATGGCCCGTGAGGTAGGTAGTCAGTATTATGGAAGCCAGAATATCGAGCTGAGAAATGTCCTCTTTACACTACCTTTAGTCGTGGATCAGGACGAAGAGAAAGAGGTTCAGACCAGTATTCGGATGTTCGCTGACCATCTGGAATTCACGATTGTGAGCAAAGCGCGACCGGAATCGGAGTGGGTGAAGCATGCCGAGGGATTTATTTATCCATTTGCTAGCGGGAAACCTAAGAAGCTGGATATCAGCGAGATTCAGCAGCGTAGTCTCCACCAATTGATCATCGATGATGAGGCCCTGGCAGGAGCACTTGTGCACACTGGTCCTAGATGGAGAAATATTCGCAAGCTTTATATTGGTGATGATGAGGTACTTGCGAAGCTAGAAATATCTGAGGCTTATGTGGATGAGATGAAGAAATATTATTTATACCCATCCTTGCTGGATGGTGCGGTTAACGCTGCTAATGGTACTGCGGGAGAGGGGCTGTACTTACCACTTCACTACGAAAAAGCCAGATTCGCAAAAGCAATCCCTGGTCGATTCTATAGTTATCTTAGGAGAAAAAGCATGTCCAAGGCCAGCGACGAAGTAGCAGCCTTTGATATTTCTCTGGTGGATCTAGATGGCGAAGTCTTCGGCGAGATTGAAAACTATACGATTAAGAAGTTGCATGAGTTCGAGACGAAGCTGCAAGAGATCTCAGGAAAGCAGAGTAAATATCATGAGATTTGCTGGATACCCAAACCGAGAGATGCTCAGCTGACCGAAACTCAGACTCAACCAAAGCGAATGATCATGTTGGCGAATGACAGCTCTATTTGTCAGAAGATGTCTAGGTATTTAGAATCCTCCGGGGTAGAGGTTACGCAAGTCCTTCTCGGAACAGTGTTTCAGCAGATTGATGGGAGAACCTTTATACTGCCTAACACGCTGGAAGGATTTGCACAATTGCTTCAGGCTACCAAACATCTATCAGCGGACAAAATCATTCACGCTTGGGGTTTATCGGAAGACGAGAGCCCGGCAACTGTGGAGCGAGTGAATGAACAAATACAACTGGGCGTAATTAGCCTCTTTCACTTATCTAAAGCTTTAGCGGGTACAAAGAGGGGAAGAGAGATGGAGCTTATTGTTATGGCTACTGAAGCTTTTGAAGTGAACGGTGAGGAACAAACAATCCATCCTCATCATGCCTCACTTTTCGGGCTAGCTAAAGTAATCAGCCATGAAAATACCAAAATTCCAGTTCGCTGCGTAGAGCTCGATGGAGATGAGTCTGTATCCGCAGCCAGTGCAGAGATACTTATGCCTAAGCAGGAATTCACTTCGTCTTATCGAAATGGCGTTCGTTATGTAGAGCAGTTCACTGAACTTCAACTTCACCGGGAACTTGAGAATGGATTGAAGATCCGACCGGGTGGAGTATATGTAATCACGGGTGGAACAGGAGGTATTGGGCTTGAGATAGGTAAATATCTTGCTTCCTTCGGAGATATAACCATTATTCTCTTAAGCCGAACCGCTTATCCAGCGAAAGGGCATCAACCGGAACTGGCGAAACAGAAATTGCAGGCTGGATATCATCGGCTGCTAGACGCAGTGAGAGAGATGGAGAGCTGCGGAGCTACAGTGGAATGGATGTCAGTAGATATTACGGAAGAGCACCAGCTTGAGCCTGCGCTTGAACATATCCGCGCGAAGTATGGAACGCTGAGCGGCATGATCCATTGTGCAGGTGTAGCTGGGGAGGGTTACATCATCCGCAAAGAAGTGGAAGAAATGGTGAGAGTGCTTAAGCCCAAGGTACAAGGGACGTGGCTGCTCGACAAGCTTACGGAGAAAGATCCATTGGATTTCTTTATTCTCTGCTCATCCTTGACCTCGGTCTTTGGCGCACCTGGACAGAGTGATTATACCGCCGCGAATGCTTATCAGGATGCGTACTCATTTTTCAGAAATAAGCAAGGTAGAAAGACCCTCACCATTAATTGGGCAGGCTGGAATGAAACCGGAATGGCTCTGGACTACGGTGTCAGCGAGAAGGCGGGCATGTTCAAACCCTTAACTTCTGTAGAAGGGATTCTGGCCTTAACAACTATCGGCAGCTTAGAGCATCGACAGGTGCTTGTAGGTGAAGTGAATGATTCGATTTTTGCTGAATCGATTCCATTTCTTCCGGTCAGCTTATCGCCTGCGCTGAATGCTAAATATAAACGAAGTCATACGAGCAGTAATAATTTAGAGCAAGTTGATAACCTGGATGCTGCGATTACGATCAAAGGGAAGGATCGAGAGGCATTAACTCCAACTGAGCTCCGCATCGCAGGCATTTGGGCGAAGGTTCTTGGCATGAGTGAAATCGACATCTATGACAAGTTCTTTGAGATTGGTGGGGATTCTCTTCTGGCTTCACATCTGCTGAAGGAAGTAGAGAAGGTATATCCCGGTGTTATCGACATTACGGATGTATTCATTTATTCAACCATTCTAGAAATGGCAGGCTTTATTGAAAGCAAGACCGTTCCTGCAGTTATCGAAGGCGTGAATGTAAGCAGTAGCTTTGAGGATAACATTGATTTCATATTGGAGCGGCTCGCGTCTGGTAAGCTTGCTGCGGATCAAGCGGAGGCCTATATACAGGACTAATATTGTGAGGAGATGGGAAGATGCAGCAAGTTAAAAAGTATATTTTGGAACAAGTAGCTGGACAAAATCTGTCACAAAAAGATGCTAAAAACCTCCTATTAGAAATACACAATTCGGATAACAAGCAAAATAGTGATGTTGCAGTCATTGGGATTGCTTGTAATTTTGCAGATACAGACTCTCCAGAGGCTTACTGGAATCACTTAGAGAACGGGGAGTCCTGCATGGTGGAATACCCGGAAGAACGCAGAAAATATTTTTCTCCTCTAAGTGATAACGCCCATTATGCGGAGTTCCTTGGCCAGAAGCTGATGTCAGAGGAAGAGAAAAAAGAATCACAGAGTGTTAAAGCTGGCTATATCAAGGATATTGAAATGTTCGATGCGGGATTCTTCAATATTCCTCCACGCGAAGCACGTTTTATGGACCCTGCACAGCGACTGTTCTTGCAAACTGCATGGAGTGCTGTTGAAGACGGAGGGTATGGCGGAGATCGTATTGTCGGCACCAATACTGGTGTCTATGTAGGAAGAGACTGCACCTCTGGAACGTTCTACCGCTTCTTGACGGAACCGGACCCTATGCATTTGACGGGGACATGGGAAGGCATACTGGCTAGCCGGATTAACTATTTGTTCAATCTGCGTGGACCGAGCATGGTGGTCGACACCGCCTGCTCTTCTGGTCTGGTGGCTATTCACACCGCCAGTCAAGCCTTGCGGAATCAGGAGTGCGATATGGCAATTGCCGGCGGAATTTCCGTGGGAACCTCTGCTCAAGGCAATACTGAAGACGGAAGTGATGACGTACTTAGTTCGGTGGCCTCCACGGATAACATCGTCAGAACCTTCGATAAGAAATCTACAGGTACAGTATTTGGTGAAGGTGTTGCAGCACTGCTGCTGAAGCCGCTACAAAAGGCACTTGCGGATGGAGATCATATATATGCCGTAATCAAAGGAAGTGCAGCTAATAATGATGGTGCTTCCAACGGAATTACTTCTCCTAATCCAATCGCACAGGAGGAAGTAATCACCAAAGCTTGGGAACAGGCTGGAATTAACCCTGAAACCATTGGCTACATTGAAGCACATGGCACGGGAACCTTGCTTGGAGATCCGATTGAGATCAAAGGTCTGAGCAATGCGTTCCGTAAGAAGACGACCAAAAGTCAATTCTGCGGGATCGGTTCAGCCAAGACGAACATGGGACATCTGGTTGGTGCATCTGGTGTTGCTGGTATTCTGAAGGTGATCTTAAGTCTTAAGAATAAAAAAATACCAGCCAGCCTCCATTTCGAGGAGCCGAATCCACACATTCCATTCACGGATTCCCCACTGTACGTTGTAGATCGACTCACAACTTGGGATAAGGGGGAACATCCTCGCAGAGGTGGTGTGAGCGGGTTCGGATTTAGCGGTACGAACTGCCATATCGTGCTGGAGGAGGCACCGGAAAGAATGGAATCGAGCAAGGAAGCAGCAGATGAGCAGCAAATGCTGACGTTATCCGGTAAAAGCAAAGAAGCGTTGGTGCGTATTGTCGATCGCTACAATAAATACTTAGCAGGTTCACCATCGGCCAGTCTAGCCCAAATCTGCTACACCTCTAATACTGGCCGCGGGCATTTCGATTACAGATTGTCTGTTGTTGCCCGAAACGTAGAGGAGCTTCGCAGCAAAATAGCCTGGGTACACCGCGAAGGCTTAGAATCAATCCAAGATCAGCCGGATATCTATTTTGGCAAACATAAGGTGGTCTCTGATAAGAAGAAGCTGAAGGATGAAGGTGAAATTTCCGAAAGCGAGAGACGGATTCTTACGGAGAAAGGGAAGCAAGCTACCCTATTTCTCACGAAAATCCATACGGAGCCTGAGACGGCTGATCCCTACCGCCAGCTAGGAAAGCTCTACGTAGAAGGAGCTATGATCGACTGGTCTATCTTGTATCAAGGTCAGGCGATACAGAAGGTGAGTCTACCAGTATACCCTTTTGAACGAACTCCTTACTGGGGAGAGATTAAGGTCAGTAAGTTGAAGGTAGCAGCGGAACCTGTGAAAGAGGGGAATTATCCTTTGATTGACCGCTGTATTCTCAAGTCCTACAAACAGGAGATTTATTCGGTCTCTCTAAACACAGAAAAGCACTGGGTGCTGAAGGACCACATGCTATTTGGTACCTGCATCGTACCAGGCACCGCTTATGTGGAAATTGCCAGAGAAATTGGGAAAAGATATTATCCGAACGGCGGTCTGGAACTGAAGGATATCATCTTCCTTTCCCCAGTTTCGGTAAGAGAAGAAGAGAACAAAGAAGTACAGTTTATCGTGCAGAGGGAACGGGATCATCTCCACCTGATCGTAGCGAGTGAAGCGAAGCAGGAGGAAGAAGCTGCTGGAACGTGGACCGCCCATATGGAGGTAGATATTTATCCGATGTCTGATGTCCAAGATGTATTTTATCCTCTAGAGCAATTACAAAATCAGAGCGGACGCCGTGAGTTGATTGTCGATAATGATGCATTAACGAACAAGAGTGGCAGAGTTACCTTCGGTCCAAGATGGCTGAATGTAGTGCAAGTCTACTTAGGAGAAAAGGATGTTGTTGCCGAGCTAAACATTCCCGAAGCCTTCGTTTCGGATTTGGAGCAGTATGGATTACATCCCGGCATGCTCGACAATGCCGTTAATGCCGCTACACAAAGCTTCGGTGAGGGTATGTATCTTCCTCTCTCCTATAAGAACTTCAAGTTTTATAGAGCAATGCCTGAACGCTTCTATACCCATATCCGCAAAATTGAGAAAGAGTCTAAGAACAAAGAAACGATCAAATTTAATATTTCTTTGACAGATATGAACGGCAAAGTATTCGCAGAAATCGAAGAGTACACGATTAAGCGAATTCAAGTGAAACAATTTAAAGAATCGAACCAGCTTCATCATTACTACAAAACATCATGGGTAGCTGCTCCGATCATGGAAGAAGCTCCAGCTTTCGCTTCCGGAGAAAAGATTCTCATTCTTAAACAAGATTCAGAATTTACGCGGTCACTAATGGCAGAATTGCATAATAAGGGCATGAGCATCGTTGAATCGCAGTGGGGAGAGGCTTATGAGCAGATCGATGACAACCATATCATCATTGATGGTACGGAGTCTGGATATCGCCGGATGTTCGAAGATCTGGCTGGCAGTGGAATTCATAAAATCATTCATACCTTGTCATTAGCTGGAGAACAACAAATCAATGAACTCTTTGAACTGAAGCAAGCCGTGAAGCAAGGGGTAGACAGCCTTTACCATTTGAGCCGGGCGTATGTTCAGAGCAAAGTGAAACAGGAATTTGAACTTATCATTCTTACAGATAATGCTCATGAAGTGAATGGGGAAGAACGTGTTATTCATCCGCATAATGCTGCATTGCTAGGCTTAACGAAGGTAGTGGCTCAGGAGTTCCCGGAACTATCCTGCCGCAGTATTGAAATAGACCCGAACACTTCGGCTGAACGTGTTATTGCTGAGCTTGGAACCACAGCTCCAAGCTTTCGGGTAGCTTATCGTGAGAACGAGCGATATACCGAGCAATTGGGCCATGTGGATTGGGATCAAGTCAAGTCGGAGCCGGTTGAGATTACGGCTGATGGGGTCTATGTGATCACTGGTGGTACCGGTGGTATCGGGTTGGCACTGGCACGGCATTTAGCTTCCAAACAGTCGGTGCGTTTAGGCTTGATTAACCGGTCACAGCTGCCAGATAAAAAAGAGTGGGCAACCATTATCGAACAAGGCGAACAACAGTCCCTTATCGACAAATTATTGAAGATTCAAGAAATTGAGAAGCTGGGATCTGAAGTGCTATGCTTCAGCGCAGATCTTAGTAACGAAGATGAGGTAACGGAAGCCTTAAGTACCTTGCGCCATAAGTTCGGAAGAATTAGTGGGGTATTCCATGGAGCGGGTGTAGCTGGTGATGGATTCCTAATTCGCAAAGAGAAGGGAAACTTTGATGAAGTTATTCATCCAAAGCTGTATGGAACGTGGCTGCTGGATCATTTGACAAGGGAAGATCAATTGGATTTCTTCATCAGCTTCTCTTCCATCGCTACCTTGTTCGGTTCAAGAGGCCAAGGCGATTACACAGCAGCCAACAGCTATCTGGATGCATTCTCCTCCCAGCGCCGCAGGGTGGCAGGCAAAACAGCTACAGTAAACTGGCCAGCTTGGAGTGAGGTCGGAATGGCAGTGGACTACAACATTTCTGAGGATGTAGTGCTCTTCCGCTCCGTGAATAATGAGCGGGCTTTTGAAGTGATCAGCCAGCTCCTAGAAACGGATCTATCCAATGTGATCCCTGGTGAAATCAATCTTACGCTACTCTCAGCGATCGAGCCGCAATTACCGATGAGTCTGTCTCGCTCTTTACGAAAAATGCTCAGCAAACATCAGCAGCATGCGGGGGCGGCAGGGGGTTCCGCAACACCACAACCTCTTGGAGAAATCACCTTTAGTGGGAAGGGTGAAGATGAATACACCGAGACTGAACGCACCATTGCCTATATCTATGCCCGCGGTTTAAACATGCCTGTGATCGACATCTATGAGAGCTTCAACGCGATGGGTGGTGACTCAATTATGGCCACCGAGCTGTTAAAGTACATCGATCGTGAATACCCAGATCTCGTTGATATTTCTGATATGTTTACCTATTCGAATGTAGCTGAGATGGCGGAATATATCGATACCAAACGAGGGGTAATCCAACCATCTTCCGCGCCTGAGAATAAGGATGCTACAGAGGAAGAATATCTGGATCAATTACTTGGACAGTTTGAGACCGGAGATGCGGATATGGCTAGTGTCCTTGAGTTTATCGCCGCAGATTTGGAGTAAGGAGGGGGAGCATGAGTGAGACGGAGGTTATCAATCGCAAAATCCTGGAGCTTCTTCAAAAAGGTGAACTCGATAGAGGTACAGCCTTAACTATGCTGAAAAAGATGGCTCCAGTTAACCGTGACATTGCGATTATCGGTCTGGCTTGTAAACTGCCGGGTGCTGACCATCCACAGCAATTCTGGAGCAACATGGAGATGGGTATCTCCTCGGTTATTCCTTTCCCGGAAGGCAGAAAGCAGGACATGGATGTCTTCCTTCCGGAGCATCTGCGTGGCAGTGATCCTTATTTCAGCGGTGGATATTTAGAGAATCTGGATCAATTTGATGCTGAATTCTTCCGGATTCCTTCGAAGAAGGCAGAGAGTATAGATCCCTATCAAAGACTCTTTCTAGAAACAGCCTATGAAGCGCTCGAAGAGGGGGGATATGGGGGAACAAAACTCCATGGCAGTAAGACTGGTGTATATGTTGGCAATGATCATACCCATCGCATGTTATTTTCTTACTTGGATGTTCAAAGAACGAGGGATGCAGATACGCTCTTAGGCTCATGGACAGGAATTCTGGCCAGTCGGATCTCAAATTATTTGAATCTTAACGGTCCTAGTCTAGTTGTGGATACCGGTTGTTCTTCCGGCATGGCAGCCGTACATACGGCCTGCCAAGCCATTCGGAATAAAGAATGCACTATGGCCATTACGGGTGGTATTAATCTCTTTCTGTATCCTATCGTTCAGAACAGCATGCTTGAGACTAGCAAAGATACTACGCGAGTCTTTGACCGCAGTCCTGGAGGGGTAACCTGGGGAGAAGGAGTAGTAGTTCTCTTATTGAAGCCCCTGCAGAAGGCCGTACAGGATAGGGATCACATTCATGCGATCATAAAAGGCAGTGCTCTCAGTAATAATGGAAGCACAAGTAAACTGGCGGAAATGAGCGCAGAGGGAATCCGAAATGCGATTACTGATGCTTGGGAAGATGCCAAGATAGATCCTGAAACGATTACCTATTTAGAGGCACACGGACTCGCGACAAAGCTTGGCGATTCGATAGAGCTTAGCGGAATCACTTCTGCTTTCAGAACACGGACAGATAAGAAACAGTTCTGTGCGATAGGCTCTACGAAAGGAAACATTGGTCATCTGGTTGCCGGTTCAGGTGTTGCCTCCTTGCTCAAGGTGATCGGTGCACTTAAGCACAAGACGCTGCCTCCAAGCGGAGGCTTTCAAGAGCCAAATCCCTTTATCCCATTTGTTCAGTCTGCCGTTTATGTGAATGATCGAAAGGTAGCTTGGGAGGTTGAAGGCACTCCGAGAAGAGCGGGAATCAATTCTTATGGCTATAGCGGAACCAACTGTCATCTAATTGTGGAGGAAGCTTTCAGTGACAATGGCAGCAAAGAGGTTGAAGTCTCCAAAACAACTTTGCCAGAGAAGGAACACCGTCTGAAAACGCATATCTTCACACTTTCAGCCACTAACGAGACTTCGCTGATCCGATTGGTGAACGCGTATATCTCCTGGATTGAGGATCACCCTTCAAGCGCTATAGGAGACTTATGCCATACAGCCAATACAGGGAGAGGTCAGCATGAGTACCGTTTGGCTATTCCAGTTACGAGCCTAGAGGAGCTGCTTATCCGTCTTCAGGAGATCATCAGCAGTGGCATAAGGTATTTACGGGATAAGGGAATATACGCAGCAGGATCATCTGACACTGCGATCACCGAAAGCCAGAGGAGAAAACAATCGGAGGCAGCAAACCTGCTTCTCCAAGCAGCATTGCAGGATAGAGAGGCACCCGTAGAACAGACGGAAATTGCGCGGGAGATCTGCCAATTATTCGTTAACGGAGCCGTACTGGACTGGAAGCTATGGTATAAGGATTCAAGCTGGAACAAGCTGAGCGTGCCGGTGTATCCCTTTAACCGTACTCGCCACTGGGCTCAATAATCAATTATCTAAGAGGAGTGAGAGTTAATGATATTGGAACTGAATGGCATCGTAAAACGCTACCAGAATAAAACGGCTGTAAATCAAGTAAGTCTGACGGTAAAAGAAGGCGAAATCTTCGGTCTGCTAGGCCCGAATGGTGCAGGGAAGACAACTTTGATTAGTACTATTTGTGGATTGAGTGATCCTGAGGAAGGCGAGATTCTTCTGTTTGGCAAAACGATGAAATCCGCAGGAACGGAAATCAAAAAGCAAATCGGTGTTGTTCCGCAGGATATTGCCGTAATCCAAGGGCTGACTGCCTACGAGAATGTAACGTTTTTCGGCAAGCTTTATGGATTGAAAGGAAAGCTTCTTAAGGAAAGGGTAGAAGAAGCATTAAATTTCACAGGTTTATGGGACCGCAGAAAGGATAAGCCGGGCAAATATTCAGGAGGCATGCAGCGCCGATTAAATATTGCTTGTGCGATCGTACACCAGCCGAAGCTGATTATTATGGATGAACCCACGGTTGGCGTAGATCCCCAGTCCAGAAATCATATTCTCGAATCTATCTGCGAATTAAACCGGAGAGGCTCCACTATCATTTATACCTCCCATTACATGGAGGAGATTGAGGAGATTTGCAGCTCCATTGCCATTATGGATGAAGGTCGTTTAATCGCTTGCGGCACTAGTGAAGAACTAAAGGAACAAATTGCGAATGAGGAAAAGACTTTTATCGAAGTGGCTGCGACGAGTCAAATGTTTGCAGACAGTCTGAAGAATGTAGAAGGCGTAACTGAGTGCTTGGTAGATGAGAACAGGATTACAGTCGTTTCGACAAAAGGCAGCAATAACTTGACCCGTATGATTGAACGGTTAACCAGCGCACACGCCGAGATTATTACCATAGGTGTTGAGCGACCTAGCCTGGAAAGCGTCTTTCTTACTCTAACCGGAAGGACCCTTCGGGATTAGGAGGTACCTTATGAACATTTTATATATCGCGTATTACACGATCATCACGAACGTTAGGGATTACCGGACGTTTGTCAAAAGATTGTTTATGCCGCTGCTGATCACACTAATTCTAGGAACCGCGCTGCAAGGGGTTTTTGAGCCAACTAAGCTGGAGAAGACCTCCGTCGTATACTACAACGCGGATGCAGGGGATGTCTCCCGTAATTTCGATGAGTTTCTTAAGCTCGAAGCGATCACCACATTGCTTAACGTCAAAGAGGTGAAGAGTGAAGAGGAAGGGATGACGAGCGTAAAAGATGGCGATGCTTCCGCATTCATCTATCTGAATCAGGATTACTCGAAGGCGATTATGGATAAGAAAAAGAGCGCTATCTCTATCTATAGCAATAACGTGAAGAACAGCCGGGTAACGATTGTACAGAACATTGTAGACAGCTTTATCATCGGTGCTAATACTACAGAGGCACTTGCTAAGCTGGATTCCAAAATGAATTATGATGCCAAGTCTGGAGGGATAGAAGAGGTTCCCGTTTCTGTTGGTGGTAAGACACCGGGATCTATGGACTATTATGCAGTAACCATGCTCATGCTTACCCTGATGGCAGGGGCATTATACGGTAGTGATGAGATGTCACAGGACTTCACAGGCGCGCTTGGACGTAGGCTTCGCAGTTCGCCGATGAGACCTATGCAGCATTTTGTGGGTAAGATCATCGGTTGTGTCACCCTATTGTTCGTGCAGGCTATGATCGTCTACTTCTTTACTAAAGTAGCATTTGATGCGAACTGGGGAGCAAATCCAGGAATGATTATGCTGGTGGTGCTGACACTGGCCGTGCTTTCAACTGCCTTGGGAGTTATGATCAGCATGTTGTCTAAGGATCAGGCACGCTCTACATCTATTCTAAATATGCTGGTGCCGATCATGACTTTTATTGGTGGAGGATATGTCAAGCTAGACCTTGAGCAGCTCATGTATTTATCGCCTAATTATTTAGGGCAGACGATTATTTTCAATAATATTTATGGAGGTACAATAGGTTCGGCCTCATGCTTTATTGCCTTATGGACCATTATTGCGGTAATCTTTATCATTTCCGGATGGGGAGCTAGGAGGAAGTTAGCATGATTATATTCCAAAATAATCTCAAGCGGTTGTTCAAGAAGAAGGGTAAGCTTATCACCATGTTGGTTATACCTATTGTGTTCACAATGATTATTATCGGAGGTTCCGTACAGCAGAGTAAATATAAGGTTGGTATTGCCGACGAGGATAAGACGCCTTACACTCAAATGATTCAAGACAAATTATCGAAGGACAGTCGGTTGATTGTACTGAAGAAAGAGGATATACAGGATCAATTAATTAATAACAAGATTGATTACGCGATTCAAATCGATCAAGGGCTCACGGAAAAATTGATTCAAGGGCAGGACGCCAAGATTAAGACCTTTAGTGTGGAGGAATCCGATGCGACGCTCCCCATCAAAATGGATATTCAAAGTTTTACTAATGCTGCTGCAAATATAGGGAAATCCTCTGGAGGGAGCAGCGAGAGCTTTTATGAGGGATTAAAGCTCTATCAGAACGGAAGCTTCACTTCCGAACTAAAGGTCATCGAAGACAAGGGGCGGGACCTCAGTCAATCGTTGCGAGCCTTGGGATTTCTGGTCATGAGCATGGTATTCTTGATTACAACTTCTACAACGATGATTATCGAAGATAAGACCTCGGGTGTATACAAGCGTCTCTTGTATTCACCCATGAAACAGAAGAGCTACATGCTTCAGAATATTCTGAGTTTCTTGGGCTTATCGGTCTTCCAGATTCTTATTGTGTTTTATGTCATGATTAAGGGCTTCAAGCTTGATATGGGAACGCATCTCGTAACACTAATCCTTTTCTTTATGTTATTCTCGCTAGTATGCATCTCCATGGGTGTACTAGTCAGCAGCTTCTCGTCAACAACCAGGCAGGCCAATGCGTTAATCGGTTTGATTAATGTTCCTATTTGTATGCTGGGTGGATGCTTCTGGCCAAGAGAAATGATGCCTTCTGTACTGAAAGGAATCAGTGAGTTTGTTCCGACGACCTGGATCCTTATCGCAGCGGAGAAAATTCTGAACGGCAAAGGTTTCTCTTCCCTTTATCTGGAGACGGGGGTATTGCTATTGTTCTTCCTATTGCTCTTCTTGTTAAGCAGTATTCGTAAGCCGAGAATCGTATAAATAAGCTAATCGAATATGCTGGAAAAGGGCCGTGCTCTAATGTGAATGATGTTCACTTTAGAGCACGGCCTTAATCTATTTTTTCTCTATGAATCTATCTTAATGTATAATTCTATCATATTTTGTATATAATGCATGTGTTGCTTATTCAAAATATAATAGACAAGGGTAGGTGAGGAGATTGATCTCGGATAAGAAACAATCCCTGATATTTATTGCCATTGTATGGGCCATGGCGCTTGGCATGCTGCTGCTCCCGGATTCATTACAAGGCATATACGGGTATACTCCGTTTTTTGCGGTGTGTATCATGATGTTTCTCGTTGTAAGGGATGGATACAGTTCGGCAGGCTGGAGAAGGCTGGGCTTTAAATTTAGAGGAGGACAAGAGTACATATTGGCTTTGCTCATTCCCTTATTTTCACTGGGAGCGGGCTATACAGTTTATTGGAGTGGATGGAAATCAGGCTTGATTTCTCCCGATTCATGGATCGAGACGGGTGTTTACTTGGCTGTGTATATTGTGCTTGGTTCGCTGTCCGCCTTGGGAGAAGAAATAGGCTGGCGAGGCTGGCTCCTCCCGCGTTTTCAGTGGATGGGCAGAGTGAGCTCAAGTATAACAATGGGCTTCATTTGGGCATTATGGCATTACCCGGCAATTCTTGGCCCTCGTGCTTATCATTCTTCAGGGAACCGTTATATTGTAGTAGGCTTGTTCACCCTATCTGTTGTTTTTGCAGGAATCGTTATAAATGAATTACGCCTGACCTCAGGCAGTATCTGGCCGGCTGTACTTTTACATGGAACTAATAATGCTGTAGACAGCGTGTTTCGTAATATTTCATCTACTTCGTCACCAATGCTGGAATATATTGCGGGGGAGAGTGGGATAGTCCCCGTTATCATATACGGCGCTACGGCCATCTGGATACTTAATCACAACCGAAGAAAGAAGCGGCAAGCAGCTACATCCGATCTGATGATTTAACGAGCTTTGGATAAACGTAAAAGAATGGCGGGAGATTGCAATAAGGTTTTCGGTGTGAAGCAGCTACTTCTATCATATGATAACGGTATAACACTGCTCATTGAAAAGGAAGTGAGTGTATGCCTAGTTTATCGGATGAGGAGGAGCTGGGTGAGTACCAAGGAGATCTGGAGGATCTATCTACCCGGGAATTATTAGTAGGCACCCGCATGAAGATGGTTTACTCGCTAGTATTACAAATGCTGGGGAAATCACTATTTATGAATCGTCAGAATAATAGTCTCCCACAGGACTACTTGGAGGCTCATCCATCTAAGAAGGATGAGTTGAACGTCAGAGAACCCTAAGCCACAGTAAGCGTCATATTTTTCCTAGTCTTCATTATAGGAAAGGTGGCGCTTTTTTTAATATAAGCATTCTTATACTGTGCACTATTATCTTCATGTCGTTTCTTGTATTTTGAACTATAAGGAATAATATGGGTTAGGGTATATTATTTTCAAAATAATTGTTTTAAAATGGTAAAGTGGTTATTTTCTCAAGGGTGAGGGATCGAATGGAACAACTGAGGGAGAATGTTGAGGCTGAACTACGGGAATTACTCAAAAAATACTTTTTAGTAGGATACCTACATGAGACAGCTGTAGCTTTTCTGGAAGTGAAGTTGAAAGAAACCTTATTGTTCAGCAAGTTATGTGTCATTCACTACCGGATGTTTGCTGGTGAACAGACAGATATTTATCGTGCAGCCGCATCCATTGAGTTAATGATACTCGGACTGGACATTATTGATGATTTGCAGGATCAGGATCAACCCTCCACCATATGGTGCCAGACGCCACCTGAGATCTCCTTAAACATAGCGATAGGCTTCCTTACGCTGGCACATCAAGGTTTACTCGATTGTGACTTTCCGCAGGACAGGCTAATGAAGGCATCCGAAATTATGAATCGGCAGATGCTTACGGCCATCAATGGTCAGACCCTAGACCTTATGAATGAATCCAAGAACGAAGAAGAATACATAAGCATAATTGAACAAAAGTCTTCGGCACTGCTTATTTCTGCCTGTATGATAGGCGTTATTCTCGCTTGCGGGGATTGGAACGAAAAGGTAGCGGTTTATATCAATGAAGTGGGCATTGCTGCTCAAATGAAGAATGATCTCCGTGATTTGCTAAACTGGGAAGAGAAAAATGACTTTTTGCATCGCAAGAGAACAGTGCCTACCTTATATTTACTGAAAATGGCTGCTAATGAGGAACAGGATTGGTTGATTGATTATTTTAACGGTAAAGGCACAACAGAAGGGATATTAAGTCGTAGGCAGGAGATCGAGCAGATATGTAATGATTCTGGTACGTTGTTGTATTCGTCCGCTCGGATGCGTACACATTATTACAAATTTCTAGAACTCGTGGATCAGATGGAACTGGAAGCCCATTGGAAAGAGCTTTTACTTCTTCAGTTAAAATAATTACACAAGCTTCCTCACCGAGACCGCAAGTCCACGCAAGTGTAACCGCAATTAAAAACTGCGGTAAATATCAATCACATTGTCGTTTTACATCCCTATTTCTATTGATATATTGAGAGCAAGAAGAAAAAAGGGAGGAATTAACAATGTTGAAAGAATGGATCCAAGTTTTGTTAGAAGAGCCAATGAAGGTTAATGAGCTTCTGTCGGGAAAACTGCAACTTGCTGGTATGCCAGCTGCTGAGCAGCTAGCTTTAAAGGATACATTTCTTCGTAAGAATAGTAAGAGTGATGAATTCATAACGGATGCCTGGTTCTAAAACATTAAGATCAATTCGGGGGACCTCAAATGTCAGCTAAAATTCGTAATTACATCATAGCGGGATTGATTTGTTTGTTTTCTTTTCTTTTGATTCACTCTGTACAAGTAATATACTCTAATGTACTGCTCGGAGTGGGAATAGAGAAGAATACAGAGGGACAATATGTTATCTCTGAAATCAGCGCGTCTGAGGAAGGCTATAAACAGAATTTACGATTAGGAGATATCATAGTTCAGGTCAATGGTGTAGACGTCGAACTAGCGGATAAAGTGGTGCGGTATAATGTCCTGGCGCAGGTCCAATCAGTGGATATTATCCGCACCTCAAACGAAGGAAACTCCATTCATATGCATGTCAATATAAAGAATGAGTATTCACTTTATCACAAGTTTACACAGCTTGTAGTCCCTGGAGTAACGTTACTTTTTCTAATGATATTAAGTCTCTTTTTGTATCGCAAAAGGGCAGGAGAACGTTCGGCTGAATTGTTAATTTTATTTTTTTTGATGGTGAGCGTAACTTACTTTGCGGGTTATGCCTCAAGCAGATCAGATCTCATCGGTAGGATCACTTTAAGTTGTATGCTGCCTTTAATTCCGGTGGTGTTTATCCACTTTCTCCAAGTTTATCTGAAGCGGTTTAATATCCAATTTATATCTACTTTTCTACTCAAGGTATACTATGGATTAGTCATTCTTCTAAGTATACTTACAACCTTTAGTTTAGTCATATATTCGTGGGATAGATCTTTATATTCCTTTATGCGTCTGTTTGTTATCGGGTTCTTTGTGGTTGGCATCCTATACAGCATATTTAAGCTGTTATCTCTATATATCAATAATCGGAAATCAGCATTTAAATCTATGTTCAAAATTATGCTTACCGGACACGTTCTTGCGTTTACACCGTTTGTTCTCTTCTCTGCTGTACCCATTGTTTTTGGGGTTAGCTTGATTCCTTTCGAGGTCACCACGATCTTCTTATTTTTGATGCCGGTTACCTATTTTTATCTGCTAACTGCTAAACAACTATTTGATATTGATTTTGCTTTTAATCGCTTTAAATATTATCTGTTAATTGCCTTTCTTCCAGCACTAATGATTGTAGCTGTACTTGCGATCATACAGAGTAGGCAAGAATATGATTGGATCAAATGGGTTCAGATGTTCTTGGTGGTTTATTTATCGATTACGGCCTTCTTATTTTTCAAGGAGAAAATAGATTATTATTTCCGACCTAGGCTTTTTCGTGAACTTTATCATTATCAAGGCAGTCTGGAGAGATTCTCCAAGCAAATTTCCAAAGTGATGAAGCGATCTGATTTGGAGGCTGCACTTTACAAGGAAATCAATGAGATTCTACCGGTTAATCGGTCGGCTTTTTTTGAGATAGATGAGGATTTGAGTAATCTCGCACAAATCGTGGACAATTCGGAACAAGAGATCAATATACAATTTGTTTCGATATCTCCAGTTCTTAAAGTAGGCGAAGTAGTCCAGCTTCAGCAGGGGATAGCACTCGTAATCGGCCGTCACAAAAAGAAATTCCACCTTTTATGGATTGATCATAAGAAGAATCACACCAAGTTTAATACAGATGAACTAAATTGGTTAAATACCATTGCAAACTATGCAAGCATTGTCTATGAGAATTTATATCTGATAGAAGGTCTGATTGAAGACCTTGAAGCTGAAATGAAAAAAGATCAACATGCGGCACCATGGGTTCTTCGTCTGATCTTTAACCTATCTGAGAATGAACGAAGAAAGCTGGCGGCGGATTTACATGATTCTGCGCTTCAGGATCAACTCATTTGGCTTCGTAGACTTGAAACGCTAATCTCGGATCATGTTATTCCCAATGAAATCCTACCTGAGTTGCTTCAAATTAAAGAAGGTTTATTAGATGTTATCCATCAAATTCGTGAGACCTGCAATGAGCTACGCCCGCCACTACTAAGAGAGACTGGAATCGTCAAGGCACTAGAAATTTTGTTTGAATATGCTCAGTTACAGTCCAATTATATTATTACCTTTAAATCAAGCCCAATAGGGGCGCTAAGCGAAGATCTAGTGATTGCCCTTTATCGAATTGTACAGGAACTTCTGAGAAATGCCGGAAAGCACGCCAAAGCGAATCAGATTGAGATTGAGCTTGACCAGCAAGAGCAACTCTATTTCCGTTACAAAGATGATGGAATAGGCATGAATATCTTAGATATTAAAGAATCTTTTCAGCATATGGGTCTGTCCGGAATTAAAGAGCGTGTAGCAAGCTTAGAAGGAGAGTGCCTGTTTAACTCGGAGAAGGGTAAAGGGCTGGAGGTCATTATTTATTTACCGACAACAGCTTTTGCGGAAGGAAAGAACAGAGGAGGCGATGACGATGATACGTATCTTGTTGGTTGATGATCATCCTTCAGTAGGAGAAGGGACTAAAAATATGATTGAGCAGGATGCTGATATGGAGGTTACCTTTGTTTTGTCAGCAATAGAAGCTTTCGATATGCTGGAGAAGCAAGAATTTGACGTGATCTTATGCGATCTTAACATGCCTACGATCAGCGGACTGGAATTCACCAAAAGAGCTGTTCAGCTTGATCCTGAATCAAAAGTGGTGATTTATACCGGATATGAAATCAGTGCACATTATAACCTGTTGATGGAGTCAGGGGTTACAGGATTTATCTCTAAGACTGCATCCAGAGAACAATTATTAAATACGATACGCTGCGCTCTGAGGAATGAGGCTGTCATACCGGTTTCTTTACTCAAACAGCTTCGAAGAAATGATATTAAAATATCGGGCAATCGTGATAATCAGTTAATTGAAGAAGTGTCCATTAATCAAAGGGAACAGGAAATACTCCAGGAAGTAGCCAGTGGAAAAAGCAATAAGGACATAGCCAGCAAGCTCTTAATGTCACAAAGAACTGTGGAGTATAACCTGACGAGAATCTTTGAGAAGCTGAGTGTACATTCCAGATCCGAAGCAATTGTAGAGGGAAAGCGGCTCGGACTTGTTAGATCGGAGCAATTTTGATTTTCGTGTGTCATTACCTGTAATCAAAGCTTCAGAGCCATTCAGATAAGCCTATTTACATTTCCAAAACATGAAGGAGAGCACTCATTATGATAGACATGGACAAAATATATTTGATCACAGATATCCCCGGTTATTCGCCGCAAATTAGTCGCCTTTTATCCATGATGAATTATGCAAGACATACCACATTAGCGGCAGTTAAAGACTTAAGTGTAGAGCAGCTTGACTATTTATTGGATTCGGAGAGCAACTCTATAGGAGCATTATTATTACATTACGCTGCTGTAGAGTATGCGTATCAAGTTGCGACATTTGAGGGAAGAGACTTATCCGAAGAAGAGTTAGCGACATGGGGGCCGGCACTGAACTTAGGGGATGAAGGCAGGGCGATGATTAAAGGACATGATCTTAGCTATTATTTAGACCGTTTAAATGAAGTAAGGGAAAAAACATATGAATGGTTCGCAACCGTCGATGATGACTGGTTATATACAGAAGAGGAATTCTGGCATAACAAACAGGCGAATTATTACTTCATGTGGTTTCATGTATTCGAAGATGAAATTAATCACAGAGGCCAAATTAGATTGATACGAAAAAGAGCGCTAGCTTAAAGAAAGAAGGAGCATGATTGCTGTTCATGCAGAATCATATTACGCGGGACAAGACAACCTCAGTTATTGAAGGTTGTTTTTTTATATGCAAATCATGAAAGTTTTCAGTTCATTATCAGTTCACATAAATTTGTTAGGATAGGAAACATCAAAGGAAGAGATAAAGATCGTGACCCAGGAGAGGAAGAGATCGGAATGAACATATTAGAGGTTAAGAATGTTAAAAAATCGTATACTTTGTATGGTAAGGAAAAGGTTCCAGTACTCCATGATGTGAATTTAAGCTTTGAGACAGGTGAATTTGTCTCCATACTCGGTGAGTCTGGTTGCGGTAAGTCCACACTAATGAATATCATTGGTGGAATGGACGCTGATTATGAGGGCGATGTCCTTGTTCGCGGGAAGAATCTAAGCAAGATGACCGAAAAGGAAATGGATGATTATCGCAAGAACAACATCGGCTTCGTATTTCAAAACTTCAATCTGATTCCACACTTATCAGTCTTGGAAAATGTTACGGTTGCGATGCAGATGACGAATACAAGCGAGAAGGAACGTAATAAGCGTGCTATAGAGATTTTGACGGAGGTAGGATTAAAGGATCATCTGAAAAAACGTCCGAATCAACTGTCCGGTGGACAGAAGCAACGGGTATCCATCGCACGCGCATTGTCGAACAATCCAGATATTATACTGGCAGATGAACCTACGGGTGCGCTGGATAAAGATACAGGTGATCAAATCTTAGTTTTGTTGGACAGCATAGCGAAAAGAGGAATCTTGGTCATTACCGTGACCCACTCGCAGAAAGTAGCTGATTACGGTAGCCGTATCGTTAAGCTTGAAGAGGGATTGGTGAAAGACGATATTCATTTGAAGGAACGTTCCATGGCTACCTACGATGGGGGAGATGGTTCGGCCAGAAACCTCAGCTTAATGGCTTCTTTCAAAATGGCCCTTCAAAATATGAAGCTTAATGCCAAACGTAATGTATTGGTAGCTTTGGGTGGATCGATAGGTATTTTAAGTGTACTCTTGATGCTTTCCTTAGGAAATGGGATCACTAGCTATATTAATAATGAAATTAATTCAAGTATGGACCCTTTGCTGGTAGATATCACTAAGCCAAATCCAGAAGCCAAAGACATGAAGGGCCCAGAAGCGATGATGTTACCCGGCGTTACGTTTACAAAGGCCGATGTTGAGACGATTCGTAACCTTCCAAATGTAGATCATGTAGAGACCATAACAACCATTACAGGCAAATCTACCACGGTTTTTGGGGATCAAACGGGTAGTCTCACACAATTAACCACCTTAAACGATACATTTGATAAAGCGACGATTAAAGCAGGGGCTTTACCGAAAGAAAATGAAGTGTTATTACCAACGAAAATAGCGAGTCAATTAAGCGGAAATGAGCAACCGAATGCTATGGTAGGGAAGTCTATTCATCTGTATATTAATGAAATGGATGCTCAACATAAACCGATAACGTTGGAAAAAGAAATCACGGTCTCTGGTGTTTATGAAGCCACTGATCCAAGAGCGCAAATGTCACCAACAGGATATATTCCAACACAGACACTGGAGCAAATGTATACTGATAAAGGGATTACCATTGGCCCGATTCAGGTTAATGCTTTTGCAACGGATATGAAATATGTGAATGATATTAATAAAGCGGCTGTTGATGCGGGCTTCTCGGGCTCCCAAACGGCAAAAATCATGGAGCGTATCACGACTTATGTGGATATGGCTACGATCGTTCTATCTGGTATTGCAGGGATTTCGCTCATCGTATCAGGGATTATGATATTGGTTGTACTTTACATTAGTGTAGTGGAACGGACGAAAGAAATTGGGATCCTTCGTGCGATTGGAGCAAGAAAGAAAGATATCAAGCGAATATTCTTTTCCGAATCCGCATTATTGGGTATATTTAGTGGTGTCTTCGCAATAATCTTTGCAGCTATCATTAGCTTTGGTTTAAATATACTTTTGGAAAATGCTTTTGGCGTAAAGCTTATTAACTTATCTGGATCTTATATCGTATTCGGATTAGTTGTAAGTACAGGGATTAGTATTGTTGCTGGTTTGATGCCTTCATCGAAGGCTGCCAAGCTCGATCCAATGGAATCTCTGCGATACGAATAAATACAATGATGGAAAGGAAATTGATGTATGAGCACAATTCTAGTGGTTGATGATGATTCCCATATCCGCAAATTAATACGATTATATCTTGAAAAAGATCAGTTTTCCGTAGTGGAAGCGGAAGATGGTCAAATAGCATTAGACATTCTAGCTCATACAAAAATAGATTTAGCTATTGTGGATGTGATGATGCCTCATATCGATGGTATTGAACTGACAGAAGATATTCGATCTTATATTGATATGCCGATCCTAATGGTTACAGCCAAAGGAGAGTCTAAGGATAAAGTCAGAGGATTTAATGCGGGGTCAGACGATTATTTAGTAAAGCCGTTTGATCCCATTGAATTGGTACTGCGTGTGAAATCTTTATTAAAGAGATATCATGTAACCCCTTCGAATGTTATTCAATTAGGGGGAGTAACGATTGATCTAGGGAATTTAACAGTCGCTAATGCCGATCAAATGGTTGAATTGAAAAAGAAGGAATGTGAATTGCTATTTGCTTTGGCGGGTTCGCCAAGGCAAATATTCACCCGCACTCAGCTAATAGAGAATATATGGGGAATGGATTATGAAGGCGATGAGCGGACGGTTGATGTGCATATCAAACGCTTGAGAGAACGTCTTGAACCCATCCCTCAGTTCATCATTTCTACAGTAAGAGGACTTGGTTATCGTCTGGAGCTAGCCTAGATGGTGAGAAAAAGCCTGCGTCTTCGAATCGTCGTTACGTTCATTGGTATTGTTTTAGTCAGTTTAATTATTTCCTTTTTTCTTTTTATGCAGTTTTCAGAAAAAAATAATACCCCAAACCATATGTTTATTAATATTGCTAAAGATATAGCAAAGGTGACAAATCTAATAGATGATCCGGAAAAAGTAAACGCATTTGCAGATCTGCTTAATCGATTTGGTATAGATATAGCGGTTGTTAATGAGCCAAGTGAATCTGTTTTTTCTGTAGACAAGGAGAAAGTTGCTATCTTATTCAATTCCAACACAACCGATGCGGTCTTTCTATCGGGTAGGGGTGGACTTGCTATCGTAGGGGTTCCTAAGATAGATGATGGAAAAGGTGCTTTCATTATTAAGATTGATTTTTCATCGACTGTAAGAGGCTTGAGAATTACGCTTCTGTTTACACTATTAGCTGTACTAATCATCGGAAGCTTGCTTATCTTGTTCATGTCCAGGTATATTGTGAAGCCTATTAAGAAGCTAACTGTTGCAGCGAAGGAAATGGCGTCAGGCAATTTATCTGTCCGATTGACTTATCGTAATAAAGATGAATTTGGTGAACTGATGGAGAGCTTTAATCGTATGGCAAGTGAGCTGCAGAAAATGGACTCAGTTCGTGATGATTTTGTAAGCAATGTTTCTCATGAAATGCAGTCACCACTTACATCGATTAGAGGATTTACAAGAGCGCTGCAAGACGGTGTCATTCCATTAGAAGAGCAAAAAGAGCATCTGGATATTATCTATGAGGAAACCTTACGCCTATCTAGGCTTAGTGATAATCTGCTCCGATTAGCCTCACTCGATTCGGAGCACCATCCGGTTAATCCCACCACATTCCAATTAGACGAACAATTAAGAAGAACGATCGTATTAGCGGAACCACAGTGGGCACGGAAAGATATTATGATTGAATTGGATTTATTGCCTTGCGAGATCACGGTGGATAAAGATTTATTTGATCAGGTCTGGCAGAACTTAATAAATAATGCTATAAAATATACGGGGCAAGACGGTACCATTCATGTTGAAATTGAGATGAACGCGCAATTTGTGAAGGTATATATCAAAGATTCTGGTAAAGGCATTCCTGAGGAAGCACTTCCGCTTATCTTTGATCGATTTTATATGGTGGAGAAAGCGCGTAGCAGCGCTCTTAAAGGGAATGGACTTGGACTTTCCATTGTGATGAAGATTCTGAAAATACATGATTGTAATATTGATGTGGAGAGTAAAGTTGGAGAAGGAACCCAGTTTGTTGTAACGATTCCTAGAACCTGAACCGCATACTAAACAAGTCCATAGAAATAGATAAGGCTGATAGTTCTCGCGAGAGAGCTGTCGGTCTTTTTTTATAAATATGATCTGACAGATTTAAACGTAATATTAAGTCATATGAATAGTTAACGGACTGAATCAAAATATAAACTCTGAGAACAATTAAGAGAAGCGAGTACATAAAAGTCTTGCTTCTAAATGTCTAGTTCATTACAATATAAGTATTCGCTTATATAAGTGTTGGAAGGAGGAGAAGTAGGGATGCAGTCACTGACGGATATTGCAGATGATTTGAAGCTCTTAGGAGATAAGACGCGACTGGCCATGCTTTCACTTTTGAAAGAACGGGAATGGTGCGTGTGTGAATTCCTTGATATTTTTGATATATCCCAGCCGGCGATTAGTCAGCATTTACGGAAATTGAAGAATCGAGGGATCGTGAAAGAAAGCAAACGAGGGCAGTGGGTGCATTATTCATTAAATGTCGAGGATAAACCACATCTTAAGGCTGTTCTTCAACAAATGCCTAGCTCAGCCGCGATATTGGCTAGTTTGAATAAAGAAGCTAAAGCACCGTGCTGCGACTAAAATATAGTTGTAGTTTTTTAGATTGTATATAACTATATAGTTATATGGTGATATAGGATTTATTAGGATTTATTCGTAGATTATAGGAGTGTTGAGAAAGTGGTCATTCTAGCCATACTTATTTTTATGGTAACTTTAATTTTTGTAATCTGGCAGCCTCGAAATTTATCGATTGGATGGTCAGCCTGCGGCGGAGCGATCATTGCTTTACTAGCTGGGGTAGTTAGCTTTAATGATGTTCTGGATGTAACACAAATGGTGTGGAATGCGACGTTGGCGTTTGTTGCAATCATCTTAATTTCCTTAATTTTAGACAGTATTGGATTTTTTGAATGGGCTGCGTTACATATGGCGCGAGCAGCACGGGGGAACGGAACACGAATGTTTGTCTATGTCATTGTTCTTGGTGCGTTGGTTTCTGCCTTTTTTGCAAATGATGGAGCGGCGCTAATACTTACCCCTATTGTACTTGCTATGGTTAGAGCGCTGAATTTTGATGAGAAAAAAGTATTTCCATTCATTATTGCTAGCGGCTTTATTGCGGACACCACCTCATTACCGCTTGTGGTTAGCAATCTTGTGAATATCGTATCGGCTGACTTTTTTGGAATTACCTTTATGGAGTATGCGGGAAAAATGATTGTACCTACGCTATTCTCATTGATAGCGAGTATCGTGGTGCTTTATTTCTTTTTTCGCAAAAGTATTCCGAAGCGATTTAATGATTCCGAACTAAAAGATCCGCAAGAGGCTATTAAAGATAAGAAGATGTTCCGTCTATCATGGATTGTACTGGCTATTCTTTTAATAGGGTATTTCGTTAGTGGATTCTTGAAGATTCCGGTATCAGTGGTTGTGGGAATCATTGCAATTTTGTTCATGCTCCTCGCGAGAAGAAGCCCTTCCGTCAAGGTGAAAGAAGTGCTTACTGGAGCACCTTGGGCGATTGTGTTCTTCTCCATTGGAATGTATGTCGTAGTATATGGACTTCGGAATGCGGGTCTAACTGATCTACTCGCTAAGGCGATAGGAATGATTGCTGATCAGGGTCTATTCGCTGCAACTATGGGTATGGGGTTCATTGCTGCATTGATCTCATCATTGATGAATAATCTGCCTACTGTAATGATTGACGCACTCGCAATTGATGCAACGCATACAACCGGAGTTATTAAAGAGGCATTAATATATGCGAATGTTATAGGTTCAGACTTAGGCCCTAAAATTACCCCAATTGGCTCACTAGCAACGCTGCTGTGGCTCCATGTGCTTTCGGCCAAAGGTGTGAAGATATCCTGGGGAACGTATTTTAAGACGGGGATTATATTAACTATCCCAACGTTGTTTATTACACTTTTAGGTCTCTATCTGTGGTTGTTGATTATTTAATTTGAAAAGGGGAAGATCAGGATGAACAAGAAAACGATTTATTTTTTATGTACAGGAAACTCTTGCCGGAGTCAGATGGCTGAGGGCTGGGCGAAGCAATATTTAGGGGGAGAATGGAACGTGTACAGCGCTGGAATTGAAGCCCATGGTCTAAATCCAAAAGCTGTACAAGCTATGAACGAAGTAGGCATAGATATCACTGGACAAACCTCGGATATGATTGATTCTAATCTGCTGAATAATGCGGATCTAGTCGTTACGTTATGTGGGGACGCTGCGGATAAATGTCCAATGACGCCTCCGAAGGTCAAACGGGAACACTGGGGCTTCGATGATCCGGCAAAGGCGCAAGGGACCGATGAAGAGAAGTGGGCAGTGTTCCAGCGTGTGCGTGACCAGATTGAGGTAAGAATCAAACGATTTGCGGAGACCGGCGAATAGTTACCAGGTGAAGCATCCTATTCTTTTAAAAATATAAGAAGGTATAAGTTTCACACTACACCATATCCTTATATTTCTCGCAAAACGCTTACCGTCCTTTAGCCTTTAGGGACGCCGGAGGCGTTTTTGCTTGTCTTAGGATATTTCACAACGGGCCATTTCACTTTCCTTAAGGCGTTCATTACCTCTGGTCCAACGTTCAGGTTACTTTGAACCAATTCATGGGGAGTGAGAGCCATCCATTGATTCAGAGAAACGTCGGCAAAACGATCGCTTTTGAACATTTCAAGGAACCATAAGGAGTCGTCGCCTGTATTCTGAATATAATGTCCAAACGCAAAAGGAACATATCCTACATCGCCTGCTCTGTAGTTGAAGGTACGTGCTACACCATTTCCAGCGAATACGGTCATGCGTCCTTTTCCGGTAAGATAATACTGCCATTCATCGTTATTTGGATGCCAGTGCAGCTCTCTCATCCCTCCGGGTTCAATTTCTACCAATGCGGCAGCTACGGTTTTGGAGATGGGAAAGTTACTGGAATCGACAATTCTGACACTCCCGCCGGGAGTCCTCAGCGGAGGTTGAGCCAATAAGGAATGTTTAAAGGTTTGTGGGATCTCTCCGTATGGAGATTCTACCCTTTGACTTTGCAATGAACCCGGAACCTGATCCTGATAAATATAGACCTGTTCGGTGGGAATGGAGTCAAATGCAGCGGCAGGCACCCCAAAGTTAGCCGAAAGCACTTCTTTCGGAGTATGAGCAAACCAATCGGAAATGGACAAGGTGTTTAGATCAGAGAAACTTCCATCGTCGAATACAAGCAGAAACTCACAGCCTTCTTCAAGACCTTGTATAGAGTGGGGAATACCTGGCGGAAAATACCATAGATCACCTGGCCCCACATCTGCTATGAAGTTTCGACCATTTTGATCTACGGCAGTAATTCGAGCTCGGCCTAGCAGCATATAAGACCATTCCGCTTGCTGATGCCAATGGAGTTCACGTACTCCACCGGGGGTTAGGCTCATGTTGACGCCAGCTAGTGTAGTGGCGATGGGGAGGTCTCTGACTGTCACCTCTCTCGACCAGCCACCATGATTAAGCTGCATATGTGCATCGGAGAAAGAAAATTTTAAATTGGGGACGAGACCGGCATCGGTCACGGGAGGGACAAACATGTCGGGATTCTCCAAATCCCGCATTATATCACGTGGTCCTTTATCTAATCCCCCTGCGCCATCGCTTCGAATGGGCTGTGGGATATTTGTCTTTCTTGGCGAATCCTGTCCATCTGCAGTCATCCATCGCACTCCTTTCATGATTCTAAATAACTCAATGAAAATATATGCGGAATCCTGTCTTTTATGATGAATAACAAAAGTGGAACAAGTTGACATGCGCAAGGGGATCATTGATTATTACTAATAGAGGCTTTGTTCTAGACGGAGTAGAGAGGGAGAGGGGTTTGAGATGAATCACATTAAGGAGTCCTTACAACGATTAGGGAGAATAAGAGCTTATGTCATAGGTCTGTTGGTAATTATGTTCGCCGCGGGTTCCGCGGTTACACCTACATCGGTGTCGGCGGCTGTTCAGTTAGGGACTCAGGTAATGCCACTGTCATATGGGGGGTATTACGTCCTTTTTCCAGGTAAACTCGCTCCTTATTTTAAATCAGGTAAATTAATGGTGCCGATTCGGGCTTTCTCGAGTGCGATTGGTGCGGATTTGCTCTATGACGCATTAACGAACAGCGTTACGGTTTCACTACTGGATCGCTCTGTAGGGAAGATTAAAGCAGGGCAGCTAGAGGCAGAATTTAATGGGGAGAATGAAGATTCATTAGGGATCGCTCCAGAGATCAAGGATGGAATCCTGTTTGTTCCAGCATCCCCTATTCTAGAGGGGTTAAAGACATTTCGCTGGGAAACTCAGTTCAATAACGTGAATAAATTAACCCTTGGCATTGGCGCCAGAAAAGGGGAGGAATGGGCAAAGCCTGAGGCGGATCGAGCGCTTACCCCTTACCCAGTGGAAACAACAGCACATCCATATCCGTTATATCCGTTTAAGCTAACACAGACTCAATCTGGGAAAGAATACAGACTAACCTTAGGCGTGCAAAATACCTCTGGTTTTGTCATCCCTAAAGGGAATGCGGAACTGGAGCTGGTGAGTGTGGACAGTAAAGGGAACTCTTACTACCAAACGTTAAAAGGACCTGACTCTTTAACCTCCAAGGCGGCATTATTATCATTTTCCGTTTCCATTCCTACAGAGGCTGAATACGTCATTTTCAGATCACGTACATTGAGAGCGGAATAAGTATCATAGGTGTTCTAACAAGATATACAGAGAGCAGGTTAAGAAATAGATGACAGGTAACGAAGGGCAGCACTATCGCTTCAGTGAAGCACCCATTTGGGAGTTGCAGCGGGCTTATTATGAAGAACAGGGATTAAAGGCTTGGAATAATGATCAGGTTCCGCAGTATATTACGAGTAATCCTATGATTGCGACAGCATATGCGGAAATGATCTTCGGATTCCTGCAAGATCGGGCTGGACAAGGACATCTCTCTGAAACAGTCACTATACTGGAATTGGGAGCTGGGGCGGGTCGGTTAGCGTTCCATATCCTTAAGAAGCTATGCGAAATCATAGATTATGCGGGGACCCCACTTCCTCCTTTTCGTTATGTGATGAGTGATTTACCCGTTAAAAATATAACCAGCTGGCAGCAGCACCCTAGCTTACTTCCATTCGTAGAGCAGGGTATACTGGATTTCGCACGATTTGATGCTGTACAGGATACTGAACTGTATTTAGTGCGCGCTAAGCTCAGCATCAAACCTGGTGATTTACAGCAGCCGCTGCTGCTTGTGGCAAATTATTTTTTTGACAGTATCCCGCAGGAATTAATTTATGTGGATGAAGGTAAAATATTTGAATGTGAGGTGTCGATTCAGTATTCAGAGGCTGCAGGATCGGACAACCCCTCTGATGTACTCGGTACAATCATCCCACAATATCATTATGTTCGAGCGGCTAATTACGAAGTGGAAACCTACCCCTATCACGATGTTATAAAGCTCTACCAGCAGAAGCTGGAGGATTCCCATATTCTGTTTCCTGTTGTGGGGCTTACTTGTTTGGAGCGGCTAGCTAAGTTGTCTATAGAAGGGTTCGTACTCCTTACAGCGGATAAGGGAGATCACCGAATAGAGAATTGGGAATTTGCGGAACCCCCTTTGCTGATTCATCACGGTAGCTTCTCCTTAACAGCGAATTATCATGCAATTCAGTATATGTTGGAGCAAAAAGGAGCACACTCCTTATTTACCACTCATCATTACAAAAACTTGAATATCGGATGCATTCTTATGCTGGACGCGCCTATGAGCTATACGAACACTCGGTTAGGTTACAAGCGGTTTATAGAGCGTTTTGGCCCGGATGATTTCTTCAGTATGAAGGAATGGATGGATCAGCAATTAGATACAATGGGTCTCCAGCAGATTTTGGCTTTTTGGCGCTTAGGTGGGTATGATGCAGAATGGTTTATCCATAGTGCAGAACAGATTTCAGAGCTGCTGCCGGATGCCAGTGATGAAGAAATACTGGATCTTCAGCAGGGAATACGATTAATGTGGACAGGTTACTATCCGATGGAACAGAGCTATGACCTATCACTGGATGCTGGGTTACTGCTGTATGAAATGGATAAGTTCGAGGAGGCGTTAGCCTACTTAGCACGGTCTATGCATGCCAATTCGGAAGAACCATTAGCCTCGGTGCTTTATAGTATGGCGATTTGTAATTATGAGCTTGGAGCTGAAGGGGCTGCACTGGATTACGCGCGTAGAGCTTTGGCTGTAGAGCCTGATAATGAAGTAGTGTTGGAACTGATAACGGCTCTGAGCGAGGATTAAATTGTAAGAAGACAGAAGTACAGCACCATTTACACAGGACCCTCAATTTGGTATCCTATACAAAATAATTAAACGCGATGACGAGAAGAGTAAATAAAATCATTCCTTCACAGAGAGCCCTGAATGATGAGAACAGGGTAAGGGAGATTTTATCGAAACAAGCCTCTGAGCGGCATATCGGAACCGATCGACGGGGATGGTATGACGGGAGCTCCTGTTATAGAGCTAGAGTATAACCAATGCGTAAGATGCATTGCCGTACTTGATGAGATTAATATGGCGACATATTAATGAACCTGGGGTGGTACCGCGAGAATTTCGTCCCCAAGACCATAAGTCTTGGAGGTGAGGTTCTTTTTTATTTAAATATAAGAAAGTATAAGTTTCACACTATACTTTATCCTTATATTTCTCGCTTAAACACTTACCGTCCTTATAGGACGCCGAAGGCGTTTATGCTTGTGCAGAATAATCAGGCGGATATCACTTATAAACAGGAGGTAATACCAATGAACAAGGAACCGGAAGTATTAGCAGAGAGTTACATCGACAGATTGATTCAAGAAGAGCTGGAAGCTGGAACTTACAGTAGAGATATTTGCACGAGATTCCCACCGGAGCCTAATGGGTATTTGCATATTGGCAGTGCGTATGCGATTCACACGAACTATACGACTGCGAAAAAGTATGGCGGGAAGTTCCATTTGCGGTTCGATGACACCAATCCTTTAAAAGAGGATCTGGAGTATGTAAATGCTATTTGCGAAGATATGTTTTGGATGGGCTACCCGCCAGACCATACTTTCTACGGATCAGACTATTCGGAAAAAATATATAATAGCGCGGTAAAGTTAATCCAAAAAGGAAAAGCCTACGTCTGCGATTTATCACCTGAAGAGGTGTCAGCTTATAGAGGAACGCTTACTGAGCCGGGAAAGAACAGCCCTTATCGGGAGCGTTCTGTGGAAGAGAATTTGAAGTTATTCACGGAGATGAGGAATGGAGCCTATCCGACGGGAGCCAGAGTATTACGGGCCAAAATAGATATGAGCTCACCTAATATCAACTTGCGTGATCCAGTGATTTACAGAATCATTCATGCGGAGCATTATAGAACCGGCAACGATTGGTGCATCTATCCGATGTATGATTTTGCCCATCCTATACAAGATGCAATCGAAGGGATTACGCATTCCCTATGTTCCATTGAGTTTAAGGATCATCGACCACTGTATGAGTGGGTGCTGAATGAACTGGATACCCCTGAGGCTCCAAAGCAAAGGGAATTCGGACGCGTAAATATCACCGGCGTCGTTACTAGCAAACGGTATATTAGACAACTGGTTACAGGACATTATGTGGATGGCTGGGATGATCCAAGACTTCCAACGCTTCGCGGACTGCGGAGAAGAGGTTTTACGCCGGAGAGTATTCGGAATTTTGTGAAGGAAATTGGATTTGTTAGGAATAGCACCATTGTAGATATTGCCATGTTAGAGCATTCGCTTAGACAAGATTTGAAGGCGAAGGCAACTAGCGTGATGGCTGTTCTAAAGCCTCTAAAGGTGGTTATTACTAACTACCCTGAGAATCAAAGCGAATGGCTGAAGATTGAGAATAACAGTGAGGATAAGACGCTTGGGGAAAGGGAAGTTCCTTTTTCACGGACGCTTTATATTGAACAAGAGGATTTCATGGAGGAGCCACCCAAAGGTTATCACAGGCTGACTATAGGGAATGAGGTTAGGTTAAAGGGCGCCTATTTCATTAAGTGCAATGAGGTGCTCAAGGACGAAGCAACTGGAGAAGTTATAGAGCTTCGCTGCACCTATGATCCGAGAACGAAGAGTGGAAGTGGATTTAATGAACGGAAGGTTAAAGCGACCATCCACTGGGTATCGGCAGAGCACGCGATCAAGGCGGAAGTTCATCTATATGAGCGGTTGCTAAAAGATAACGACGGTCCTAAAGAAGAGGATGAGCGCTGGGACGCGTATCTTAATCCAGATTCCCTAACCATTCTGAAGGATTGTTTGTTGGAGCCTTCCATGGCGAGTGCACTTCCAGAAGATAAATTTCAATTCATCCGGCATGGATTCTTCTGTGTAGATAAGAAATATACCACAGCAGATAAGCTGGTACTGAACCGAATTGTGCCGCTTAAGGATACATGGAAGAAAAATTCGTAATTCACAGCACATCCTTTCTCCACAACTTTTCTTTATGATATAGAGGTCATAATGAAATTGTAGGAGGTAATGCTATGAATTGGTCTTGGTTAATCACATTGATCTGTCCTTTGATGATGTTATTTATGATGTTCGGACTGGGTGGGAAACATGGACACGGGCACGGGCATGGGTCGAGAAAGCACGCGTCGCCTGATTATCAGGAGCTTCAGAAAGAATTGAATGAGCTGAAAATGCAGAATGAACAAATGAGAAGAGATATTCAAAGTCTCACACCATAAGCATTTCGGATTAATTGGCTTAAGCTGGGCGAAGATCGGGTAATTTCTGATCATCGTCCAGCTTTTTTTGGTCTTGGTCGTAGGTGGACAAGCATATGAAAATTTCTAATGAAACATATTTACATTTTTCAGAAATGAGCATATACTTTAAATATAAGTTGCATAGAGGAAACTTTCGTGTATATAGACAACTTTTTTTAGCAAGAGGAGGAATGGACATGTTGGAACAAACTTTAATAGAAAAACCACATATAGAACAACCGCATATGAGACAACATAAAAACTCCATTTCGGCGCAAGCCGTACTTAATGGGGAGACAAAAGGA
Organism: Paenibacillus sp. NPDC101420; assembly: GCF_050277435.1. Classification (NCBI taxonomy): domain Bacteria; kingdom Bacillati; phylum Bacillota; class Bacilli; order Caryophanales; family Paenibacillaceae; genus Paenibacillus; species Paenibacillus sp. NPDC101420. The sequence continues at coordinate 129,631 of NZ_JBNNSE010000008.1, forward strand.
ATTAAAAGATTACTTCCTTTCTTAGGTCCAGCGTTTATCGCTGCGGTTGCTTATCTGGATCCGGGTAATTTTGCCACCAACATTACGGCAGGTTCAAAATACGGCTATCTTTTATTATGGGTGATTGTAGCCTCGAATTTAATGGCCGTTCTTATTCAGGCGTTATCCGCCAAGCTTGGTATTGCTACAGGAAAGAATCTGCCGGAGATCGCTCATGATCGTTTTCCGAAGAGTGTATCGATCTTCTTATGGATTCAAAGTGAACTGGTGATTATAGCTACGGATCTGGCGGAGTTTATCGGGGCGGCATTGGGGCTTTATCTATTATTTGATATTCCCATGCTGCCGGCAGCACTCATTACTGCGGTCGGTTCATTTGCTATCCTAGAGCTTCAGCGCCGGGGTTACCGTTCCCTTGAGGCCGGAATTGCTGCAATGATTCTTATAGTTGTATTAGCTTTTGCTTTTCAAGTTATTGTAGCTAAACCGGATATGGGTGCTGTTGCTGTAGGCATGTTCACACCTAAGTTTGAAGGGGTGGATAGCATTCTTTTGGCCGCAGGAATTCTAGGCGCAACCGTGATGCCACATGCCATTTATCTACATTCATCACTTACACAGAACCGTATTGTCGGAGTAAATGAAGCGGAGAAGAAACAAATCTTTAAACTGGAATTCATAGATATTATTATTGCGATGATTATTGCAGGGGCAGTGAATCTGGCGATGGTTATTGTCTCAGCCGCATTATTTTTTAAAAATGGTATCGTGGTTGAGGATTTGGATGTTGCGTTTCAGCAATTTAGTCACTTAGCTGGACCCGTAACGGCCATCTCCTTTGGCTTAGGACTACTCATCGCAGGACTATCGAGCTCTTCTGTAGGAACTATGGCTGGCGATGTGGTAATGCAAGGCTTCATCAACAAAAGAATTAACCTGTACTTACGCCGTGCGATTACGATTATTCCACCTTTGGCTATCATTGGTTTTGGTGTAAATCCAACGAAAGCACTCGTTATCAGCCAGGTGATCTTGTCCTTTGGGATTGCCTTTGCTCTGGTACCACTGGTTATGTTTACAAGCAATCGTCAGATTATGGGCGGGTTAGTGAATCGTAAGATGACAGCTGCTCTCGGCTGGCTTATCTCTGGTCTGGTTGTATCGTTAAATCTATTTTTGGTATATCAAATATTTGGATAAGGCAGGACATCTTTATTTGGTGAGTGAAAAAAGGTATACTTGAGCATGTTTATAATTCACGCCAGAGTAAGGAGATCGACAATGTCCATGCAAGAAATATCCGGTTATAAGTCTATAGCCCTTGATATTGCACAAAGAATTGTAAGCGGGGAATTTCCCGTACAGAGTAAGCTATCCGGGCGTTCTCTATTGGCAGGGCAATATCATGTTTCTCCAGAAACGATTCGTAAGGCTATGGGATTATTGAAGGATGAGAATATAGTGTTTGTTTCGCAGGGAAAAGAGATTATTGTCATCTCTGATCAAAAGGCGTATGAGTATATTACCAGGAATAACTATCTGAAATCAGCTTATTCGTTGAAACAGGATCTAGAGCAATTGTTGCTTGAAAAGAAGAAGCTCGACGGCAAGTTCGAGAGGGTACTAACTGGAATTATCGAGGCATCAGACCGGATGAAGAATTTAAAGCCGTACCACCCGGAAGAAATTACAATCCATGAACAATCACATGTGGTTGGCAAAACCATTGGAGCATTACAATTTTGGCAGAATACAGGTGCTACGATTATAGCGCTTCGCCGGGGTGCGAACGTAACAATCTCCCCAGGTCCACATGTCATACTCAGAGAAAATGATGTACTTGTAGCAGTTGGTGATGAGAAAATGTACCAAAGAACAGAGCAATTTATTAATAAAAATGCAGAGAATCATTTATAATAATAGATCAAAAAAAGGCTATCCAGCGGGGTTTATCACTGGATAGCTTTTTTTATAATTACAATATTACATTTATTTACAAACAACTTATTATAATAATGTAGGTTGTCAGTTGTAGAGTTGTTTGTTATAGTTTAACTTACAGAGTCGCCCGGTGAGATGATCTGACGATAGAAATAAGAAGGAGAGACCCTATGCTGAAATTTGAAAAAGTAGGTAAGAAATACCCGAATGGTTATGAAGCAGTTAAGAATATTAGCTTTGAAATTGAAGCTGGAGAAATACTAGTATTGATCGGTCCGAGCGGTTGCGGAAAGACAACAACGATGAAAATGATAAATCGTCTTGTTCCGCATACTTCAGGCCATATTTATATCCACGGCAAAGATATCACCAAGGAGAACCCCGTAACCCTCCGCAAGAACATCGGTTATGTTATTCAACAAGCTGGTTTGTTCCCGCACTACACCATAGAAGATAATGTAGGCTTGATTCCCGACCTAAAGGGCTGGGATGTGAAGAAGAAAAAAGAACGGGTGCTCGAAATGCTCCGCCTAGTCGGACTTGATCCGGCCATATTTGCCAAGCGTTATCCGAAACAATTATCAGGTGGGCAGCAGCAGCGTGTAGGTGTAGCCCGTGCATTGGCTGCTGATCCCGAGATTATATTGATGGATGAACCGTTTGGTGCTTTGGACCCTATTACCCGTGAGCAGCTGCAGGATGAACTGCTGCGCATGCAACAAGAAGTGAAGAAGACAATAGTATTTGTAACACATGATATGGATGAAGCACTGAAGCTTGGAGATAAAATCGCTATTCTAAAAGATGGTGAAATCGTTCAACTAGATACACCTTATGAGCTGCTCAGCCGGCCTGCTAATGATTTCGTAGAATCATTTATCGGCAAAAACCGTATTTACCAAAACCCTGAGTATATCCCCGTAACAGAAGTTATGCGCGACAATCCATCTACATCTCTTCCCGGGCGCACGCTGGGTAAAGCTCTTACCTTTATGCGTCAACGCAAAATGGATACATTACTGGTTGGAAACGAGAAAGGTAAGCTGCTTGGCATAGTCTCCGCTTATGATGTTACCGCCAAAATGGAACAAAGCCTTACTATCGAGGAAATTATGACACCACCTCAAGTGGTGCTGCAGGATACAGCAACAGCAAGAGACGCATTATCATTGATTACGGAAGCTCCATACGGCATTATTCCGATTGTAACCGCTGAGGGGAACATTGCCGGGATTGTTACAAGAGGTAGTCTTCTGACGGCGTTTGCAGCACAATGGGGAGGCACGAAAGAGGAGGAAGTGTCTGTATGAGAGATCAATCGTTATGGCAACAACTCATATATCAATTAGATTTACGTAGGGATGATTTGATTCATTCTATGGGAGTGCATATGCAACTTGTGCTCTTGTCCATGTTATTTGCAATTATTGTTGGCATTGCGCTTGGAATCATGATTACACGGGTTAAACCACTGAAAGGGATTACGCTTGGTGCTGCGGGGATTCTTCAGACAATACCTAGTCTGGCGATGCTCGGATTTATGATTCCTCTATTTGGCATAGGGATGAAGACGGCAGTTGTAGCTTTGTTTCTGTATTCACTGCTGCCAATCATCCGCAACACCTACACGGGAATTACTGATGTGGATCCGTCTATAGTGGAAGCGGCCCGGGGAATGGGAATGAAGAGCTGGCAGATTCTATTCAGGGTTCAACTCCCTTTAGCTTTAAGTGTAATTATGGCGGGGATCCGTACTGCTGCAGTTATTAATGTCGGGACAGCAACACTGGCAGCCTTTATCGGTGCTGGCGGATTGGGTGAATTTATTTTCTTAGGTATTCAACGGAACATCGAAGCTCTAACCTTACTTGGCGCTATTCCGGCCGCGATTCTTGCACTCGTGCTGGATTATCTACTCGGATTGCTTGAAAGATTAACGACTCCAAAGGGATTGAAAGTATAACTAAAACTCTAGTCTTGAAAGAATATAAAAGGGGAGATTATATATGAAAATTCCAAAATTGATGACAGGCGTTCTAACTACAGTATTAATGGGGACGTTACTTGCTGGGTGTGGTGGCGGGAATAATAACGCTGCTGCGGGTAACAGTGGAGAAATCACGATTGGCTCCAAAAACTTCACGGAGAATGTTCTACTCGCTCATATGATGGCAGATCTGATAGAAGATAAAACAGATATTAAAGTGAAGCGTCAGATGAACTTGGGAGGCTCTAATGTAGCTTGGAGTGCGCTTGAGAATAATAATATCCAGCTATATCCGGATTACACCGGAACCATTGTAGCCAATTACTATCAAGAGGAGACGGGAAACTCTGAGGAATCGTTGGCAAAAACCAGAGAACTGCTTGAAAAAGATGGAATGGCCTTTCTGGATCCATTCGGCATAAATAATACCTATACTTTAGCTGTTAGTCGTGAAACGGCTGAGAAGTACAATCTAAAGACTTTCAGCGATTTGGCCAAAGTATCTGGAAATATGGTTCTTGGCGTAGAGTTCGAGTTCTTGGATCGTGAGGACGGATACCCCGGTATCCAAAAACTCTACGGAATGGATTTCAAGCAGAGCAAAGGAATGGACCATGGTATCATGTACCGTTCGATTGACGATGGGGAAACAGATGTAACCAATGCATACGCGACGGATGCACAAATTAAAGTACATGATCTGGTGATTCTGCAGGATGATAAGGAATTCTTCCCACCTTATGATGCAGGACCGATTATTCGTCAGGAAACGTTAGATAAATACCCTGAATTGAAAGGCGTCTTAAATCAATTGAACGGACAAATCAGTGACGAAGAAATGCAGCAATTGAACGCAGAAGTTGATGTGGATGCGCTCAAGGAAGAGGATGTAGCTCGTAATTTCCTGATCAAAAAGGGATTAATAGAAAGCTAAATATGAAATATAAACTAAAGCAGGCTAGGGAATTTCCTAGCCTGCTTCTTTGCTGATTATTTATAGGTCTGTCTAGTTTCTGAAGTAGTCTGCCAATCCTTCGGCGATAGCCTTGGCTGCTTTTTTCTGATAGGAGGATTTACGGACAATTGACTCATCTGTAGGGTTGGTAAGAAATCCGAGTTCAACTAAGGTAGCTGGAATTCGATTCTCCCTTAGGATGTGATAATCACCAAAGGATAACCCATTGCTCTTTAGACCGATGCCTTGTCCCAGCCGGGTTTCAATCGCCCGTGCCAGCTTTAGATCATCGGACTCGGAGTAAAAGAAGGTTAGTGTCCCAGATACTTTTTTCGGAGAGGAATTATAATGAATGCTTACAAATGCATTTGCACGCAGGTCCTCACTCATCTGAACACGCCGTGCGAGCGTAGGCTTCTGATCCTCCCGGGTACGTGTCATCTCAACCCGTGCACCTTTAGCTAAAAGGGCATCGCGGAGATAAAGTGCGGTTTGCAGATTCAAATCCTTCTCCATGGTGTTATATGTAGTGCCGAGCATTCCCGGATCACTGCCGCCATGACCGGGATCTACGACGATTAATTTTCCTCGTAAATTTCCTGTGTGCGAAATGCTGCTTGTAGTGCTTGTGCTTCTTGGCGTGGTTCCAGATCGGATGTATTCTGCTGCGACCCAACCGATGTCACCGCTAGCTGTTCGAATTCGTGCCCAATCGTCCTGACGAAGGAGGAGGATAACTGTATCCTTAGCTTTTAAAGAACCGAGTACCTTATATTGTGTGCCTGGACCGCTTCGAACGCGTAGTGAATCTGCCGTAACTGTAACCTTTGTGGTACTACTCAAGGTGCTGGTTGAGGTGGAAGAAGTAGTGCTGGGTTTGGAGGCTACCGATGATCCAGAAGCGCCAGATTGCTTGGAGCTATTGTTCACCTTTTTAAGGTAATAGCCGGCTACCCAGCCAGAGGTGTTCCCCGTCTTAACCTTCAACCACCCGTGTTGTTCATCGGTCACAGTTACTTTTGCTCCGTTCTTAATAGATCCTACAACAGTTGCATTCTTTGCCGGCTCACTGCGTACATTTAAAGAGTTCGCGTATACCTGAGCGGTATAACTAACTGCTGCCGTTTTAGCTTCAGCAGGGTGTGACGCTGTTATACCCATAAGGCTTGCTGCAAGCAATGTGACACCTATCATTTTTTTCATAGTATCCTCGCTTTTTCAAAGTAGTCGTAATTTTTTACCCACTTTACGAGGTTTAGAATAATATTTTTTGAGATATTTATGAGAACTTGGCCTCTTTTCCGGTGGTCTAAAGACTTGTATAATTATTACATATTGGGAAGGATGAAGGAGCACTGCCGTGACTAAACCAAAGCTATTCATTGGATCTTCCAGGGAATCCATACGTTATGCAAGAGCAATTCATGAGCAGCTGAAGAGGGATGCTGAAGTACATCCTTGGTATGCCAATGCCTTTCGAGCGAATGAATACACGATGGAGGCACTGGAGAGAAATTTGGATGAGAGCGATTTTGCCGTATTTGTGTTCTCGCCAGATGATGTCGCCAAAATTCGCGGTAAATTTTATTATGTGACTCGTGATAATACGGGGTTTGAAATGGGATTGTTTTGGGCCAGATTACGGCGTAATCGCGTTTTTTGCTTAGTGCCGGATCAGGTGACTGCCCGCGACGATTTAATCCCTGGACAGAATGTTGAAGAATATCATCTGTTGTCCGATTTGTCTGGAATTACAGCTTTAGAGTATGAGATGCACCATGATAATCCTACGGCTGCTGTGGATGTGAGCTGTGGTAAGATTATTGATAGTGTCCAGGGGTTTGGAAAATTCCGTGACCCGGTGAAAGATTTAGAGCAGCTAAAGATGGAATTAAGGCGCAAAGAAAGTATCCTTCATTTTTTTTGGCAATATAATAGTAATGTGACCATCTATGAGGATGGAGAGAAGTATCACGCACTCAGTGAGGCGATCCGCAATTCTTTCTTACCTCCGAAGCATTGTCGTGTGATCGGTGCTGCGATCTGGCAGGCTCAAGAGAAAGAACAGCTTGTTCAGGTGGGAGGAAATGTCGGACGTGGGCACTCCTATTCCTTGACTGTTACGAAAGGGAATGAGAAGCAGCCTAGTGTGGTAGATGCATTTTTATCGAGCAAATGGACTTTTTTTCAACGCACGGAAGTTGCGGAGGTATATATCCTATGCTATCCTCTAGGTAAGAAGTATGTTCTTTCCGTACACTTTTCAGGGAGTGATGGATTATCTGCGGATGATCTTAAGGCGGTAGTTGCGAATAATCAGGATTTATTCCGTACCATCAATCATTTAGTAGGGGAGGATTCAGCATGAAGCGAATAAAGGGTATTAACAACTTATCGGGTGCTGTTCTCCGCTCTGCAAGTGGTGGAAGCAGGAGTGCAGAAGATAATAAGAATACCACAAGCAAAACAGGGTCGAGCCATTCCGCTCAGCAACCAGCTTCAGCTCAAATTTATACTGCGCCTTCTTTAGATGGTGGAGACGATGAATATAAGAAGCTTATTAGCGGGAAGGTAGACAACAATAAACCATCCTTTGCGTGATGAGCATAAGTGCTGTCTCAAAAGTAGTGAATCTACTTAGGGGGCAGCTTCTTTTTTTTGAGAGTAATTAGGGAAAAACTCCCTGAAAATAGCTGATAATTACTCTAAATGAGTGAAATCAGGGAATTCCTCCCTAAAAATCGGGGGAATATCTATATTTACCGCCGAATCAGGTTAATTATAGGGAGATATTCCCTAATTCTTGAGCAGAGCATCCGGTTCACTTCTTACAGCAAGACACAATGTTGCAACAGCACAAAAAGCACTTCTCCACGAGCGGGAGAAGTGCTTTTTTATTAACTGGTACAGCCCCTCAGTTCTATCGGCTATTCTTCTTGGCAATCTCACGTCGTACGACAGGGGCGACCTCAGTTGCCAATAGTTCAATAGCTTTGGCTACCTTGGCGTAAGGAAGGCCGCCGATGTCGAGCTGAGTCATAAAGCGGCTATGGCCGAACAGCTCATGCTGATAGAGGATTTTTTCAATAATTTGCTGCGGGCTACCTACAGCCATCGTGTTATCAGCAGATACATATTGCCCAAAGTCGTCACGAGATACATTGTATTCTTGACCAGGTTTTGGGCTGATGGAATTACGATAACTATAGTAGTATGGGTAATATTCATCGAGCGCTTGCTGTGAAGTTTCGGCAATGTAGCCGTGGCTAGTAATCGCAATCTTTAAAGATTCAGGGGCATGACCCGCCTGAATTCCAGCGCGTCGATAAGTTGCAGCAAGCTCTTGGAAAGGTTCTGGACTACCGCTAAGAATGGCGATGGCCATTCCAGTCCCGAGTACCCCAGCTTTTTCCGCGCTTTCAGGAGAACCACCTACACCTATCCATACAGGAAGGCTTTGCTGAAGAGGGCGTGGTGCAATCTCAGAATCCTTCAAGGATGAGCGGAAGGAACCCTCCCAGTTCATAATTTCATGCTTATTAAGCTCGAGAAGCAGATTAATATTCTCGGCGAATAGTCGATGATAGTCTTCAAGTTCGTACCCAAAGAGCGGAAAAGATTCCACAAAAGCACCACGTCCAGCAATAATCTCTGCACGGCCATCTGATAGTAAATCAAGTGTGGCGAAATCCTCGAATACGCGCACGGGATCAATGGTGCTTAATACAGTAGTGGCGCTCGTCAACTTGATTCTGCGGGTAACCTGGGAGATGGCTGCCAGCACGACTGGAACCGAAGAAATCGCAAAATCAAGACGATGATGCTCACCTACACCGAATACATCAAGCCCCGCCTCATCCGCCAGCTTGGCCGCAGCTACAACTTCGTCGAGTCGTTGTTTCGGGCTGATCTTATTCCCGGTATGACAATCAGCTACAATGTCTCCTAAGGTGTAGATACCGAATTCAAAATCGGATGCTGGTGCTGTGGTTACCTCGTTACTCATGATTACAAACCCCTTGTTATTCATATATTTGATAAAGCTTGTTCGTTTATAGAAGAATGTGATTATTATAACACAATAACTTACAAATTGTAAGTTTATGAGTAAATGTTTTGATTTCTGCTCTTTAGGATGTCAAAATGAGGAATAATAATCCATGTTCTTACATCCTGCTCGTCATTAGTATTATATTTTATTTTGAGAATCTATCCAATTGAAGCATTTATATGAGGAGGCGTGTGGTGGTGAGAGGAACATTATTGAAGTCATATCTTCGTACTGTGATTATTGGTTTAGGGGTATTGCTTATGGTAAACCCGGTACAAGCTGCTGCGGTTGATTCGCACACTTCCTTTATAGGCTCGAATTTAGATGATTATTATGTAAATTTGTCTGCTGCGAAGGTTGAGTGGTCCACTACGATGGATTTGCCAACGCTAGGAGATATAGCGACGGACTACATTATGGGCAAGGGCGTAGTTGCAGTCGGTGCGGGCAAAGCTTTTATCCTACAAAAGGGTCAGCTTTTAGCCATTAACGCTCAGACGGGAAAAGTAATGTGGAAATATGGCTCCAAATTAAAGACACCGTTACTTTACCAAGATGGAGTGGCCTATGTGACTTCAGAAGCAGGCACAATCTATGCAGTTAACGCGGCTACCGGAAAAAATAAATGGAGTTCATCGGCAAACAGCAAAGGCATCAGCCAATTAGTTATTGATAAAGATCAGCTTTTTGCTGCCAATGGTGATATTCAAGCCTACAATCTGAAGGATGGGAAACTGCAGTGGCGTGATAATTTCGGTGAAAAGCTGTATGAACCGTTCATGGTTGAGGGAAACCTGATATTAGCTCAAAACTCAGAATCCGGAGCGTATACGTATGACATTCTACATGCCTTTGATCGAACAACGGGTAAGGAGCTTTGGAATAACAAGGATCATTATTTTCCGATTACTGAGATTAATGGAACGCTTATAACACAACGTAAGGCTACCTTATTCGACGCTCTTCCTCTTACTACACTCGACAGTTTGGATGTTAAGACAGGTAAAGTAGTGAAGACGGTAGTTTATAACCCTGCTAATATTGACCCAAATGATCCCGAAGCACCAAAGGGGGGCATTGCTTGGAGTGACGGTGACAGAATTTTTATAACAGGACAAAAAGGTGTCTACAGCTATCCAGTCAATGCTGATCCTGCTACCGTAACACGCGATAATTATTCTTACGAATCCATCGGAGCTAAGTTATCCTACGCCGCTGGTCCTTATGATGGAAGAATTCTTTTTAGTAACGAACAGAGCATTTATGGTGTTAAAATGGCGAATAAATCAGCGGTTCAGTACAGTGGAATCAGCAATCCGATTGCCCGCTTCGATCTGCTCGGACATGGCATGTATGTAGCCCAGACTGACGGCAAATTAATCGCGATAGATTTGATTTCCGCAAAACCGGTTGTGCAGCTCAAAACATCAGGTAGAGTGTTCGGCCCAACCTTGCTGGAAAGCGGTATGATTATTGTGCAGAGCAAAGGTATTTTGACCGCTTTTAAGGAGCCTCAGGTTTTGAAAATGAAATAATCGGCTCCATAAAAAAACGGCTCTCCGATAAATACTCGGCAGAGTCGTTTTTTATGGAGTAATCCACAATTCCAGTGCGAAAAATACAAATCTATTTTATGATAAATAGGTTATATAATGAGTAGGTTGTACCATTAATGAAATTAGATAGAAGGACCGGGGGATATCATGGAACAGCAAGCGATTTGGGCAATAGGTATTTTTCTACTGATTTATGGACTGATTATTTCTGAGAAAATTCACCGTACGATCTTAGCGATGTTAGGCGCTATTGTTATGGTAGCGATGGGCATTGTGGATCAGGAGACGGCACTACATCACATTGATTTTAATACCATCGGATTACTTGTAGGCATGATGATGATTGTAGGGATTACTGCTGAGACAGGACTTTTTAAATATGCGGCAGTGAAATCAGCAAAGCTGGCGAAAGGGAAGCCGAGAAGAATCCTGATTGCTTTGTTTGTTGTTACTGCTGTGGCATCTGCTTTCTTGGATAATGTTACAACAGTGCTACTTATGGTGCCTGTTACCTTCAGTATTACAAGGCAACTGCGTATAAATCCGCTGCCTTTTTTGATGTCACAAATTATTGCATCAAATGTCGGTGGGACGGCAACATTGATCGGAGATCCACCGAATATTATGATCGGCAGCGCTGTGAAAGAGCTGACGTTTATGTCCTTTATCAGCAATCTAACACCTGTGATTGTCATCATTATGTTAGCGTATATCCCGCTTTTACTACTGATGTTTAGTAAGCAAATTAAATCCACTCCGGAATTGCAGCAAAGTATCATGAACATGGACGAGAAGGCAATGATTACGGATCATAAGCTGCTGCGAAAATGCCTTACCGTACTTGGATTTACGATTATAGGCTTCTTTTTACATCAGGCGCTACATTTGGAGTCCGCTACGGTTGCCTTAGCGGGGGCTTTTTTACTGCTCTTATTAACTGGAGGAGAACACATGCTGGAAAAAGCTTTTCACAGCGTGGAATGGATTACGATCTTCTTTTTTATCGGACTGTTTGTTTTGGTATCAGGACTCGTCGAGACAGGTGTCATCGCGGAGCTGGCTGCCAAAGCGATTGATTTAACGGGTGGGGATGTGCTCATGAGCTCGATGATGATCTTATGGGTCAGTGCAATTGCTTCTGCGTTTCTTGATAATATTCCTTTTGTAGCAACGATGATTCCTTTGATACAGGAGATGGGGCAGATGGGGATTACCAATCTGGAGCCCCTCTGGTGGAGTCTAGCCTTGGGTGCCTGCTTGGGTGGCAATGGTACATTGATCGGTGCCAGTGCTAATCTGATTGTTGCTGGTCTAGCTGGAAAAGAGGGTTATCCGATTACATTCATGAAGTATTTGAAGGTGGGTTTCCCTTTAATGCTGCTGTCCATTGTGATCTCAAGCATATATTTATATTTAAGATATTTGATGTAAACAAGTGTGTCTGAAAAAAGTTTTATTGTTGACAGCTTTTCAAATGGATGATATTTTAAATATTATAATTCCAATTGATTTACTTTGAATAAAAATTACCGACTGTTCCTACAGAGGTATTGCGAATGTAAAAGCGCAATACCTCTGTTTTTTTGTATACAGAATTTAAGGAGGGGTCACGATGGGAGAAGCGTTGCTGTCGATTTCAAATCTAAATAAACGTTTTGAGACTACCGGAGGGCATGTTCAGGCACTGTATAATGTTGATCTCCATGTGCAAGAGGGTGAATTCATTACGGTCATCGGGCCCAGTGGCTGTGGCAAAAGCACGCTGCTGCGCATCGTGGCCGGTTTGGACAGTGGATATACGGGGAGTGTTACCTTAGGAGGGACGGAGATTGGGGGTCCCGGAATCGATAAGGGATTTATTTTTCAAGAGCATCGTCTCTTTCCTTGGCTCACCGTAGAGAAGAATATTGCTTCTGATTTGCCGCTAGGCAACAAAGAAATTAGACGCAAGGTCGATGAGTTGATTGATCTCGTCAAGTTAAATGGGTTTGAGAAATCCTATCCCCGGGAGTTATCGGGAGGGATGGCCCAGAGGGTGGCGATAGCCCGTGCGCTACTGCGAAATCCCAAAATCCTGCTGCTGGATGAACCGTTTGGTGCACTGGATGCGTTCACTAGAGCGCATATGCAGACGGTGTTACTGGACATTTGGCGGGCCAACAAAACAACCATGATTTTTGTAACGCATGATATTGATGAGGCTGTATTTCTAGGTAATCGGGTAGTGATTTTAGAACCTCGCCCCGGGAAAATACGTAAGATTGTCCCGGTTGATTTGCCGTATCCACGTAAAAAAACAACGTCTTCCTTTCAAGAGCTACGCCTGAAGGTGCTGAATTATTTTGAAAAAGTCGATGAGCTTGAGCTTATTGACGGGGCAGGAATATAAATATGTCGACCATACCAATGGAGACCTCCGAAAGTGTTCAATATTCGAGGGTCTCTTTTTGTTATTTAAAGAGATTGTAAAGCTAAAAAAGGTGGGTGCAGAGCATGACAAACCGGGCTATAGCCGTAAGAACTTCCGGACGCCCCGGAAAGGTAACAACATTTGGACTGGGCCTTCTGCTGCCGGGCACTGTGCTAATTCTGTGGCAGACCCTTGGACACTATGGAATGATCTCAGAGATGCTGTTCCCGACGCCGTATACCATTGCAGAATCATTTGTAACTTTGGCTGCTTCAGGGGATTTATGGCCGAACTTTAGGATCAGCTTGGTCAGAGCCCTTGCCGGATTCCTGCTCGGTGGTGGACTTGGTCTGCTATTAGGCATTCTCGTAGGTCTGTTCCGCAGATCAGAGAAATTGCTAGATCCATCCCTGCAAATGATTCGCATGATACCAAGCTTGGCGGTAGTGCCGCTATTCATTTTATGGTTCGGGATCGGTGAGGAGTCTAAAGTGCTGTTGATTGCTAAAGGAGCATTTTTTCCGCTTTATATTAATACGTTCATGGGCATTCGCGGCGTGGATAACAAGCTGTTCGAGGTATCTCGAGTGCTTGGATTCAGCCGGTTAAAACAGGTTGTAAGACTAGTACTTCCAGCGGCATTGCCGAATATTATTCTCGGAGTGCGCCTTTCCTTGGGGCTCTCTTGGTTAGGTCTGGTAGTCGCAGAGCTGATTGCTTCCACTTCAGGCATCGGGTATATGATGTCGGACGCGCGTCAATTCGCGGATACACCTGTGGTGTTCGTGGGAATTATTATTTTTGCCATTGCAGGACTGGTGAGTGATTCTGTTGTTCGCTACATTGAACGCCGGCTGCTGAGATGGCAGGACAGCTATCGCGGATAAACAGAAAACGCGCAAGAAACGAAAGGGGGATGCGCCATGAGCGATGGAGCAGAAGCTATTTTGAATAACACTACAAGAGCAAGAGAATCGCTAGATAGCAGTGATATTGCTCCTTTATCGACTAAGAAATTGGAGAAATCCGCGGTACCTATAGTATGGAAATCTCTACTGTCAGATTGGGGAACGGGCGCTATCATTCCGGTGGTGACAATAGTACTTTGGCAGCTGGCAGGAAGCACCGGATTGATCTCCGCGCAGTTTCTGCCGACTCCATTGTCGATCGCCAGAGCTTTTACAGGCCTATTGGTGACTGGAGAGTTAACTCATCACCTAGGTGTCAGTATGGGGAGGGCGGGAGTTGGATTTCTTATCGGAGGCGTTCTAGGCCTTCTATTCGGAGTACTGACTGGCTTGTTTCGCAGTGTGGAATATGTGCTCGATCCTAGTGTACAGGTTCTTAGGCTTGTTCCTCATCTAGCTATAGCACCGCTAATTATTTTGTGGTTCGGCTTTGGGGAGATGTCCAAAGTAGTGATCATTCTGACAGGGTCATTCTTTCCGCTCTATATTAATACGTTTATGGGCATCCGCAATGTGGACAATAAGCTGTTTGAGGTGTCCCGGGTGTTAGGATTTAGCCCTTATCAGAGGCTGCGCAGGCTGATATTACCGGCAGCATTACCCGGGATTTTGTTAGGATTGCGGCTGTCATTGGCTGTAGCATGGATCGGTCTTGTTGTAGCTGAACTCATTGGATCACAATCCGGCATTGGATTCCTGATCAATGAGGCGAAGCAGAACTCTAATACAGAGGTTGTGTTTGTAGGCATTATTATCTTTGCTATTGTCGGCAAGCTAATCGATTCTTTGTTCCGAATCATTGAACGCAAGTGCCTGTTCTGGCGCGATAGTTACGAAGGGTAAATCATTTGAGGAGGTCTTGAGCTATGAGTGGATCGATACAAAAAGGGTTGTTGAATTTGGTGGCGGATGTGCTTGTTATAGGCGGAGGCCCTGCAGGAACATGGGCAGCCCTTACGGCCTCAGCGAAGGGGGCGAAAGTTGTCCTTGCAGATAAAGGCTACTGCGGTTCGAGCGGTGCAACGGCCCCCTCAGGAACAGGAGTCTGGTATGTGAAGCCGGATGAGAAGCTCCGGGAGGAGGCCAAAGCAAGTCGTTATACATTGGGCGGTCAGTTGGCTGAATCCCGCTGGATGGACCGAGTGCTAGACCGTACCTATGCCAATATGAACAAACTTGGCGTTTCAGGATATCCATTCCCTGTAGATGAGCAGGGTAACCAGTATCGTAAGAGTCTTCAGGGACCGGAATATATGAAATTAATGCGTAAGCTTGTGAAAAAAGCGGGCGTTAAAATTCTAGATCATAGTCCAGCCATGGAGCTCCTAGCGGATGAGCATGGCGTAGCTGGAGCGGCTGGAGTCCATACGCAGAGTGGTGACACCTGGACTGTTCAGGCAGGAGCGGTTGTCATTGCAACTGGTGGGTGTGCTTTTCTAAGTAAGGCTCTCGGCTGTAACGTGTTGACCGGAGATGGCTATCTATTTGCAGCTGAAGCTGGGGCGAACTTGTCCGGCATGGAATTCTCCAATGCCTATGCTATCTGCCCTACGTTCTCCTCTGTAACCAAGACAGCATATTACAACTATGCCAGCTTTTATTATGAGGATGGAAGCATTGTGGAAGGGGCGGGTTCCAAGAAAGGGCGTTCAGTTATCGCTCGGAATCTGCTAGCAGGCAATCAGGTGTATGCCAAGCTGGATGGAGCGCCCGAGGATTTAAGACCGCTGCTGCGGGTGGCGCAGACGAATTTTTTCTTGCCCTTTGATCGACAAGGGATCGATCCTTTCAAGGATGCTTTTCCGGTTACGCTTCGTCTCGAAGGAACGGTTCGTGGGACGGGTGGTATTCATATCACGGACGAAAGCTGTGGCACAGGTGTTCCCGGACTTTATGCGGCAGGAGATGCAGCTACCCGTGAGCTAATTTGCGGGGGATTTACTGGTGGTGGCAGCCATAATGCGGCTTGGGCTATGTCATCCGGCAGTTTTGCAGGAGAAGGTGCAGCTGTCTATGCGCAGAGCCTTGGCTCGAATGCAGCGTACCGTAATCCAGTCGGCTTATCATCTTCTCCACTGGTTCATCAAGAAGTGAAGCCTGGAGTATCAGCTCATACGTCAGAGGTTGTGTCTGCTGTGCAGGCTGAAGTGAAGCCGTATGACATTAATTTATTCCGTACGGATAAAGGGCTGACCTCTTCATTAGGTCGTCTGGATGAATTGTGGAAAGATCAGCGTAGCCGTGAGATTCAGCGAACACCTGAAGGGGTTAAAGCGCGTGAAGCTGAAGCCATGACTGCAACCGCCCGCTGGATGTACAATTCCGCGCTTGCCCGTACGGAGACGAGGGGCATGCATAAGCGTGAAGATTTTAAGGGAACGGATCAAGAACAGCATCATCGCTTGATTAGCGGTGGATTGGATCAGGTATGGGTGAAGACAGAAGCCGTGGCCAAGGAGGGTGTTCTATCATGATTGAGGTGATCAGCGCTGCCAGATGTGTAGAGTGCAACCAATGTGTATCGGTCTGCCCGACCAATGTCTTCGAACGGGTAGAGGATGGCATTCCTGTTATTGCCCGGCAGAGCGATTGCCAGACTTGCTTTATGTGTGAGCTGTATTGTCCTGTGGATGCTCTCTACGTTGCGCCAGATTCAGAGAAAGTGATTGGGGTGACAGAGGCAGGGCTAGAGAAGCAGGGATTACTTGGTGGTTATCGTGAAAAGGTAGGCTGGGGCAAAGGCAGACAACCGGTAGCAAGTCATGACTTTATGTACAAATTGGCGTCGAGGGCAGGGTTCTGACCTTGATTAAGATTAAGATAAATAACATAAATCTAGGGGGAGAAAGAAATGAAACCAGCGTACAGAGAGATTCAAGGGAAACGTTCTAAAAGGATACGATTTGCACTTTTAACTACGATTATGATGGTTATGCTGGTTCTTCAGGCTTGCGGAAATAACGCTGGAGGAAATGGAGCATCTGCATCCGGCGGCTCTAGTACAGAGAAATCTGGAGGCAAAGCCGAAAGTAACGTTCCAGCGGTACTGAACTTTGGTTTTATAGGCTCTAATAAGCTGAATGTGCCAGGTGGCGCGGAGGGCTGGGGCTTTTATAAAGGGATCATTCAAGAAGAGTTGAAGAAATATGGCATTACTGAAGTGAAGCTTACGGGCTTTCCAAACGGTCCTGATCAGACAGAATCCTTAATTAGTGGTCGATTAGATATCGGCAGCCTTGGGGATACACCTGCTATTATTGCTTATGCTTCTGGGGCCAAGACACGTCTGATTTCACAATCCTCAGCCAACACTATCGGTTATCTAATCGGTAAGAAGGATGGACCAAAGACGGTGAAGGAACTGCAAGGGAAGACTATAGCCATTCAAAAAGGCTCTTTCATGCACCGCTATGTGGTTGGGTTACTTCAGGAGGAAGGCGTAACTGACTATAAACTCGTGCATATGCTCATTCCGGATGCTACCGCAGCTTTGGCCCGTGGAGATGTAGATGCTACGACTAATTTGGGTGTACCTGCGCTGAAGTTAATTGACCAAGGTTACACTCACTTAGACGATGCCTCGAAGCATCCGAACTTGCTCGGCACTAGTGCAACTGTCGTGTCCGAGGATTATCTGGCGAAATTCCCTGACTTTCCGAAGGCGTGGAACGAAGCCCGTGAGAAAGCCTTGGCGGATTTGAAACAACACGAGGATGAATATTATCAATTTTTGGCTGAAATCGGAGATACAACGCCAGAGCTGGCGAAGCAAGTAAATCCAATTAGTGATATCAAAGATACCGCGTTCACTGACGAAGGAACCAAGCTACTGGAGGGTACCAAGAACTTCCTTGTCGAAGAAAAATTAGCGAAAAAAGACTTCAATATTAGCGATTGGCAGCTGAAATAACAATTGCTTGGAAAGCGCAAATGCTTGGGAGGAAAAGATATGTCGCAGCTTAAGAAGGAAATGACAGTGGATGTGCTCGTGCTTGGCGGAGGTCCCGCAGGAGCTTGGGCGGCATGGAGTGCAGCGTCGCAAGGTGCAAAGGTAGTCTTGGCCGATAAGGGCTACTTGGGCACAAGCGGCGCCACTGCTCCGGGCGGTACAACGCTGCTCGTTATCCCTCCAATTGCCGAGCTGCGTGAGCAGGCGGTTCAATCCAGACTAAAATCTGGTGGATATCTGTCGGAGAACGCTTGGATTCACCGCGTGCTGGATCAGGTAGAGCAGAATCTGGCTCTAGTTGAGAAGTGGGGGTATCCTTTTCCGAAGGATGAAGAAGGTAACTCGCTGCGTATACATCTGCATGGACCAGAGTACATGAGGATTATGCGAAGAGTTGTCCGCAAAGCGGGAGTCACGATCCTCGATCAGTCGCCAGCGCTAGAGCTTCTTCATGATGAACATGGGGTTGGCGGGGCGCGTGGGATCAACCGTCTGACAGGGGAGTCTTGGGAAGTAAAGGCCAATGCCGTTGTGATGGCAACCGGAGGCTGTGCTTTTCTCAGCAAAGGTCTTGGCTGCAACGTATTGACAGGCGAAGGGCTGTTGATGTCCGCTGAGGTGGGAGCTGATTTGTCAGGCATGGAATTCAGCCGTCAGTACGCTCCGAGCTTTGCAGATGGAACGGTAACACGTGGCCGTATGCTAGCGTGGGCTACGCTTTATGATGCGGACGGTCATCCGTTGCATAAAGGGGATCGAACTTTTGGCAGCATCCCTGAAATGATGCTCAAGGGGCCGGTTTATGCTTCGCTCGATCTGGCAGATACAGCGGAGAAACAGGATTTTCTGCGAAAAGCGCATCCGATTTTCTTTATGCCGCTGGAGCGGGCGGGAATTGATGCGTTTAAGCAGAAATTCCCGCTCACCCTGCGCTATGAGGGCACGATGCGCGGCACTGGGGGTCTGCGCCTTACGGGCACGGACTGCCGGACGACCGTGCCCGGACTCTATGCGGCCGGAGATGCCGCATCTCGCGAGAAAGTGACCGGCGCCATCTCCGGCGGCGGGGCTTATAACGCTTCCTGGGCCATATGCAGCGGAAGCTGGGCAGGTCAGGGAGCCGCGCAGCATGCGCGGTCCTGCCGAGGGCAGGCGAACAGCCGCAACCTGACCGCAGCGGGACGCTACGGTTTGGCGGCTGGCACCGACACCTCGGAAACGCTGGAGGTGAAGCCGCTAGTCGCGGCGATCCAGCGTGAAATCTTACCGCTGCAGATTAATTATTTCCGCAGCGAGCCGGGCATTTCTTCAGCCTTGAAGCGGCTGAATGCCTTGATGCCCTTGTTGAACGGGCGCGTTCCCGCCACCGTACAGGGCATCGTGCAAGCACGCGAAGCCGCGGCTATGCTCGCGGTCGGCAGATGGATGTACACCGCCGCGCTGGCCCGGAAGGAGACGCGCGGCCTGCAAAAGCTCGCGGAATATCCGGAGCTTGATCCGCGTCAAACCCACCGGCTGATTGTATCCGGTATAGAGCAAATAAGCATCAGTACCGAGGCTGTGCCCCATGCTCATGAACTGAATCAACTAAAGGAGGGGCAGGCGATATGATCGAACTAATCAGCGTGGAACGCTGCGTGGGTTGTAAACTGTGTACGAAAGTATGTCCGACAAACGTATTCGAAATGCAGGGGAAGATTCCGGTTATTGCGCGTCAGGAAGATTGCCAGACTTGTTTTATGTGTGAAGCTTATTGCCCTGTAGATGCACTTTATGTAGCGCCACAGGCAGATCAGCTGATCGGTGTAAATGAGGAGGCGCTAATCCAGACAGGGTTGCTAGGGAGCTGGCGGGCTGAGATCGGCTGGGGACCGGGCGCTAATGGCTCAATGGCTGAAAGGGATACCACCCCTTATTTTGAAGTGTTTACCGAGCAGTACCGTACGTGAAAAAGCCGCCCAGAGTTGGAGTCTGGGCGGCTTATTGTTGTATAGAAATTCAATCTATGTAGGCCTTTGTCCCGGGATTTCCACCGCGAAGAGCGGTTTCAATCAAGAAATCTGGGGACAACAGCGGCCGGAAGTCCAATTATTCACCGCAGTGACTACTATGCTTTAAGTTGATATCATTAGTTCGGTATATATCTAAAAAAACTATAGCAGTGCTTCGATCGCTGGCTCAATATCCAGCGGATCCACAGTAGATTCGAATCTTGTAATTACATTGCCTTCGCGATCAATTAGAAATTTAGTAAAGTTCCATTTGATTTCGTCATTGTTCAGTGCTTCCGGATCTTTGCTCTCAAGCATGCTTTGAAGCAGCTTTCCTGAAGAATGGTTCATGTCGAAGCCTTCAAATCCAGCCTGCTCAGTAAGGTGAGTGAAGAGGGGATGTTTATTTTCGCCCTTTACTTCAACCTTCTCAAAGAGAGGGAACGTAACGCCGTAATTGATTTGGCAAAATACATTCACTTCTTCATTGCTGCCAGGCTCCTGTTCCCCAAACTGATTGGAAGGGAAACCGAGAATTTGGAAGCCGCGATCTTCGTATCGCTCATAGAGCTTTTGCAGGTCGGAGTATTGGTGGGTAAACCCACACTTACTTGCTGTATTCACAATCAAAAGTACTTTACCTTTGTATTCCTCTAGTTCGATCTCTTTTCCTCGAATACTGCGTGCTGTATATGGATAAATGCTCATGCTGCTACATCCCTTCAGTTATGTATTGTCAACGCTAAAGCTGCCAGTGAATAAGAACAGGAAATATTTTCAATGATTTAATTGTAAACAATCAAAATATCGCTGTCAACTTCATACATAGAAAGGGATTGGAACCTTTTAATCAGTGGCAGAATAGTATGGGTATGGGTTATTTCATACTTCAAAGCCTATTCTAGTGAGTTGTTATAAGAATAATTGTATCTCATGTGATTTTATTGCGTTAAAGCTACTCAGCGTTCCATTATTATCTTGCATCGGAAACATTTTTTGATTAAGATAGCAGAAACCAGCGCAAAGACACGCTGACATAAATAAGACTATGACGAAGAGAGTAAGCATTATAGCGGATCTTAACAGGGAAGGCGTGCCGGAGACTGAGAGCACCCTCATGAGACGATTAATGCCGAAGTTCACTTCCGAGTCGGCCCCTGAAGTAGTTTGTCACAGGTCGTGACAGGTATGAGTAGGGAGGCCCGCG
This sequence comes from Paenibacillus sp. NPDC101420, assembly GCF_050277435.1. Taxonomy (NCBI): domain Bacteria; kingdom Bacillati; phylum Bacillota; class Bacilli; order Caryophanales; family Paenibacillaceae; genus Paenibacillus; species Paenibacillus sp. NPDC101420. The sequence continues at coordinate 150,646 of NZ_JBNNSE010000008.1, forward strand.
CCCCGCGTTACCGGGTTTAAGATAGAGTTAATCTTTAGTCGAGGGAATCCGATTTTCTATTCCTTTGTGCTAGTTTAAGGGTTAATTCTAAATAAGGGTGGTACCACGGCTCCTCGTCCCTTGCGACGGGGGGCCTTTTTGCGTTTCAAATTATAAATAAGAAGAGGGAGTGGAAGGGTAATGAGTAACGTGGAATTGGATGTTCTTAGAGGTCGTCTGGATGAAATTAATGGGCAATTGCTGGAGCTGATCTCCGAGCGGGCTAAAATTGTACAGGAGATTGGAGTAGTTAAAGAAAAGCAAGGTGTGCCTAAATTCGATCCAGAACGTGAAAAGAAAATGCTGGATCAGCTCGTAGCGAGCAACAAAGGACCTTTCACTAACGGAACCATCCGCAGCCTCTTCAAACAAATTTTTTCAGCATCTCTGGACTTACAATCCGATGAACATAAAAAAACTTTACTAGTAGCGCGTAAGAGTCACAAAGAAGACACTGTGATTGTTCTGCCGGGAGATGTTACTGTTGGCGGTCCTTCTTCACTGATGGTAGCTGGACCTTGCTCTGTGGAAAGTGAACTACAGACCCGCACCGTAGCTGCAGCACTGCAAAAAGCTGGTGTACGTGTTATGCGTGGAGGTGCCTTCAAGCCGCGGACTTCTCCTTATGATTTCCAAGGTCTAGGTATGGACGGCCTAAGAATATTACGTGAAGCAGCAAATGATTATGGTCTGCTGACCATCAGTGAAATTGTAGATCCAAGACATATTGAAGAGTCCTTAGATTATGTAGATATTATCCAGATCGGTGCACGGAACATGCATAATTTTGAGCTGCTTAAAGCGGTCGGAGAAGTCAATAAGCCTGTGCTGCTGAAACGCGGATTGGCTGCTACGCTCGATGAATTCATACATGCAGCGGAATACATCATGTCTCGTGGTAATACACAAATCATGTTGATTGAACGCGGAATTCGTACGTATGAAAAAGCGACCCGCAACACGCTCGATATCTCAGCAGTGCCTATTCTTAAGCAGGAATGCCATCTGCCAGTATTGGTCGATGTTACTCACTCCACAGGACGCAAAGATATTCTTATCCCTTGTGCAAAAGCCGCACTCGCAGCCGGAGCCGATGGTATTATGGTCGAGGTTCATCCTGATCCTGCAACTGCGTTGTCCGATGCTGCGCAGCAGCTGAATATTGATGAGTTCAACAACTTCTTTAATGAAGTGAAAGCTTCCGGACTATACCGGTAATCTAGAAATATAGAATTTGAATGATATTTCAAGGATTGGCTAGAAAATGAGGTGAATAAGCGCTTACAAGTCTATCTAATCTTTTTGTGAAGGTGAAGGCGGGTCGAGTACAATAAGGAACATTAGCGTTGCACCGGCCCCGGGTCTTTTTGAAAAGGCCTATATACCTTATTAGTCACAGGAGGAAATTAGATTTTGGAGCAGCTTACCTTAAATAATGGGTGGTTTTCTAACACTCGAACCGATATTTTATCGGGGATGACCGTAGCCGTTGCACTGATTCCTGAAGCGATCGCTTTTTCGATCTTGGCGGGAGTAAGTCCGATGGTTGGTTTATATGCCTCTTTTTGTATTGCAATTGTAACCGCACTTGCCGGAGGCAGACCCGGAATGATCTCGGCGGCTACAGGGGCTATGGCCCTATTAGTCGGAAGTCTCGTACTAGAGCATGGAATAGAGTATCTGTTCGCGGCAACTGTACTGGCTGGTGTGTTTCAGATATTGATGGGGATGCTAAAGCTGGGCCGATTCATCACTTTTTTGCCACAGCCGGTCATGACGGGGTTTGTCAACGCGCTGGCGATACTGATTTTCATGGCGCAGCTTACCCATTTTAAGGGACAAGGCTGGGTGATGTATGGACTGGTAGCTCTGACATTGCTTATTATCTATACGGTTCCTCGGTTTACCAAAGCCGTACCCTCAGCGCTTGTAGCGATTGTTATCGTTTCTATTCTTAGCATCGCTCTTCATCTGGACGTAAGAACCGTAGGGGATATGGGGAATATTACAGCAACTTTGCCACTATTCCATTTACCGCAGATCCCGTTCACGCTGGATACGCTGCTTATTATTTTGCCATATTCACTCTCGCTGGCCGTAGTTGGGTTATTGGAATCACTGATGACTGCCACCTTAATAGACGATATTACGGGCACAGGTAGTGATAAGAACAGAGAGGCGAAGGGACAGGGGCTGGCGAATGTAGTCACTGGTTTTTTCGGAGGGATGGCAGGCTGTGCGATGATTGGCCAGTCAATGGTTAACATGAAGTCAGGAGGACGCACGCGTCTGTCCACGTTTGTATCAGGGATCTTTTTATTGTTCCTAATTATCGTACTTGGCGATGTGGTTAAGCAGATTCCGATGGGCGCGCTCGTTGGCGTAATGATAATGGTCTGTATCAGCACCTTTGAATGGGGCTCGCTTAAATCTCTAACCCGTGTTCCGCTTAGCGATGCGTTGGTTATGATTGTGACGGTGGTCACCGTGGTGGCTACAGACAATCTTTCTATTGGCGTTTTGTTTGGGGTTCTGCTAAGTGCTTTAACGTTTGCTTGGAAAATAGCTTCGATCCGCCTAACAGTTCAGGAAGCTGCCTCTTCCAAAACATATGCGGTTACCGGCCAGCTGTTCTTCGGTACGACAAGCCACTTCATTCATGAATTCGCCTACGATAGCGATCCCGATCATATTATTATCGATTTTTCACATTCCCATGTGTGGGACCAATCCGCAGTTCATGCCATAGCGAAGACGATGAGCAAATACGCCGAGCGTGGCAAAAAAGTCACCATTACCGGACTTAATGATCAGAGCTCACAGCTGGTTCAGCGGGTGGGACTATCCATATAAAAAAAGATTGCGCTATATGCGCGATCTTTTTTTTATAGCAGATATTAACTGTAAGAGAAGACGGGCAGGGTTTTACTTTTGGTGCAAACTGATATAAAGTATAAAGTGGATAATGTTTATCCGCTTTATACGCGGTGGTATAGTCTACAGTTTATATTAAGCAATTTATGTAGATCGAGGTGCTGTACATGCATATGAAAACAGGGGTGGAACAGTCAGTGTATGCACTGGTTCTGCTTAACATGCTGCCGGACAAAGCGGTGTTGTCTGGAGAAGCGATTAGCCAGCAGCTCGGAGCATCGGCGACCTATTTTCAGAAACTGTTAAGAAAGCTGGTAACCGCAGACATCATCACGTCTGTTCCCGGCATTAAAGGTGGCTTTAAATTAAAGAAGAGACCTGAGGATATTCGTGTATATGACGTTTACCTTGCGGTGGAAGGCCAGCAGTCGCTGTATTCATCCAATGGTATTCTGGTAGACATGTTGGATTTAGAGAAAGAAGATAGCTGCTGCCTGTTAACCAATCTGATGGAAGAAGCTGAATCCTCTTGGAAAGCTGTATTAAAGCGGGAGACTATTGCTTCGTTGTCGGAGGAAATGTGTGGTGAACGCTTTAAAGATAAGATTGCAGCCTTAGAGGAATGGATCAGCAATAAGATGGTCATCTAACCAAAGAAGGGATGTATTCGCATGAGATTAAGCATATTGGATCAGGCACCCGTGACAAGTGGTAACACAGCGGAAGGTGCTCTGAATAAAGCAGAAGAACTAGCTATTTTAGCAGATGAGTTGGGATATAGCAGAATGTGGATGGCAGAGCACCATGGCGGAAATACATTTGCTAGCTCAGCTCCAGAAGTAACGGCAGCCCGTTTAGCCGCTAAGACCAACCGTATTCGAATCGGCACCGGCGGTGTTATGATGATGCATTATTCTCCGCTTAAGCTGGCGGAAGTATTTAAAACGTTAAGTGCTTTTACCCCGGGGAGAATAGATTTCGGTGTGGGACGAGCTCCTGGTGGCGATACAAGTGCTATGTACGCTCTGTCTGAAGGCCGCGAGTTAATGCTGCATAACATGTATGATAAGCTTGGCATTACTATGCAGCTGCTTAGTGATCAGATTCCGGAAAGCGAGTTGTATACCAAAAATCTTGCCGCTCCAATGAAGGTGGCGCTCCCCGAGGTGTGGTTGTTAGGCTCGAGCGGCAACAGTGCGCGAAAAGCAGCACAGATGGGAGTCGGATACTCCTTTGCGCAATTTTTTAATGGTGCCATGAGTAATGAGATCTTGGATCAATATCGGAATAACTACCAGCCTTCTATCTTCATGGACAAACCTGAGATTAGTGTATCCTATATGGTGACCACCGCAGAAACGAAGGAAGAAGCTGAGTATGAGGCATTACCGCAGGATATTTTTCGGTTGATGATGAGCAAGGGCAGAATTACTCAGGTGCTGACACCAGAAGAAGCTCAGAACATATCGTTATCGGAAATAGACCGGATGTCAATCAAGGAAAGCCGTAAGATTCATTTGGTTGGTGCGGTCAAAGACATCGCCGTACGCTTGCAAGAAGAACAAGCTCAATATGGTTTCCAGGAAGCGATGATATGCAGCATTCCGCATTCGCAGGAGAAACGTCTAGAGGTTTACCGACTACTGGCGCGTGAACTGCTAGGTTCTTGATTCTTTCTTCTCAAACCCGCATTTGATGCGGGTTTTTTGTATGCCCAATTTAGCTTTTTGATCGATGCATACCCTCAAAAGACAATAAATTAACCCTCCCGCCCCCTAAAAGTAACATTTGAAATTCTAACTTCATCTATGATTACTGAAAGATTTAATTTTAAAAAGAGGATAGGAAGTGAATAAGAGATGTTTCCTTTACATAAATCCGTTACGCTGACAGCTTTGCTTCTAATGAATCTGCTGGCAGGTTGCCAACATCAGGTTGACCCACCCCCCCTTCAATCGGCTAACGACTACCACACATCAAGACCGAAGCCAACAGACACCTCTGCTAACCTCATTAAGCTGGAGTGGATGCTGGTGGATACAATCCCCGTAGTCTCTCAACTAAGTGCTCCACCTACAGGCGCTACTTTGATTACAGAGAAGAAGCTGAATAATTTCGGAGGAGTCAAAGTGAAAGTGTATACGATGGTTAGTGACGAAGACTACGTGTATGCCAAAATTTCTACTTCCAAAGGACAATACAGTCTAGGGGCGATAGGAACTTATAATTATCGTCAGCCGGAGGATATCAAGGTAGAAGTGGTGGGGATTTTTAGCGAAAAGGTGCTGAAAATCACCGGTGGACTAGGAGCAAATAATTCGCTCACTAACTATTATTTAATCGACGAGAGTGGTAACCCCTCGGGATTGCTGCAAATAGATACCGGACATTCCAATGAGCTGGATGTTGATGGGGATGGATCTATTGAGGGTGTAGCCGCGCATGGAAATCCGATGAGTGCCTACATTTACCGCTGGAATGTTGATCACGCCGAGGTAACTTACGTTAATGATGCTTTGAAGGCGGACTCCGTGGTGCTAACGGATGAAGGAATATATGAAGCTTTTAATATCGGGGACAAGCAGAGCAAAAGATTCCGATTGACCCTAGAAGGACTGATCCCAGAGCGGTAATGCCATGACTACTGCTGCTGAAATATTTCCTGCGACCAATTCCCTCGAACCTCCGTATAGACGATTAAGCTTAAATGATTATCCATAATCTAGGAGGGGTATTGGATGAATATGCAAATGAATCCGAAATTGAAACAGCTGCGACCGGGGAAAATAGTTAGCGGTGTTGCAGCGGTGCTCATTGTATTGTTGATTGGCGCGAACTCTTTTGTATCTGTGGAATATGGGCATGTAGGTTTGTACAAAACCTTTGGTAAATTAAATGACAATACGTTGTTACCTGGCATTCATTTTAAAGTTCCGTTTATTCAGACGGTGATTCAAGTCAATACGCAGGTAACGAAAGCGGAGACCGATACTTCAGCCTCTTCAAAAGATCTTCAGCCCGTATCCACACATGTGGCGGTGAACTATTCCGTAAATAAGGCTTCCGCCTTTAATCTGATGAACAATATCGGAGGTAATTTTGATAATGTAATTATCAATCCGGCCATTCAAGAAATCGTTAAAGAAGTGACAGCCAAATATCCAGCAGAGGATTTGATTACACGCCGAGATGTAGTGTCGAGTGAGATCAGTGAGCATTTAACCGCTAGGCTGGCAAAATATGATCTGATCGTCAACGACATTAACATTGTTAACTTTAAATTCTCGGAGGCGTTCAATCAGTCGATTGAAGCGAAGCAGGTCGCGCAGCAGCAGGCGCTGAAGGCTGAAAATGATCTCCGGCGGATTGAGATTGAAGCGAAGCAAAAGATCGCACAAGCTCAAGCCGAAGCCGAATCTTTAAGACTTAAGAAGCAAGAGGTTACACCTGAGCTGGTGCAGCTGAAGCAAATAGAGGTTCAGGAGAAAGCGCTGGAAAAATGGAACGGCGTACTGCCATCTGTAACAGGGGGAGCCACTCCATTTGTGGATGTTCAATCCCTGACTAAATAATTCATTATTAGATTTCTGATTTATTTCACAAATTGCTAACATCTGCTCCTCTGATGGGAAAGCCCTACTTCTATAGAAGTAGGGCTTTTTATGCTATTAATATTGATAAAGCATTGTAGGAATTTGCCAACCAGCACCAACCGACCAGAAGAAGACATAATCGCCACGTTTGATTCGTCCGTCTTCGACTCCGCGTTGAAAGGCGATAAAAGGACTGCTTGTAGCCGTATACCCGAACTCGTCGCCTACATAGATGAATTTCTCATCAGTAAGTCCAAGACCCTCTTGGATGAGTTCGATATTTTTGAGAGAGAATTGTGAAAGGCAGAAGGCAGATATATCATCTGTAGTCAGGCCGTTTCTTGAGAGAAGCTCTTTCATGTCTGCAACCGCCGCATTTACACAAACAGTACCGTCAAAGGGTGTCCAGCGTATCCGAATTTGCTCAGGTGTAATGTCCTCGTGATAAATATTCGATAAACCGCAAGCAGGGAACATAATATTCTCAGATCCCTCAGAATCAGTGTAATAAAGGGAGTCAATGAAGCCTGATTGCTCGCTACTTCGTTCCAGAATGACAGCTGCTGCGGCATCCCCGAAGTTAGGGTAAGTAATTTCATCATCCGTATTGCAGTGCACTGAGCTATAGTCGCTTCCCACGACGAGTGCGTACCGGATACTAGGATTAGCTTGCATATAACGACTTGTCTGCTCTACAGCAGACACCATTCCTGCACAGTTGGCATTGGAATCTTGCGTAATGGTCCGATGTTTACCTTGTAGCATGCGGTGCAGCAGGAGTGCGTTGGTAGGATAGGTATATTCCGGTGTCTGTGAAGCGAACATGATCATATCCATATCTTCACCTTGTAAATTGGCTTCTTGTAGCGCTTTTTGGGCGGCCTTGAGTCCCATCGTTAGGGCATTTTCATCCTTATCGTTTACGATGTATCTCCGGTCACGACCCATGACTTCTAGGAATCGCTTAATGTCCTTGCCCATACTCTGGAAATGCTCCAGATAATAATCATTAGATACGACATGTTGCGGATGGTAATAAGCGGCTTGGCGGATGGTTATATGTCCCAAATGAAACCTCCTATGCTTCAATAATTTCGTAATTTTCTAATTTTGTTGCCCGGGCTACTCGGCTTAGCTGCATTTTTAGGACAGGGCTTTTGGCAATAATGAAGGTTACTTTTTTAAATCCTGATTCTTTATACAGTATGTAGCATTGCTCAAGCATAGGAAGAGTGTCGGGCGAGGATACGTTTAATGTCTTGCAATCTAAAATGATCTCATATTGTGCTGGGTCAAATGTACTTACGATTTGGTTGTACTCCTGAATGAAGCGCCCGGCGTCCTCCGGTGACATAGAACCTTCTACTTGTACATTCAGTTTTTGGGCTGCAGCGTTTGAGGTGAAATTAAAGTTTCCCATTTTAAATCGATCTCCTCCTAAATATGATGAAAGAAAAATTTAAATAAATAGGCTAAAAAACCCATTTATATAGATATTATCGTATTTTTTAATGGGAAAGTTTAGGGGGATTATCCTTTATATTTTAAAAAATACAAGAAGGTATAAAATTAACTTGAAAAGATAATTTAGTAAATAATGACCTTCTCTAAGTATATTTATATGAGTTAATCGAGGTTAGGGTGGGTCTGATCGTCCAGTCGACTTTGCAAAGCAGAGTTCTATTGGTATGATTACAGAGATGAAAAAAATTCACTATCCAAATCATGGAGGAATGACAAAAATGAGCGAAATTACACTATCGCGGATCATTGATCATACACTGCTTAAAGCTGATGCACGGAAAGAAGATATCGTTAAATTGGCAGAGGAAGCAAAAGCATATAAGTTTGCTTCAGTCTGCGTAAACCCTGCTTGGGTAGCTACTGCCCATGAAGTGTTGAAGGATACGCCTGAAGTTAAAGTCTGCACAGTTATCGGCTTCCCGCTCGGATCCTCGACAACAGAGACCAAAGCATTTGAGACTACCAATGCTATCGCTAATGGTGCAGGTGAAGTGGATATGGTCATCAACATCGGAGCGCTGAAAGATGGTAACAATGAGTTGGTTAAACGTGATATTGCAGCAGTTGTAGACGCAGCTCGCGGCAAAGCACTGACTAAGGTCATTATCGAGACCTGTTTATTAACGGAAGAAGAAAAGGTTCGTGCCTGCAAGCTTTCTGTTGAAGCTGGAGCAGACTTCGTAAAAACATCCACAGGATTCTCTACAGGTGGGGCAACGAAGGAAGATATCGCACTGATGCGTGCAACGGTTGGACCTAATGTGGGTGTGAAGGCTTCCGGTGGTGTTCGTAGTGCAGAAGATGCACATGTAATGGTACAAGCTGGTGCAAGCCGTATTGGTACCAGCGGCGGTGTAGCTATTGCTAAGGGTGAAACAAGCCAAAGCAATTACTAAAAGAAGATAAGTAAAATGGTAGCGGTGAGATGAGGTGGATAAGCTTTATCCGCCGCTATTCTATTTTTTATTGCGTAGATGTTCTGTGTCAGGTACATATTGTTATACATGTTTCTTCGGCTTAAAAATTTTTATTGAAAGCGTTATCTGATGTTCATCGGACATGCTTTCCTTCGAATAAATCAAAATATAATAATTCGCACCGGAATAATAAGATTTTTTTCTTTTCAAATGATGTCGTTTATGAGAGAATGGGTACAATTATTATTTGTTAAAGATTTCTATTCTTATTTATAAAGGGAGGAAATACCTATGTCAGAAGACCGTAAGCTGTCATTTGAAACTTTGACTGTTCATGCAGGCCAGGAAATTGATCCAACTACTTTCGCACGTGCTGTACCGCTTTATCAGACCACGTCTTATGGATTCCGTGATGCTGATCATGCAGCGGATCTGTTTGCGCTCAAAGAATTCGGTAATATTTACACTCGGCTGATGAATCCGACTACAGATGTATTTGAACAGCGTTTGGCAGCACTAGAAGGTGGAGCAGGTGCACTTGCTACAGCTTCCGGGGCAGCGGCTATTTCTTTCTCCATTCTAAATATTGCGGGCGCTGGGGATGAAATTGTATCTGCGGCAAGCCTATACGGTGGAACTTATAATCTTTTTTCTACAACGCTGCCTAAGCTTGGCATTAAGGTGCATTTTGTGGATTCGGATAATCCAGAGAACTTCCGTGCTGCGATTAATGATAAAACCAAAGCTTTGTATGCAGAAACTATTGGTAACCCACAGGGGAATGTACTAGATATTGAAGCCGTTGCAGCGATCGCACACGAACATGGAATTCCTCTTATTGTGGATAATACGTTCCCAAGCCCATATTTACTGCGTCCGATTGAGCATGGAGCTGACATCGTTGTTCATTCGGCAACTAAATTCATCGGCGGGCATGGTACATCTATCGGTGGAATTATTGTAGACGGTGGTAAGTTCGATTGGAAGGCAAGCGGTAAGTTCCCAGGACTTACAGAGCCTGATCCAAGTTATCATGGCGTTGTTTATACGGAAGCTGTTGGACCGATTGCTTATATTATCAAAGCCCGCGTTCAATTACTTCGCGATTTAGGTGCTTCTATTTCACCATTTAACTCTTGGATGCTGTTGCAAGGGCTCGAGACACTCCATTTGCGGATGGAACGTCACAGCCAGAATGCACTAAAGGTTGCGCAATATTTGGAGGCACACGCAGATGTAGAATGGGTAAGTTATTCTGGACTTCCTACTCATCCATCTCATGAATTAGCGCAAAAGTATTTACCTAAAGGTCAAGGCGCGATCCTTACCTTCGGTATTAAAGGTGGAAGTGCTGCGGGACGCAAGCTGATTGAAAATGTGAAGCTGTTCTCGCATTTGGCGAATGTCGGTGACTCCAAGTCATTGATTATCCACCCTGCAAGCACAACACATGCACAGCTGTCGGATGAAGAGCAAACCACAGCGGGAGTAACTCCGGAATTGCTCCGCTTATCGATTGGTACGGAATCTATTGATGATATTATTTATGATCTGGAACAGGCCATTGCCGCCAGTCAACAATAGAACAATGAAGTTCAAGGAAGGCATCTGCTGCTATGTGGCGATGCCTTTTTTGTGATTTAATAAGGCAAATTATTCATATGATTTGGCAACGCTTGCATATTTCATGGGAGGTTCCCGTATTTATAAGTGTGGTAATAAGATGTCGGTGGCATGATGTTTATTTACTAGGCGTACCGGCAGCAATCCAAAGATAAAGGGTGGGTGCGAAGATGAAGGGTGAACGTCAGCAGGATGGTTTTCGGAGTAGTGAAGAGCGCCCGTTCAAGTTCATGTATAAGGCCGGTGATCGGGCTGTTGGGATGGAAATGAGCCAAGCCGGATCCGTTGCCTCCGCTGCCGCAGAATTTATCACCGGAGTAGAGCAGAAGGATGTCGTAGAACCTTTGAACCGTTCTTATTTTAAGCGCCCTGGAGAACAGTCGGCTTTCTTAGTGCTGCGTGAAGGACGAGAAGAACGTGAAGAGCGCCCTACTACAAGAGAAGGAACAAGATCCGTTCAAGCTGGACCTTGTCTGATACGAAGTGAGGAATGGCTGCTTGAACCTGAATTGTTCTGTCTTTATGAGAACTGGTTATCCAGTGAAGATGAGCTGCAGGCTAATCGAATGCTGCAGCGGATTTATTATCGATTGCAGGCAGCGACCACAGCGCTGCTGGAATCGCCGGATGGTGAATGGGCAGCGCTCACCCTGCTGCATCCAGAGGAGCTTGCGGCGCAGCCCGCAAAGCTCACCGCGCTTCAGGACGCGCAGCTCGAAGCGCTTTTTACTGCGGTGGCGGAGAGCCAGCGGCAAGGCGGCGATTGCCGCCTTGACCTGCTGGTCGCCTACACCGCAAGCGGAGCCGAATTCGCCGCAAAGCGCGAATTCATCGAGGTCGTGGCCGATCAGACACTCGGCCACGCTTATGCGGCGGCGTGCCGCATCGGGGCGCTGATCGCGCCCGATGTGGAGCCCTCCGCCGCCGCGGAAATCGCGCGCATCGCCGATTTCCTAGTGCTCGACGGCGCGGCGAGCGAGCTCGCGCCGGAAGGGGCCGCCGCAGAGGGCTTCACCTTGGCGGCGGGGGAGATCCTTGCCGCCGTGCGGAGCGTGAAGCCGGCTGCGGTAGTTCTCGCCGCGGGGACTCCGGCGGCGTCGGCTTTGGCCGATCTGTATCAGATCGGCCTCAGCGGGATCTTTTGCAGCGCCGGTCAGCGGACCGAAGCGCTGCTTAGAGCAGCCTGTCTGATCTGGATCGCCAGGCAGCAGGAAACATTGGATACTGCCGCCGGTGGAAGGCAGTAACACAGCGACGAAGTGGCTGTCCCATATGCCACTTGCGATTCTAAATGAGACGACAGAGCAGTGATTCTCCCGTTATCGGAGGATTACTGCTCTTCATTTTGTGCGTTTTGACTGCTTGCTTCAAAAGAATATTCATCATCGCTTTGGGCACACGGACTCGGAGGACCCTATTTGTATGATTTATGCTTTTGGAGCACAGATTCGGACTCCAGAGAGATTATTCAATAGAAGCTGTGTTCGTATCGGCTAGCTCACAACCTTCCTGCTTTATCAACAATGTAGCTATTACGTCCACCAGGGGCACGTGGATTGATGAGCGCACAATTTCTTTCAGCACTCTCATTCATTCTACATAAAAAGGATAATTATATTAGCGGATCGAATCTATTAGCATCCTACTGAAAAGAGGCGCTGTACATGTCCGCAAATTTTAGAGTTGCCCTGAAGAAGGTTGTTGACCACTCCTACGACATTGAGATCGGAGAAACTTTATTTAGCACATTAATAGAGGACTTAAAACGAGGTATCGTAGAAAATGTAAGCAAATTTGCGATAATTACGGATTCCAAAGTTGAAGCACTTTATGGACAAGCCTTGCTGGAACAGTTGATTCAGAATGATTTTCATGCGGAGCTTTTTTCTTTCCCCGCCGGAGAGAAATCCAAAACCCGTGAAACGAAGGCGTTGCTGGAGGATCAGCTATTAAGCCGTTCTTATGGACGAGATTGCTGTATTATTGCGATTGGAGGCGGGGCGGTAACAGATTTGGCAGGTTTTCTGGCAGGGACATTTGGCCGGGGAGTGCCGAGTTTGAACTATGCGACCACCTTATTAGCAGCAGCAGATGCATCCATTGGCGGAAAAACAGGCGTAAATACACCGGTCGCTACCAATCTAATCGGTGTATTTCATCAACCCAGAAAGGTCTACATCGACTTAGCGACATGGAGAACACTTCCGGTTCGTGAGTTGCGTAGCGGCTTAGCTGAAACGATCAAACATGCCTGCATGGCGGATGCGGGTTTTTTTGAGTATTTGGAGCAGAATTTGGAACAAGTTGTTTCTTTAGAGGGAGAGCTTATATTAAACCGAGAGGTCTGCGAACGGATTGCACTTTATAATTGTGAGATCAAATACGGTGTGGTAGAGAAGGACGAATTGGAGAGCAATCTGCGGCAAATTCTTAATCTAGGGCATACTGCGGGTCGAGCACTGGAGGCTTTAAGCGGTTATGAATTGTTACATGGTGAAGCTATTGCGATAGGTCTTGCTATTCAGGTGCAGTTAGCAGAGCGCTTGGGATATGTAACTCCGAACCAAACTCAGCGGGTGATTGCATTACTACAGAAGGCGGGTCTGCCGACTGAAATTCCAGCAACCATTACAGATCGAATACTAATCGATAAAATGTATACAGATAAAAAAGTACGCAAAGGGCGCATACGGTTTGTATTCCAAGAGGGGATCGGTTCGATGAAACGTTTTGAGGATGGATCTTATTCGACTCCAGTCGAGGAACATGTCCTAACAGAACTGTTAGATAAAATCCGCCATTAAGCGAGCAGCTGACATATACTCTGAAATTTAGGGCGGTTAGCTGAACAGATAGGCTTTACTTTTTCATTCCTGGTGGTATGATTAAAATATAAGTTGCACTAAGGAAATATAGTTGTACTATTGCAACAATGATTATCATTCTCACTACCTATAGTTATCAATCATGCTGTCCCGGCTAAGCCGGGGCAGCATGTGTCATTTTAGGGGTCTTAATAATGGCTCTCATTCTCACTTGGCTGAAGTTAGGCTCCACAAAACAAAGCGTATGCTTACGAAGCAAGTTTTGTTGCGAAGAAGAGTCAATGAAGTAAAACTCCACAAAACTTTAAAGGACGGCGATTATTATGCAAGCAACATCAAAACATTTACCCAAGCAGTCATCTATCTCTGGCAGCATGAAGAAGCCAGGCGCTCCAAAGCGCCGGTTCGATCCGCGTGCCATGCTCAGCAATTCTGAAATGCAGGCTGCTCTGGGCAGCGGACTGCTTATGCTTTTTGCTTGGTCAGTTAGTGGATGGTCAGAAATTCTTTCCATAGCGCTCTATGTCATTTCTTATACGATTGGTGGCTGGAACAAGGCAAAGGAAGGCGTAGAAACGCTCGTCAAAGAACGGGATCTCGATGTGAACCTATTAATGATTGCAGCCGCACTAGGCGCAGCTTCCATTGGATACTGGAATGAAGGTGCTATGCTTATTTTCATTTTTGCACTCAGTGGAGCATTAGAGAGTTATACGATGGAACGTAGTAAAAAGGATATTTCCTCGCTGATGGCACTCAAACCGGCTACGGCTATGCGCATTGAAAAAGGAAGTATGAATGAGGTTAATATTGACCAGTTGGTGATCGGAGATCTGCTGCTTGTGCGCCCGGGAGATTTAATTCCGGCAGACGGCAAGGTATATCGGGGGGAATCGGCAGTAGATCAGGCTTCCATTACGGGAGAATCGGTTCCTGTAGAGAAATGTGCCGGTAGCGAGGTTTTTGCAGGCACTGTGAATGGAGAAGGCCCCCTTTATATTGAGGTAACGAAAGCAGCTGAGAACACCCTTTTTGCTAAAATCATCAAAATGGTAGAAGAGGCAGAGACGGAAGTTCCTAACTCCCAGCGTTTTATTAAAAGACTAGAAGCCATCTATGCACGGGTTGTCGTAGCCTCGACAGTGGCACTGATTATCCTTCCACCGTTTTTGCTGGACTGGAGCTGGAGCGCAACCTTCTATAAAGCGATGGTCTTTCTAGTAGTAGCATCACCTTGCGCTTTGGTCTCTTCGATTATGCCAGCGATGCTGTCAGCCATCTCCAAAAGTGCGCGAAAAGGGGTTCTGTTTAAAGGCGGGGTCCATCTGGAAAATATGGCACGCACAACGGTTGTGGCATTCGATAAGACAGGGACGCTTACAGAGGGAACTCCTCAGGTAACTGATTTTATTGCAGGTGAAGGCTACAGCCGGCAAGAGTTGCTAACGGTTAGCGCATCCATTGAGCACATGTCCCGTCATCCACTGGCGGAAGCGATTGTGCGTAAAGCAGAAGAGGAAGGTTTAGCACTACAGGGAGTAGAAGACAGTAAAACCATCACAGGTTGGGGAATTGAAGGTCAAATCGACGGACATCTCTGGAGAATCGGAAAGTCTAATTTGCTCGATGAGCTGACTCCATCTGCTATGAATCCTGAACTAGAGCATTGGAAACTTAAGCGGCAGCAGTTGGCTGAAGAAGGGAAGACCGTCTCCATCATTCTGGACGGTGAGCAAATTGCCGGAATGATTGCTTTACAGGATACGGTTCGTCCACAAGCAGAAGCCGCAGTGCGTAAGCTGCAGGAGCTTGGGATTAAAGTAGCAATGCTTACCGGTGACCGTGACGCTACAGCTCAGGTTATTGCAGGTACAACTGGAGTGGATATGGTATTTGCCGATCTATTACCGGAGGATAAAGTGAAGCATATCAAAGCACTACGTGAAAAGTATGGTCACGTTGTTATGGTAGGTGACGGTGTGAATGATGCACCTGCTTTGGCGACAGCAACCGTAGGCATGGGGATGGGCATGAAAGGGAGCGGCGCAGCACTTGAAATAGCCGATGTAGTGCTTATGAATGATAATATAGAAGAGATCGCTTCAACGATATCATTGGCGCGTCGTTCGCAGCGTATTGTGAAGCAAAATATGATTTTTGCTGTGACTGTGATTGCAGTGCTTATGATCAGCAACTTTGTGCAAGGGATCGCACTTCCTTTTGGCGTGATAGGGCATGAAGGCAGTACGATATTAGTGATTCTAAATGGACTAAGATTATTGAGATAATATTTTTTGAAATTAAATTGTTCACAAAATAGTTTCGGAACTTGGGAGTCTGGCATATTGACATATTTGCTTTCAGTTATCATAATTAACACTACATTATAATTATTTTAAATAAGAAGCGACGTCAATGCCGTTTAGCTCAAGGAGGACATAGATATGTATAAATCAATAATTGTTGGTACTGGACCGGCAGGATTAACCGCCGCTATCTATTTGGCTCGTGCCAATTTGAACCCACTAGTCATCGAAGGACCTCAACCCGGTGGACAATTAACCACAACTACAGAAGTGGAGAATTTCCCTGGATTTCCTGAAGGAATCATGGGCCCTGACTTGATGGATAATATGCGTAAACAAGCTGAACGTTTTGGTGCAGAATTCCGTACGGGCTGGGTGAACAGTGTAGAACTTGGAGAGCGCCCTTTTAAGCTGAATGTTGAAGGAATGGGTGTTCTTACTACAGATACATTGATCATTTCCACAGGCGCTACAGCGAAATACCTCGGTATCCCAGGGGAGCAAGATAACGTAGGACGCGGTGTGAGCACCTGCGCTACCTGTGACGGATTTTTCTTCCGTAATAAAGAGATCGTGGTTGTTGGTGGCGGAGATTCCGCACTTGAGGAAGCGGGTTTCTTGACTCGTTTTGCTTCCAAAGTGACTTTGGTGCACCGTCGTGGAGAATTGCGTGCTTCGAAGATCATGCAGGATCGTGTACGCGCTAATGTTAAAGTAGATTGGAACTTGAACCGTACTCCTCTGGAAGTGACTTCGAGCGAAAGAGGCGTCAATGGACTAAAAGTGCTTAACAATGAGACTGGTGAAGAAGAAATCATCGAAGCAAGCGGCGTGTTTGTTGCGATTGGCCACCACCCTAATACCTCTTTCTTAGGTGGACAGATCACAACCAATGCGGATGGCTATATCATGACGAACCCAGGCACTTCCGAAACTAATATCCCAGGTGTGTTCGCATGTGGTGATGTACAGGATACTCGTTACAGACAAGCGATTACTGCAGCAGGTAGTGGGTGTATGGCAGCTATGGATGCTGAGAAATATATCGAAAGCTTGGAGCACAGTGCAGTTATTCTATAATTTGGTTTGAAAAACCCTCAATGCTACAATTGATATCATCACTGTATATCTTTTATAGGAGGTCATACCATGGAGAATGTAATTGTATATACCTCAACAAATTGCCCGCATTGCCGTCAGGTGAAGAGCTTTTTAAGCGAAAAAGGCGTATCCTACGAAGAACGCAATGTCGAGCAGAACGATGATTTTGCTCAGCAAGTATGGGACATGGGAGTGAGGGCTATTCCTGTAACTGTAATCGGTGAGCATAAAATTGTTGGCATGAACAAAACTCAGTTCGACAAAGCACTCGCGACTGTTTGAAAATATAACAATTTATATGCTGCACAACTATAATATTCTTATATTTCTACGAAGAGCCGATGTCGTCTTAATAGGACGATAAAGTCGTTTCTTCTTGTTAAATAAGATTTCCATAAGGAAATTGTAATGGGCCGTTTCCGATTAGGAGGCGGTCTTTTTTGAAATATAAGAAAGTATAAAATACCTGCGAGCTTTAGCATACAAAAAATAGTCTGACGCATCTGTGCGCAGACTATTTTTATGAAAGTAGATCTAGAAGTAGAGTTTAGGTTTGAGTGAAAGATGTAATGAGCTGAAATAGTACGTATACAGCAGCGCCGCTGCCAATAAGAATAAATCCTGATTTCTTTTTAGCTTGAAAAAAACGGAGCACGCCGAGGCTGATCAAAGGGGCAATAATGAGCAGAAAAAGCAACACAGTGATGAACATCTGTGCCGAGATATCAGACGTATCAACATAGGTCATGGACTCGCTCTCCATTTCAAAAAAGGGGTTGTAGTGATAAATGTCACACTAGCTTGACCTTTATTATATAGGATTTCTGTTCTTTTTACTGCACTTTTGATTCACTCAAATGCGTCAATTTTACGTCAATTATTTCAAAATATAAGAATGTATATGTTCCACGCTATAAATTATTCTTATATTTCTCACATAAACGCTTCGCTTACCGTTATGGATTATAGGGTCACCCGAATATCGCCCAGGAAATGCATAACAGCAGAGAAACCTGCGCCGATCATCGTTCCACGGCTGCCGAGCTTAGAGAATGTAATTTCGAGTTGCTGCTTATGGTAAGGAAGAGTACGCTCAGCTACAACCCGGCGCAGCGGTTCGCCTAGCCATTCTTCAGCCTCAGACAATGCCCCACCGATCACAATAAGCTCTGGATTGAAGCTATTGATTAGATTGGTCACCCCTATACCGAGATATTCACCCATCGTTGAGAAGTGATGCAGGGCGTCTTCTTGCCCGCTGGCTGCATAGCGAACCAGCTCTGGCGTAGTATGGGCAGGGAGGGAGAGATCGGGATTATCATAAGTTTTCTCAGAGGCATATAACTCCCAACAGCCACGACTCCCGCAACTGCAAGGCTTGCCTTGGGCTTCAATCGTCATATGTCCGGTTTCGCCGGCATATCCTCTAGCACCCTTGTATAGTTCTCCACCAATAATAATTCCAGATCCGATCCCTGATCCCGCACTGATGTAAAGGAGATGCCTTACCTCTCGTGCCGCTCCAAAGTTGAGTTCACCCTGTGCACCCGCGTTCGCTTCGTTATCAATGGTGACAGGAACGGAAAATTCAGCTTCGAGTATCGCTCGCAGCTCGACCATTTCCCAGCCAAGGTTGGGAGCGAAGAGTACAACACCATTTTCATCCACCATCCCGGGGACACCTACTCCGATGCCGACGATGCCGTAAGGGGATTCTGGAGCGTTGATAATCAAGCCTGAGATAAGTTTTTTCATTTGTTCCAGAACGTAAGGGAAATCATGGTTTTCTAAAGAAAAATCGCTTTCGTAAAGAATGCCCCCGCTCAGATCACATAAGACCGCTGTTAGCTGCTTTACCCGTAATTCTATGCCGATTACACTACCAGCCATCGTGTTAAAATGCAGCATTAACGGTTTGCGGCCACCGCTTGATTCCCCAGGTCCGACTTCAGTTACCAATTCTTGCGTGCACAGCTCGGCTACCAAATTGGACACAGTAGCTTTATTCAGTCCGGTCATCTCTGAGACCTTCGCGCGCGAGAGTGGAGAGTGTCTTCGAATGGTATGTAGTACAATCGATTTATTTATTTTTTTGACCAGCGCTTGGTCTCCAGTAACCTTCACAAATCACACATCCTTCTTAAATTATAAGAAAGTATAAGCTTCACGGTATACTTTCTCCTTATAATTCTCGCATAAACGCTTACCGTCCTTAAAAGGACGCTAAAGGCGTTTTAGCTTGGCATAGTTCCCATTTGTTGCATGCCACTTAGTCTAGAGTGATGTGCTGCAAATTGCAATACGTAGCGTCCAGAGGAAATTTTCCAACAGGGATCTCCTATATTTGGGAAGAGGAGAGAGGAGGCTAGACAGGGTCCCAAAAAATGGTCATAAAAAACTTATCAAAACTTTGTTTAACCAATATACAAAGTCCAAAAGATGTGTTAAGATGATCCTGTAAACGCTTGCGGGCGAAGCACAAATTGAGGAGGATTACACAATGGCTTATTTTGAGACAGTGAACAAAATCTCTTACGAGGGAAGCCGTTCCACCAACCCTTTCGCATTTAAATTTTACAATCCTAAAGAAGTCGTAGCCGGCAAAACTATGGAAGAACATCTGAAATTTGCAATGGCTTATTGGCATACATTAACTGCTGGCGGTTCTGATCCGTTTGGCGCTGAAACAGCAATTCGCAGCTGGAACAAATTGAACGGTCTGGACAAAGCTAAGGCTCGCGCTGAAGCAGCATTTGAATTTATGGACAAGATGGATCTGCCTTACTTCTGCTTCCATGATGTAGATATCGCACCTGAAGGCGCATCTTTGCGTGAATTCTACAGCAACATCGACACTATCGTTGATATCCTTGAACAAGGCATGAAGACTTCCGGCAAGAAATTGTTGTGGAATACAGCTAATATGTTCACTAACCCACGTTACATGCACGGTGCAGGTTCTACACCTAACGCTGATGTTTTCGCACATGCAGCAGCACAAGTGAAGAAAGGTCTGGAAGTTGGTAAACGTCTGGGCGCTAGCAACTATGTATTCTGGGGCGGTCGTGAGGGTTACGAAGAATTGCTGAATACAGATATGGGTCTTGAACAAGACAACATTGCTCGTCTGTTCAGCATGGCTGTAGATTACGCTAAGGAAATCGGCTTTGACGGTCAATTCCTGATCGAGCCTAAACCAAAAGAGCCTACGAAACATCAATATGATTTCGATGCAGCAACAACGATCTCTTTCTTACAAAAATACAATCTCGACAAGCACTTCAAGCTGAACCTTGAAGCTAACCATGCTACGCTTGCAGGTCATACTTTTGAACATGAGCTTCGTGTAGCTCGTATCAACGGCATGCTCGGATCGCTTGATGCTAACCAAGGTGATACATTGCTCGGATGGGATACAGATGAATTCCCAGTTAACATCTACGATGCAACACTTACACTGTATGAAGTACTCAAGAATGATGGTCTTGGCAAAGGCGGAATCAACTTTGACTCTAAAGTACGTCGTCCTTCCTTTGAGCCTGAAGATCTGTTCCTAGCACATATCGCTGGTATGGATACTTATGCAAAAGGCTTGAAAGTAGCTGCTAAATTGATCGAAGATCGCGTATTCGAAGATTTCGTTGAAAAACGTTATAGCAGCTTCAATGAAGGCGTTGGTGCGGACATCGTATCCGGCAAAGCAACTTTGGCTTCCTTGGCTGAATATGCTTTGAACAATGAGAACCCACGTCCTAACCAATCCGGACGCCAAGAATACTTGAGAGCTACCCTTAACCAATACATCTTGGCTGAGTAGTCTTTACAGGGAGCTTGAAGCTTAGGCTTTAAATCCAGTTTGAACAAATGCAACGGGGGTTGCTGAAGAGAGCATTCTTCGGCAGCCCCCTTTTTGTACAAAGATATTCTAGAAACGCTCATAAAACTAAGTGGATGCTTACGAAGTAAGTTTTACTCGAAGTAATTCAATGAAGCCTATGCTCATAAAACTAAGCAGTATGCTTACGAAGTAAGTTTTATTGCGAAGAGAATCAAGTAGCTAAGCTCCATAAAACTTTTAGGAGGTCAAAAATGAAATACGTTATAGGTGTAGATTTGGGCACTAGCGCAGTGAAGACTGTTCTAGTGGACCCACAGGGCAAGGTGGCTTTTGAGCATTCCGAGTCCTACCCGCTAAGCAGACCGCAGCCGAACTGGAGCGAACAAAATCCTGAGGACTGGGTAAAAGGCACGCTGGTCAGTCTTCGTCGTCTGATTGAAGTATCGGGCATAGACCCATCACAAGTTGATGGTCTTAGCTTCTCCGGGCAAATGCACGGATTGGTACTAGTGGATAAGGAAGGGCAAGTGCTTCGTCCGGCCATTCTTTGGAATGATACTCGTACTACTGCACAGTGCAGAAGAATTGAGAAGACGCTCGGAGCAAAGCTTATTGAGGTTGCTAGAAACCGTGCGCTGGAAGGCTTCACACTTCCTAAAATTCTATGGGTACAAGAGAATGAACCTGAGGTATTATCACAAGCGCATCAGTTCCTGTTGCCAAAAGACTATGTCCGTCTCCGGTTGACCGGTGATTATGCGATGGATTATTCCGATGCTGCAGGAACGCTTCTATTAGATGTAGGTTCTAAAACGTGGAGTGCTGAAATTGCTGAAGCTTTTGAACTGCCGCTTTCCCTTTGTCCTAGACTGGTAGAGTCCTTTGAACAGACAGGAACGTTATTGCCGGATATTGCGGAAGCATCAGGTCTTTTATCATCAACAAAGGTATTTGCTGGTGGTGCGGATAATGCATGTGGAGCACTTGGAGCAGGTGTCCTTGGTGAAGGTCGGACGATGTGCAGTATTGGTACATCTGGTGTAGTTCTTTCCTATGAGAGCAACAAAGATTTAAATCTCGAAGGCAAAGTCCATTTCTTCAACCATGGTGAAAAAGATGCCTACTATATCATGGGCGTTACTCTAGCGGCTGGTCATAGCCTTACATGGTTCAAAGAAACCTTTGCGGCAGACAAAAGCTTTGATGAATTGCTAAGTGGAGTAGCTTCCATTCCAGCGGGTAGCGGCGGACTGCTCTTTACACCTTATATCGTAGGGGAACGTACACCTCATCCAGATGCGAATATTCGCGGAAGCTTTATTGGTATGGATTCAGGGCATACGTTGACTCACTTTACACGTTCTGTATTAGAAGGCATTACCTTTTCGCTACGTGAATCTATTGAGATTGTACGTGATTCAGGCAAAGAGATTACAGAAATCATTGCGATCGGTGGCGGGGCTAAAAATGAGGCATGGCTCCAGATGCAAGCAGATATTTTCAATGCATCCATCGTGAAGCTTGAAAGTGAGCAGGGTCCGGCTATGGGAGCAGCGATGTTGGCAGCTTACGGTAGCGGCTGGTTCACTTCTCTTAGTGCATGTGCAGAAGCTTTCATCCGTCCTGCGGATGTGTATAAACCAGATCCGAAGCAAGCGGCGATCTATGACGGTTTATTTAACCTCTATCAGGAAGTCTACGGTCAGACCCGTGAACTGAATAACAAGCTGGCAGCGTACCGCCAATAATTAAGGACGCCGAAGGGTTTATGCTTGATATGTCTGATAAAAAAGGTCTTTCGCATATGGCGAAGGCCCTTTTTATGACCATCTCGTTTATTGATCTGAGGATAGGCTGTATTCGTAGTTGTTGCCGTTCCTATTTTTCTTCTGTAAAGTATGGGGTATCTCCAGGGCAGCGTTAAACTCTGCATGAGATAGTGAAGGTTTCGGGGGGCGGAAGGCCATGTTCCAATGGATTGTTAAGCTGTTGAATGACATCAAAATCCGCAATAAGCTGTTGCTTGCTTTTTTACTCACTACGTTACTTCCGGTATTACTGGTAGGCGGTTATCTTACGTTTGAGATGAGGACCATGGCGTTTCAGAGCGCACTGGAACAAGCTTCAATCAACGTAGATCGGGTAAAGAAAAGAACAGAAGAAGTCATCGGTGTATCTCAGGATATCGCATATCGCTTGAGCAATGATGCACGGTTGAAGAGACTTGCCATACGTCAGTATGTTAGCACTTATGATGTGGTGGAAGCTTACCGCGATTACTCGGATATGCGTGAGTATCTAAGGTTGTATAAAGATATATCCAACATTCGCTTATACACTGACAACGCTACGCTGCTTAACAACTGGGAGCTGATCAATCCTTCACCTGAGATTAAGGAGAGCCAGTGGTATCAGAGAGCACAGCGGTACGATAGTCTTGTCGGTTGGGAATATATCGAAGATGAGCGTGATAAGCGGAATTATTTAAGTCTTGTCCGCAAAATCGAGCTGGAGGGCTCCAGTAAGATCGGTGTACTCGTTATTAATGTGAACAGTCAGCAGCTTGCATCCATTCTAAGCCAGGAATCTTTTGATACCATGATCGTCGATGATCAAGATAATATCATTGCAGCGAATCGCAAAGATCGGACAGGTAAAAAGCTGGTGGATGTTTCTTTTGACACGAAGCTCTTGGGGCAGGGAAGTGGAAGCTATGAAGCAGTAGTAGATGGTGAAGCTTCCAAAATTGTGATCGAGGAGCTTAAACCACAAGCCAGCCGAAATGCACTACGAATTATATCTGTTTTTTCGATTGAAAGTATAGTTAAAGAACCCAATCAAGTGATTAAGCTTTCGATTACTGTGGTTGCGATAAGTGTTCTATTGGCCTTTTTAATTATATATAGCTTCTCCTCTTTGTTTTCACGACGATTGCTGCATTTAAGCAGACATATTAACCGAGTCAGTACTGGGGATTTTGATACGACATTAAAGATTGATGGCAAGGATGAAATCGCCCTGTTAGCTCGTCAATTCAATTCCATGGTACGCAGCATTAATGATTTGATGTATGAGGTACAGGAATCCAATGCACAGAATAGTCTGCTGGAACAGAAACAAAATGATATTAGATTCAAAATGCTGGCCAGCCAGATTAACCCGCATTTCTTATTCAATGCACTAGAAGCGATTCGGATGGAAGCTCACATGAAGGGGCAAGTGGAAATTGCCCGTGTGGTACGTCTTCTAGGTAAAATGATGCGCAGTAACCTGGAGGTAGGCCGAAGTAAAATTTTGCTTAGTCAGGAATTAGAAGTGGTACGTTGTTACTTGGATATTCAGCAATTCCGTTATGAGGAGAGGTTGAAATATCAATTTACTGTAGACCCTGCCGTTGAATCTCTTTACATGCCCCCGCTTCTTATTCAGCCACTCGTTGAGAACGCAGTAATCCACGGACTGGATAATAAGATGGAAGGTGCATTTGTGACGGTGGAAGTTGTACAAGTTGGGGATCATGCTAAATTTACGATTACAGATAACGGAGTAGGAATATCTCCAATTCAGCTGGAGGAATTACTGAACACGCTTGAGCGTAAGGAAGAGCGTGAAGGTGAGCGAATTGGACTTCGTAATGTACATGACCGGCTAAAACTATCCTACGGCGCAGAATATGGGCTAACGATTGAAAGTAGACCTAATGTAGGAACGGTTATTTTCTTCTGCATACCAATGGAGGACAACAATCTATGATAAAAGTGATGATTGTCGATGATGAGCCGAAGCTACGGGAAGGACTTCGAAGTCTGATCCCTTGGGAGAAGCTCGGTTATACGGTGGTAGCTACAGCAGCTAATGGCTTGCAAGCACTTGAAAAGTATCATACCTTCTACCCGGAGCTGATCGTTGCTGATATTCGTATGCCTGGAATGGATGGTCTGGAAATGATTAGTGAGCTTCGTAAAGAAGGCTCAGAAAGTCATGTACTCATTTTGAGTGGACATGCTGATTTTGAATATGCTAAGCGGGCGATTGGATATCGGATCGACGGCTATTTGCTGAAGCCAGTGGATGAGGATGAGATGATCGTATGTCTGGAACAGCTACATGAAACGATTGAGCAGGAGCAGCGGTTCAGTGACTGGAATGAGGAGGAGCCCGCTCGTAATAGGGAAACTTTACTCCGAGCGCTTCTACAGCCAACCTCAGAGGAAGAACTGGAGGAGGACCTTAGCAGACATGTGGATGCGCTAGGACTCGATCAGGGAAATTATGAAGTCATTCTCATTGAGTTAAGAAAAACAGCTGGTGCAAATGATGAGGATCTCCGGGGAATCAAAACAGTAATGGAACAGCATTTTAGTAATCATCCTAATGCATCATTCTTTACATTGTCACAGTATTTGGGCATTCTCATGAAGGATCCGGACCAGAGCGTGAGCAAGCGGGAAGAATTATATAAGGGATTATCTGCAGTGATAGAACCAAAGGGTTACGACTTCATTGCAGTAGCGGGGGGAGTAGTACCTCGACCTGAAATGGTGGGAGAATCGTTTAATTCAGCACGTGAACTGTTAAGACGTTCCTTCTTCTTCAAAAAGGGGATCATCATCAGTACAGATCCTTCAGGATTTCTGATGGAGATGAAGGAGAAGACTGAAGAGGATCAGGAGACGGAGAGTCGTCTGCTGCTTGCAGTAGAAACCGGAAGTCTGAGCGCGATTCGACCGATAGTGCTGACTATCTGTGCTGAACTTGTATCTGCGGGCAGCGACGAATTGCGAATTAAAGAGACCTTTGTGAGACTCCTTAGTACTGTCCTGGCCCGTCTGGAGCCTACGTATCCGGAAATTCGCACTTATGCAGCAGAGCATTCCCCTCCAATAGGGGAGCTTTATCAAAGTTATTATTTGTCTGATTTGCAGGATCAGGCTGTCTCATTTCTCGAAGAAATTGCGGGTCAGATGACCAGTGGGCGTGGAAATGAAATTAAGAAGATCACAGAAATAATCAACCGTCGCTACAATGAGAACCTAAAGCTGGAGACCTTATCCGAGTTATTCTGCTACAACAGCGCTTATCTCGGTAAAATGTTCAAGAACACCACAGGAGAATACTTCAATACGTACGTGGACAAAGTGCGGATTGAGAAGGCTAAGGAATTTCTGACGCAAGGGATGAAAGTATACGAGGTGGCTGAGAAGGTAGGGTATATGAACCCTGATTATTTCAACGCTAAGTTCCGTAAATATGTAGGAATCTCACCAACTTCTTATCGTAAAAGCATCTAAGGATGGTGTGGTATTCTTGTCTTGTCTGTTATACCCGTGGCTGAGTTCAGGTGGTTTTCTGAACTTCAGTCCACGGGTCTTTTTTTGTTTTCCCTACTCCCACCAATTGTACGTGGTGAAGTATTAATGTAGTTAAATAGACACCTGCTTAAGCTTATGCGGGTGAAGGGTTAATGCAGTTTCTTTTGATTTTTGGTTCAATAAAATCTGCTGGTAAAGGAGCGAAGAGGGATTTTTGAAACTGTAGAAGCGTTGAAAGCTTCTAATTTTAAATTGGTGACTGGTAGAAGAACGAAGAGGAATATTTGGAACTGTAGAAGCGGAGCGTTCGCCCGAAAGCTTTTCGTAGAAAAGCTAGCTTCGAAAGCATATGCTATCCTCGGATTTCTACCGCGAGAAGCGGTTCAAATCAGGAAATCTGAGGATAACAGCGATCGGAAGTCCAAATATTCCGCGTAGTGGCTGGTTACCAGAAGCCTAGTTAGAAATTTCGAAGAACCAGCGATCAAAAAGTTCGAACATTCCTCGTAGTGACTAATATCCAGCAAGCAAAGTGTTTTTAGGAGTCCAATTCAAAGAATAATGTAGACGCCAGCAGCATTAGCCCCCCTGTGTCGATGAGCCGAAATGAGAATTCACCCCGGACAAAAATCTCTAATTTTCACCTGATTTTAAGTCGAATTTATAGGGTACTGCAATCGCTTACAAAGTTTTAGAATTAAGGCATAGAGAGGAGGGGCTTTATGAAAGCGGACACAGTAACTGCTCAAATCCCGCCGGACACCCGAATGCGCAACAAAAAGCCTGCTTCAGGAGGACGGTTTTGGAGAAGCTTTAAGAATCAAAAGTATTTGTGGCTGATGTCGATACCTTTTGTAATCTGGGCATTCGTCTTCAGTTATCTCCCATTATGGGGCTGGACGATGGCTTTTCAAAAGTACAAGCCCGCACGTGGCTTTTTTGAACAAGAATGGGTAGGTTTTGAACACTTTAAGACACTGTTCAGTGACTCGCAATTTCTTCTGGCGCTGCGTAACACGCTAGCGATGAGCGGAATGGGCTTGGTCGCAGGCTTTATCTTTCCGATAACGTTTGCAATATTGCTCAATGAATTGCGTCTTGGATTTTTTAAACGTTTTGCTCAGACCGTCTCGTATTTGCCTCACTTTGTATCATGGGTGGTTGCAGCGGGAATTGTAACTAAAATGTTATCTAGCGAAAATGGTCTTGTAAACGATCTCTTGTTAACAATTGGATTTATAGACTCACCTATCCAGTTCATGGCTCAGGGCCATCTCTTCTGGGGAATCGTTACTTTATCAGATGTGTGGAAAGAAACCGGATGGAATGCGATCATCTACCTTGCAGCCATCTCGGGTATTGGACCTGAACTGTACGAAGCGGCTCGAGTGGACGGTGCCAGCAGGCTCCGCCAGGTATGGCATATTACTCTTCCTGGTATCCGGCCGACCATTACAGTGCTACTTATTATGTCGATTGGTAATTTGCTGAATATCGGCTTTGAGAAGCAATTCTTGCTTGGAAATAACCTCGTTACCGACTACTCTCAGGTGCTGGATCTGTACTCTCTGAAATACGGACTAGGCATGGCGAGATATTCCTACGGTACCGCGATCAATATATTCAACTCAGTGATCAGTGTAATCCTGCTGTTTACGATTAATGGAATCTTCAAGCGTACAACTAAAGAGAGCCTTCTGTAACACAGAAGGCCCTTCTACCAATCGTGGCTGCAATATTGCCCTTTTCATGAAAGGAGAGCGTTACAGTGGGAAACACAGCTATCACCGGAAAGTCGTGGTCAGACCGGATCTTTGACTTCATAGTGTACTTTGTAATACTGTTCGTGGTTGTAATCACGATCTATCCGTTTCTGAATGTGCTTGCTATCTCGCTGAATGATTCAGTGGATAGTGTGCGCGGCGGCATCACCATTTATCCTCGGGAATTTACCTGGGACAATTACTTAAAAATCTTCAGTTTCGCAGGGCTGATCACCGGGTTTAAAATATCCGCTTTGCGGACAGTCGTCGGTACTTTGTTCGGTCTGATCAGTGCCTCGATGCTAGCATTTACGATCAGCCGTCCTGATTTCGCAGGCCGCAAGTTCGTCTCTACATTCTTGGCGATGACCATGTATATCTCTGGAGGAATGATTCCAATATACATGCTGATCAAGGATCTCCATATGATGAACAGCTTTGCAGTCTATGTATTACCTGGACTGGTTAGTGCCTTTAACGTCTTCGTCATCCGCTCCTTCATTGACGGACTGCCGTATGCACTGCAGGAATCGGCGAAGCTGGATGGAGCGAATGATTTTACCATTTACTGGCGTGTCATCCTGCCGCTGATGAAGCCGGCCCTAGCAACAATCGCACTGTTCCTAGCGGTAGGTCAATGGAATGCTTGGTTTGATACGTATTTGTATAATGGTTCAAGCCCTCATCTGACAACACTCCAATATGAACTGATGAAGGTTCTGCAGAGTACAACCAGTGGTAATGGTGGCGATTACCGCTCCAACATTGCTTCTCTAGCTTCGAATCAGGTCTCGCCAGAGTCTATCAAGATGGCGATTACGATTGTCGTAACCGTGCCAATTTTGTTGGTGTATCCGTTCATTCAGAAATATTTTGTTCAAGGTATGACACTTGGCGCTGTGAAGAGCTAATCACAGCTAATAGGGGAGCATAGTCTCCCCAAAGCTTTAAGAGTGTTTTGTATCCGTTTTCTTTTCTTGTGGGAAGTTTTGGGATAAGTATTAACAGGATTTATCTGTGATACGATAGATAAACAATTTTAAGGAGGGTTTATGTAATGGGGAATAATAGAAAAATAAAAGCTAAAGCAACGGCACTTACACTTACTTCTATTATGATGCTCGGCATGCTCGCAGGTTGTGGTGGAAACAACGGCAATAATGCAGCTGGAGATGCAGCTGGAAATGCAACAAATAAGGGGAATGCGGCTAATTCGGCCAATGCGGTTGAGGATACTTCTCCGCTCACGATGACTTTCTTCAGTGCTGACCCTAACCCGAACTGGACAGGCATGCAAGATGAAGTAGGTAAAGTGATTACGGAAAAAACAGGAGTTACCTTGAATGCTGAATACGCGGTTGGTGACCCTGCTCAGAAAGTAGCGTTGATCGCAGCGAGCGGTGATTATCCGGATCTGATCAGTGCCAAGACCGACGTAAGCAAGCTGGTGGATGCAGGCGCAATGCTTGATCTGACAGATCTGATTGAAAAATATGCTCCGAACATCAAAAAAGTATTAGGCGAAGAAGGCATGAAACGCTCACGCTACAGTGACGATGACCACGCGATCTATGCTATTCCTACGTACGCAGGTGTTGATAACAAATACTTTGATGCTGGTGGCGGATTTGAACTACAACACCGTGCTGTTAAAGAAGCGGGATATCCTGCAATTAAAACTGTCCAAGATTATGAGAACGTAATCAAGGCTTACCTGGAAAAACATCCAACCGATGAAAATGGTAACAAAAACATCGGTCTGACCCTAAATGCAGATGATTGGTACATGTACATTACAGTAACTAACCCAGCATTCACTACTACAGGCTCTCCTGATGATGGAGAATATGCAATTGATATCGACACACAAGAAGTAACTTATCACTTCCGTCGTCCTGCTGAGAAAGAATATTTCCGCTGGCTCAACCATATGAACGATATCGGATTGCTTGACCCGGAAAGCTTCGTTCAAAAGTATGATCAGTACAAAGCTAAAATCGCTACCGGCCGTGTTATTGGTTTGATCGACCAAGACTGGGGTTATGGCGATGGAGAAAGAGCATTGAAAGCTGAAGGTAAGCTGGATCAAGGATACGGACACTATCCAGTAACCCTGTCTGAAGAGTACAAAGAAACTTCCTTCTGGCCTACAGGCTTTATGGGTGGTAACGGCATTGGGATCAGTGTAGATGCTAAAGATCCGGTACGTGCAATTAAATTCTTGGACTACTTAGCTTCCGATGAAGGTCAAGTATTGGTTAACTGGGGTATCGAAGGCAAGCATTACAACGTAGTTGACGGCAAACGCGTCATTCCTGAAGATGTGAACAACCGTAAATATAATGACACTACCAATTTCCAAAAAGAAACAGGACTTGGCAATGTCGGATCAAACTACGCTCTGCTTAGCGCTCACTATGGTGACGGCGTATTGGATCCAACTGGAAACTACTATACCACTCGTTTCCCTGAGCAAGTAACAGTAGGCTACAATGCGGTTGAAAAAGAAACACTTGCTGCTTATAAAGCAACAACTTGGAAAGACCTCTTCCCAAATGAAGATGAATTCAAAGTTAAACCTTGGGGCGCGGCATGGAACATCACGATTCCTGGGGATAGCGAAATTGTCGTTCTCGACAACAAGCTGAAGGATATCAGTTGGAAACGGATTCCTGAAGCCATCTTGTCCAAACCAGCTGATTTCGACAAAGTTTGGGATGCTTACATGGCTGAACTGGATAAAGCTGGTGTGACGAAAGCTGAAGATTTACGTGAAGAGCTGGTTAAACAACGCGTGAAACTTTGGAATGAGTAATTATTCCTGGAACACGGCTAATAAAATAAAAGCATGAAGATGGCGGGAAGTCCGAACGAAAGTCCGGGCTTCCCGCCAATTTCTTTTCATCTGTAATTATAGGATAGGAGGAATATACGTGGGAGAAAGTAAGAACACTGGGGTGCATGATCTCTGGTATAAGCAGCCGGCGGCTGAATGGGAAGAGGCACTGCCCGTGGGTAACGGCCGTTTGGGCGGTATGATCTTTGGCGGAACGGAAGAAGAACTAATTCAACTAAATGAAGACACCTTATGGTCGGGCTTTCCGCGGGATACAGCTAATTATGAGGCGCTGCGCCATTTGACTCCGGCCAAACAATTAGTGGCAGAGGGGAAATACAAGGAAGCGGAAGCACTGGTAGATTCCAAAATGTTAGGCAGACGGACTGAATCCTATCAACCGCTCGGAGACTTGCGAATGAAGTTCAATCTTGGTGGTCCTGTAGAGGATTATCAGAGGGAGCTTGATTTGGATCAAGCGCTTGCTACGGTATCCTATACTGCTGGGGATGTAAGGATTGTGCGCGAAGTTTTGGCCAGCAGACCAGATGAACTTATAGTCATTCATATCCGTGCAGAGGGGAAAGAGGGGCTGGGTATTTTGCCGGATTTCTCAGTGGCTCTGACTTCGCCGCATCCTTTCCGACTAGAGATCACTCCGGATGGCGCGCTGATGATGACCGGTCGTGCTCCATCGCATGTGGCTGATAATTATGTAGGAGATCATCCGCGTGCCGTATTATACGAAGAGGGGCTTGGCATAAGTTTTGCCGCTGCAATGGAGATCCGTACAGATGGCGGCAAATGTAATGCTGAGAACGGCATGTTGTTGGTTTCAGGTGCGCGCTCTATTACGATCCGCCTAGCTGCAGCAACCGATTATGCCGGGTATGACCGGATGCCAGGAAGCGGCGGTAAGCTGCCTTCGGAGTTGTGCCTAGAGCAATTGGCTTTGTCCTCTAATGGATATGCAGAGCTGAAGCAGCGCCATCTAGAGGATCATCAGTCCTTGTTCCGCCGCGTGGAGTTGACGCTTGCACCTTCGTCCTCCCGGATAGAGCTTCCCACGGATGAGCGACTAGCACGGTACCAGGAGGGGCAGGCAGATTCTGCGCTAGAAGCGCTGCTGTTCCAGTATGGCCGCTACCTGATGATTGCTGGCTCACGGCCGGGGACGCAAGCTCTGAATTTGCAAGGGATCTGGAATCCCTATCTCCAACCGCCATGGAACAGCAATTATACGACTAATATAAACACTGAAATGAATTATTGGCCAGCCGAGTTATGCGGGTTGGGTGAATGCCATGAACCTCTAATCGATTTTATTACGGAGCTTAGTGTGGCTGGCAGCCGTACAGCAAATATTCATTATGGCGCACGTGGCTGGACGGTGCATCATAATACAGATTTGTGGCGTATGACGTCTCCGTCAGACGGCAAGGCGATGTGGGCATTTTGGCCAATGGGAGGAGTTTGGCTCTCTCGCCATTTGTGGGAGCGTTACGCTTTCCGTCCAGATGAGGAATATTTGCGCAACACAGCTTATCCTTTGTTAAAGGGAGCCGCGTTATTTTGTCTGGATTGGCTGGTAGAGCTGCCTGATGGAAGCTGGACAACGGGTCTGTCTACCTCACCGGAGAATGTATTCTTGACTGCTGATGGCACGCCATGCAGTGTTTCAGCTGGCTCAGCTATGGATTTATCGCTGATCGCTGAGCTGTTCAAGTATTGCATTCAGGCTGCTGAGATTTTGAATACCGATGCCCAGCTGAGGCAGGAGCTACGCCAGAAACAGGAACGACTCGCTCATCCTGGGATTGCACCGGACGGACGTATTCGTGAATGGAATGAGGATTTTGCTGAACAAGAGCCTGGGCACCGCCATGTCTCTCATTTGTATGATTTATATCCCGGGAATGTAATTAGTCCTTCCTCCACACCAGAGCTAGCAGAGGCGGCAGCGTTATCGCTTAAGAAGCGCTTGGAAGGCGGGGGCGGACACACGGGCTGGAGTGCAGCCTGGCTACTTAATCTATATGCGCGTTTGAAGGATGGAGAGAGTGCGTATAGCTGTTTACGTCGTATTTTGCAAGATTCAAGTCTGCCGAATTTATTCGGTAATCACCCTCCATTTCAGATTGACGGTAACTTCGGAACTACGGCCGGAGTTGCTGAGATGCTCTTGCAGAGTCATCAGGAAGGGCTTGAATTATTACCCGCTCTTCCAGAAGAGTGGTCTGAAGGCAGTGTGAAAGGCTTGATAGCCCGAGGCGGCTTTATCACAAATATAGAATGGCGTAAGGGACGCTTAACGAAGGCGGAACTGACCTCGACGCATGGACAAATATGCAGAATTTACAGTCACCAGCCTTTGCTCATTCAAAGTCCCGATGGTTCACGAATAGGGATAGAGATGGAATTTGAAACCGTTATAGGAGAGACCTATATCATTACACCGCAAAGTGAATAAAACACATCGTTCTAGCATATAGGCTGTTCTCAGAGTAGAATTATTCTACAGGGAGCAGTCTTTTTTTGCCTAAACGCTCATTATCTATTAAATGGTAGGGTTCATTACAAGTCTATAGGAGCCGGAGGAACGGAATATATATGTGGAAAAAACGCTTCACATTAGTAAAGATCATTCTGGGAGGAGTGATTATATTCGCTGCTATTCCACCGATGATTTATTGGGGCTGGGGTCATGCTTATGCGGCTTCGAGTTCACCCACCCTTCGTTCTGTAAATGAAGTAGCGCAGAAGCTAACGGGTGCAATGAACAACCGCAGGGAGACCATTACTTTTACTTATGAGAGCAAAGCTTCAAATTTGAAAACGAAAATACAAGCGGCTCTGGATCAAGCGATGGCTAGTGACCCTTATTTGTATTACATTATAGACAGCTACGGATATACTTATCGAGGAAGCGCAAGCTCTGTAAAAGTTACGGTGGAAGTGAAATATTTGGAGACGCTGGAGCAGACGGCTTTTGTAAACAAAGAAGTGAAGGCTGCGCTGAAGAAGATCATAACGCCGGGCATGAACAATCATCAGAAGGTGAAGGCTATCCACGATTGGGTTGTGCTTCATCTGAAGTATGACACTTCGTATCGTAAATATACGGCTTATGAAGGATTGAAGAGTGGCAGCGCCGTTTGCCAAGGGTATTCGCTGTTGACCTATAAGCTGTTAAAGGAGGCTGGATTCACGAATAAAATCGTTGAGGGTACAGCCAAACAGCCTGGAGGACGTAGCCAGTTGCATGCCTGGAATCTTGTGCTGTTAGATGGACAGTGGTATCATCTCGACACGACTTGGGATGACCCGACACCTGATAAAGCAGGTGTGGTTAGCACTGCATACTACTTGAGAACGGATGCGCAGATGCGTCAGGACCATAGCTGGACGAAGTCTTATCCGGCAGCTTCTGTAGGTTATCATAAGACCTTGTCTGCGCTTGTGGAGCGTGGAGGACAGAATGCGGCTGTCTATAAACAGCTTCAGAAGGATCTCAATTATGAGCTATATGCCGAGGAGCTAATTGTACGTTCGGTAGGAGATCTGACTCGGCTAGCGAATAAGGCAATTGCCTCCGGTGAGGTGTCTATATTATTCCGTTATCAAGGGAGTGGGACCAAGCTTAAGAACGACCTGCAGGAGCTATATAAGCTTGGACTAGAGGATGTATCTTACTCCAGTTCTGCTTTTGACAATACGGGCGATCTCAAAGTGTTTGTGACCTGGGAATAGAAGGATAACCAAAAAGGACATCCCATAAGCCTAAGTGGCTACGGGACGTCCTTTTTTGTTTTTTACCGGGTCTATTTTATTCTGGGTGAGTACTTAGGTCGCATTTATCCAAAGGAATAATATTACTCTTCCGGAACCAGCGATAGCCTACCCAGATCAAGACAAACAGCGGCAAGCTGATATAGGAAACGGCGATACCATACCAGTCGATATTTCCACCTGAGAAGGCGCCCATATTCTGACCGAGGATAGCTACAATACAAAGTCCTAAAGCAAAGATAGGTCCGAATGGGAACCATCTAGCTCGGTAAGGTAGTTCATCTAGCGAATGCCCTTGTGCTATAAAAGCACGTCTGAAACGGTAATGGCAGACCGCAATACCCAACCAGTTAATAAATCCGCACATACCAGAGGCGTTCAGTAGCCAGTTATATACGGCACCGTCACCAAAGAATGAAGCGAGAAAGGCGAGCATTCCGACAGCCGTAGTTACTAGCAAAGCGCCAACAGGGACACCACGGCGATTGAGCTTACCCAGTGCGCGCGGAGCCATGCCATCCTTAGCCATTGCATACAGGACACGGGTGGAAGCATACATTCCAGAGTTCCCTGCCGACAGTACAGAGCTGAGAATGACGGCATTCATTACGGATGCAGCAATTGCAAGCCCGGCTTTATTGAACACGATCGTAAACGGACTGACTCCGATGTCATCGATGCCTCCACGCAGAAGATCTGGATTTGTATAAGGAATCAACATTCCGATTACAAATATAGCAAGGATATAAAAGATTAATATACGCCAGAATACTTGGCGGATCGCAATTGGGACGTTGCGGCGTGGGTTCTCGCTCTCACCAGCAGCAACGCCGATTAGCTCGGTACCCTGGAAGGAGAATCCGGCTGCCATAAAGACCCCGACGAAGGCGAAGAAGCCACCGTGGAAGGAGCTGCCCCCGATTTGGAAGTTACTGAAGCCTACGGCTTCTCCACCCATAATGCCGAATATCATGAGGACACCGACAACGAGGAAGGCGATAACGGTAATGATTTTGATAATGGCAAACCAATATTCTGATTCCCCGTAGCCACGAGCAGATAGGAAGTTTAGGCCGAACATCAGCAGTAGGAACACCAGACTCCAGAGAAAGGAAGGGCTGTCCGGGAACCAATATTTAATGATGACGGTAGCCGCTGATAGCTCTGCTGCAATCGTAACCGCCCAGTTATACCAGAAGTTCCAGCCGATGGCGAAGCCAAAGGCGGGGCTGACGAAACGAGTGCCGTAGGTACTGAAGGACCCGGAGTCCGGTAAATAGGTGGCGAGCTCCCCAAGACTAGTCATGAGAAAATAAACCATTACACCCACAGCCGTATAAGCTAGAAGCGCTCCACCAGGTCCTGCTGAAGCGATCGCGCCGCCACTGGCTAGAAACAGACCCGTTCCAATAGATCCGCCAAGCGCGATCATGGTCAAATGTCTTGCTTTGAACGATTTTTTTAGCGCAGGCTGATTTATGTTGCCTTGCGCTGGGTTTTGCTGATTGCCCTGCATGAATATGACACTCCTTATGATCTAATCTTACTGTTCATGAACGGGGAGTGCTGAGCTGCTGACTCCCGCAAGGCGGGAGGTATACTTCGTGATTTCCAGAAGGTTATGGATGACTGTACGAAACATACAAATTCTGTAAACGCAAAGAAGCCGCAAACTATGTCTGCGGCTTCCATCTATACAGCTCCGCATCATACTCCCTGTGAAGATAGCGCAACACACTGCAGTCTGCTACTTACGCAGGCTGTACAATGTGACAGTTCCGTGCCTTTCGGCAACGGCCCCAGCCTGCACCGCTGTAAGAGCTACAGCGCAAGCTTCGGCGGATATTCCTTTCGGCGTGATTCATAGACGGCTCTAACGTCTCCACACGCGTACTCTTTATATCCGCGACCTCTACCTCATCTTAGTATGACGAGGCTATCTTTACTTCATTCATTTATAAACAACAGGAATTAGTATAAAGCAAGTTTACTTCTCAAAGCAATGACAAAATCAGGTACTTCCATGTTAATTACGACGGCGTTCTGACATCTGTTGCCATACGGTGCCTGCTGCGGCTTCACCTGAGGCGATACGCTCCAAAGCCATCTTGGCCTGAAGGCCAACCTCGAACTCTGGATCATCCGCTG
This sequence comes from Paenibacillus sp. NPDC101420, assembly GCF_050277435.1. Lineage (NCBI taxonomy): Bacteria > Bacillati > Bacillota > Bacilli > Caryophanales > Paenibacillaceae > Paenibacillus > Paenibacillus sp. NPDC101420. The sequence continues at coordinate 187,134 of NZ_JBNNSE010000008.1, forward strand.
CAAGTGTGAGCGCATCTTGAGCTTCGGATGTACCAACTTCGTAGAGAAAACGAGCTGCGCGCCAGCGGACAAGCTTGCTCTTATCTGTTAGCGCCGCCGTCATCACTGGCGTGGCGGCAGGATCGCCGATGTCGGACAGCGTATCGCCAGCCGTACGTCTTACGGCTGGGGCGCTGTCAGCCATCGCCTCATAGAGCAGCTCCATCGCCTCAGGCGTGCGAAGGTCGCCAAGATACACGACCGCAAGCCTGCGAATATGCAGCTTGGGATCGTGTAGCGCCGCCTTAAGCTCCGGCAGGAGCTCCGCCGTCGGCGTAAGATCCTCTAGCGCGGCGTAGCGCACGCGCCAATCCTCATGCTTCAGGTCTCGCAGCAGCTCATCCTGTGTGCGAGTTCGTCTCTGCTCGACGAACTCACCTTCGGCTCCGTGCGCAATGGCTTGCTGCACGAGGGAGTCGAGGCGTTCCTGCGGATACGCTGCCTCGATCTCTTGCTCGACCTCGCGCGCAATGTCCGCGGGCTCGCCATAACGCACGCCGTAATCGGTGAGCTTGCGCTCTTTGATCATCACGGCGCTAGCCACATCCATAACCGCTTTAGTAAAGCGGTTAGCTAAGGATATGCGCTCTTCATTCGCGCCCGTTTTGACGCGGATTTGCATCGGAATTCCGCGGAATAATTGGACGAAGACTTGCGCTTCCCCAAAATGAGCACCGGCATTCTCGTCAGCTAGGCTCCAATCTCCAGTTACACCTTCGCTGTTAGCGAAGCGGCTTTGAACTTCTCTTAGAATGGCTGCCCAATCGGCATTGCCTTTGCGCTCAAGTGCTGCGAAGTCAGCAGCATGATAAATGCTAATAACGCCCGGTATCGTTAACATTTCACGTGCCCAAGCAGGTGCGGAACGCTCACTTTCTGGAGTATAGGTTCTGCGAATTCCGGGTTCTAAACTTTCGTCCAAATGTAGCTTCATCGTATTTGGACTTGGAGTCGGTTCAATAAAAGTAATCTTCATACGTAGCTCCCCCTTGAACGGTATATGCACCGCCATACTTTATACACATATTATCTCATTTCTGGTGTGAAACCAAAAGAACTCTTCTATTATTTCGCTAAAGTCTGCAATTGTGATGAATAAAAGGGCGAACCTTTATCATGCTATTTGTATATTTTGCAAAATACGCTGCTGTTCAATATAGTTGTAGTATATTCGCTAAAGCTAGGATTGCTCGGTAAACTTCTGTAGAAGAGGTGTTGTATGCCTAAAACTCGTTACCATAACGTCGATAATGTAAGTACCGATAAATCATTAAAGGAATTTCGCCAGTGGCGTGAGGAACGTCGTCGCAAGAAGAAGGACTATTCATATGTTGTACCGAATACGCCGCCCAGATTATCTTATCTGTCTGAGAATCGATTGGAGTCTACCATTACGTGGATTGGGCATTCAACATTTTTCCTTCAATATGAAGGGATGAATATCATTACAGATCCTATCTGGGCGAGAAGGCTGGGCTTTGAGAAAAGACTGGGACAACCTGGGATTCCACTTAGCGAAGTGCCACCGATTGACCTGATTCTGATTTCGCACTCTCATTATGACCATTTGCATATCGCCTCTATCCGCAAATTATATCGGGCAGGGACAACGCTTGTAGTTCCTGTTGGTCTGAAGCGAAAAATGCTTCGAAAAGGGTTCCGCAACTGTGTGGAAATGGAATGGTGGCAGGAGATTAAGCTAGGTAAGATCAAGCTTAGTTTTGTGCCTACTCAGCACTGGACGCGGAGAACACCATGGGATACGAATACTTCTCATTGGGGTGGGTACATCTTGGAGCCCGCTGATTCCGGAAATCAGAAGTCTTCTCCGAATCTTTATTTCGCTGGGGACAGCGGTTATTTTCCAGGCTTTAAGGAGATCGGAAGTCGTTATAAGATCGATATCGCGCTTATGCCGATTGGGGCTTATGAACCGGAATGGTTCATGACCTCTCAGCATGTAAATCCTGAGGAAGCCATTCAAGCTTTCCTAGATGTAGGGGCGGAGACCATGATTCCGATGCATTACGGTACCTTCAGACTTGCGGATGATACCGCCCGGGAAGCACTGGATCGCATGGAGAACGCCCGAGTTAAACATGCGATTTCGGAGGAAAGAATTCGTACACTCGGTTATGGAGAAACACTGGTCGTACAAAAGGAGAATCGCACATCTGGGGAATAATTGAAAAAATTCCTCCTTAAAAGTTGTCGCCGTAAAACAGTTGGAATAAGTTTCGTAGGAGTGAGATCAGCTTAAATGCCTATTTCACGGGATTTTTGCACTGATTTTATGCTATAATGAGCCGAAACCCTAAAGTGAAAAGGATGGTAATGCGTAATGATTAGCACAAGCGGCGTAACACTCCGCTACGGAAAACGCGCTCTCTTCGAAGATGTAAACATAAAATTCACCCCTGGTAACTGCTATGGTTTGATTGGTGCCAATGGTGCTGGTAAATCAACCTTTCTGAAAATTCTGTCTGGGGAGATTGAAGCGAACACGGGTGATGTTCATATAACACCAGGTGAACGCCTTGCAGTTCTGAAGCAGAATCATTTCGAGTACGATGAATTCCCAGTACTTGAAACAGTAATTATGGGTCACACTCGTCTTTATGAAATCATGAAAGAAAAGGACGCGCTTTATGCGAAGTCTGATTTCACGGAAGCAGATGGTCTGCGTGCCGGTGAGCTTGAAGGCGAATTTGCAGAACTTAATGGCTGGGATGCAGAGCCGGATGCGGCGGCTATGCTGATCGGTCTTGGCATTATGCGTGAACTGCATGATAAGAAAATGGCCGAACTGAGCGGCAATGAGAAGGTACGGGTACTCTTGGCACAAGCCTTGTTTGGCCGTCCAAATAACCTCCTGCTCGATGAGCCTACCAACCACTTGGATCTAGAATCGATTGGCTGGTTAGAGAACTTCCTCATGGATTATGAAGGTACTGTTATCGTCGTATCCCATGACCGTCACTTCCTGAACAAAGTATGTACGCATATTGCGGATATTGATTTTGGCAAAATCCAGATGTATGTTGGTAACTACGACTTCTGGTACGAGTCCAGTCAGCTTGCTCAAGCTTTACAGCGTGATTCGAACAAGAAGAAGGAAGACAAGATCAAGGAACTGCAAGCCTTTATTCAGCGTTTCTCGGCCAATGCTTCCAAGTCTAAACAGGCGACTTCTCGTAAGAAACAACTCGAGAAAATTACGTTGGATGACATTCGTCCATCTAACCGTAAATATCCGTTCCTCAACTTCAAACCTGAACGTGAAGCAGGTAAGCAGCTTCTGACGATCAGCGGATTGACCAAATCGGTTGAAGGTGAGAAGGTTCTTGATGAAATCAGCTTTGTAGTTAACAAAGGTGATAAGATTGCTTTCGTGGGTCCTTACTCCCAGCCTAAATCACTTCTATTTGATGTGATCATGGGTGAGCAGGAAGCGGATGCGGGTGAATATGCGTGGGGCGTCACTACAACTCAAGCTTATTTCCCAAAAGACAACTCCAGCTATTTCGATGGTGTGGACTTGAATCTCGTAGAATGGCTGCGTCAGTATTCTAAAGATCAGGATGAGACGTTCCTGCGTGGATTCCTTGGACGGATGCTGTTCGCCGGAGAAGAAGCACTGAAGAAAGCGAGTGTATTGTCCGGGGGCGAGAAGGTTCGCTGTATGTTGGCGAAGATGATGCTGAACGGTGCGAACGTGCTTGTATTCGATGAGCCTACCAATCACTTGGATCTGGAATCCATTACGGCACTGAATAACGGACTGATCGATTTCGACGGGACTATTCTCTTTACTTCCCATGACCATCAGTTCATCCAAACGATTGCTAACCGTATCATCGAGATCACACCTACAGGTGTAATTGATCGCACGATGACTTACGATGAGTATTTAGAGAATCCTGAAATTAAGGAAATGCGCCAACGCATGTATCCTGTAGAAGTATAATATTTACTTTCCGTTATGCGGAAGGAACCCGTTAAGCAGCTACTCTAATCCTGATAGGATTAGGGTAGCTGTCTTTATAATTTCGATTTTGAAAAGGTAACGGTAGGTGAAGCATGTGGACAGAACTATTTTTATTATGAGGCATGGGGAGACCGAGTTTAATACGCAAGGTCGTTACCAAGGCCAATTGGACTCACCTCTGACTGAGCATGGAATGGATCAAGTCAGACAAATGGGGAGGCTGCTTCGTTATTCGGTGGAGCATCCCTCCGAATGGAAGGTGATTTCAAGTCCACTTGGGAGAGCGCTGCAAAGCACACAAATTTTGTGTGAAATCTTAGGTTATGATTTCAATAAAATAGAAACGGATTCCAGGTTAAGTGAAGTTTCCGTTGGTTCTTGGTCAGGGCTAACGCTCAAGGAAATTGAGCAGGGCTGGCCAAATAGTCTTGAGGATACGAGTATGTATGACTGGTATTTTCGTTCACCAGATGGAGAGAGCTATGAAGCGGTTCAGGAGCGTGTCACAGACTGGCTGGATAGCTTGTCCTCCACTCCGCGGGTCATTGCGGTTACACATGGATTAACAAGTAGAATTCTACGGGGAGTATACGCGGGGCTTGCAAGACAGGAAGCCTTATCACTTGAGGTTTCCCAAAGCGCATGTTTTCAGTTGGCTAATTGTACAATAAAGAGAATCAGTTATGAATTTGATGAGTTCTAGCCCATCCTTTAAGGCAGGCGAACGCATAAAAGGCTGCGTTGTCCCTGAGGGATGCGCAGCCTTTTATGTTTATAAAGTAGTACTAGGACCCGCCGGTACGACGGCGTTGGTTGTTAGGCTTTTTGTTATTCTGACTTTTTAGTGGTTTAGCGGATCCGGCCTGAAAAGTTGATCCAGGTTTGGAGGAAGATTGTTGTTTCTTCTGCTCCAGCTTTTGCCGGATAGCTTCAGCTAAATTGATTTTTCCTTTTTCATTGTTTTCGCTCATTATGATAACCTCCTTTGAAGCAAGTCCTTCACTTTATTCTAATTGTTTTTAAATGCTGCTACAAGGGCAAGAATAATTGAAAGAATTCTTTTCTAACAAGACTGAAAACGAGGAGATAGCCAAAATGGTTGATATTTACGAAGATATACGTAAAGGCGAGCGGGGCGCTTGGGTTAGCATAGCGGCTTACCTCATTTTATCGACTTTCAAGCTGGTTAGCGGTTATCTATTCGCCTCTAGTGCATTGGTCGCGGACGGAGTCAATAATTTAACTGACATCGTAGCATCTGCAGCCGTGTTGGTTGGTCTAAAGATTTCGCGGAAGCCACCTGACTCTGACCATGCTTATGGACATTTTCGGGCAGAGACAGTAGCTGCATTGTTGGCTTCTTTTATTATGGCGGTAGTAGGTATTCAAGTGATTGTGGAGGCGGTGCGGTCCTTTTTCGATCGTGCAAAGGAAACCCCGCAGCTATGGTCTGCTGGTGTGGCTCTAGTGTGTGCAGTAGCAATGATGGGAGTATACATATACAACAAAAGGCTGGCTAAGCAGATAAATAGTAGTGCACTTATGGCAGCGGCGAAAGATAATTTTTCCGATGCTATGGTTAGTATAGGTGCTGCTGTTGGGATTGTAGGTGCTCAGTTCGGACTGCCATGGATTGATTCTGCGGCGGCAGTAGTTGTCGGACTGATTATCTCTAAGACGGCATGGGATATTTTTCGTGACTCGACCTACCGGCTTACGGATGGCTTTGATGAAGATAGATTGATGGATCTACGTAGTACGATTGCTCGAACACCGGGAGTAGAGGGGATTAAAGATGTGAAGGCACGGGTTCATGGGAATCATGTACACGTGGATGTTGTAGTGGAGGTAGACGCGAATATTACAGTGGTGGAAGGTCATAGGATCAGTGACTCCATTGAAGAGAGAATGAGCAAGCTACACAATATTATGAATGTACAGGTGCATGTGGAACCTAAAGATTAAATTTGAAAAATTCTATTTTAAGGAAAAAACAAACATATTTAAGGAGGATTCAAGACTTTAGTCCTGTATTTTACCATAAAGTGGCATGATTATATGTGCAATTTGGAGCATGTTCCAAATCCCGGGCAAGCCTATAATGAGGGCATAAAGGAATGTAGTTCACACCTTTGTTGAAATCTCATCATGGTATTGGGGGAACGTATGATTAAATCACATAAGCAATTAACAGCATCCTTATTGGTTTCAGCTGCAATTGTTGCAGGTTTAGGAGTATCTGCTCCTGGAAATGCAGCAGCAGCCTCAAGTCCATCAAATTCAGTTATGGCAGCAGCAGCCGGTCAAACAGCGGTCATCGAGGCAAGTGTTCGCCTTCGCAGTACACCTTCTACAAGTGGAGAAGTAGTGAAGTATTTGCAAAAAGGAGATCAAGTGCAGATTGTGGCACAACCGAATAGCTATTGGTATCAGGTGAAAGCAGCGGATGGTTCCGTAGGCTATACTAGTACAGATGATAAGTATATCAGCGTAAATTCATCTTCAGTAGGTACACCAACAGCACCATCAGCACAAACGGGAACCATAAAGTACGGAGTGAATCTTCGAACTGCGCCTTCTACAAGTGGAAAAGTACTGAGACTTCTGAAGAAGGGGGAACAAGTACAGCTTCTGGCACAGCCGAACAGCTCCTGGTATCAAATTCAAACCTCTGATGGTAGCATTGGATATATAAGTTCAAGTGATCAATATACTTCGTTCGCTAATAATGGGGGGACTGGGACGGTAACGCCGACACCAACGCCGCCAGCACCAGTACCACCTATTTCTACACCTGGGGCTTCTGCCCAAATCGAGAGCGTAATCTCAGCAGGTATGGGCTATCTGGGTACACCTTATGAGTTTGGTTCCAGCAGATATGATACAAGCACCTTCGATTGTTCTGATTTTATCCGGCAAATTTTCATGGATGCTGTGAATTTGAAACTGCCTGCTGATTCCCGTCAACAGGGAGATTGGGTGAAATCGAATAGTACGGTAGTTACGTCTACTTCCGGTTTGAAACGCGGCGATCTAATGTTCTTTATGGATTATAAAGGGAACTCCGCTTCAGCGTATGAAGGGATCGACAAATCTAAGGCAAGAATATCGCATGTTGCTATGTATCTAGGAGATGGACAAGTTCTCCATACGTATTCCGTAGCTTCAGGCGGGGTGAAAGTAGATAAATTAAGCGCTTCTTGGACGAATCGTTTCCTCTTCGGGGGATCGGTCATCCGATAATTATATAGGTATACAGAAGCGGCAGCATCGCATGTTTGTGACGGGTGAACAAAGGCGGCGTAAGCGCAAAAGCTACCCCCTCAGTAGAATGATCTACTGAGGGGGTAGCTTTTTGTAAATATAAGAATTTATATGTTCCGTTCTATAAATTATCCTTATATTTCTCGCTTAAACACTTGCCGTCCTTATAGGGACGCCGAAGGCGTTTATGCTTGTTATCATCTTTTCTGTACTAATTACATAATTACATTGGCAGCAACAGGAACCTTTACCCACGCTTTTCCTAGCCAAGTGTAGATTTCTCTCCATTCATTGCCCCAAGTATCCGTAATCACTTCACCTGTGGTATCAAGCGTTTGAGCGCTAAGCCAGCCTGCGGGAATCATACTGCCAACTGAAAAGTGGAAAGCTGTTTTTTCGGTTAGAACAATTTGTGGTGTGGCTGGAGTAATATCCGATGGGGTAATGATCGTTTCAAAAGATGTTGTGTAAGTGCTTCCAGTTCCGGGCGTAGAATCTGTAGTTGTCCCTGTTACCTCAGCGGCTGATGCTGTAGCTGCTATTGAAGCCATAAGTCCCAAGGCAAGTGTAATGCTGGCGAATTTTTTCATGTTAAGTTCCTCCTCATTATGATCTAACTTCAAAACTTTTTCTTATTTTCTCAAGTGACATCTGTGTGGGAATGACCTATACTTTCTGCATGATGAATAAGATATATGGATAGATATGGGAGGAGGCTACATCGATCTACCTCTGCGTCCCGTGAAGAGGGAAACAACAAACAGAACCAAGAATACGAAGAATAGTATCTTTGCAAGACCAGCAGCGGCTGCTACAAGATTGAAGAAACCAAAGATACCAGCGATTACAGCTACAACTAGCAGAATTGCGGACCATTTTAACATTACATATCACCTATCCTTTTTTTGATTTGTAGTCATTGTATAAACGGGGACTTTGATTCTGAAACAAAGGGGAGCAGGGAATTTTGACAACGCTCGACAGATTGTTTCGGCATATGGTAGTGGGGGTAACTATGCAGTATACAAGGCTGATTAGCCACTATTTATGAGATTTGGAAGGGGTTATGAATATGATCATTGAACTTAGTGTAGCTCTCGTTGCTATCGCATTCGCAATACTTGTTTTCTTTCTAATTAAGACTTTGCAGTCAGCGAAGCAATCTCTCGACAAAGTAAGCCAGACCTTGGTGGAAGTGCAGAAGACGATGGATGAACTGACTTATGAAGTGAAGACTACAGTCAGACATGCAAATGAAATTACCGCTGATGTACAGAATAAAATTCAGAAGATTGATCCTGTCATAGATTCTGTGAAGAATTTGGGAGAAGTTATGAATGAGTTAACCTTAACCGTTAAGCAAGTTTCAGTAACTGTGATTGAGAGATATCGTAAATCACATGAACTGAGGGAGAAGCGTAAGGGGGTATCCATAAAAGAAGCTCCGCTGACTCCAGCTGAGGAACGTACGGTAAACTCTTATGATGCTGTTAATAACGAGAAAGCATCGGGGAAAATAGCTACTGTGTTAAAAAGTGTAGATGTAGCTGCAACTCTTTGGAAAAAATTCCGTCATTAAAGTTAAGGCAGCAAGTCCTCTGTAAATGGCGGCTGCAGATAAGAAAGGTGGGATAACAACATGAACATTATCATACTCTTGTTTAGTCTACTTTCCCCATACTTTGATGCGTCTCCACAGTTGACGCCTATCTCGACTTTTAGTGATCAGCCTAAGACAGTTCTTACATTTGAACATTCCTCAGAAACGAGCCCTGCTATAAATCAGTTTGATTCACTGCAAGGTGTTGCTTTATATGCTACGAAGGAAGAATTGCTTCTGGCCAAGGGCAATCCGCTGGCGGTAACAAATGATCCATTGCAAGGGACAGAGGAGTACCAATACGCAGATGTAACAGTGGGTGTTGGTGAGGGGTTTGTACTGTATGTGCATGTCTCACCTTCTCAAGCACAGCAGTTTGGTCTACAGGTAAATGGGGTGGGAATTGATCCCGTGAAGGATAATGTGCAATCGACCTTGGGTAAACCGTATTTTATTGCCGAAGATGGTGATGTATATATGAGAGGAAACAATGCGCTCAAAATATACCGAAATTTGGCAGGTGAATTTGAAGGTATTGATTTATTTGATAGTATTTCTTCTTAATATGTTTCACTTTTGATTATTTTGGTTAATAAACAGAGGCTGTCTTTACCATAGAGTAACCTCCCGAACCACTAGATGTAGTGGTTCGGGAGGTTACTTTGCTGAAGGCGTAAATGAACCTATTACTATATTTACATATATTAAAAATAGAAATAACACATTTAAATAGCGTATGATATAGGTAATGAGTCGCAGAATTTTACGTTCGTAATACTATTCGTGTGAGGTGAAGATGATGAGAATCTTAATCGTAGATGACAATCCGACTAATGTTATCATTATCCGTGAAATCCTGAAAAAAGAAGATTACCGAAATTTCGTAACCGCATCCTCTGCAAAAGAGATGCTTACACGGTTGGGTATCGGTTCTGTGAGTGAAGATGGACGTCCTCGGATGTCAGATATCGATCTGATTTTACTGGATATGATGATGCCGGAAATGGATGGAATCGAGGCATGTCGTGTTGTACAGCAATACGAACACCTAAAGGATATTCCAATAATAATGGTTACAGCTGTTGGAGATTCCAAGAAGCTGGCAGAAGCACTGGATGCAGGTGCAGTAGATTATGTTACGAAACCCATTAACAAAGTGGAGCTGATGGCCAGAATTCGGCTCGCGCTGCGGTTGAAGCGAGAGAAAGATTGGCATAAGGAACGAGATCAGCGAATTCAAGAAGAATTGAGACTGGCCGCACTTGTTCAGAATGCTGTGTTGAGCTTGCCTCTTCAGGAAGAGGATTTTGAGGTCAATGCCATCTATCAGCCATCCTCTGAGCTTGCCGGTGATTTATACGCGTGGTATCCCCTTGGTGATGGCCGATATGGCGTGATCCTGCTGGACATTATGGGACACGGAATATCGTCATCTCTTTTTTGTATGTTTCTTGCTTCTGTGTTAAAGGACACGGTAACTACGTATGTAGAGCCGGAAAAGGTAATTCAAGAGCTCAATCGAAGGTTTAATCAGCTCTATATTGAGAAAAAGCTGATCCAATACTACTTTACGACCATTTATCTTGTGATAGATACCCGTATGAAACGTATTGACTACGTCAACGCCGGGCATCCACCTGCGCTATTTTTTGAAGGTGTGGCTAAGACTCCAGTCATGCTGGAAAGTAACTGTCACCCAGTAGGTTTGTTTGAACGGATTGATATTCAGCCACAGAGCTTAACCTATGAAGATGAAGGGCATCTAGTTCTTTATACAGATGGTCTATTGGAACTGGTTGAGGGCGAACAAGAAGAGCAGCTGAAATTTATGATTCAACATTTAAATGTTGAACATGAGTGGAACGAAGAAGCTATTCGAGCTGCTTTTTTCAATGTTGAGGTTCCTAAAGAGCGTGATGATGATAAGTGTATTGTGTGGATCTCACTGAAGAAGGGAACAGATAGAGAATGAAGATAAAGGCTAAACTCTTAATTGGCTTCAGTGCCATGTTAGCGATTATGCTTGCACTTACGATGATAGGGTACGACCGCTTAAATTATATGAATAACCAACTGGAAGGGTATCAGGATAGATATATGAAGGGGCGGTCTTCTTCGGGGATGCGTGGAGAAGTCAATGATATGGCGCGAATATTGACCACGACCATGTTGAGTGCAGATGCATCATCGGTAGAATCTCAAAAGAATGAGATTAATAAAAAGATTACTAAAGCGAATGAGCACTACGAGAAAATAAAAGCATCGATGACTAGCGCTGAAGAAATGCAAATGGTTGGTCAAATAGATGATGCGTACACCACTTATTTAAATTATCAGGAAAAGGTATTGAAACTGCTATCGGCTGGTTATTTTCAGAATGCTAGCACGTATTCCAACACAGAGGGACAAGCGATTCAGAATGCCGTGTTAAACGCTCTGAACAGTCTCTCTGATTATAATGCTTTTATTATGAATGAAGAGAGTACGAAGGCCAACGAAGCTTATAAAAGTTCGACTCAGATGGTAGTTCTAATGATGATTATGGGCTTACTTCTCGGACTTGGAGTGGTTTTATGGATCATCCCAAGCATCACTCGGGGGCTTAATGTCGTTTCGATGATGATTACCAGCTTTGGCAACGGTAGAGTGAGGGCCATACGGCGTATAAAGGTTACTACTAAAGATGAAATTGGTGAGGTTGCTCTTGTCTTTAAGAAGATGGCTTTAGATCTTGAACAGAAGCAGCAAATGGAACAGGCCTATGCGCAAGCGCAGAATGACCAATCCTGGCTGAATGCGAATGTTGCTCGGGTGACGGAACTATTGCGAGGTGTTAGCTCCTTGGATCAGGTCTCACAGACCTTCATCAATGAGTTTACCCCTGTGCTGGGAGCACAGTTCGGAGCTGTATATTTAAAAGATGCCAATCGTCCTGACTTTTTACGAAGCAGTGGATATTATGCAGTAGATAATGATAAGAAACCTAAGGACGGGTTTGTGATTGGAGAAGGGCTTGTAGGACAAAGTGCGCTCGATATGCACCCGATCAGACTGGAGAAGGCTCCTGAAGACTATTCATCCGTTAAGTCCGGATTCGTGGATGCGCAACCTGGATATATTTCTATCCATCCGCTTATTTTTGAAGACGAACTGCTAGGCGTAGTAGAATTTGCTTCATTCCAACCTTTTAGCAGTTTGAAAAATGATTTACTGCAACAACTCGCTAATAATTTAAGTATTATTTTTAATAATATTAGCCGTCGTTTGATCGTGGAGAAATTGTTGCGTGATTCACAAGCTCTTACGGAGGAGCTGCAGTGTCAGTCGGAGGAACTACAGACTCAGCAAGAGGAATTGCGTCGTTCCAATGAGAACTTGGAAGAGCAGACGGATGCGCTTAAACGTTCGGAAGAATTGCTCCAGCGTCAGCAGGAAGAACTGGAGCATTATAATACGGAACTTATTGCGAAGACCCGCGCTTTAGAGGAACAAGTGCAGGAGGTTGAAGAGAAGAAGGATGAAATTGAGCATGCAAAAATTCAATTAGAGAAACAGGCCAAGCAATTATCCGTTACTAGTAAATATAAATCAGAGTTCTTGGCGAATATGTCTCATGAATTGCGAACTCCGCTCAACAGTCTCTTGATTCTGTCGCAGCTACTCACGGAGAATAAGGATGGCAACTTGTCAGAGAAACAGGTTGAATTTGCACATACGATTTATATGTCAGGTGCAGACTTGCTTAAGATGATTGATGAGATTTTGGACTTATCCAAGGTTGATGCTGGCAAAATGGAACTGAACCAAGAAGAAATTAAATTAACGGAGCTGAAGAGCTTTGTGAAGCAGAATTTTGCTCCGCAAGCGCTCAAAAAGGGACTTTCTTTAAAAATTACCTTTAATGAGCCACTGCCAGATAGTGTCATTGCCGATGGTCATCGGTTGAAGCAGGTGCTAAGAAATCTGCTTTCTAATGCCTTTAAATTTACGATGGAAGGATTTATTGAGTTCTCGGTTAGCCAAGCAGATGACAATCTTATTCCGCTAGATCTGCCAGGTGAAGTTGAATATATTGCTATTGCTGTAAAGGATAGCGGAATTGGTATTCCGGCAGACAAAACTGATATTGTGTTCGAAGCCTTCCAACAGGTGGATGGAACTACCAGCCGTAAATTTGGGGGGACAGGCTTAGGTTTGTCCATTAGCCGTGAGTTAGCACGTTTAATGGGTGGAGCTATTGTACTGGAATCCCGTGAGGGCCAAGGTAGTACCTTTACTATGTATTTGCCAGTTATAGGGAATTATATTAAGCAGCAACCTGCAGTAATAGAAGCTGCTGCTTCTAGAGAAGATGCAACCTTCGAGGGGTATATTGGAGATATACTTCCAACCCTTGTACCAACGCAGGCTCATGCACCTATCCCACAATTGGTGATCGATGATGATCGTGATCAATTAACTGCAAATGATAAGGTTTTACTTATTATTGAAGATGATGAGAGCTTCGCAAAAATTCTGCTGGATATGGCTCATGGCCGCAACTTCAAAGGACTGGTAGCCCTCCAAGGGGATACCGGATTGCAGATGGCGAAGACTTATTTACCAGATGCGATTATTCTTGATATTCAGCTGCCGGTTATGGATGGCTGGACCATCCTTAGAGAACTAAAGAGTGCATCACAGACTCGCCATATCCCTGTCCATGTCATCTCTGTAAATGATGAAGTGAAGCAGGGGCTTATGATGGGGGCAATGGCTTATTTAAGAAAACCTTCTTCTAGAGAGGCGCTAGAACGGGCTTTCTCGCAAATCGAGAACTACACCTCCAGTACGTTGAAGTACTTGCTGATTGTAGAGGATGATGAGATTCAACGTCGTTCTATCATGGAGTTGATCGGTCACGACGATGTGGCCATAACCGCAGTTTCAACTGGCGGGGAAGCACTGAATGAGCTGCGGAAGCAGAGATATGATTGTATGGTTCTAGATTTGATGCTTGAGGATATGACAGGCTTCGATCTGCTGGATCAGATTCGTGATGATGAGGAATTAAATGATCTGCCTATTATTATTTATACGGGTAAGGATTTGGATGGCAAAGAAGAGACGCAGCTGCGTAAATATGCGGAATCAATCATTATCAAGGATGTACGTTCTCCAGAGCGGTTGTTGGATGAGACAACATTGTTCTTGCACCGGGTAGAAGCAAATCTTCCGGAAGATAAACGTAAGATTCTGCAGAAGCTTCATAATAAAGAAGAATTGTTTGAAGGAAAGAAAATACTGCTCGTCGATGATGATATTCGCAATGTCTTTGCGCTCTCCAGCGTACTCGAAGAGTATCATATGGAAGTGAAGTTTGCGGAGAATGGACGCGAAGCGCTGGAAATGCTGGTAGAGCAAGAAGATTTTGATCTTGTGCTAATGGATATGATGATGCCAGAAATGGACGGATATGAGGCTATGCGCCGGATTCGCGAGATGCCACAGTATCAGAAACTGCCTATTATTGCGCTGACCGCCAAAGCTATGAAAGAGGATCGTGCCAAATGCATTGAAGCTGGAGCCTCTGACTATATGAAGAAGCCAATTGCAACAGGTCAACTTCTATCTTTAATGCGAGTCTGGCTGTATTCGTAACCTTAATATTGGGGTAATACTTTAAAAGAACTAACAAAAAGCCATTCTTCAAAAGTGCGGCGTGTTGATAAGGGAGTCGGGATAACAATGAAAGCAATAGAACACGGATATGAGGAGCAACCCGTTCTGGCGGGAAGTGACGAACTGGAGCAAATTGAGATTGAGCTGCTTCTTGATGGGGTACACCGTTTATATGGCTATGATTTCCGGAATTATGCGTTGCCTTCATTAAAACGGCGCATCTGGCATCATGTTCATGCGGAGAATGTACTCACCATATCCGCGCTGCAAGAGAAGGTTCTGCATGATCGGGCTTGTTTTGAACGATTTGTCTACAGTCTCTCTATTCCTGTGACTGAAATGTTCAGGGATCCGGGATTATTTCTAACTTTTCGCCAGAAGGTAGTTCCTTTGTTAAGAACCTATCCCTATATTCGTATCTGGCATGCCGGATGTTCCACTGGGGAGGAAGTTTATTCTATGGCCATCCTGCTTCATGAAGAAGGGCTTTACGATAAGGCTCGAATTTATGCCACAGATATGAATGAGCGTTCTTTACAGCAGGCTAAGGAAGGCGTTTATGATATTAGCAGAATGAAGCAATACACAAAGAATTATTTGGAGGCAGGAGGTACCCGGGCATTTTCCGAATACTATACTGCTAAGTATAACTCAGTTATTTTACAACCTTATTTACGCAAAAATATTATTTTTGCTGAGCATAATTTAGCTACTGACACTTCATTTAATGAATTTAATGTTATTCTCTGCCGGAATGTAATGATCTATTTCAATGATGAGCTTCGTGATCATGTTCACGGGTTGTTTCATGAAAGTCTAAGTCGCTTTGGAATCCTTGTTCTGGGCTCTAAGGAGTCCATTCACTTTACGAAATATAGCGATTGCTATGAATCTTTAGACAGAGTGGAGAAAATATACCGTAACATAAAATAACGCATGTAGGAGGGTGGTCCTATGGGGTTTCAAGAACCAATTCATATACTACTAGTAGACGACCGTCCTGAAAATTTGCTGGCGCTGGAGGCAGTGCTTGAGAGCCAGCATTACGAGCTAATTAAAGCTACCTCCGGTGAAGAAGCGTTGCGCTGTTTGTTAAGGTATGATTTTGCTGTCATTGTACTAGATGTACAGATGCCGGGTATGGATGGAATTGAAACTGCCAAATTGATCAAGGCCAGAGAGAAAACGAAGGAAATTCCGATTATTTTTATCTCTGCCAATAGCAAAGAAGCGGAGCATTTATTCGCGGGCTATTCGGCAGGGGCTATTGATTATATGGTCAAGCCTTTCATTCCACAAATTTTGAACTCTAAGATACAAGGCTTTGTCGAAATGTACATCACGAGCAAGAAGCATCAGACTCAAACCATGCTGCTGCAGCAAAAGACGAAAGAACTGGAAATCATTAATAGTGAGCTTATCAAGGCAAAAGAAGAGGCGGAGATTGCCTCGAAAGCAAAGTCGGAATTTCTAGCCATGATGAGTCATGAAATTCGTACACCTATGAACGGCGTAGTTGGCATGATCGATCTATTAATGGAGACGGATCTTACTTCTGAGCAAAAGGAATATTCGGAGATCATTCGGAAAAGTGCGGACACGTTGATTACGGTAATTAACGACATTCTTGATTTTACTAAAATGGAATCTGGAAAAATGGAAGTTGAAGAGCACTTATTTGAACTCCGAAATTGTATTCAAGAGGTGTTCAGCCTCTTCTCGATAGAAGCAGGAAAGAAGAACCTGGAGCTCGCTTATTTTATTGATCAGAAATTGCCTCGGCTTTTATATGGGGATATGGCTCGTTTACGCCAAGTTTTAATTAATCTGATCGCTAACGCAGTTAAATTCACAAATCAAGGTGGGGTCTATCTAGTCGCCTCGATCAAGAGCGTTGCGGATCATAAAATGGAAGTTGAGTTCACAATTATGGATACGGGGATTGGTATTTCTCCGGAGAAATGTGACCGACTATTTGAGCCCTTCTCGCAGCTTGATTCTTCCATGACACGGAAATATGGGGGAACAGGTCTGGGACTAGCTATATGTAAATCTCTTGTCGGAATGATGGGCGGAGAAATTCGGGTAGAATCGATGGAGCAAAAAGGAGCCACTTTTATCTTTACGATTCAGGTATCTATGCCAGGAGAAGATTTGATAGGTGGATATCAAGAAGAGGAATCCACACATCCTGTTTCCAATCAAGAGGGAAGAAGTAGAATCCTTGTTGTGGATGACCATCCGATTAATCAGCGTCTAATGGTCAGCATGCTGGATAAGCTGGGCTATGCGGCCGATATGGCTGAAGATGGTCAACAGGCTGTGGAGATGGCGATTAAACACCCTTATGATTTTATCTTTATGGACCTTCAAATGCCAGTGATGGATGGCTTGGAGGCGACCGCTCAAATTCGTCGAGAGGGTGGTCCTGCTGCCGAGAAGACCGTTATCATTGCAATGACGGCGAACGTCATGGAAGGAATTCAGAATCGCTGTAAGGCCTCTGGAATGGATGATTACATCAGCAAACCGCTGAAGATGAGTAGTATAAAACAAATTATTTCTCGATATTCTAGCAACGACAATGTATTAGTAGAACCTGATATATCTATTTTCCAAGCGTAATCTAGTATTTACCAATCCGTTTTTTTAACGTTATCTGATTCAAAGGTATATCATTAAGGTTATTAATATAGAAAATATTTGTTCAGGAGAGATCGTCTAATGAATACGCATAAAAGTAACAAGTTCCATGCTAAGACAGAAACCAAAGGGAATGTATGCTCAGTTTTCCTGAGTGGTGAACTTGATTTATCAGTTGCTTCCGATTTCCGCCTGGTTATGGAGCCACTTGTGGGAGACACCAAACTAGATTTAGTTATTAATCTAAAAGAATTAAAATACATCGATAGCACAGGGATTGGTATTCTACTTTCGATCCTGAAATCAAGACAAGGAATGGACGTTAAGTTTATGGTTGAGGATGTTCCTCCACAAATTCAGAAGTTGTTTGACATGACTGGTATTTCCAAGTTTTTTGCCTCCCAAGAGAATTCCCACTAGGAAAGGATAGAACAAAGAATGAGTGATGATGTGCAAAAAGTAATTCTTCAGTTGCCTGCTAGCGCAGAGTATGTGGATATTGTTAGGTTGAATTTATACGGCATTGCCTCGAAAATGGGTTTCACCTATGAGGATATAGAAGACATGAAAGTGGCAGTGTCAGAGGCGTGTAACAATTCAGTATTATATGCCTATGGCCAAAAAGACGGAGTAGTAGATGTTATTTTTGAGGTAGAGGAAAGCTCCTTATCCATTACAGTCAAAGACGAAGGGGAGAGCTTTGACGGCTTGGACAAGTCTAATGAACGTATGACACTGCATGATAAGGAGTTAAGTGACGTTCAGGTTGGCGGGTTAGGGTTCTACTTAATGCAAGCGTTGATGGATGACGTTAGTGTCGTAAGTGAAGCCGGAAAAGGGACGGTGGTAACTTTGAAGAAGCACCTTAATTTTAGCGAGGAGAAAGTATGAGTGACAAAGTGACTCCCCCCGAGTCCATGAATGAAGCAGTCACCCAAATTTGGGAGTATCAGCAGACCAAGGATAACGATCAGGCGACGTTGCTGATACAGAAATATGAGCCTATGGTGAAAATGGCTGCTGGGAAGATTTCCCGTAATCGCCCCGACTTGTATGAGGATTTATATCAGGTCGGGCAAATGGCGCTCATCCGGTTACTGCAGCAATATGATATCAGTCTCGGAATCCCTTTTGAGCCCTATGCGATGAAAAGCATGATTGGACATATGAAGAATTATTTGCGTGATAAATCTTGGTACATACAGGTTCCTAGACGGATTAAAGAAAAAGGAGCGCTTGTTCAACACGCGATTGATGAACTTACAGTGAAGCTTGAGCGTTCTCCTGCGGTCGATGAGATCGCTCATTATCTTGATCTGTCTGTTGAAGAAACTGTAGAAGTACTGGCAGGCAGAGAATGTTACCATTACGTATCTCTAGATTCACCGCTTTCTCAAGAGGAGACTGGAGCTACGCTAGGGGAGCTTATCAGCTCTGATGCGAACGATTACGAGACTGTAGAGAAACGAATGGATCTGCAGCAAGCACTAGGACAATTGAAGGAGCAAGAGCAGCAAGTGTTGCTGCTAGCCTTCCAAGATGGTCAATCCCAGCGGGCAATTGCTCAGAAGCTGGGGGTTTCACAGATGAGTGTTTCACGGATACAGAAGCGGGCCACTGAGAAGTTAAAGCAGATTATGGCCAACTCATCCTATTGAGCTCCTTTATGTGTAATATACATTACCTGGATTTGAATTCTACTGTTCGACGATAAGGACATGCCTCTCTCCGTGCCTGGAGAATAGCATGTCCTTTATTTGTGTTCCACAACGCCCTTACCCCGCTTGTCCGGCTAACCTTGAAGGATTAGCCGGACAAGCGGGGTAAGGGGGAGCGGTGATAGATGGGCGATAAATAGCCCACTTGTTAGCTGTTCGCATCAATGTATTTTTTGATCTCGCCAAGGTATTCACCGATCACGGGAACATCAAGAAATAGACTAAGAATGTAGCCCAGAACACCAAGGACTACGAACGTTCCGAGAGATAGGCCGAGACCTCGGGATATACCGGCCATCAAGTTTGTGATAATTCTTTTTTTGGGATCTGAGTAGTTATCAAGGATGTCCTTAAATTCTGATTTTTCTAGTGAGTCAGCAATCTTATCCAGACGGTTGTTTAAGCGTTTGACCTCATGCCGTAATTCGAAAGGATGTTCATCAATTTCATATGCTTTTGTTTGGCTATTTGATTCTCCCATGGAGCACCCCTGCTTTCTGTAGCCCGATCGGGCATTCATTAAGGATCTATTCAATCAGATGAAACTTTATATAGGGTATAACTAAACAACAGCCAGCTGCGGACAGCTGGCTGTTGTCGAATGAAATGATAGCTGTATTATGCCGCAGATTAGTAACTGGATTTATAGGAGGATTTAACATCCTCTTTCGCATCTTTAGCCTCATCGGCGACTTCTTTAGAGGATGCTTTGGCTTCGTCAGCCACTTCTTTAGAAGCGTCTTTAACATCAGAGGCTACATTATTTGAAGCTTCACTTACAGTGTCACCAATTTTGCTGCCTGCTTCTTGAAGGGTAGCGGCAATTTGCTGCTTGCTGTCACTGACAGTAGTGTAGATATCAGAAGCTTTGACTGAAACTGTACTAGCCAGATCGGTTGCTTTTTCACCTACCGTTGTGGCAATGGCTTTGGTCTTGTCAGTTACGACACCAGCAACTTCTTTAGTTTTGTCAGTAGCAAGCGTAAGTTTATCGGACAGATCACTGCGCATTTCACGACCAGGCTTTGGTGCAAATAATAGGGCTGCTGCAGCACCTATTAAGCTACCAATAAAGATACCTTTGAAAAAGTTGCTTCCGTTTTCTACTTCATGCTCTACTTTATGTTCTACGTTACTCATCACCAATCACTCCTTATAAGTTATCTTACTTCGTATTTAAACTTTGGCGTATAGGCTGAAACAATTGATGAGCAAGGCGTAGATGGCGAGGGGCTCTTGTTATGGACTATTTATTAACAGCTTGGAATACCGCATAGCCGAATTCGGGCAGATTCAGATGTAGTAATGATGTGAATTTTTCTGTTCGCTTCTGCGTCTCTAGGTTTACCCATATAGCATCCATCCCGGGTACAGGAATGGTGGCGTCGACTAGCACCTCTTCATTGTTGAGCACGATTAAGAAGCGGTTATGTTCGTCCCACCGTTCATATACAAGCAGTCTTGGGTGGTCCGGGATCTCCAGCGATTTAAAGCCGCTACTACGGAACGCAGTATGCGAATTACGAAGACCGATCGTCCAGCGATAGTATTCAAACAGTTCCCTGTTCTGTTTCTTGATGTCCCACTCCATACATTTACGATTATCTGGGTCATATTCACCTTCCATACCGATTTCATCGCCATAGTAAATACATGGTGCTCCCTGAAAGGTCATTTGGAACAAAACGGCCAGTTTTAATCTCCGGATGTCACCACCGCAAAGGGTCAGGAAACGAGTTGTGTCATGGCTGTCTAATAGATTAAAAGTGGCCTCTGTAATTTGCTGCGGGTAATTCGCTAGCATAGTAGCAATCGATAGAGAAAATTGTGAAGCATTAATTTGTCCGTGAGCGAAGAAATTAATCTGAATGTTGGTTAGTGGGTAATTCATAACGGCATCAAATTGATCGCCAAGTAGCCACGGCAAGGAGTCATGCATAATTTCGCCTACAAGATAGGCTTCTGGATTAATGCTTTTGATCGTATTACGGAATTGTCGCCAGAACGTATGAGAGACTTCATTCGCGACATCAAGCCGCCAACCGTCTACACCGATTTCCTCAATCCAATAACGACCAACGTTCAACAGATACTCTCTGACTTCAGGATTCTCAGTGTTGAATTTTGGCATGATAGGCTCGAATGCAAATGTGTCATAGGTGGGAATTCCGTCGATGACTTGTGGTGGCCACTCACGCACATGAAACCAATCGGCATAACGGGAAGAACGCCCGTTGGTGAGCAGATCAACAAATGGCGGAAAGGTATGGCCGCAATGATTAAAGACACCGTCTAGAATGACGCGGATACCTTTGGAATGACAGGCGTCGACAAGTTCTTTTAGCAAAGCGTTGGTTCCAAAATGAGGGTCCACCAAGAAATAATCCTTTATATCATATTTATGATTGGTGGTTGCCTCAAACAGAGGATTGAAATAGATGGCGGTAATGCCCAATTCACAGAGATAATCCAAATGATCTAGTACACCTTGCAAGTCTCCTCCGAAGAAATTCCGGGGACTCGGCGTACCGCCCCAATCTAGCACATCTGCCGGATCGTTAGTAGGATCGCCATTTGCGAAACGCTCCGGAAAAATTTGATAAAATACTGCATCCTTTACCCATGCTGGAGGGGAGTGTACATCTTCACGGTTCAAGAAAGGAAAGTCGAATAAGCCCTCATATATTATGACTGGAGGCTCTGAGAAGAAGCCTTTTTCCAAATAATAAAGGACCTCATCTTTGTTATAAAGTGCAAAATAGTAAGTGAGTCTGCGATAAACAGGACGGACCGCAGCCTGCCAATAATCGAATAAGCTATCAGAAGCCATGTGCTGCATGGGAATAACCTCATGGGTTTTGTCCCAACTGTATTTATCTCCGCAAAAAAGATCAATCTTTGACACGTTATCCCGTTTAGTTCTTATGCGAATATGCAGTGTAGACTCATCGTAGGCATATGACCAATTCTGCCCCATGCGATGATAAACGGCTTCTTGTTGAATCATAATCAATTTCCATCCCTTCGTGGCCTGTAAACGCAAAAAAGGGCCAACCTCATGATAATCAGAGGTTGAACCCTTGGCGGTTTCATTGCCTTTAAATTTTGTCTGAATCTTATCATACCCCTCAAGATTAAAGCAAGAGATTATTTCACATGAATTCACAATATGGAATATTTAGTATGTAGTTGAAAAAAGGAGAAAATATAAGGAAAAACAAGAAAAGTGCTATTAAATAACCCCATTTGGATCTATACTCTGATTGCAATCCAAATTATGGGTATTATAGAATGAGGGCGAACGAACTTGATTTTTCTTAATACGCAAACAAATTAAAGGCACTGTTACCTAAAAGGTACAACCTCGGCACTTTGTGCGAATGAGGTTGTACCTTTTTTGCATGCTCTTTTTCTATGCGTGTTAGGTCTGATCACTTATGAATAAAGGGGAGATGAGCAAATGAAGAAGAGTAAACGATCTAAAATGCAAGCGGTATCATTTAGTTTGACCCTAAGTCTGCTGTTGGCATTGACGGTTACGGCTTGCGGTTCAGGCAATGGGAACTCTACGGCTCAGCCGAATTCAAGCCCGAATTCCACAGTGAACGAGCCGGGGGGAACTACAAATGAGACGAATCCCGCCGAAGAGGAGCTGAAACCGGAAGCTGGGGCCGAATTAACGGTCTGGGAAGCCAAGGAGCAGGTTGAGTACATGAAGCAGTTAGCCGCTGATTTCGAAAAAGAATACGGCGTTCCTGTCAAGGTTGAGGAAATGGCGGGCGGCGATCAGGGAACAAGGTTGGCGACAGATGGCCCGTCCAAACTAGCCGCCGATGTGTTGACTCTCCCGCATGATCAGATTGGTCAGGCTGTCAAAGCGGGATTGCTTTTGCCAAATGATGTGTTTGAGGAAGAAACGAAATCAACTATGGTGGAGACAGCTATTCAGGCATCGACTTATGACGGTATCCTGTACGGCTATCCTAAATCGGTGGAGACCTATGCGCTGTTCTACAACAAGGATCTGATATCCGAAGCTCCAAAAACTTGGGATGATGTGATCGCTTTTGCCAATACGTACAATAAGCCGAAAGAGAACAAATTTGCGATCATGTGGGAATTCGTCGGGTATTACAGCTATCCATTCATTGGCAGCTTCGGCGGATACATTTACGGTGACAACAATACGAATGTCAAAGATATCGGCTTGAATAATGAAGGCACCGTCAAAGGATTTACCTTTCTTCAGAGCTTAAAAGGAATTCTCCCATTGAATGCAGGAGATATCACCTATGACGTTAAAACTCAATTGTTTCAGGAAGGCAAGCTGGCGATGAACATCGACGGGCCTTGGTCCATAGCGATGTTGAAGGATCATGTTAACCTTGGAGTGGCGCCTCTTCCTAAGGGACCTGATGGTCAAGACAGCATTTCTTTTTCCGGTGTTAAATCGTATTATGTCAATTCCTATACGGTATATCCGGTCGCTAGCCGCTTGTTCGCGCATTTTGCAAGCAGCAAGGAGAATCAGCTAAAGAACTTTGAAATGACGGGTGCGATTCCTGCGAGCATTGAAGCCGGAGAAGCGCCGGTAATCAAAGATGATCCGATTATAAGTGGATTCTTCGAGCAGTTCCAACACTCCGTGCCGATGCCTTCTCTATCGGAAATCAAATCCGTCTGGGAACCGCTAAAGGCAGCTTTTGTATCCCTGTGGAACGACCCGGGTCTTGATGTTAAGCAGACGCTCGATAAGACTGTATCAACGATTCAGGCCGATCTGGATTCGAAGTAAAGGACAGGTGACTTGAGCTATGCACAAAAAAACAGGTGCAGCGCTACTCTCGGCTATTATTCCGGGACTGGGCCAGTTCTTCAATCGACAGTGGCTGAAAGGATTAGTATTCCTGCTGGTGGGGTCTGCTGGAATCTATTTTATTGCTCATGATCTAATGGGTTATTTGCGGGGATTGATCACACTTGGTGAATTTCCAAGCCGTATGGTCAAGGTAGGTAAATTAACCCGGATGGTGGAGGGCGATCACTCCATTTTTATGATGATCAATGGTCTGATGTCATTGCTGGCGCTGCTGTTTTATACAGCTTTTCATTTACTGAATATCAGGGATGCCTTTCTAGTTGGAGCTGCGCGGGACCGGAATGAGCCCATTCATTCATTCGGTGAATCGCTCAGACATATGGGGCGTAGAAACTTCGCCTATCTTGTACTAGCGATTCCTTTTGTGGCAGTGGTTTTTCTGACGATATTGCCGCTTGTTTTTTCGGTGCTACTGGCGTTTACGAACTATGCCGACCCGATTTTACCGCCTGCGCATCTAGTAGAATGGGTGGGGTTCGGTAATTTTAATAAAATGCTAAGTTTGGATGTATGGAGTTCAACCTTCGGCGGAGTGCTGACTTGGACACTGATCTGGGCGATTATTGCTACTGCGACGACTTACATTGGAGGTGTGCTCATCGCTGTACTTATTCACCAGCCCCGTGTTCGGTGGAAAAAGCTTTGGCGTACACTGCTGATCGTTCCCTTTGCTATTCCTAATATGATTTCTCTGCTCGTCATGCGTAATATGTTCAATAATCAGTTCGGACCGATCAATAGTTATGTAAGAGCTTTGGGATTGGAGGGGGTGGCCTGGCTGACTAATCCTTTCTGGGCAAAGGTCACCGTAATTCTGGCTAATATGTGGATCGGAATTCCGGTTACCATGATTCTGGCCTTTGGGGTACTGACAACGATTCCAAGGGATATGTACGAAGCTGCTGAAGTGGACGGTGCTGGGGCATTCTACAAATTCCGCATGGTTACATTGCCTATGGTACTGTTCGCGACTGCTCCAATCCTGATCATGCAGTTTGCCGGTAACATTAATAGCTTTAACGTCATTTACCTGATGACCAACGGAGAACCGGTTAATCCGGATTACCAGTACGCGGGCCATACCGATCTGCTGGTGACTTGGCTCTACAAACTGGCGCTTAACCAATCGCAATACAGCTTTGCTTCCGTAATCGGGATTGTCATCTTCCTGCTGGTCGCGACCTTCTCCATCTGGAGCTACCACCGAACGCGATCCTACAAAGAGGAGGATATGATTGCATGAAGCCAAAACTGACAGAAGCGTTTAAAACGATTGGAAGCCATTTGCTACTGATTGTGCTCAGTTTTATTAGTCTTTTTCCAGCGTTTTGGATTATTATGTCTTCATTCAAGACGGGAAACAGTTTGTTCAGCGACTCGTTGATTCCTAAAAATTTCACGTTCATTCATTACAAGGAACTGTTTGAGCAAACTAAATATTTGATTTGGTTCATGAATACACTAAAGGTTGCAGCGCTGTCTACGCTACTTGGCACTTTTCTGCTGCTGTTGACTTCGTATGCCATCTCTCGCTATCGGTTCACGGGCAGAAAAACGACACTGACCGCGCTTCTAGTTCTGCAAATGTTTCCGGGATTCATGGCTATGATTGCAGTTTACGTGCTGCTGAACACGCTTGGGCTACTGAATTCCCATTGGGCACTTGTGCTTGTATACAGCAGTGGCGCCATTATCACCAATGTGTTGTGGCTAAAGGTTTTTTTGATACTATTCCTAAAAGTCTGGAAGATGCTGCGCGGATGGATGGGGCGAGTCATATGAAAGTTTTTCTATCTATAATGATCCCGCTGTCCAAACCGATGCTTACCTATGCCAGTCTTATGATATTTAATGGCTGCTTTGTGGATTTCATATTCGCTGACCTTGTATTGCGTACGGAAGAGACGAGAACGCTCGCTGTCGGGCTTTTCCGGATGGTGAATCAAAGCAATTCGACTGAATTCACATTGTTCGCCGCCGGAGCGGTGCTGGTTGCTCTCCCGGTCACGCTACTGTTCATTTTCCTTCAGCGATTCCTGGTGGACGGTCTGACCGCGGGTGCAAGTAAGGGTTAGTTCGATTTGCGCTCCCACTCTACAGCAGTACTGAATTCTATAAAAACCACTTCCTTTTCAGAAGAGCAAGAATCTGATGCGGGAGTGGTTTTTTAATTTAAAAGCTTCATTTATGTTCCTGTCATTCAGGATTTATTGCTGATGGAATTGTTTTTGTGTGGTTTCTAAAATCTTCTTGGTGTGGAGAGGATTGAAGAATGATGAAAATAGGAGTAGAATTCCTCATGGAACTAACACTTAAGGGAGTTTGTGATGTACAAAAAATCCCCGGAGCACGGGGTTATTTTCTAGCATTTATTAAATGTAGAATCCTAATAAATCCTTGTGAGTTATAGAGCAGCAAAGAGAAAAGAGGAGAGTTACCATGGAAACAGTATTAGTAAGAGAATATCGGTCAGATTTGCTGGAATGTGTCCATAGCGGACATATTGCAATCGTAGGAGAACACGGGAACGTAAAGGGCTATGCAGGTGATCCTGAGTTTGTATCCTTTACCCGTTCTGCGGCCAAGCCACTTCAGGCTATCCCAGGCATTCGTGGAGGAATCGTGGAGCATTATGGTTTTACACCCGCAGAGGTTGCCCTAATGACTGCTTCTCACCGAGGAGAGAGCTACCATGTTGCCGCGCTAGAGAGTATTTCCTCCAAGATTGGGATCGATGAGCAACAAATGATATGTGCCACTAGCTATCCACTGGATTATACGAGTAGAGAGAATGCCATTCGCGGTACGGGCAAAAGAAAGTTCTATCATAACTGTGCGGGCAAGCACATGGGGATTTTATCATATAGTAAGCTCAAAGGACTACCACTTGAAGAATACTCTCAGCCGGAGCAAACGGTTCAGCGTGAAATTATAGATACGATTGCTTATATGGCTGGTGTAGCACCAGACAGTATTGGTCTAGGTACGGATGGATGCGGTCTGCCGGTATTTGCCATGCCTTTGACAGCCTTGGCGACTGCGTATTTGAAATTAGCTAATCCTGATTTAATTGCTGACGAGGCAACTCGCAGAGCGGTCACCATAATCACTGCGGCCATGAATGCTCATCCGGAGATGGTTTCTGGGTCTGGACGCCTTGATTCGATCCTTTTGGAAGATGAAAATATTATTGCTAAGGGTGGATTTAAAGGCGTATATTGCTTCGGGTTGCGCCGCGAGCGACTGGGTATTGCCTTCAAGATTCTGGATGGATCAGAAGAAGAGTGGGGACTTATTGTACAAGGGATTTTAAATCAGATTGGATACAGTCAGAAAAATACTTTGGAAAAGCTGCGTAATGCATTTTCAGGTGTGATCTACAATGATGGTGGTACACGGGTAGGTCATGCAGATACAGAATTTCAGCTTCATTTCATGAAATAGGAACTTAAAAAGGAGCCCGTCGCTGCGCATCCATCTCGGATTCGCAGCGACGGGCTCCTTTTGTAAACGAAGAACAATTATTTCTGACGTAGACGGCCGAGTTCGGAGACGAGCGCTTCCACCTGAGAAATACTGAGTCTATCGCTGCCCATGGCTACCTCATAGACATCGAAGATATCTTCATATTTATCTACTGAAAAAGCGGAGGCTTGCATTGCAGCAGCACTTGCCATCTTCAGTTTGTTCTTGATGGCCTCGATCATATATTCAACATTTTCCTGACTAGGTTGTGTTAAATCCATAGGGTTATTAACATCCTTTCTGTACACTGATTCATGTATTTTACCATGATTGTGAGCTTGATCACCATTTTTTTGTCGGGCTCACAGAAATCATGTTAAATTAAAGGCGTGAAATCAAAAAAATATCATCGAAGGGAGGAAAGGTATTGGCAATTAGAGAACAGGGAAGCGGTAAACGAAGCAAAATGGACGATGTAGGATTGGTGTCCTTTTTTATGGAAATTGCAGCGCTGCATTCAGCTAAGAAAGTTACCTTTCTGTGTATCGGAACGGATAGATCTACAGGTGATGCTCTCGGTCCACTAACAGGCAGCAAACTTCTGGAATATGGCTTTCCGCACGTAATCGGTACGTTGCCATCTCCTTGCGATGCAGATAATTTGGTGGCCAGAGTCGCTGAGATTCCATCTGAGCATATCATTATTGCTGTGGATGCTTGCCTAGGACCTCCAATAGCTCTTGGATATTACTTCGTTTCGGATGAGCCGCTTCAGCCAGCA
This sequence comes from Paenibacillus sp. NPDC101420, assembly GCF_050277435.1. NCBI lineage: Bacteria > Bacillati > Bacillota > Bacilli > Caryophanales > Paenibacillaceae > Paenibacillus > Paenibacillus sp. NPDC101420. Next base: position 215,172 of record NZ_JBNNSE010000008.1, read on the forward strand.
CAATCGGTGGGGGTATGCCTTCCCGCAGTGGGGCATTATAGCTTGGCGGCGATTGTAGATATCAACGGTCCCAAGCCCTATCGGACGCTGCAGACGACTCCACTACATAGAGTTATGGTTATGGCTGAACAAATTGCCGCCGCAGCAGCAAAAGGGTTTGGAATTGGGGGTTAAGAATAGGATGCCGGTTTCAAGGAGAGCTGTTTTGCTTAATAATAGATATTAGTTAATATATCTTAGTATTTTGGAAAGAGGGAAGCAGCCATGGAAAGAGTACGTTGTGACGGAAGCAATATTTGCTACAGTGATCAGGGGAAAGGCGAGGTTATTGTATTACTGCATGGCTTTTGCGGAAGTGCTGAATACTGGGAACAAATCATTCCCATCTTAAGCAGCGACTACCGAGTGATTGCTCCCGATTTACGTGGTCATGGAGCTTCAGAGGCTCCACTAGGCCCCTATACTATTGAACAAATGGCAGACGATGTTCTGGGCTTGTTAAATACACTAGAAATTTCTGAATGCACCATGCTGGGACATTCTCTTGGTGGGTATATTACACTTTCGTTCGCGCAGCGGTATGCCTCTCGATTGAAGGGCTTCGGATTAATCCATTCTACTGCATATCCGGATAGTGAAGAAGCTCGGGAGAATCGATTGAAAAGTGTCAGCAGGATTCAAAATGAAGGCATTACTCCTTTTGTGGACAGCTTCGTCCCAGGAATTTTTGCTAAAGCAACCGCTTCTGCATCACCGCAGCTGCTGGAGCGAGCTAAAGAAATTGGTTACAAAACGCCTCCACAAGGAGCAGCGGGAGCTGCGCTGGCGATGCGTGAGCGTCCGGATCGGCGTGATGTGATCACAGCTACCACGTTGCCGGTACTACTTGTTGCTGGCGAGCAGGATGAACTGATTCCTGCGGAGCGCACCTTTACTTCGGATAAACCAAATATAACGCAAGCTACGATTTCTGGAGCGGGCCACATGAGCCTCTTTGAAGCTCCTGAACGGTTAGCTGAGGTTATCAAGGAATTCACCCAAGCTACGGTTAGTATTAACAGCCATTCGTGATCGCTGAAATAATAATTCAAAAAGAGGCAGCTCCGCGTCAAAGTAACTGGCGTGGGCTGCCTCTTTTTTAGGAGACTATTGAAACTTACGGATTCCCAATCCGGCAAAGATAGCTATGGTTGTTACGCCGCCAATGTGGGACGGCCGGCATTTCATGTCAATAAGTAGAAGGATTCTAGTCATTATTTTTTCCGTAATTGCTTTAGTGGCATAGCGTAGTGCAATGGTTTAAGATAAATGAATAAAACACATATAATACCTAGATACAAAAGCTTCACAGTTACAGTATGGAAAAGGGGGAAGTTCATGTTCCGAAGAGACTATATTGTCCGAATGATCGAAGATATGACGGCGATGGTTGCCAAGGTTCTAACGCTGAAGCAAGAGCGGAAGACAACGGAAGCCTTATGGGAAATTGATGAGCTATTGAACCGACATTTTCCGCTGAACTCACGTCTTTTAAATTCACTATCTGTAGAAGATATTATAGATATGTTCCGGTTTAACGGTGTATTGGAGTCAGATAAGCTTCAAGGTGTAGCTAAGCTGCTTAAGGAAGAGGGCAGCATTTATGCTGCAAATGGCGATCATGACGCGGCACTATTCAGAAGTATGAGAGCACTGCATTTATTTTTGTACGCAGATTTGCACGGCGCTGATCGAGAAATGCTGCAGATGACAGAGGATATTAATGAACTTCTGGAGGAAGTCAAAGCGTATCGTCTTCCAGCCAAGACGGAACGGCTGCTTCTAGATTATATGGAGTCAATCGGACATTATAGTAAAGCGGAGGACAGTCTGTATCGACTATGGGAGCAGGGAGAAGATGTCTCACTGGAAGGTGATGAATTGTACAGACGGCTGCTGCTTAAATCACCGGAAGAATTGGAACAAGGCTCGCTTCCTATCCATGAAGTGGAACAAGGATGGAAAGAGTGGCGCCGGATCACAGAAGTTCGGAGGGAGTCGGAAGCCTAATGAATACCCCTTTATTTATTATCGATGCCTTTGCAGGAAAAGCATATTCAGGAAACCCGGCAGCAGTATGCTTGCTGAAGCATCCAGTCGACGAGGCATTTATGCTTAAGACAGCAGCAGAAATGAACTTGTCAGAGACGGCATTTCTCTGGCCGGAGAATGATGGATATCGTCTGCGCTGGTTCACGCCCAAGGTTGAGGTTAATTTATGTGGCCATGCTACTCTAGCGAGTGCACATATATTATGGGAGGTGGGATTGCTGGATCCAGAGGTGGAAGCTAGATTTTATACACGCAGTGGGTTGCTTAGAGCTTCTCGTGCGGATGACCTCATCTCACTGTACTTCCCGCCTTATGAGCTTAAGTCTTCTCCTACAATTCCGGCTCTTATAGAAGCACTTGGTATTACAGAAGAAAATGTGGTAGAAACTATGCTATATGCTGAAAATGTACTTGTACGGCTCGATCAGGAATCCCTAGTTCGTGAACTTAACCCAGACTTTGGGGCTTTATCCCGGCTTGAAGAGCGAGCCTTTGCGGTTACTGCAGAAAGCTCCATCGAAGGCATTGATTGTGTGTCACGGTTCTTTGCACCGAAGATGGGGGTAAATGAGGATCCGGTCACAGGCTCAGCGCATACTGCGCTAGCACCTTTCTGGGCTAGTCGACTTAACCGTACGCAGTTGACCGCTTATCAAGCTTCCGAACGAGGAGGCTTACTTCAACTTGAGGTAAGCAAAGATCAGATTAAGATGTCTGGCCGAGCAATAACTATTGTTAGTGGAGAGCTGCATGTGAAGCCCTGATAGGATAACTCTTGTAGAGCCGTGATATAATGGAACGATGATGGTTAGGAGACAATGATTCTCCATTTTTAATCCCGAAAGTGAGATGTGCGTTGTGGAATCTTTAAAAGCTCTTATTGAACAACTGATTAATGACCGTACCTTGATTATGGCTACCTTAAGCCAAGTACGTAACAAAGGGGAGACCTGTACGAAGGTACAGATTAAACCTGTCGAACTAAAAGGTAAGTTGCATTATCAGTTTGCGTCCTATATTGGTACAAAGGTTGAACATCGTAACGTACCGGCAGAATTAGCAGCGGAGGACATGACCCTTTTATTTAGAGAATCATATCGCCAAGGCTTGTTATGCACGGTGGAAGCGGATTATCAGGTGCTGATTAGCAAAAAATTCAAAGTATCCATCCTTACCAAGTCTCCCAGTAAAAAAGAAGAGCCGGATCTGGCACACAACCGCCGCAAGCGTTATGTGCTGGAGGATGGAGAACCTGTGCCATTTCTTGTGGAGCTTGGCATAATGAACAGAGAAGGAAAAGTGCTGGCCAAGCGATACGATAAGTTCCGGCAGATCAACCGTTTTTTGGAGATGGTTGAGGATGTGCTTGCCGATCTGCCAACGGGACGGCCATTAACGATTGTTGATTTTGGATGTGGTAAATCGTATTTGACCTTTGCTCTTTATCACTATCTGACCGTCCGCAAGAAGCGGGAGCTTAATATTATTGGACTTGATTTGAAAGCGGATGTAATTGAGCATTGTAATGAGCTTGCTGCGAAAATCGGTTATGATCATCTGAAGTTCCTTGTGGGTGACATTGCCGAGTACGATGAGCTGGATCAGGTAGATATGGTTATAACGCTTCATGCTTGTGACACAGCTACAGATGCTGCACTCGAAAAAGCAGTACGTTGGGGCGCCTCCGTCATTTTGTCTGTGCCTTGCTGTCAGCATGAATTGTTCGCGCAGATTGAGAATGAAGTAATGAGTCCGATGCTTTCACATGGGATACTTAAGGAGCGTTTCTCTGCCTTGGCTACGGATGCTATCCGTGCCAAATTGCTCGATATGATGGGTTATAGCAGCCAGCTGCTGGAATTCATCGACATGGAGAATACACCGAAGAATATTTTAATCCGCGCCGTTAAAAGCTCGGGTGGTGATAACTCCGTCAAATGGCGTGAATACACCGCATTCCGTGATTTTATAGGGGCGAAACCTTACCTTGAGCGCGTATGTGCTGACCTGCTTCCGAGTGAAATTTCGGTGGAGGGGTAGCACGAGCAATTTTCCCCATCCGGCGGGATTTTTCGAAAAATAGTTGTACATTATGCAATTACATTAGGATACAGTAGCGAATATCAGAGGTTAGTTGCACTCTTTGTAACTATCAAGCTTTTTTGATGAGAATTGGGACGGTACAGCTCCTTCGTGGAGAGGTATCGTCCTTTTTGCATTCTAGTTTTGCGAAGGGGAAATGTGGAAAGGATAGAGATAACTTAACGAATATAGGGGTATCTAAATGGGGAGCGTTAACAGAGAGCGGAGTCTGGATTCAATAATCGTATATTTTAGTGCAGCCTTAGTCATCGCAGCCGGAGTAGGAGCTTGTTTGCTGCGTGGATTTTTTTTTACAGAGGAGATGTACCTCTTTCTGACCCTATGGTTTGTGATGTGTTCTGTGGCTTTGCTTTATTTGTACATTGGAGTAGGCAAGTGGAGAAGTAGCACAGGGGGAGCAAGTGGAGTACGTAGAGCTTTGAAAATAATGTTGACTGCACCTTTAATACTTCTATCACTCTATCAGATTCATTGGCTAAGAGATCCTCTTTCGGCACAGGGAACAATGAATGAAATATTACGGTGGGGCTTGTATGCTAGCTTTGCATTTTTGGTTTGTTTTTGCGCGTTGAATCGGGTGGGGCGTCAGCTTATCATTGCTGCGTGGTCTATTTTGGGCATGTTCTTAAGCATAAGTGCTTTGCTGGCAGTGTGCGGGGTGGTAGAGTTACCTTTCGCTATAGCCTACAGTAATTCATCGGAAGTAAGCATTACAGGTGCCAGATTAGCAGGGGTGATGGAATATCCTAATGCCTTTGGTGCTGTAATGGCTGTTTTTCTACTGGAGCGGCTGTTTGCTGTCGCTGCTTATTATGTAAGACCTCAGAAGAGTGTGGATGGATGCGATAGATTGGAACGGCGAGAACCGCGCAGCACGGCCGCCGCGCTGCTGCGCCTGCTGCCGCTGTTCCCGTACGCCGCCGCGCTGCTCCTCAGCGAGTCGCGCGGCGCGTGGCTGACGGCGGCTTGCGCCTGCGCCGCCGTCTTGCTCTGGAAGCGGCTGCTCATCGCGCCGCTTCTTGCCGCTGGCGCCGCGCCCGTGGTCGCCGCGGCGCTGCTCTACCGCCAACTGGCCCGTGCCGGGTTGGCGGTAGAGCCTTTGCCCGGCCTGCTGTTGCTGGCCGGGCTTTGGGCCGGCGCGTTGCTAGCCGGCCTATGGCTGTGCCGCCGCCAGCGCAGCGCGGCGGGCATTGCCCGAGCCGCCATGCTGGCATTGGCGGCAGCAGGTTGGACGGCGGCGGGCACTGTCGTCCTCCTGCACGTGCGCGAGCGGATCACCGGACCGTCATCGACGGTATCCGCGCGTGGTCTGTTCTACCGCGACGCCTGGCGGCTGACGGTAGAGGCACCTTGGCTGGGGCGCGGGGGCGAGACTTGGCGGAGTTCATACCTCGCCGCCCAATCTCGCCCTTATGTTGGCAGCCAAGTGCATAGCGGTTATCTCGACATCCTGTTGAACCTAGGATTTGTTGGCCTGGCAGCCATACTGCTTATGCTGCTAGCAGCAGGCTGGCTGCTGGCTCAGAGATCGCCGCGTCTACTGCCGCCATTTTTGGTTATCGTTATGCATAGCGCAGTCGATTTTGACTGGAGCTACGGATTAATCTGGCTGCTGCTTTTTTGGCTGCCAGCACTTGCCCTGTCTGAATATGAGCACAAACATCAATCTGCGAATACCCGCTTTACGTCCATAAGTTTGTTCACCACTCATTTCGCATCCGCGAACCTCAGCGCCCCTATCCCTGCATTCGCGAGTATGTCACCCCCATATTCCCGCCGACTATTCATCACTGTCGCCTGCTGCCTTTTTCTCATGCTATCTGTATTGTCCCTTCACGCCACACAAGGAGAGAGGTACTACCGGCAAGCAGTTCAGACGGTTGATCCCTCGGTGAAGGTAGATTTGCTAGAGCAATCACTAGCGTGGAATCCCCAGTCTCCTAAAACAGCTGTAGCATTATCCAGGCTACTTACGGGTGAACAAAGCGTGAGTATACTCCAGCAGAGTTTGCAATATTCTCCGGAGAATGCAAGTTTAAACTGGGAAATGGCTAGACGATGGATGTACAGTGATGATCCGGGAGCTGCATTATATTGGATACGCCGAAGTATTAAGCTCGATAAATACAACTCTGTTAAGTGGGTCAAAGGGATTGAAGGCATGCTTATGATGGGCCGGAAGAAGTTAGCGGAAGGGAATCGAATGGAGGCCATAAGCTGTATTGCCTCAGGGAACGAGCTTCTGCGGGAGTATAGAGTGTTGGCAGAATACGAGGCAAGTAAAGGTGAGCAGCATAATGACCGGAAGTTCCAAATAACAGAACAAGCCGACGACCTGAGTCGACGGCTTAGTGTATTGGCTTCACGATTTTAACTGACGTGAAATGATCCAAGAGTACAGAACAGGAACGAGAATAACAAGTACAAGAGCCGTAATAATAAGGGTCTGAGACAAGGTGCCGCTCAAAAAGGCTCCCCCAAAAATAAGCAATCCGCCGATCATCCACATTCTTCCGGAGAGACGATGTGTTTTTCGCCACACCTCTGGGCTAGAGAGCGTCCATGCTGTGCGAACACCGAACAAATAATTATCTTTTACCTGTGGCATGTAGTTGCCGAGCGCAATAAACATCACTCCTAGGGCTCCTATAGCAATTTTACCCACATTAATCTCTTTACCCAGACCGTAAGCAACCGTGAGCACGAGCATGAGATTAAAAAGCACCCCAATAGCGAGTCTGCTCATAGCATAGGCATTTTCGAACTTCTTATAATTTTCCCGTTTAGGATCAATGCTACGTGTGAACTGCATGATCAGCGGAAGCACAATGCCCAGGATTCCGAACATAAAAATAGCTATATTTTTATCCCAATACCGGTTGACTTTACCTGTAATTCCCCACTGCGCGGGCAGCTCCTGTGGCAGCTTGCCATAATTGATTAAAGCATAAGCTAATGAAGCTAAACCTAATATCACAATCAGTGTATCTTGCCATCTCCATTTAAAATCCTTCATCTTCAATCATCCTCCTTCTCAGAATGCATATTCTGACGGCTTTGTTTTCCGTCCTGTGATTTGCTTTCCGTCTCCAATTGCTTTCCCGTACCTGTTAGCTCGAGCAACCAGCCAAGAACCTCTTCGAGAACCGTCGTATTTAATGAATACATAATGAATTGACCTTTTCGTTCATCCTGTACGAGATCGGCATGCTTCAGTGCATTCAGATGGTGAGAAATGCTTGGCTTTGACATGTTGAAAAAATCAGCAATTTCACCTGCGGTTCGGTCCTTTTCCCTTAGTAACCGAATGATTTGGCGACGGGTAGGATCAGCTAGTGCTTTGAAAGACTCATTCATATTCCACCCACCATTTCGATATTTAGGTAACTGTCTAAATATATAATAACCATTCTTATTCTTATCTGTCAATGCGTATTCTCCTGATTTTGATTAAGAAAGAAATTGTCACCGAATCTTTGGATTTACCGCCGTTTGCGGCTATGCCCTTGCTAATACTAACTGTGGGCAAGTATTCGATGAATGGTTCGAAACATAGAAGCAGAGGAGAGGATATATGATGCTGACGAATAAGGTTGCAGTTGTTACAGGTGCGGGTTCTGGGATTGGGGAAGCAATTGCTCTTCTTTTTGCCCAGCAAGGGGCTAAGGTTATTGCTGCGGACATCCATCTGGGGGATGTTGAAGCGGTGGCCAAGAAGGCAGAACAAGGTCATGGCAACGGGGTGGTGTATCCTGTAAAGGCAGACGTTTCGAAGGAAGAGGATACTCAGCGAATGATTGATGCCGCAAGTACACAATTTGGTGGACTTCATATTCTCGTTAATAATGCGGGGATCATGGATAAAATGACCCCGGCTCATGAAATCACAGACGACTTATGGGAGAACGTAATTGCAGTGAACGTCACCGGACCCATGAGAGCCATTCGTAAGGTCCTACCGATTTTCATGGCACAAGAAGGTGGATGTATCATCAATGTAGCATCGATCGGCGGCTTAGAGGGATCACGTGCAGGAGTGGCCTATACTGTCTCCAAGCACGCTGTCATCGGTATGACTAAAAATGTAGGGTATCAGTACTCGAAGCTTGGAATTCGCTGTAATGCTATAGCACCAGGTGGGGTAAAGACGAATATTGATTTGTCTAATCCGAGTACTTTTGGTAGTCAAAAGGCAGGAGATGGTATGGTGTCCATGCCGCGAACAGGGGAAAGCAGCGAGATCGCATCGATAGCTTTATTCCTGGCTTCAGAAGCTGCGAGCTTCGTGAATGGAACGGTAATAACGGCGGATGCCGGATGGACCGCTTATTAAATAGCTTTTACATTTTAGACAAACAGGTGTCCATTTCCATCTTCATGCTGGAAGTGTACACCTTTTCTGGTTATACAGGTCGTTCTAACTCTTTTTAAGAGAGGGTCTATATAGGGTAATGGCCTCGCGCTGTAAGTAGATGTGATAAGGTTGCTTGTGCTAGAATAGGCTAAGAGAAACTGGAAAATAGAGCAGAGCGGCAGAGCTTTTAAAAATATAAGAAAGTATAAGTTTAGCATCTATACTTTATGTTCTTATATTTCTCGCTTAAACGCTAAGCGTCTTTATATAGACGCCAAAGATGTTTATGCTAGATACATAGCCATATTCTGCGGAAAAGGGAGGAGGAGTACGGTTGCATGTTATTTCTGATCTGATCTCAACATTGTTTGAATGGATTCAGAGTCTTGGTTATTTTGGGATTATGATCGGACTTATGATTGAAGTTATTCCGAGTGAAATTGTACTGGCTTTCGGTGGCTTTTTAGTATGGAGTGGAGATATTAATTTTTTTGGCGCCGTATTATTCGGTACGATCGGCGGAGTCATTGCACAGATTTTTGTGTATTGGATTGGCCGTTATGGTGGCAGACCTGTTTTGGAGAAATACGGGAAATATATTTTCATTCAAAAGAAGCATATTGACCATTCGGAAGAGTGGTTCAATAAGTACGGGACTGGCGTAATCTTTACAGCACGTTTTATTCCGGTTGTTCGTCATGCCATTTCCGTTCCAGCTGGGATATCGAAAATGCCTTTAGGTAAGTTCACTTTGTTGACTACGCTTGCTGTTATTCCATGGAGTGCTTTGTTTGTATATCTGGGTATGACCTTGGGGAATAAATGGGAAGATATTGACAAAGTAGCAGCTAAGTATACCAACGAAATTATACTTGTAGCGATCGCTCTGATCATCATTTACTTTGTGTTTAAATGGTACAAATCCAAGAAAAAGGGGACTACAAAATGAAGCAGAATGTAGCTCAAAAGTTTGGAAAAGGCCTAACACCGCGCCAATTCGTAGAAAGTATGACGAAGAATCAACAGGCTTTTGAATCCTGGTATGAGAAGTTTAATTGGGAAGATGAGAGCGATAAGGAATATTTCGAAAGTCTGAACCATCGCGACGATTTGCGGGTACTTATCCTAGCAGCGGATTGGTGTGGAGACGTAGTACGCAATGTTCCTGCTGTATTCCGTATTCTGGAGACGGCGGGAATGAAGACAGAGGTATTTATTTTGGAAGAGAATCCGGAGCTTATGGATGATTTCTTGACCATGGGTGGCAGATCTGTCCCAGTCGTGATTTTTGCAGACACTGGAGGATATGTGCTCGGACATTGGGGTCCTAGACCAGAGCATGTGCAGCGTATAATGAGAGAGTTCAAACGTGAGAATCCTGACCGTGAGGCCGCTGATTACGACAGCAAAATCGCAGAAGCACGTAAGGCCATGGGGCAAGCCTATGGGGAAGGAACGGAATATCAGGCAGTTATCGCAAAAGAACTGCGTAGTCTGGTTTCCGGATTCTAGACCGATGCTTAATATACGTTCATTTAATCTGGGTCCGCTTCAAACGAATGCCTACTTACTGACAGGTGCGGATCCTGCGAAGGGTATCATCGTAGATCCTGGTATGAATCCTGCTGCATTAGTGCGGAGTATCGAAGGAATGGAAATCGAAGCTATTTTGTTAACACATGCACATTTTGATCATATGGGCGGTGTAGACGAAATTCGTAAAGCTAAGAAATGTCCTGTTTATTTACATCCACTTGAAAGTGAATGGCTAAGTAGCCCCAAGCTGAACGGTTCACTAATGTGGTCGGAGGTGTCACCTCCTCTAGCTACAGATCCTGCGGAATATGATCTGGCAGAAGGGCAAGTTCTGCAGTTCATTGGACACACCTTCCGTGTGTACCATACACCTGGTCACTCTCCAGGCAGTGTAAGTTTCCTTTGTGGAAATGATCTATTCTCCGGAGATGTACTCTTTAAAATGGGAGTTGGGCGCACAGATTTACCTGGTGGTAGGGAACGGGATCTGTTCGATTCTATTCGTGGCAAGCTATACAAAATGGATGACGAAGTGAAGGTTTATCCAGGACATGGTCCACGGACAACCATTGGATTTGAAAAGATTCGAAACCCTTATGTTCCTCAATAGACGTTGGTTCTAGTAGAACCGACAAAAACCGAGGAAGTTTTAATAGACAAAAGACTACAAAAGGACTAGAATGAGGTTAATTAAATGTAACATTAACCTCGCGAAGCACGCAGACTGCGGAATTAATCCCGGTTTGCGTTCTTTTTTTTGTCTTCATATAGGCTTAAAAGCATGGAGGGAAGTAGAATGGAGAAGAATATATACTACCCGCTGGACTACGGTTGGTATGACTCCAAGGAGAAATGGAACCATTTTTGCAGCAGTAATTGCCGTTTTTTTTCGGAGTGTTCAGGAAAGGGTGGCTTTTGTTCATCCATAGAACGTAGAGACATACAATTTGAAGATAAGGAACTTCGTAAGGGCTTGCTTCAGGAGGCCTGTGGGGTTTACGGGGGAGTACCAGTGGTTTCAGGAGGCGAGCTCAGAAGAACGCCTCTTTTTTGGCATTTTCCGGCAAGGAAAGGGATAATTCAGCCCTGGCGGCGTAAGTTGTGGGATCTCAAAAAATAATTATGGAGTGGAATGAACGATTCATAATACATATTCGTACTACAAATAGAAACGAAATCTTGAATGGAGGGGCAGATGAGCGATCAGTCGCTGGAGAGAATCAGACGGGCACAGCAGGGAGATACTTCAGCACTGTCTTCACTGCTGCGAGAACACTATACTTTTTTATTCAAATATTTAATCAAGGTGACCATGGACCCGTTGCTGGCAGAGGATCTTGTACAGGACACCATGGTCAGATGTATGGAGAAGATCAACACCTATAACGGAACTTCTTCCTTTTCCTCTTGGTTAATCACAATTGCCACCAGAATATTTATTGATCGCAAGCGGCGCTGGAAGCGTGAAGCGGAATGGAAACAGCGGGAGCAACAGGAACAGGGGATCCGTTCGATTCGTTGGCGATTTGAGAGCAGGGGGGAAGAGTGGAGTGAAGTGCTGGATTCCCTCTCCAAATTACCTTCTGCGCAAAGAGTGGCTGTGCTACTGAAGCATTACTATGGCTATAGTTATGACGAAATTGGCGAAATCCTGCGAGTTCCTTCAGGTACAGTCAAGTCGCGTGTATCCCTTGGACTTAACCAACTACGAAAGGAGCTGAATGAGGATGGAGAAGGATAAAGATAAGGAGCCTGAGTTGTATTTGCATAAGCTTTCAGATGAGCTTGACCGGTTAGATGCACAATATAATGACATCACACCACCTTCATTACAGGAACTGGAGAGGTTAATGGTTGATGCCTCTGTGCATAGAAAGAGCATGGAACGTAAAGAGCTGCTGTTATTCTGGGGCATATCGTTGATCCTGATCAGCGTATTTCTATCCATTCTCGGTTCTGCACCGATGATCTATTGGATTATTCAAGCGATTATTCCTATTGCGGGACTCAGTGCTCTAGGAATAGCGAGGATCAGGAGGAACAGAGAAGGTGCGCAAGAATGAATGAGCTGCAGGATGTGCCTCTATGGTTATGGTTTTGCATAGCGATAGCATTAATGCTGCAAGGGACATTGCTATTCAGGGACGCAAGACGACGCGGAAGAAAAGCCTGGTTCTGGGGTCTATGGGCTATAACTACAGTTCCTTCACCCGCTTTGGTCTATTTACTTGTTGTCATTCTACCGGAAAGACGTAGGAGAAAGAAGATGTGAAGGTCCAGGATATGAGCTCGTTCCTTTCATTACACAAAAGGAGTGGTACTTCATGGAAGATGTAAATTGGGGATTAATTATGCCGTTGATCATTTTGCAGGCTTTACTGGCTATTATCGGTTTGATTTCTTTAGCCAAAGCAGATAGAGTACGCGGTCCAAAATGGATGTGGATTATAATCATTATTTTCGGAAATATATTAGGCAGCGTAGCTTATTTCACGATAGGAAGGAAAGATGTCTAATGTCACTTCTTCAAGTTACGAATTTGCGCAAAAGCTATGGGGCGCATATTTCCGTACATGATATAAGCTTTGATATTGAAAAAGGGAGATGTGTCGCTTTACTAGGACCCAATGGTGCAGGCAAGACGACCACACTACGTATGCTGGCGGGTCTTCTAGAACCTACCTCTGGAATGATTTCGTTTGAGGGGAGCCGTCCTGGAGCAGAATATCGCAGAGGACTAGGATATGTACCGCAATCTCCAGCCTTTTACGGTTGGATGACTGGACAGGAATATGTTGTGTTTGCTGCAAAGCTTAGTGGAATGGGAGCTAAAGAAGCAACAAGCAGCGCTTTGGAATCGCTTATACGTGTAGGCCTCAAAGACGATGCACGCCGCAGGATTGGTGGATATTCCGGGGGGATGAAGCAGCGGTTGGGTCTCGCACAGGCACTTGTGCATCGCCCTCGACTGCTTCTACTGGATGAGCCCGTATCTGCACTTGATCCGATCGGCCGCAGGGAAGTGATGGAATTGCTACGAGAAATACGTGAAGAGACAACGGTAGTTTTCTCCACGCATGTGCTGCATGACGCGGAAGAGATTTGTGATGATATTATTTTAATGAATCATGGACGCATTGCTGAGCAGGGGTCTCTGTCGCAGCTTCGTTCACAATACAGCCTTCCTGTTATTCGTTTACGTACCGAGAAGCACAAAGAAGCCATTCAGTGGCTGGAATCTCTTGCCTCCAAGCCGTTTGTACTGGATTCGGAGTTGTTTGGAGATCATGCGGTATTTAATGTGCATGATGTAGAAAAGGCCCGCCAGACGATTTTGCAAGAAGCAGCGCAGCTCGAAATTCCATTGCTGCAATTTGAAGCAGGCTCTTCCACATTAGAGGATTTATTTATGAAGGTGGTGGGCGTATGAGCAGCACCTGGGTCCTTTATCGAAAAGAAATGCTCGAGATGGCTCGCAGTTATAAGCTAATCTGGATACCTGTCGTGTTCATCATTTTAGGCATTATGCAGCCTTTAACTATTTATTATTTGCCGGAAATATTAAAAGCCTCCGGGGATGTGCCCCCAGGTCTGCTGGAAGGGTATGAAATACCGCATGCCGCAGTTGTGATGGCGCAAGCACTGGGACAGTATGGAACAATTGGAATGCTGGTATTGGTGCTAGGCTCGATGAATACTTTAGCTGGAGAACGCTATAGCGGAACTATGGAGTTAATTCTAGTAAGACCTGTTTCTCCCGCAGCAATAGTGATCGCTAAATGGACAGCTCAACTGACCCTGCTTGTTGTTGCGCTTGGATTGGGTGCAGCGGGTGCAGCTTATTACACGGAGCAGCTAATTGGTTCAGTACCGTGGGGCGATGCTATCGCAGCTTCAGGAGTATATGGTTTGTGGTTATTATGTGTTGTCTCGGCTACGTTGTTGTTTAGTGCCTTTTTAAGACCGCCAGTAGCTGCTTTTTTAGCACTGGCGTTAATGGCTGGATTGTCATTAGGCTTAAGCTTATTGCCTACATGGTTTGACTGGACACCCGCAGGACTTTCCGGACTGTCAGCAGGAATTCTTACAGCTGGAGAGGGCTTTAGAGCAGGTCCATATCTTTCTGCAAGTGTATTGATCATAATTTGCCTTGTTGGGGCTGCGCTTTTGACAAGAAAGAACAACTTTCCCGATTGATTATTAAGCTGTACTGTATCGAATATAGTATATTTAAAAATATAAGAAAGTATAAGTTTCACACTATACATTTTCCTTCTATTTCTCGCATAAACGCATATCGTCCTTAGGGGACGCCGAAGGCGTTATTGCTTGGTAGAATTTTCAGGATCGTCTGGACTGCCGCTAGACAGTTCTATCTTTTTTTAGTAGACTGTTGAAACAAGCAAAATCATGATAGATTTTGGGGTCAGGAGGTAGGGCGATGCTGCGTTTAGGAGAAAAGATTGTCATTGTTGCGGACGCTTTTGAGCAGAGTCTTCCTATCGGGGAATACGGCTACCTAATTGCTTACGACCGCAATCCCGATAATGCGTTTGACTATGTTATACGTGTACCGGAAGCCAACAGGAACTTTTATGTTCCGGCTGAAGACATTGAGGCGGAAGAACATTTATTAGTAGCTGAGGCTGAAAGAGCAACGCATGAAGCGTTAATTGATTATGCTTTGTCCACGTACAATGAGAAGCTGTTCCATCATTTGATGAACGGTGAAGATATGGATACAGAAGAGACGGAAACAACGTCAACCGAAAGCATGTCCCAAGCAGATTTCATCAAACAAGTGAATCTTAGAGCTTGGATTTAAGGAAGGCCGGCGAAAGCCGGCTTTTTTGTTATAACCCCATCATTGAATTGTCCAAGCTTCTACAATATAATTAAAAACGTTATCCGGGCGCTTTAGCCCTTTAAACAGGAGGGATTTATCTTATGAGCATTACCGTTAAAGATGTGCAGCATGTGGCCAAGCTGGCTCGTCTGCAATTGAGCCCGGAAGAAGAGGCAACCTTTACAGAACAAATGAATGCTATTTTACAATATGCTGAGAAGTTGAATGAGCTAGATACGGAGAATGTGAAGCCGACCACGCATGTACTGCAGGTCAGTAATGTGATGCGTGATGATGTTGTGAAGGAAAGCCTAACGCAAGAGGAAGCACTTCTTAACGCGCCGGATGATGAAGACGGACATTTCAAGGTTCCAGCTGTTTTGGAATAACTACATAATTAGAAAGGGGGAAGAATCTTGAGCCTGTTTCAAAATCGATTGCCTGAAGTACATCGCATGTTAACTGCTAAAGAAGTATCGGTCAGTGAACTGACTGAAGAATCGCTGGCGATTATCGCTGAGCGGGATAAGAAAGTAAATGCATTTTTGACCTTGAACGAGGAGGGCGCTCGTAGCACCGCACGCGCTTTGGACGACAAACTGGCATCTGGAGCAGCACGTGGATTGCTGTTTGGTCTTCCTGCCGGAATTAAGGATAATATTGTAACTAAGGGACTACGCACGACCTGTGCCAGCCAATTTTTGAAAGATTTCCAGCCGATTTATAACGCTACTGTGGCTTCTAAACTGCAGCAGGCAGATGCCGTAACGATCGGTAAATTGAATATGGATGAATTCGCAATGGGTGGATCTAATGAGAATTCAAGCTTTGGTCCTGTACGCAATCCTTGGGATTTAGAGCGTGTGCCCGGCGGTTCCAGTGGCGGATCTGCTGCAGCAGTAGCTGCAGGCGAAGTATTCTTCTCACTAGGTTCGGATACTGGGGGTTCCATCCGCCAGCCTGCTTCCTATTGTGGTGTTGTAGGTCTCAAACCTACTTATGGTCTTGTATCACGTTATGGACTGGTAGCCTTTGCTTCCTCACTCGATCAGATTGGACCATTAACACGTAATGTAGAGGATTCTGCATATGTGCTTCAAGCGATTGCTGGTTATGATGCCCAGGACTCTACTTCAGCTAAAGTAGAAATTCCTGATTATTTGAGTTCTCTGACTGGTGATGTTTCCGGACTTCGCATTGCTGTACCTAAGGAATACTTGGGAGCAGGTGTCGATGCTTCTGTGCGTGAGACAGTCTTGTCCGCACTTAAGGTGCTGGAAGGAATGGGTGCTGTCTGGGAGGAAGTTTCGTTACCACATACGGAATACGCAGTAGCAGCTTATTATTTGCTGTCCTCTTCGGAAGCTTCATCTAACCTCGCGCGTTTTGACGGTGTGCGTTATGGTGCACGTGTAGATGAAGGCGGAGGATTGCTTGATCTATATCTTAATTCCCGCAGTCGCGGCTTTGGCCCTGAGGTCAAACGTCGTATTATGCTAGGGACTTATGCGCTTAGCTCCGGGTATTACGATGCTTATTATTTAAAAGCACAAAAAGTGCGTACTTTGATTAAACAGGACTTTGATGACATCTTTAAAAAATATGATGTGGTCATCGGGCCTACAGCGCCTACGACAGCATTCAAATTAGGTTCACAGACGGAGGATCCGCTGACCATGTATCTGAACGATATTCTCACGATTCCTGTGAGCTTGGCAGGTATTCCTGCTGTTAGTGTTCCTTGTGGCTTTGCGGAAGGTATGCCAGTAGGTTTGCAAATTATCGGTAAAGAATTTGACGAGAGTACGATTCTGCGTGTTGCTCACGCTTTTGAACAAAATACTGATCATCACAAGCAGCGTCCACAGCTGTAGTAAAGGAGGGAATGGGATTACTTATGTCTAAATACGAAACGGTCATCGGCTTAGAGGTTCACGTAGAGCTTCATACCAACTCCAAAATCTTTTGCGGATGCTCCACTGAATTTGGAGCCCCGCCTAACACGCATACCTGTCCTGTCTGCCTGGGTCACCCCGGCGTATTGCCAGTTCTTAACAAACAAGCGGTAGATTACGCTATGAAAGCAGCGATGGCGCTAAATTGTACCATTGGTGATGTTAGTAAATTCGACCGCAAGAACTATTTTTACCCGGATTCACCGAAAGCTTATCAGATTTCGCAGTTCGATCAACCTATTGGTTTGAACGGCTGGATCGACATTGAAGTGAATGGAGAAACGAAACGGATTGGTATTACTCGTCTTCATTTGGAAGAGGATGCGGGTAAGCTTACGCACGTAGATGGCGGTTTTGCGTCGCTCGTCGATTTCAACCGGGTGGGAACACCGCTTATCGAAATCGTATCTGAGCCAGACTTGCGCTCGCCAGAGGAAGCTCGTGCTTATCTGGAGAAAATCCGTGCCATTATGCAATACTGCGACGTATCCGATGTCAAGATGGAAGAGGGATCGATGCGCTGTGACGCGAACATCAGTCTACGTCCAGAAGGACAAGAGGAATTCGGTATTAGAGCAGAGCTTAAGAACATGAACTCCTTCCGCGGTGTGCTGCGTGGACTGGAGTATGAACAATATCGTCAGGCTGAGATCCTGGATGATGGTGGAGTAGTTGTACAAGAGACTCGCCGCTGGGATGAAGCCCAAGGGAAAACTTTATCTATGCGTGGAAAAGAAGAAGCGCACGATTATCGTTATTTCCCAGATCCAGATCTGATCGTGCTGCATATTGACGATGCGTGGAAAGAATCCATTCGTTCGACGATCCCGGAACTACCGGATGCAAGGCAAGCTCGCTACAGTGAAGAACTGGGTCTTACAGCTTATGATGCTGGCGTGATCACTTCCTCTAAACCGCTAGCGGACTTTTTCGAAGGATGCCTTACTTATACGCAGGATGCCAAGGCTGTAGCTAACTGGATCATGGGTGATCTGCTTGCTTATTTGAACAGTAATAACCTGGAATTGTCTCAGGTCAAAATTACGCCGCAAGGGCTCGGGGAAATGATCGGCCTCATTGCAGGTGGAACCATCAGCAGCAAGATCGCTAAAACGGTATTTAAAGAAATGCTAGAGAGCGGTAAATTGCCTGCTGCAATCGTTGAGGAAAAAGGTCTGGTACAAATCAGCGATGAAGGTGCCATTAAAGGAATTGTGGAAGCTGTCGTAGCTGCCAATCCACAATCAGTGGAAGATTATAAAGCAGGTAAACAGAAAGCCATCGGTTTCCTCGTAGGACAAGTTATGAAAGAAAGTAAAGGTAAGGCAAATCCAGGTCTTGCGAATAAACTTCTGATCGAGGTATTGAGCAATTAAAACGATTATCGTCTTTAGTAGTCGATAACGTTGTTTATACTTGGGGTAATATACTTATGTAATAAGCTAAGGGCTTGTCGGCAACGGCAGGCCCTTAGCGGCATATAAGGGGACTAGTAGGGATGAATACAATTATTAAGCTAAACCTCCAGGATGATAGTACCGTTAATGAACTATGGAGCCTCCAGCATAAGGCCTACCGGCTAGAAGCGGAGTTAATAGGGTTTCGTGAGATCCCGCCGCTTATGGAGACGAGAGAGATGCTCAGCCACTCTAAAGAGGATTTTTACGGCTGCTTTGATGAAGATGAAGAACTGATGGGTGCTATTGCTATAGAAGAAGAATCCCCGGGCAAACTCACGATTACAAGGATGATGGTGGGACCGGACTTTTTCCGCAGAGGTATTGCAAGCTGTCTCTTGGAATATGTATTTGAACATTTTTCAGGGATGGAGCAATACATCGTATCTACGGGGAAGCTAAACCTGCCTGCCGTTTCTTTGTACAGCAAGCATGGTTTTGTACCTATGGGATCGCAGGAAGTTGCTCCCGGTGTGGAATTGATTGATTTTTATCGGAGTGGTTCACTTTGAAGAAGCATATACACAGACCCATGTTTACGAAAGGAGGAGCCGAGATATGACAAATGATTCTGCAATACTCTCAGCGCAGGAAGAGCAGCGGGGTTCAGCCGATCTTGAGACTACGGAGAGTGAGATTCAGAAGAAGATAATCCCTCCACGTCCAAAACGGCGCCGCCGCAAACGCAAATTTATCGCTGGACTATTGGCAGCTCTCATCCCAGGAACTGGGCACTTATACTTTGGGCTTCTCCGCAAAGGAATTACCTTTATCTTCTTGATACTATTGGATATCTCAGCTTTAATTTATTTCTCATCCATTGGAATGCAGATTAATGTTCCGTTGCTTATTTTACTTGCACTGATTATTCCGGCGATATATTTCTATAATGTGTATGATGTACTGCAATCAGCGGACAAGATTCTCCGTTACCCTGAAGATCAAGAGCTTGATGATCCTGTGGCAAAAATAACTACACCTCCTAAGCGTCGTAGTATCGTCAGTGAACCTGGCGTATCCTTTGGATTTCTACTTCTTTTAGGGGGAGCGCTTCTCATTCTGTTTCGCCAAAAGCCAGCATGGCTGCAATTTTTTATTGAGCATTACTCCGAAGTGGCCGTGTCTGCAGTTTTATTATGTGGTGGTATATATGTAGGAGCGAGAGAAATTGTCAGAGGAATCGTTTCGCGCAAGAAAAATGAGTCTCATAACCGGCGTGTAGGAAGATATACGGCATCGGTCTTGCTTATTGCTATTGCCATCCCGTTGTTTCTGGATTGGAGAGACGGGTCGGATTATATGCTTTTACTCTTGAAGTGGTGGCCGGTCATCCCAGTGTTATGGGGGATTGAGTTCCTGTTCATGTATTTCTTCTCTGGTCGTTCAGGCTCTGTACAAAAGGGAACAAGAATCAGATTGGATTTACGCGGCCTTTTATCTGCTATATTGCTTGCTGCGAGTGTGTTTATCGTTGCCGAACAAGAACATTACTTATATCTGTGGAAAAATGTGAGTCTCAACCTTACAGCAGCTGCAGTCGACTATGGCGAGGCGAAGGGAAGTAAATTTCAGAAGGCTCCGCTTATCGTTCCAGTGAAGCTAAATACAGCCAAAATATCCGTTGATGGTATTAATGGAGATATTTTATTGCACCGGGCTCCCGTAGATAATATTCAGATTACTACTACAGTTTGGGTAGATCAATTGGAAGGTCCGATGGCTGAGGCCATTTCGGAACAGTCCTTTGTGGATGTTGTTGAAGGACCAACTATAAAAATAACTTCAAACAGCAAGGCGTACGGAGAATCAGGTAAGCGTCAGCCGCGAATGGATTTGGACATTTCTTTGCCGGAAGACCGCCGTTTTAACCTAGATGTTCGCACTATGAATGGTGGGATCACCCTGCAGAACATAGAAGCGATCGAAGATATTTCGCTGGAAACGGGAAATGGAGAACTTATTCTTCATCGTATCTTTGGTAATGTGAAAGGGAAAACACTGAATGGAGCTGTGCGTGCGAGATCCGTCCAGGGCAGCGTTGATTTATCAACGAGCGGTGGCAATATGAATGCTTGGAATGTCACAGGAGCCTTGAAATTATCAACGGCAGTTGGCAATATCGGTGCAACCGGGAATGAAGCCGAGATCGATATTTCTAGCAAAAATGGTAATTTAGAGATTGATGGAGCCAGATCGAAGCTGCATGCAGAATCCTTGAATGGCATCATTGATGTTCGTTCACATGAAATTGGAGGAGACTGGGACATTTATAGTGCAGTTGGCGATATTCAATTGTATTTGCCGCAGTTAGGGAACTATAAGTTGAATGGCTCAAGTGGATATGGTGATATTATTTCAGATTTACCTACCTTAACCATTGATAAGAAGAAGATATCTGGTGAAGTGGGCACAGGTGAGTTCAAGATTCAGGTTGAGGGAAACAGCAACTTAAATGTGAGAGGTTATTGAAAAAAGTAATTTTTCTTATATAATAATGAATATAATGTATCGACTTCGTTGACAAGATTGAAAACCCAGTCTTACAATTATAAGAAATATTTCTTTTATTTTTAAATTTAAAAGGCGGTGACAGTCATGGGGAGTGGCGTACAACATGCATTGGAACAATTAAAAACAACAGGTGTCCGTATAACGCCCCAGCGTCATGCGATTCTTACGTATTTGATGGAAGCAATGAATCATCCTACAGCTGACGATATATATCGGGCATTAGAGCCTAAATTTCCGAGCATGAGCGTGGCAACCGTATATAATAATCTCAAGATGTTTATGGAAGCTGGCATGGTTCGTGAGTTGACCTATGGGGATAGCTCCAGCCGTTTTGATGCCAATGTGTCTGATCATTATCATGTTATATGTCAGAAATGCGGTAAGATTGAGGATTTCAGTTATCCTTCGCTTAGGGATGTAGAGCTGCATGCTGAGCAAGCTACAGGCTTTAAGATTACAGGATTGCGTATGGAGCTGCATGGATTTTGCAAAAGTTGTAGAGAGAAGCAGCATTAAGACTAGAATAGAACGGTATCAAGGCGATCTACCAAGTTATCACTAAACGTGCGAAATCCGAAAGCGGAGGACTCACGTTTTTATTTTTTTACAAATATAAGAACGACAACGTCATTTCTTCTTGAATATAACAATTTGTAGGATAAATGACTATTTTCTACTGGTTATACGAAACCAAGTGGATGTTATAATCGTAATGTTAGACTCTACTAAAAATCATATTATTATCTGGAGGATATATTTTGGACAGAAGACTGGGACAGAGGCGCGTCAAAAAGCGCGGAGGTTTTTTTAGGCGGTTATTTGGACTTTTAATCATTGTAGCAGCAGCATATTGGGTAGTGTTTTATGTATTGCCAAATCGTCAGCACATAGATGTAGATTGGAAAGCTCAAGCGCACCCCATCTTTGTAAAAGGAGAGCATACAGGTTATTCTGCCTCGGGGACTGGAGATAGCATGCTATTACCATTACCATTGTTGCAAGAGTATGTGGATCCTTCCATTCGTTATGAAGAGAAGACGAAATCGGTCATCCTATCAACGGATAGTGAGCTCCTTTACATGCAGGAGGATAAAACCGATGCTAGTCTGAACAACCGTCCGCTGCAACTGCGGCTAGCGCCTGAAGTAAGGGAGAAAGTGACCTACCTTCCTGCGGATGTATTAGAAGATCTATATGGGTTTGAAATACAGGAGGATACGAATACCGGAGCAATACTGCTAATGACGGCAGGAGAGTCTGTCTCGCTAGGAAAAGTTAAAGGTGAAAAAGGCGACAAGGCAGTAGCTCTACGAAATGAGGCATCCATCCACGCACCTATAGTTGCGGATATGTCTCCTGGGGCAGTCGTGAATATTTGGAATGAAGAAAATAAGGACTGGCTGTTTGTGCAATTAAGCAGCGGGTATGCAGGTTATGCCAAGGCAAGTGATATTGTTCGGGATGGTCAAAAGACAGTGGAACCGAAAAAATCCACGCCAACACGCGCTGAACGTAACTGGAAAGGGAAGTCAGTGAATTTGTATTGGGAGGCTGTTTACCAACGCAAACCTAACCCAGAAACCTTCGGTGAGCTACCAGGCGTTAACGTGGCTAGCCCAACATGGTTTAGTATTATAGATGGTGATGGCAATGTGCGCAGTCAGGCCGACAGTGCGTATGTGCAGTGGGCGCATGGGCGCGGGTTAGAGGTATGGGGGTTGCTTAGCAATAGCTTCGATCCAGACATGACTACTGAGGCATTGTCCAGCTATGAGAAACGGATGAATGCAATCGTACAGATCTTAGAATATTCGGATCTATACAATTTGGATGGAATTAATATCGATTTTGAGAATGTGTATACGAAAGACGGAGAGAATGTCACTCAATTTATGAGAGAACTAAAACCGATGGCTCAGGCTAAGAATCTAATCGTCTCCATAGACGTGACACCTAAATCCAATAGCGAGATGTGGTCAGCATTCCTTGATCGTAAGGCTCTTGGGACATTAGTCGATTATCTAATCGTGATGGCTTATGATGAACATTGGGCAGCTAGCCCTATCGCGGGCTCTGTTGCCTCCTTACCTTGGGTAGAGAATTCAATAAGCCGGATCATAGAGGAAGACAATGTGCCGCCTGAGAAGGTGATTTTGGGGATCCCATTGTACACCCGCATCTGGACTGAGGCTCAAGTAGATGGCAAGACAAAGGTAAGCTCCAAATCCGTTAGTATGAATGCCGTTGAAAAAATTATCAAAGAGAAGAAGCTAACTCCTACATTTGATAAGGCTGCTGGGCAGAATTACGTAGAGTACAAGGAAGATGGCGCTCTTAAGAAAATATGGATAGAAGATAAGGTGAGCTTAAAATCAAGAGTTGAGCTTGCTAAGTCCATGGGGCTTGGAGGCATCGGATCATGGAATCGCAGTTTTAGCAATCCATCAGCATGGGAAGCATTACAAGAGATTCATAAGTAATCATAATTTCATTTATAACAAACAAAGAGGCTCCCATATCGGGGGCCTCTTTGTTGTATTAACAAATATTGAGTGCATTTTAACTAGTTAGTAATGAGCCTCTGTAAGGTGTGTTTAGTGGTTTAGTTGCTGATGCTCAAGCTGATCTGCAGTAATAGTAGCCTCAGCCCGATCCATAGTAAGAATGGTGTGGCAGAACATACAGCGGTCTGTTTTACCGAGCATCTTGGTCAGCTTGTGACACTCAGGGCACTCTAGCTGAACTGCACTCGTTGAGAGCATGCCAGCCCAGAAATAGATCGCAAGACTTGCCATCATGGAAATTAAACCGATTACAAGTCCGATTCCAGCGAATACTTTCCCAGTCGATCCCCAGAATACGATGCCTGCTGTACCCAAAACCATAAGTCCCATTCCGAGCATTGTGAGCAGTAATCCCCATGTGCGAAAAGCGTTGATCTTAGCCGTTTTAAACTTCATGAGTGTTTGCTCCTAACTAAATATAGTTGGGTTGTCCAGAAGGAACTGTCTTTCATATGTAGAATAATTATTATAACTGAATTATAACTGACTGGACGCAAATTCGCCAAATTTAATGGAGGGAAGCATGGAATTATCCAATGTAACTTTGTTGAGTGGAGAAACGTTTGAAGAAAATGTTTTAGGAGCTGTCGCTTTGCGGCAGAAAGGGAGTACTCCTTTTCAAAGCGCGCTACTTCACGATTTTGATATGGTTGTGTTAGTTTTACATGAGGAACAGGATTTAGAACATATTGTTCGCCACACCATTGCCGGTGACACACGGACCCAGTCAGTCCATATTGGCCTTTCCGCTTTGGAGCGGGCTGTCATGGCGGGAGATAATAACGAGCTCCTTACTAGTTTGATGATTGGGGAAGTGATCTGGGATCCCAAAGGAATACTAGGGGATATGCGCCGGGAGATTTTACAATTTGAAGGGCCTCTTAAGGAACGAGTTGAGTTCATGGAGTTTGCACGATTCTTGCATTTGTATGTGAAATCTAAACGGTATATAGAAGCTGGCTACATTATGGATGCGTATAACTGTGTATTGATGGCTCTATATCATTGGGCAAGAATAGAAGTGAGTGAATCTGGTTCATTTCCAGAGCCGGCTGTTTGGGAGCAGGTTAAAAGTATGAACACTTCTGTCCATAAACTATATGAGGAACTAACCATCAGCACGGAGACCTTAGAGCAAAGAGTAGAGCTTGTTCTTCTAGCCTGTGAATTTGGGATCATGTCCAAAATGACGGATTGTTGTGCATTGCTTTTCAATATTCTGAATAGCCGTAAGGAAGCATGGAGTATAAAAGAATTACTACAGCATTCTGGCCTGTGTCAATTAGAGGCTGAGTTGCCCCTAGTTTTACGAAAGCTTGTTTCTCGTTCGCTAATCCGTGAGATTACTTTATGGGCTGACGGTCATGGGGGAGAGGGGCATGCGATCCGATATACCTTATAAAGAAGAAATTAGATGCAGGATTTGCCGGTAATCTATAGATAAAATAAGTAGGGATAGGGAGAGGCTGAGCACTCTCTTTTTTGTTTGCTCGCTATTATGATGCGCTCATATTTATTCTAATAAATTTATGGTTGACTCTTTCCTAGTTCATGTGTTAAATTATAACTCGTCCCTCTGACACAGAGATGTGCTTTCGAAAACATTCGAAAGACAACCGAAAAAAGAAATTAAAAAAAAGGTTGACTAAAACGAGGACGCTGTGATATATTATAAAGGTCGCTGCTGAACAACACAACGACGAAATAAACAGCTTGATCTTTGAAAACTGAACAACGAGTGAGTAGGAAATCACGAAAGTGATATCCGAAATTAGAGAATTAATTTTCTCGTCAGATGTTTCAAAATGAGCATATCGCTCTTTTCAATACTAATTGGAGAGTTTGATCCTGGCTCAGGACGAA
>NZ_JBNNSE010000009.1:0-194415 GCF_050277435.1 Paenibacillus sp. NPDC101420
TCCTACTCACTCGTTGTTCAGTTTTCAAAGATCAAGTTCTCGTTGGCGCCGTTTAATGTCTCAGCAGCAACTCTTATACTATATCATGTTCGGCCATTTAATGTCAAGCTCTTTTTTAACTTCTTTTTCGAGCTCGGCATGTGTATTTCTTGGCCGGACTTAGAATATATCATGTATAGAGATTCATTGCAAGCATTATTTTAAAATTCATATTATTTTGTATTCTGTTACTTCTTCATCATAATAGTCCACTTCCTTAGTGATGTTTTCCGGCAAAGTGATGGCCTCTTATAAAAAAAGCAATAAACACAAAAGAGCCCCAGCAGATAAGCTGAGACCCCTTTGTTAGATACAAGCTAAGCTTGAGTTCAATTCACGCAGATAATAGATTACTTCTGCCCTTTTTCTAATAATGCAAGGATTATGGTAACCGCCTCTGCTCTTGTTGCCTTCTGGTTAGGTGCAAATTTATTCTGCCCTACACCATTCACAAGGCCTGATTTCGCTGCTGCTGCAATATATGGCACTGCCCATGCTGGTACATCCTTAGCATCATTGAAGGTTAATGTCGCTTTAGGATCTACTGTAATACCAAGAGCGCGAACAACCATAACTGCTAATTCTGTACGTGTTAGCTCCTGTGTAGGACGGAATGTTCCATCATCATAGCCACTGATAATTTGCAGAGATACAGCCTGTGCCACAAAAGACTTAGCCCATGCTGGAATCTTCGCAGAATCCTTAAAGCTTGAAGTGTCACCATTCTCCGGTAATTGTAATGCACGTGCCAGCATTGTGATAAATTCAACCCGATTTACTTTCTGATTCGGACGGAAAGTATCATCCGGATAACCACTAACGAAGCCAGCTGCTACTGCTTTCTCGATAACAGCAGCCGCCCAGTGATTGCTAGTATCCGTTAAAGATGGCTTACTAACTGGCGTCGCAGTTGGTGAAGGCGCCGTTGTCGGTGCTGGTGTAGCTGTTGGCGCTACTGTTGGTGTTGGTGTTGCTGTCGGTTTTGTTGTTGGTGCAGTTGTTGGTGCAGTTGTTGGTGCAGTTGTTGGTGCTGTTGTTGGTGCTGTTGTTGGTGCAGTTGTTGGCGCTGTTGTTGGTGCTGTTGTTGGTGCTGTTGTCGGCTCTGTTGTTGGCGTTGGTGTTGGTGTTGGCGTTGGTGTTGGTGTAACTCCACCATTCTCATCGCCCTTAACAATACCGAACTCTTCAAGAACATATGGTTTAGCCTCATTAACATTCTGATCAATCTCATAAGATACAGCTGTCAGCTTCCCTGCATCTACAGTGATACCAACAAAGGTCTGAACTTGACCGCGCATTGGACGCGTAGCATCACTTGGGTCCGCTCCGTATTTAGCTGCTGTATTCTCATTGGCTACTTCAAAGAGATTATAGTAAGCATCTCCCAATTCTTTCTTCATGTTCTTATAGTAAACCTTCGCTCCTGCCGTAGCTGGAATCAGATAGATTGTTCCATCTGGGTTTACTGTGTACTCTACCGTTTGACCATTGAAGCTTTCCTTGATTTTCACTGTGTCTGCTGCAGTTCCGTCAGCCTTGATTGGCTTGGTTCGTGCATAGATATGATCGTGACCTTGAAGCACCAGGTCAATACCCAGTTCAGCCATCATTGGAGCGACTTTCGCTCTTTCTCCATTAGCGCCCATAATATCTTTGTCAGTAGCGTGGTTAGAGGTTGTGTATGGTCCTTTATGCATAGCGACGATAATCCACTTCGCTCCAGCAGCCTTCGCTGCTTTTACATCGGCCTTCATCCAATCCAACTGTGCTTTGCTGAAGTTAGCATATTCATCCGAATTCTCATTCGTGTTCAAGACTACAAAGTGCGCATTGCTGTAATCATAGGAATAGTATGCTCCTGTTTCTGTTGGTGAGCCTGCGGCTTCCTTAATATTGTAGTGCTCATAGAAGGCATTCGCTTTATCCTCATGGTTCCCCGCAACTGGAACAATAGTCGTATTGAGCAAGGTTTCCTGCGAATGGCCAAGCAACCAATTCCATTGTGATTCGTTGGTTCCAGTATCTACGATATCTCCGTTAATCGCCACAAACTCAGCATTCGGGAATGTCGTAAGTGCTTTTGCCATCGTTTCTCCAGAAAGAATAGCCTCATCTTCGGTCTTAGCTTGTGTGTCCGCCAGATCGATGAAAGTAAATGCACCTGTCTTAGCAGCTGTTTCGAAAGTTCCCACTGCACTCCACAATCCCAGTGCTTTATCACCTACACGGTAGTAGTATTTCGTATCAGCCTTAAGACCAGAAGCTTCAGCTTTATGAACTAATTCATCCTTTGAATTTCTGGAAACAGCTGAACGGCCTGTAAACTCAGCAGCTTTTGTAAAGTCTGGAGTAACGCCCGTATTCTCTACAACCTGCAGGTCGCTTCCTGCAGATTTCAACGCTGTGTACCAAGTGAATCCTTTTGCACTCACTGGATCGCCGTTAAAGGTAACGGTAACTTTTTTGATAGAATCGCTAGAAGCAATTTTAGCTTCTGAATTGGTTCTGTCACTTACAGCTTTGATAACAAATTGATAGGTTTGGTTCGGATTAGTATTTTCTACAGTGTAACTATAAGAAGTTTGACCTTCCGTATTAGGAACACTGACCGTCCAGTTTGCAGATACCAGATCATTTTGCTCATAAATGCGATATCCTGATACCGGTGCACCGGATGCAGGCGCATCCCAAGTTAACGTGATTTTACCGCCATCTACTACAGTAGCTTTTGCATTTTGCACAGGTTTAACAGCTACGTCAGACTTATGAATGCTGTATTTATCATACAAGTCAGTAGATCCACCAGTTGTCGTGGTGTAGGCTTCGTATGAAAATTCATTATTCGTTACAGTCATTCCTGTGAACATTTCCTTACCAGGCTGCTCGTATTTAGCTGCAAAAGGAAACGGACCTGCGCCAACATTATATTTTTTATTGCCCGCTGCATTTGTAATCAGGTATAACGTACCCTTAGGATCAGTTACCACTCCGTTTTTGTCCGGCTTAATATCCGTCAACGGCTGATTGTTGTACATTTGATAGCTTCTAGTATAGGTGTGGTCATGTCCTCCGATAACCATGTCAATACCAAGCTCATCAAATACCTTTGTCAAATTAGCTCTGTAATAGAGTACATCTGTATCATTTGTGTGACTGGCAACAGAATAAGGTGATTTATGCAAAAGCACAACCTTCCACTTCTGATCGCTTTTCGCGGCTTCACTGCGCAGCCACTCTACTTGTTTTTTGTAAATTTCGTTATTCTCAAGACTTGAGCTAGCACCATAATATTCTGTATTAATAACCATAAAGTGTGCTGAACCGTAGTCAAAAGAATATACAGAGCCATCTGGTTTTGCGCCCGTATTCGAGACATTAGGTAAATTAAAATGAGTTGTGTAATTGCTATAACTCTTACTTTCATGATTACCTACCAGTGGAACCAATGGAATATTTGCTAGAATATCCTTTGGTTTATTGAAGAACCATCCCCATTGCTCCTCAATATCACCGTTGTCTACCAAATCACCGGAATTCAGAATGAATTCACTTGTCGGGAATTTAGCCAATCCCTCTTGAAGGGTATGATTCCAAATATCAAAATCACCTTCAGTTGTACCTTGAGAGTCCGTTGTATATAAGAACTTAAATGCCTGATTACTGGAGCTTTCTGTTGTAAACGTTCCGATGTCACTCCAATTGTCAGCTTGTCCATCCCCAGCACGGTAAGCATACTCCGTTCCCGGCTGCAGGTGATCAGCAATGACCTTATGACTAGTCAGTACTACTGGTTTCTTGGCTGACTTATCCGCTTTGGTCATATACACGCTTGTTGTAACCGATGTTCCTTCGTAAGTTTGAGCACCTACCGGGAACTGACCGTCCACTAATTTAGAAGCTTCTACTACTTCAAGCTTGGTACCCGTCACACTCTCAGGTGCATACCAGTTGAATCCCATACTAGTCTGAGGGTTTCCGTTAAAAGTAAGTGCGATAGACTCAGGCTTCCCAACTCCAGGGTCTACAGGCTCTACTACCGGATAAGCAATCAGGTTCATATCCCAATAGAGGTCAGAGCTACCATCACTCGACTGATGCACCTCAGCTGAAAGCTCATTACTTCCGTCCTTCAAGTTAGCCTTTACTACTTCGGTAAGGTCTACCTTGGTATATTCGTTTGGATCACTTAAGTTAGTTGAACTTTTTGTTTGAAAATTAATTTCGCCCGCTGGCATAGCCTCACGGTAAATTTCTTTACCGTTCAAATATAGTACAGCTCCGTCATCAAATGCGAAGTTACCCAAGATTTTATCGGATTTCGCAATCTCTTCCTTATTCACCGTTACGTTTGTACGGAAGTAAGAAGTACGATATTTCATACTCTTATTAGAACCGTAGCTTATATTTGTGTTCAGAGCACCAAATTGCTTGCTGCTGACTCCGGATCCACTATCTTTATAACCAAGCGGTGCTTGGCCAGACGCCCATGTTGAATCATCGTACACGGACCGCCATACCGTCCCTTGATCTGTTCCGTGATCTAGATACTTCCACGTAGAATTCCCTGCCAATAATGTAACAGGCTCTAACGATTGTAATTGCAGTAGTCCAGCATCCCCATTGCTGTCTTCAGCATAAGCTGGTATTCCTGTGAATGTAATTCCCAGTACCATAACGAAAGCTAAGGTCATGGATACAGCTTGTTTAAATAACCTGTTCATAATCAGTCTCCCTTACTGTTCTATGAAATGCTTGCATCCATTTATAGTAACTATTAAATATTTTCGCAATGTCTTTATAAACATAGAAGTTTGTAAAGTACATCGTGTATGTATTCTTACAAAAGTGGTTACAGTAACGGCAAGGTTGCCAATCAAGGAGGATAAACATGGACGATACTCATGCTTTTGTAGAAAAAGTACACGATACTCAAAAGAAAGCTGAAAAGAATAAAGAAAATCACGGTAAAAGTACACCAAGTCAAAAGCTGCCAAATAAACAGCACAGTAAGTAAAAGCGTTTAAATCATTGGCTCCCAAACACGACAAAGAAGCAGCAAGCCTCTCCAACTATGGGAGACTTGCTGCTTTACTTTTTAAGGCACAAAGATAAGTGCTAATGAGGGCTTATTTCGTCCATTTCACTACATTCACTGCTACTTTTTCTAATTGCGTCTTACTCAGTGTTTTATTCGGGGAACTAATAGTAACAAAACGATCATCCAGTTTATAGGTCAAGAACAACGACTCGGTAGATGGACTATACCATTTAGCTTCGGTTCCGTTAGAGAGCTTTACGGTTTCACCTTTATATTCGTAAGCGTAATCACGAGGAGAAATGTTCACCTTCATCTGCTTAAACAGAAAGTTCACACCATCATCTGAACCCACTACTTTTTGAAATGCGTCTCCACTCACCATTTGAGTAGGTGCATAGGCTGTTTCAAAACCCTGGAAATTAGCGAAGGCTTTAACAATCTCTTCTTTCTGAGTGTTGCTGTATTGTACTGGAGTCAGAGAAATAGTGTCAGTCACCGAGCCTCCTGTGCCAAGAATAACCTGATTGTTCACCGCATCAAAGGTCACAGGCACCTTCATTACATCAGCAATCGCACGTACAGGAAGATAGGTTGTATTGTTATACGTAATTGGTGCCAGTGCATTTCCTTTATTATCAACTGGCGTATACGCCGTGCCATTCACCTTAAATCCAATGCTGTGATTGAGATATGCCGTAATTTTCTGAAGTTTAGTTCCTGCGTACACACCGGCTGATCCTGTGACTACCATCCCAAACACCATTGTTGCTATAATTATTTTTTTGTTTTTCATAAGTAAGCCCTCCTCGAAAGTTCAATCTTTGTTCTTACTTTAGCTCAAACAAAATAAGATTATGTCTCTAAGTTGTTTCTTACTTGTACCCATTTTGTAATTAAAAAAATCAAAATATCATTAATTCAAACAAAAATAAAAACAGCAACCCGCTTGTCCTAAAAAGGATCGTACGGATTGCTGTTAGAGATTAACTTTGATACGGCGTTGTAACCTTATACACTTCTGTATATAAAATTTCTCTATAAAGATTGAATTCTTCTACATCGACAGGGTTAGGGTAAGTCATAATTTGAAGCGGTAAATCCGCATTTCCCTCACGCAGAGGGGGCTGCACATACGCATAAGGATTCAAATGGAAGCCCAGTCGCTCATAAAAGCCAATTCTCCGTTGTTCCATTTCACCCAGTGGCGGCTCTACTTCAAGAAGCACAGGCTTGCCCGACTGACGGATATATTCTTCCATCAGCTTTTTACCAATGCCCCCACCTCTTATACTTGGGTCCACGGCAATATGTTCTATAAATCGAAATCCTGGAAACTCCCAGCAAGCTATAAAAGCAATGATTTTCCCCTCAGCATTCACTTCGGTAATCAATCGGTAATGTGAAACATCCAATAACTCCTGTTGTCCCTCATAGGTTCTGATCTCGGAGGTAGGAAAAGAGGCTTCCATAATGGCGAATATTTCATCAAAAGTTGTGTGATTCATAACATAGTTCTCACTTTCTGGATTTATATTTACACAAGTTATCTTAACCTTCTAAACCCTATGATATCAAATTTAAGCCTCAAGGTACTAGTACCTGGTACTAGGATAACGTGCTATACTAAGCATAACAGTTATACACATCTTGTTTTATATAGGAGAGGTTCATATTGGATAATCAGCAGTGGATCGCACCTGAGTACTACAATCTCACTTCGGAAATGGAACGTCATGCTCCGGAAAAGATTGCGCTTAAGTGGTTGAATGAACAAGGAGACTACGAGGAGATCACTTACGGAGATCTTCGCAAGCAAGCTAACCAACTTGCCGGAGGGCTCGCAGCACTCGGCCTTCAGCAAGGGGATCGTGTTCTTGTAATGGTTCCCCGTCGAATCATCGCTTATGTCATCTATTTAGCATGTCTGAAGCTAGGACTTGCCATTATCCCTTCATCAGAAATGCTTCGCGCAAAGGATTTATCTTATCGTCTGCGGCATTCCGAAGCCAGAGCTGTTATTGCCTGGTCCGAGGTCACTGATGAAGTTAATAAAATCTCAGACGATCTGCCTGCTCTGGATTACCGTCTTTCCGTATCCGGCGACCCTGACGAGCTCGGTCATGGATGGCTAGATCTGGAAGGCCTAATGATTGATCAGCCAGATAAATTCACAGCAGTCGAAAGCCACCGCGACGATATGGCAATCTTGGCATATACCTCTGGAACAACTGGCAACCCTAAAGCAGTCGTTCACAGTCATGGCTGGGGTTATGCTCACTTACGTATCACATCGCCTCAATGGCTCGATATCAAAGAAACCGACACCGTTTGGGCAACAGCAGCACCGGGCTGGCAGAAGTGGATCTGGAGCCCCTTCCTAACCGTCCTTGGCAACGGGGCGACCGGCTTTGTATATAGTGGATCTTTTCATCCCAAAAAATATTTGCAGCTGTTACAAGATCACAACATCGAGGTATTATGCTGTACGCCAACCGAATATCGCTTGATGGCCAAATTAGAAAATCTCAATCAGTATGACTTGTCCCACCTTCGCTGCGCGGTTTCCGCTGGAGAGCCTTTGAATCAAGAGGTTATCAACACCTTCCAGCGTGAATTCAATATCACGATTCGTGATGGTTACGGTCAAACAGAAAGTACGCTAATTATCGGTACTCTCAAAGATACACCTATCCGAATAGGTTCTATGGGTAAGTCTATTGCTCCAGGTCTAATTGAAGTGGTAGATGAGGACGGCATTCCGTTACCTGCTGGAGTTGTTGGAGATATCGCAGTGCACCTAAGCATGCCAGCGTTATTCCATACCTATTACAAAGACCCTGGCAGAAAAGAAAGCTCTACTCACGGCGAGTTCTTCATAACTGGTGACCGGGCACGGAAAGATGAAGAGGGTTATTTCTGGTTCGAGGGCCGTGGAGATGACATTATCATTAGTTCGGGCTACACCATAGGTCCTTTCGAAGTAGAAGAAGCCCTTATGAAGCATGCTGCGGTTAAGGAATGCGCGGTCGTTGCAAGTCCGGATGAAATCCGCGGACATATCGTTAAAGCTTTTATTGTACTAAAAGATGAGACCGCCGCTTCTCCAGAGCTTGTGAAGGAGCTGCAATCCCATGTTAAAGAGTGGACCGCTCCTTATAAATATCCACGCAAAATCGAGTTCATTCAAGATCTTCCGAAGACAACCTCCGGAAAAATACGGAGAGTAGAGCTTCGCGAGCAGGAGAAACGTGCTGCGCAGGAGTAACATAACAGTAGATATTTAATAAACAAAGAGCAGCTAGTCCGTAATAGGACTGCTGCTCTTCTTTATAGGGTATCAGCTTGTTACTCAGACCAATATTTCGCATCCGGGTTTAGAGCCGCACCTACTTCGCCCTCTTTTACTAAATCGCAATCGAGGTAACCCTCTTCATCCAGGAAATAAACCTCCTGCTTGTAGAACTCACATAAAGTCTCCAGGAACTTTTCAGGTGATTCATACATGACAATCAGATCCCCAAAATCATGCAGCAGGTCACATACACGTTCCACACCATCTGCAGATTTATAGTAACAAATGAAGTCGCTACCGTAGTTCGTTAAGATCGGCAAGATAACTCCATCCGCTTGATGGCCTTTTTCCTCCAATATTCCAGCTAAAATCTTCATCTCTGCTTCATATTCATTAATATGAATTAGACGATATCCTGGAATAAATTCGATCAGACTTGGTTCTTCTTCCTCACTGCTTGTACCCGAAACTGTGTTATAAATGGCCTTCAGCAGTTCAGGGGCTTCCGGAAAAATCGCCGTAATCTTCGCTTCATTATCACCTTTACCTAAGCTGGCAATATAGTCAGGACGTAAGTCAGCGGAAAGCTGAAGATATTCTTGAAATTGTTCTGTCAATTTGTTAGTTTGCATGTTGTCATCCTTTACTTGTTCGAGGAATTCCACATCTTCATCAGCCAAGCGTCAAAGTCAGCGCCCTTTTCGCCTTCGTAAATATCGTACACGTCGATTCTCATCTTCTTCAGTTTCTCTTTGAAATCTTCGTATGAATGATCTCTTGGCAAGCTCTTCTTGATTCTCAGGAGTATTTTGGATACGCCTTTTACTAGCTCCGGTTTATTCTTGGAAGGTGCTTTAACATCTTCGCCGAATGCCTTCAGTTTAAGGTAAGCCGCTTCTTGAACTGTATATACAGGATCGCTCTCCATTAAACGCGTCAGGATATCGATAATTTGTTTGTGGTTAGTCTGTCCCAGTTCTTCAACAGCCTCTAGACGGGCTCTCCAATCCGCAGAGCGGTTGGCAGCTTTCTTTAATTCCTCGTAATTCTCCGGTAGTCCATTATTGTTCAGTTCTTCGATCATTCCGTTCAATCCCCTTCTATTCAAAACTATCTATCTAACATTAACAGTATAACCAACCATTGCGCAAGCTAAGAGAGGAAGATCTTTGCATGACCTTTTCCTTCAAACATATTTCCACAAAATTGGGGTAAAGTATTCGAAAGAAAGTGTCCCGCAACATTCTATAGACTCTTTACGTTAGTTAACTAGAGAAACGTAGATCAAACACACCAAGGAGAGTGACCTAATTGAAAAAACATACCTTCATTCTAGCGTTAACTATTGTATTAAGTGTAATGCTTAGCGCCTGTTCCAGTAGTAACAATGAAGCCGTTGTCGAAACCAATCTGACGCCGAAAGAAATGATCGACGAGATGCTCGCAAAAGTGGAACAGCCTTCATTAATGGAAGTTGAAGAAGATATGGTGGCTCAGCTGTACCATCTAGCTCCATCATTACTTGAAGATTATAGCATTAGAATGCCAATGATGAATGTGAAAAGTAACGAAATTGCCATTTTAAAAGTTAAAGATGCAAAAGATATCTCTACTGTCGAAACCGCCGTCAAAGAGCGTGCGACTGATATTCAAAAGCAATTCGAACAATACCTTCCGGATCAGTATGAGAACGCCAAAAATTATAAGCTGGTCACAAAAGGCAATTACATCTTATTCGTGATTTCGGAGAGTGCTGATCAGCTGGTGACTGAATTTGATACCTTGTTCACTAAAAAATAATTAGCGATGGTATTCAGCAACCTCCTGTTCCTATTCCTGTTCCTGCCGGCTGTCCTTGCACTCTACTATGTTTCGCCTTGGCGAATCAAAAACCTCATATTGTTCTTAAGCAGTCTGGTGTTTTATGCTTGGGGCGAACCCGTCTACATTGTAATTATGTTGCTGTCCACCATTACGGATTACGGCTTTGGTCTACTTCTTAGTAGACCGAAGCTAACTAAGGTACAGCGCAAGTGGATTGTGGTTAGCTCTATGGTTATTAACCTGGGCTTATTGTCGTATTTCAAATATGCAGATTTTCTCATCCAAAATGTAAATGAACTCCTCGGTACTCATATCCCATTAACTGATTTACCACTACCTATTGGGATTTCGTTCTATACCTTTCAATCCATGTCGTACATCATTGACGTATACAGAGGAACTGCTAAAGCACAGCGAAATTGGATTGATTTCGGAACGTTTGTAGCCTTGTTTCCGCAATTAGTAGCCGGTCCTATCGTTCAATACAACACCATTGCAGAGCAATTACGAGCGCGTTCGGTGGATATCCCCATGTTCGCAGAGGGTGTACGAAGATTCATTATCGGACTAGCCAAAAAAGTGCTGCTTGCCAATAACATCGGTTTGCTCTGGCACACCATCTCCAGCTCCAATCTAGATTCCATGCCTGCTTTAACCGCCTGGATTGGCATTATTGCATTTGCTTTTCAGATCTATTTTGATTTCAGTGGATATTCGGATATGGCGATTGGCCTCGGACTTATGTTCGGCTTCCGCTTTAACGAGAACTTCAACAAACCTTATATTTCACAGAGCATTACCGACTTCTGGCGGAGATGGCATATTTCCCTTAGCAGTTGGTTTCGTGACTACGTATATATCCCGCTTGGAGGCAACCGCCGGGGTTTAGGCATTCAAGTGCGCAATATCCTCATCGTCTGGCTGTTGACGGGAATCTGGCACGGGGCGAGCTGGAACTTTCTGTTCTGGGGATTATACTTTGGGGTCATTCTTATCTTTGAAAAATGGTGGGGACTAAAACTGCTGAGCCGTCTACCGCGCTGGACTAGGCATCTATATGCCATTGTACTTATCCTCATCGGATGGGTCTTGTTTGCCTTTGAAGAACTTCCGTTGGTGCTGAGTTATTTGCAAGCGATGCTCGGTTTTAATGGCCAGCCATTGTGGAATAACACAACTTTATACTTCACTTACACAAACGCGATTCTACTTTTGGTACTCATATTAGCATCTGTACCTTTGAAACTCTCCAAGCGTATGGATGCTGAAACGATTCCTTCTCTGGTTTGGTATGGCGTGCTATTCTTCCTATCTGTCGCTTACTTAGTGGATGCTACCTTTAACCCATTCTTATATTTCCGATTCTAGGGGGTGATTGTTTATGAAGCAGAGAACGGATCGAATACTAGTGGTGGGATTTGTCGCGACGCTGTTTCTGGTGGGTATAACCTTTTTCTTACTGCCTGTTCAACGTTTCTCTGAGCTAGAAAACCGATATTTGCAAAGCGCTCCCCAACTGACATGGGACAATTTATTATCCCATACCTACGCGGAAGAGGCGGAAAGCTTCGTAACCGATCACTTCCCTTTTCGCGCCAAATGGGTATGGGTGAAATCGGCGATGGAGCAAATGAGGTTGCAGCAAGAAAATAACGGAATATATAAGGGGAAAGACGGCTACTTATTCGAAAAATTCGAGGCACCTGATCACAATAAGGTTCAGCAATATACAGCGGCTGTGAAGCGTTTTGCCTATAAAAATGCTGAAGCCAAAACGACCTTTCTGCTTGCGCCGACATCGGTAGGCTTGTACAACGAGCGTCTGCCTTGGTTAGCACCCGTATATTCGCAAGCCGAGGTGAATCAAACGATTGCTGAGGATGTAGGGGATAGCCTTACTTTTATAAATGGATTTAATGTTCTTGCTCCTCATGCCGCAGAGGACATTTATTATCGGACCGATCATCACTGGACAACCTACGGCGCTTATTTGGCTTACGTAGCTTATGCTAAAAGTATGGGATGGCAACCTCTGTCCCAGAGCGAATTCGAGATTGAGACGGTAAGCGATTCGTTCCTTGGAAGCTACCATACGCGGAGTCAATTCATTGGGGTGGCACCAGATTCCATTCAAGTGTATAAGCCTGTTCATGATGTATCCACCAAGATGCATATTGTAGATACGGGTGAGACTTTAACAAGTATGTACGATTCAAGCTATTTGGAGAAAAAAGATAAATACTCTTATTTCCTAGGCGGCGTTCATGCCCTTATGAAAATCACAAGCCAGCTTGATCCTAAAGTGGTCAAACAGGAGAAGTTGCTCGTCATCAAGGACTCCTATGCGCATAGTGTCATCCCTTTTCTGGCTCAGCATGTGCCTGAGATCCACGTGATCGACATCCGTTATTATAACGGGAGTATCAGTGATTATATGGCTCAAAATGATATTAAGGATGTATTGATGCTGTTTAATACGGCTACTTTTGTTGATAATTCTTCGATATTGAAGCTTAACTGATGGTAGGGCGATGAATATGGTGATGGGGCGTAACTGCGGGAAGTTTGGACTTTCGGTCGCTGTTGTCTCCAGATGTTTTTGATTTCACCGCTAACAGCGGATAACATCCGGAGACAAAGGCGAACGCTCCGCTCCTACAGTTCCAAAATTCCCTCCGTTACTTTCCACCATATTTATGGGTTAAATCTGAAAACCATTCACGATTATGTGTAGAATCGTGTCTCTGCCGATAGCTTTAAAGCGAATGAATCCTCCTTGAAGGAGTGCTTCATTTATTATGAGCTGCAATTCAATTCCACTAGCGTTGCATTAAGCTTCACATCACACCACTTTGCGGATTAGGGAAATCCTCCCTAATAAATACGAGAATACCCTCTTTATGAATGAAACACCCTGATAATTGGGGAGATTTTCCCTAATTATCGCTTGGAGCACGATAAATCTCACATAATTAGGGAGGTTTTCCCTAATCTAAACATTTAATCATTGATAGTGCCTGATACATCTTCATTATGAGGTTGATTAAGAGTGAAAGAGTTGCAACAATAACTGAAGATTTCTTAAGGGACATTTTCCTCCCACTAGCAATTATTTTCTGTAACCTCTACATCAAACCAAACACTAAAACTAATATACGAATCCTCTAATATGGCTTCGTATTTCAGATCATTCTTAGCTAGAATCTCCGCGACGATAGACAGGCCAAGTCCAGTTCCTGAGATTTCTTTATTCCGAGACTCCTCGATGACATAGAACGGGTCCCAAATATACGCTAAATGCTCCTCTTTCAAGCGCGTGGTTTTATTAGTAATGGTGAATTTCAGTGCATCGTGTATGTCACTCGCTAATGAGATGCTAAAGACATTCTCTTCCCCATATTTAATGGCATTACTAATTAAGTTGTTGAATACAATTTCTATCTGGCTGCTATCCTCCTCAACGATGGATCGTTCAACCGAATGGAAGTCGGTCTGTAAGATCAGGTTTTTATTTTTAAGCGTAATGTTATATTGTGAGATCACTTTGAGCAGAAGCTCTTTAAGATCGAATTTTTCTTTATACACTTCGGTCTTTTGAATCTTGGACAGTTTAATTAAGTAATCCACCATATCAGACGTATACTTCACCTGTTCCAAAATGATATCCGTATACGTACCATCATCCAAATCGTCTTGAATGCCAATGGTATACGCCTGGATTAAGGATAACGGTGTTTTTACCTCGTGTGAAATGCTTGAGATCAGTGTGTTTAAGCTTTGATTTTTCTTCTCCAGCTCTGCATGGGCACTTTTCAGGCGCTGACTCATCTGGTTAATGCTCTTTGATAATTCTTCGATTTCATCCCCCGACTTAATCGTCACTTGTTTAAAATCAAGATTAGAGATATCCTTCGCTACATCCTGCAATTGCTCTAACGGAGTAATGATTTTCCTCGAAAAATAAGCCACTAACAGCAAACTGATAATAATCCCCAAAAGAATGGAATAGAAGCTGAATTGGTTTACGATGTTTAAAGCATCTGTATTGTGCACAACCACTGTGCCGATGAGGATTAAGCTACCATCCTGCTCATATATTTTCGTTAACAGGCTGGACTTCAATTTCCCCTGATTAAATAATAGATTCACCGTTTTTCCTTCATTTACCTTTTGCAAAACTTCTTCCGTAATCCAGAACTTATTAAGTGCCACTTTATCTTTGTACAACGCAAATTGAATGTTCTCATTGATTATTGTTGCGCTTCCGTTGTTCTCAACCCTAACTATCGTTACATTGTTATTGTTCTCGATCGCTGTTTCTTTCTCCATGAGCTGATCCAGACTGAGATCCTTTACTTCGTCATAAATGTCGTTAATTTTGGTTTTCATTTTGTAAAGGTAATAATCGGACGAGAAAAAATTGTGCAATGAATAGGACGTCCCAAACACAATCAGCAGAATAATACTTACCATAATCAATAACTTCGTGCTTATTTTATTGATTTTTATCATGGAAGCTGTACCCCATTCCCCTATGTGTGATTACGTGGTCAGCCCCAATCTTATCGCGTAATCTTTTGATATGTGTATCCACGGTTCTCTCTTCACCAAGATAATCCATCCCCCAAACGGAAGATAACAAAGAATCTCTGGACAAAATCCGGCCTTTATTCTCATATAGGAAGGTTAGCAGTTCAAACTCTTTTTTATATAGGGACAGCTCCTCCCCATTCTTGAACACTTTTTTTCGCTCAAAATCAATTTCTAAGTCCCGTATAGCAGCTACTTTTTCGGTACCCAGCATTTTTTTGATTCTCAGCATTAAGATCCGTGGATCGAATGGTTTTCTTATATATTCATCTGCACCGATATCTAATGCGCTAAATTCATCGTCATGGGAAGATCGAGCGGTCAACATGACCACCTTAACTAAACTAACCTGCTTGATTTCATTACACACCTCAATCCCGCTTCGCTTAGGCATCATCCAATCCAGTACCACAAGGTCGATCTTATTCGAAAAAAAGAGCTCCAGCGCCTCCTCCCCATCCGCTGCTACCCAAACGTTATAGCCCTCTTTTTCGAAATAAGTCTTCAATATAGTGGTCATGTGTTTCTCATCATCGGCAATTAGAATGTTCAAGTAGCATCATTTACTCCTTTCCTTTAAGTCCTTTCTTCAATACTTCCCATATTGGGCTATCGACTACTTTTCGAGGAGGCTGTTCGCCATTCTCTATCGCTTGCCAATATTCCCAGGTTGGGGGCTTACTTCCCAATTCATAATCCATACCGTCCCAAGTATCCTCGCGGAAAGCATAAAACGCCCAGTGCCAGCCGAAATCATCAAAAATCGAAATTAAATCAGCCATGTATTGATCTGCACCTTTTACTAATCGATTCGTTCCAAATTCTTCTGCAACAATCCGGTTTGCGGGGATGTTATTTTCCTTTGCCCACTGTGCAACAGGTTCCAGAAATTCCTTTAAGGCTTCCTTGTTAAAAACTTTTTCCGTTTTATCTTCTCCTACTTTTATCGTTCCAGGATATTCATAGGTTAACCCTTTTTTCTTATTTTGACTGGTTAGCTCGTAAGGCTCGTACATATGAAAAGCATACAACACATTTTCATCATCGATCGGTTTTAAATATTTAAAGGCCCAAGGCGTAGCATACAGCCCAGAATTTACGATAATTGGCGTCTTGGTATCTACGGTACGAATAGCGGTCACTATCGTCTCATATAAAAGATTCAAATCCGCAGGGGTGTTCTCTACTGAGCTATACCATTCGCTGTAATCCTGTGTCCAGAAGTCATTAAATCCCGTGGCGGTCTCTGGATGCGGCTCATTTATCAGGTTATAACCGATTACCGCAGGATGATCTTTCAACCGGCTTGCTAGATCCCTCCAAAACACTGCCGCTTGTTCATGATAACTGAAATCTTTCCATATCCGATCATCATTTTTGTAATTATTGAACTGCCTCCAGCGATCTCCGGGGAGACTGAGGACGGTCAGCACCACTTTGGAGCCCCGAGCCTCGGCTGCATCTAAGTCCGCTTTTAACTCGGCAAAATCCTCCTCAACAATCCCTTCATACTTATCTGCATTCCCTATTAGAAAATCTTTATCCGGGTTCGCATCCGGTTTGTCATTAAATAAAAAGTCACTGTCTTTTGCCCATTTATCTGGTGCCAAACGAATGAATTCAATATTCTGCTCTTTCGCAGCATCATAGTTTTCCGGTAAAGATTTTGAATTCATGAAATTGGTTCCTTTTCTCTGGCCATCTCAGAAGGCTAACTTCTCATTCCTTTCTTTCGTTTCTTCCTTCTTCTCTTCTTTCTTCAGTTCTGGATTGGCTTGCGGTGGTACCGAACTGCATCCGACAACCAACAATAAGATCAACACGATAAAAGCTTTAGAATTCTTCATTTTCTCACCTCGTAGCCTATCGTAGCGAATCTCTGTTACAAGAGTGTCACAAGGGGTGGAAATCAAGCCGTACAAGTTAGGTAGCTGATGAATTTCATACGAATCCAAGAGTCGAACCTTACTCTCTCATATTCTATTTCTAGGAGGTGAGTATAATATGACCATTCAGTTTGTAGATTTAAGACTTTCCAACCAAGCTGCTTCCGATGCTACACCAGCAGTTATTCCACTAGCAGCGACTCCCCTTGTTTTTGGGGATATTGGTATTCAGACCGCAGGCGTATCGGCTGAAAATCAAGGCAATGTCCGCATACTTTTGACTGGATTTCTAAAAGTAGAAAACAATCCTCTTTTCAACACTAATACCGTTAATGTTCGTAGAAACGGAACCATCATTTTCACCACAACATTTGGTGTTGCAATCAGCAGAGAAAACGAGGCTTTCGGTTTTACAGCAGTAGATGTTCCACCACCAGCAGCGGTCGCAGCAGGTCAAATTCAGTACACGGCGGAGATCTTCACTAATGCTGCTGCAACAGATCCCTTTAATAATGTCCAAGCCAGAAACTTTAGCGGCGTTGCAGCAGCAGGTAACTTCTAGCATTAATATGCAGCGGGTGGATGAGCGAATTGTGTCGTTTAATAACAGAAGCTCAACCAAAAGTACTGGTTGAGCTTCTGTTCATTCTCCAAACAACAGATCCAAAATCCGTTCATCCGCTTGGCGGTTCTTGCCTTTATAAGGATAACAATGAATATGAATCGCTGGATTAAAATTGATCTCAATAATGCTGTAATTGGTACCCTTCGCCTCTTCCCTAATATTATCAATCATCATGTCTACTCCACAAATAGTGGCCCCTGCAGCTTTAGCTGATTGAATGGCTAGATCTTTATAGCTGTCCGGAATCTCATCAGTAAAGTCTAAGCTATCTCCACCGGTACTAATATTCGAATTCTCCCGCAGGTATATGATCTCATTCAATGGAGGAATATCGCTCCAAGTCATAGTGTGATTCTTCAAAAACATCTCTTCTGCTTCGCCAATCCGAATCTTCTCAAGCGGAGTTTTGTAGCCACGACCTCTTAGCGGATCCTTATTCTTTTCGTGGACCAGCTCTTCAATCGTATGTACACCATCACCGCCCACATTCGCCGGAACCCGGTGCAATACTCCGACTACTTCATCGCCCATGACTAGAAAACGATATTCTTTCCCCGTCATAAATTCCTCAAGCAGCACTGTTCGATCATGTTCGAAGGCGATTTCGAAGGCTTTTTGATAATCTTCTTTGGAGAAATCATCTGTAAAAATAGTAATGCCGAGTCCAAAGTTGGTTGATTTGGGTTTGATCACTATTCGCTTATTACGATAAGTTCCATATGCATTCATTGCCGCTTCCAGATCTCCAAATGCCTCACCTGAAGGAACACGAATGCCTTGTTGTTTGAGAACTTCCTTCGTAACAATTTTATTCTCCATAATTAGTACCGTGCTGTAAGAATCCAGGGATGTCTTCGTAGCCTGCTTAACGTATTCTTTATGATCGCCTTTCGTAAGTACAACGAAATTCTCTTCCCGATCGAGCAATTGGAACTTAATCCCACGTTTAACTGCTGCCTTCAGCAGAAGCTGTGTAGATAGCTCCAAATCCTCATATCCTACAAATCCGTATCCATTCGCAAGACTTTCCTTAGCATATTGTTTGGCTTTATTCAGATGATATTTAATAAAAGAGGATTGTTGAACTTCCGACTTCACAATCCCTGCAAAGCTCTGATCTGGATTTAGAATCTTATCCTTAGCTCCGTTCAGAACGTTCGAGAACTGTTTATCCTCTGGGTTCAATAGCTGAATCATATCCTGCATTTCTTGCATACAAATTAAAGCCTTCTGTTCCATTGTCCCGCAAGAATCTCCGTAATCATGCAAACAGCCTTTGATCCCCTCCATGATCAATTGATCATGATTAAGATTCGCCATCTTCTGATCCTCTACTCCGAACGGTTCATCCTCTTTTAATAGCATATACAGGATAAACAGATGAATGAAAGTCATTGATTCTTTGCTAATTCCTATTTTATAGAGTGGATTGAGATCAATAAAACGAAGCTCCAAATAGGCAATCCCATCCTGCAGCAGCTCCTCTAACGGATGTTTACCTCTTGCCGTCTTCACTCTAACCGGGCTATAGAACTCTTTTACACTTAATAATTCTTCCGATTCAATCAACGCTTGTAAATCATGTACATATTCGGTAAGCGAGTCAAAAGATACATAGAGAGGCTTTTCATTCCGATACCCACATTCGCTATTTCGCAGGGAATTCATATTCAGATAATAGAAGCTTTTTTCATCATCTGATTCACCACGTGCCACACATTGCTCCATATAAGTCTTATCAAAAACAGGACTAGCACCTGTTAAATAGATTAGAAGCCAGCGGTATCGCAATAGGTTGCGGGCTATTTTTAAATAGGCAGCATCTTTGAAA
The DNA here is from genome assembly GCF_050277435.1 of Paenibacillus sp. NPDC101420. Classification (NCBI taxonomy): domain Bacteria; kingdom Bacillati; phylum Bacillota; class Bacilli; order Caryophanales; family Paenibacillaceae; genus Paenibacillus; species Paenibacillus sp. NPDC101420. The sequence goes on from NZ_JBNNSE010000009.1 coordinate 19,126, forward strand.
TCTTTAAAACTCTCTTGTGGATCAGCGATATCATGAAGCTTTTTTAGAAATTGTTCATCAAAAGAGAAATTATAATGGATCCCACTCAGCAATTGTCTTTTACGACCATACTTATCGGCTAACTGATGTCTATACTCGTCCTCTACCGGATTACCCATTTTGGCAATGGGAATTTCCTTATCATTCGGCAGCATGGGAGGATTACTACTCGGCCACAGATATTCTTCATTAAGCTCTAGCGACACAATATCCTGCAGCGCCTCCAGAAAGTTATAAGTCTCTTCAATAGAATCAAAAGTGGGTGTCACCATTTCAACCTGACTCTCTGAGAAATCCGTTTGAATGTAGGGGTTCTCCAGCTTGTTTCCAAAGACTTTTGGATGTGGTGTCAGCGCAAGTCTTCCCTCTGGATCCACTCTGACATTTTCTTTTTCCAGTCCAAATTCTCCGTGAAAAATCTCCTTAATCAAATGGTTATCCTTTAAAAGCTGTATGAGTTTACGATTTAATAAAGCCATTCCTACTCTCATCCTTTGCTTAGTAGTTTGCCTGCTGTTTATTCATTCTGAACAAAGATCTTCTAAACCAGAACACAAGAATAACACCCTTGAACACACTGCTTAGCGCAATCGACATCCACACCCCATTCAAGCCAAAAGGTTCGGATAAGAGTAAGGCTAGTGGAATTCGGAGTGCAGTAAATGAAATACTAAAGATCGGTGGGATGTGGGTTTGACCCATGCCGTTAAAAGCACCTACTGTCATCAATTCCATACACATGAATAATTGTGAGTAACCGATGATCCGCATATAATCTGCGCCCAATTCCAAACTTGTCTGGTCTGATAAAAACAATGAAAATAGCTGCTGCGGGAACGCAATAAATATAAGCGACACGATCACGCCAAAAATGGAGGTTAAAATTAAGGCCTGACGATACCCCTGCCTAATACGATCGAAGCGACGTGCTCCATAATTTTGACCAAAAAAGGCAGCAATAGCTCCCTGTAGTCCGCCAATGGTCATATAGGAAATGGATTCAATTTGGATTCCTACTTTTTGAACCGCAATAGCATCCGCTCCAAATCGTACAATGATCTTGGCAATGATGATCGATATGATCGTAAAGGTGACCCGTTGGATCGTTATCGGTAGCCCCATGCGGATGACTTCTTTCATTTGACGACTGTCCCACGCGGATGTGTTTGAAATGAGTTCTGACTTTCTTGTCTTCACGATAAAAAGAGCCGTAACCAAAATGTTCGCCGTTAATGTTGCAATAGCTGCCCCCGCTACTCCCCATCCTTCAAAACTGCCCCAGCCAAAAATCAAAAATGGATCAAGGACAATATTAACCATAAGACCAATGGAGAAGATCTGAAACGGTTGTTTACTATTTCCCATAGCGTTTAAGAGAGTTGCGAATAACGTATTCACGATAGAAAATACCGATCCAAATATCGAAATCACTAGAAATTGTCTAGCCATCCGCTCTACTTCATCACTTCCAAGATCAAAAAAACCAATCAACTGATTCTTGGTTAGTAGCACTAAACTCATATAGAGAAGTCCTAATAAAATAGACATCATAAATCCGTTCTTTATATAAGATTTAGCCTTCTCTAACTGACCAGATCCCATACAATGCGCCACCTTAATCCCTGTGCCGATCGTAACCATAGTCGATAAAGCAATCGCTAGATTAATGAAAAAACTCGCTGTACCAATCGCGGCAACCGGACCACTTCCTAATCTTCCAACCCAAATCATATCGACTAGACCATAAGTAGTAGAGATGAAATTCGTCGCAATAATCGGAAGCGTTAATTTCATTAAGGTAGGCATAATAGGACCCTGAGTCAAATCGTTTGTGTACTTCAAGTCCTTCAAGTCTAATTACACCTTCTTCATCTAATTTCAAATCCATTATATAACCACACACTTATATAATCAATTGATTATATGTGAACAATATTTTGAGTTCGGATTTTTCGGCGAAATGGCTATTGAAAAGAACGATTAGTTCGTTTAGAATAAAACCAACGATCAGTTCTATATTTATAGAACTAATAACAAGTTCAGTATTTCACTGAAAGAATGGAGCAGCTCTTGGATTATAAAGTAGAGGTCGATTTTGCACCCATGTATGAATGTGTTAGTAGTATGACTGCTTTTCTAAGTAAGCAGAACCATACTGCCATGGATTCCGGTAAGCTCTGGGTACGCGATGTTCAAGCCAGATTCGCGCCAATGCTGCTACGTAAAATGCAGGAAGTCGTTAAGAAACTTGATGATTTCAGTTTGGCTCCCTATATTTGGTGCTGTCCGGGAGAGCGATCGGTAGAGGGGTTTTTGGAATGGTTCGATGGTTTATCTTCGGGCGAACTGTATGAAATATCCGGACGTTTCGGCCAATCGGTCCCTTCCAATCTTGCAGAGCTTAGGGACACTGCCGCTGACATCCTACGCGAATGGAACGCGGGATACTTCAGTGGAATCGATCCTAATATCATCAAAGGGCTTGAGCAGGAAGCCGAATCAAGACGCGCGATGCTAAGCGGGAACAATGATATGGAAGTCTTTGAAGCAGCTACTGCTGGAATGCGCCTTTATCCAACCGAACATCTGAAGCAGGTCATTATCATTCCGCAATATCATGCTCGTCCACTGGTTACGACCGCTATGTATGATGAATTCGTATTCACCAGCTACTCTTGTGATGTTCTCCCTCCGGAAGCTGGACGGCCTGCGCCTGCATTACTCCGCCTTACCCGTGCGTTGTCAGATGAGACCCGGCTGTATATCCTTCGTTTGCTCACAGGCAAGCAGCTCAATTTCACAGAAATCGTGCGTGAGGTAGGACTTTCTAAAAGCACAATCCACTACCATCTTATCGCACTGCGTGCAGCTGGGCTGGTCATTGTCCATACCAATGTTAGAAACGCATCGTACAGCCTGCGATTAGAAGCGTTAAACGGGCTGCCTCAGCAGATTGGGGCGTATCTGGAGAGTTAAGCGTATTTGCGAGAAATATAAAATAGTATAGGCGCAAAACTTATACTTTCTTATTTTAAGAAAGGAGCTACCAAGCAATGATAAAACGCAGCTATTATGGTCTACTCTCCACCATCACTTTAAGCGCTTTTGGAGATGCTTTTGGCTTACTGGCTATGGAATGGCTCGTCTATGAGCTAACCGGTTCTAAGCTAGCGATGGGAGCACTCGCGCTCAGCTCCGGCATACCTGAGCTGCTGTTGCGCTTGCTCGGTTCACCGTTGTCCGATCGGCTGCACCGGATCCGTTTTATGGCCTGCTTGGCAGCCATTCGCTTGTTGGCTATAGCACTGCCACTCGGCATGGGCCTGGCTGGCCAATTGCAGCTGTGGCATCTGTTTGTCGCCGCGGGTCTCAGCGGATCTTGCGCCGCATTGTTCATGCCAACAGCGATGGCTGTTATTCCTGGCGTTGCCGACAGCCGGAAGCTGGTGCGAGCTTTTGCTATCATTGATGGCAGCAAAAGCGCAGCAGTCCTGCTGGGGCCTGCCTTAGCAGGTGCGTTGACCGCTGCTAGTGGAGCGCTGCCCGCCCTTGGCATCAACATGATATGTTATGCAGCCGCCATCACTACCTTGCTGTGCTTACAAAAGCTACCGAAACCTTCTCCAGCCCCAGGTAGTTTCTCCATCACCGTTTACGTTCGCGAGATAGCCGAGGGTTTTACCTTCTATAAACAATTTCCTGCAATGCTTACGATTATGATCATGGCCTCCATCAGTAATTTAAGCTCAATTGCCGTCTGGACGATGATGGTCCCTTTTGTACGCGAAGTGCTCCACCGCGATGCGGCCACGATGGGCACGCTAAGTACAGTTTTCGCACTGGGAACCTTAGTCGGGCTAAGTGTGATTTCCATGATAGGGGAAATTAAAAAAAGACGGCTTGTCATGCTTAGCAGTCTGGGGACCATAGGTTTAGTGACTACCTTATGGGGGTTATTCCCTAGTTTTTCTTTTGCTCTCGCCGCTGTATTTGCTACTGGGACGTTAGGTCCCTTCTTCGGTTCCTTAAGCTCTTCACTCCATGGACGTCTAGTTCCGAGCCATCTGCAAGGAAGAGTCAATTCTATTCGCTTTCTGATCGGTGGCGGCTTGCAGCCTTTTGGTGCTTTTGCCGGTGGCGCGATTGCCCAGCATTATGGGGTGCCCGCACTTTTTGTAATCGCCGGACTGCTTCCAATGCTCTGTGCTAGCGCAGCCTTGCTGCTCCCCGGACTAAAAGCGCTGGATGGTGACCTTTCCACCCTTGAGGCTACCCATAGGCGACCCGTTGTGGAAGTTCCGTCACAAGGTGTTGTAACTGAACGATAAGTGGGGATATGTAGAAGAGTTCACTGATTCTAATAGAAACAGCGGTAGTTTAGGACAAGGAAATCCCGTCCTAAACTACCGCTGTTTATTTTAATTTATCAGGTAAAAAAGGAAACCGGATTTTTAATTTTTTCACAATAGACTACCCACTGTCGTTGATGGCGGCGGATGGCAGTCTGTTTTTTTATAGTCTTGTTAACGTTCCATTCACACTACTCTGATAATGTCTATAAGCGTTAGGTGGATGATCATCCAAACCCAATAAATGATGATGCGGAGGATAATAATGTTAACTTATATAAAAAAAAGACTGATCGTTGGTCTAACCCTATTGGCTGTGATTAGTGCCGGATTAGGCGCAAGCCTGGTGTTGCCCGAGAAACAGGCATCGGCCGAGACTAAGACGGATCAAACCGCGCTAACTTTAACTCAGACTGAAGCCCCTGCCAATCTCGATGATACCGAGAGTCTGACCACCTTCGTTGATGGCATCATGGAAAAAGATATGAATCGGCTGCAAATTCCGGGAGCGGTCATCTCCATCGTAAAAGACGACAAGATTATTTTGGCCAAAGGTTATGGAAGTTCCAATCTGAAAAAGGCAGCACCCGTTGACCCGATAACCAGCATGTTTCGAATTGCTTCAACGACAAAGCTGTTCACCTGGACAGCGGTGATGCAACTGGTCGAGCAAGGCAAAATTGATCTAGACACGGATATTAACACCTACCTGAAATCAGTGAAGATCCCTGCTACTTATCCTGAACCTATCACTATGCGCCATTTGATGACACATACAGCAGGGTTCGAAGAAGGTGGAGTTGGTTATCAAATCACTACAGACCCTGCCAAATTGCCGGGGTCAATCTCGGAAACACTCAATAAGCATATGTTGGCACGAGTAAGACCACCCGGACAGATAAGTTCTTATTCGAACTACGGAGCTACACTCGCAGGTCTAATTGTAGAGGAAGTTAGCGGTATTCCTTACAATGATTATATAAAGAAATATATTTTTGATCCGCTCGACATGAAATATTCGACTGTAGTAGAACCTTTGCCGGAGTCATTCATGCCCAACAAAGTTGTGGGGTACAACAGCGAGAACGGTAGTTTTATTCCAGGTACACCTACCTTCGAGGGCGGCTTTCGTCCTGCCGGCTCGGGTACAGTATCAGCAGTAGATATGACGCATTTCATGATCGCCCATCTGCAGAACGGGAAATATGGAGACCAGCAGATTCTGAGACCCGAGACGGCAGAACTAATGCATTCAACGGCGTTTCAATTTGATAAACGTCTGCCGGGGGTGGATCTTGGGTTCGCAGAGAAACAAATCAATGGGCTCACGCTGATCACTCATGGTGGTTCTGACCCCATGTTTAATACGGGATTGTATCTTGTGCCTGCCAAGCATGTAGGCATCTTTGTATCCTACAACGGCGGTGAGGGCGGTGATTCCGCAGCAGACCTCATCCAAGCCTTTTTCAACCGCTACTACCCTGCTCCTGATGCGAGTCAGGCTGAATTCATCGCTTCTGATGAATCTATTCAGAAATTTGCAGGAGCCTATCAATTTACCCGCAGAAACATCAGTGATATTGATAAATTTTTCAATTTTTTCGCTCAGCTGAATGTCTCGGTTGAGGATAATAAGCTATCCTTGGGAAGTGGTAGTGAACAACAATTGTATCGTGAAGTCAGTCCGAATATGTTCCAACTCGAGGGAGGTACCGAACAAATTGCCTTCCGCACGAATGAGTCCGGTAAGGTTACACATATGATCTTAGGGATGGCACCTGATATGCCGCTGGAGCGTACGCCTCTCTTGGATCAGAATAAATTTTGGCTTATCATACTAGGGTTCTCGGGGTTGATTTTCATCACTGCATTGCTCGGACTAATCTTCTCCAGACGCAAGATTAAGGCGATGACGCCACCTGAAAAGTGGGCCATCCGCCTATCTACGGGAACTGCTGCTTGGGCGCTGCTATCTTTCGTCACGATATTTATGGTGGTTATGTCCATGGACATGATGCAGAAGTTCAGCGGGATCAGTCTTTCGCTTTCTCTCAGTTTAGTTATGCCAATCATTTTGGTTGGTCTGACTTTAGCTTTACTAATCTCGGCTATACTGGTTTGGAAGAATAAATACTGGACAGCTTTTAAGCGTGTGCATTATACGTTAGTGACGCTTTCGGCTGTGGCGATGACTCTGTTCTTCTACTATTGGAACCTGTTGGGTTGGCAGTTCGGATAACACCATTACTTGCCAAGTACAAATCAGATATAATGAAAGCTTAATAGAGGAGGAAAATCGTGGCTACTATACTTATCGCTGATGATGATGATAATATCCGAAAGCTAATGTCTTTATTTTTGCGAAAAGAAGGTTTTGACCTCAAAGAAGCCAGGGATGGTACCAAAGCTCTGTCCATTATACAGAACTCGCGTGTCGATCTCGTCATTCTAGATATTATGATGCCAGGATTGGATGGTTGGGATCTATGCAGAGAAATCAGGCGCTGGGATGCCAACATCCCCCTCCTCATGGTGACGGCTAAAGCGGAATCCGCACACAAAGTGAAAGGCTTTCAACTTGGTACGGATGACTATCTAACGAAACCATTTGATCCGCTTGAATTGGTAATGCGAGTAAAAGCTTTGCTTAAACGCTCGCTGGTCGTTTCTTCCCAGTCCGTGCAGTTGGGTAATGTGACGCTCAACCGGCGCACTTTTCAGGTCACGCGTGGTGAAGAACCGGTCACAATTCCTTTGAAGGAATTTGAGCTGCTGTTTCTGCTGGCCAGCCATCCTGGGCAAATCTTCACAAGAGAACAGTTGATTCTTCAAATCTGGGGATTGAATTATGAAGGAGACGGCCGGACTGTAGATGTGCATATAAGTCGGTTGAGGGAGAAATTCAGCGGCAAGGGCGAGCAATTTCAAATCGAAACGGCCCGCGGCCTGGGATATCGGCTGATCCCTATGCCATGATCAAGACATTGTATGTACGCGTCATTCTCACGTTTCTGGGCATCATCATCTTTAGTCTAATCTGTTCCTTTTTCATTGGCTTGTATGTCTTTCAGAAACAAATAAGTTATGAGGGACAGAATGAAATGATCGTAGTGGGAAAAGAGATCATTCACCGCTATGATGACGCCAAACCTAAAGATACGGACGAGTTCCTGAATAGTATGGTTAAGGTATCCGCACACCCTATCCACCTGTACAATCATGCCGGAGAACATACCTTTTATGGGCTCAAGGGTAGTCCGGCTGTCACTGTCCCCCCCGAAGCTATCAAACAAGTACTGCAAGGAAAGCTCTACCGTTCCTCCGCGGAAGATAAGGATATTTTTATCGGGATGCCCTTTATGTTGAACGGAGAGTGGCGTGCGATGTTCTTGCAGTATTCTGCTGAGAACGAAAATATCGTCAATCGGATGGTGCTCTTTGTGCTTTTGCTCGTGCTTTTGCTGGGTAGCGTATGCATTCTTATTGCCGCCAGATATTTGGTGGAGCCGATCAAAGCACTGACGAATGCGACAAAAAGACTGGCCAAGGGGGATTTCGAGGTGGAGCTTAAAGTGAACCGAATAGATGAAATCGGGGAATTGACACAAAGCTATGTGGAGATGGCAGGGGAGCTGAAGCAGTTGGAACAAATGAGGCAGGATTTCGTATCCAACGTTTCTCATGAAATCCAGACACCGCTTACGTCCATTTCCGGCTTTGCCAAGGCGTTGCAGAACCATGATTTGATCGTGGAAGAGGAACGCAGCGAATATCTTGATATCATCATTGCGGAGAGTGAACGTCTGTCGAGGCTAAGTGATAATTTACTGAAGCTCGCTTCCCTGGATTCTGAACATCATCCCTTCAACGCAAGTTCCTTCAATCTTGACGAGCAGATTAGAACCATCGTTGTGACCTGTGAGCCCCAATGGTCAGCCAAAGGCATCGTTATCGATCTAGAGCTGCCGGAAGCGGTCAAATTTAAGGGTGATGAAGATCAGCTGAAGCAAGTATGGATGAATTTGCTCAGCAACAGCATCAAATTCACACCGGTAGGCGGGAATATCCGCATCAGTATAGATAGTAGTGCAGCAGAAGTATCCGTCACCATCAGCGATAATGGAATCGGGATGTCCCCGGAAGAGTTCAATGCCGTATTCCAAAGATTTTATAAAATAGACAAGTCGCGGAACGGAAACAACAATGGCAACGGTCTTGGACTTGCGATCGTTAAAAAAATTGTCTCTCTGCATCAAGGAAGGATAGAGGTAGACAGTGCTATCGGAGAGGGAACGACGATTATCGTCAGGTTGCCCGTTTTCCCGTCTGCTCCCAGCCGAAAGAGCCTTAAGCCCTTTGAAGATAACTCAGCACCTATGGATATCGTAAGAGAATAATCAAAAAACAGGCGATACCGGTAGACCGGAGCATCGCCTGTTTTTTAAGGTTAGATCTAGGAGCATCGCGACTAGGTATATTCTCTTCTCAGTTGCTTGTCTCAGTGGAGCGTATAACAGCCACTGGCACTTTCTCCCTCTACTTCGGCTAAAAACCGAAGGGGGGTTCTTTGAGCCTTTCTTCGATGTTGGATTTGGGTTTCGCGCTGATAGCAGCGGAGAGAACGGACTGATTGTGGAAAAGCGGAGCGTTCGCCTTTGTGTCCGGATTTTACCCTAGGGGGAAAAATCCAAAAAAATCTGGACACAACAGCGATTGTAACAACAGTCCGTTCTCGGAGCGTCCGCCAGCGCAATGCGCAGCACTTAAAACGCCAAACACCCAATCCCAAAACCTAAGGCTCAATCAACCCATACTTCGTTTTTATCCGATCCAACTTTTCAATCATAGGGTTAGCAATGAAAAAGAGGAACACCACCGTCGAGATGGCATGCACCATATCAAACCAAAAGGCGGAAACATAAGTCGTCATCAACGCCGATAATGAGAACTCAGAAGTGAACATCATCAGCGAGCCTATATTGATAATGCCACCATATACCAAGAATGTCGCTAGCCCTCCGAATATACACAGCGATAGCTTAGTCTTTTTAAGCAGACCCTTCTTGAAGAAAATGCCCGCCAGGAAGCCAATGATGCCAAAACAAAACATTTGCCAAGGCGTCCAAGGTCCCTGCCCAAAGAAGAAATTGGAGACGAAGCCCGCAACAGCACCGACCAGAAATCCTGCCTCAGCTCCCAAACTCACCCCTGCGATGATGACAATGGCAACAACCGGCTTAAACTGCGGCAACATGAAAAAGGCTGCGCGTCCAGCAACGGCAATAGCTGCTAGCACCGCTATGACGATGAGTTCCCTCGCCTGCGGCTTCCGATTCTCGAACACCAACGCAAACGGAATCATCGTGTAGAGGACGATCAATAGGCTGATAAAGTAATATTTGCGATCATCTAGGACAAAGATACCTAACAAAATTGTAGCTGGAATAACTATAAAGATTAGCAGTCCCGCTAATAAAGTTCGACGACTCAAACGACGACCCGTTACCTGCTTCGTTGACATAAACCAATCACACCCCCTATCGTTACTCCCTCACTCCATACATGACGCGCCATACGGTTGGCGGCAGTCGTATAGAAGCTGTTTCCCGCAAAAAACTTCTGGGCTTCATTCGTAGTGATGATATTTCCATCAAAGAACATGGCGCAGACCTCCGCATATTTGGCACAGAATTCAACATCATGCGAAACCATTACGATGGTAACACCTTCAGCATTAAGCTTCTGTAAGAATAAAGCTAATTTCTCTTTAAAAGGTCCGTCCAGTCCCTTCGTCGGTTCATCCAGCAGCAGAATCTTTGGCTCTAACAAAAGCACCTTGGCCAGCGCCGCACGCTGCTGTTCTCCCCCGCTAAGATCATACGGATGCATCGAGAGAAGATGTTCCAGTTCTGCGAACTTAACCACAGCCTCAACTTTAGCCACCTTTTCTTCCTTCGTTAAAGGAAGCTGAGATAACATTTCGTATAAATCTAGCTCGACTGTTTTTTTCACAAATAAGGTTTGCGGATTTTGCGGGAGGATGCCCAGATTGTTAGTAAACAGTTCTTTGGCATTCATTTTTGCTGGGTTCTTTCCACCGATTAGAACCTTCCCTCGATAGGGCTGAAGGATGCCGCTCATCAAGGAGAGTGTTGATGTCTTCCCTGTTCCATTCCCACCAACAATGCAATAGAACTGCCCTTGCTTTACTTCTAAAGACAAATCTTTAATGATGTCCGATCCGTGTTTATTATATTTAAACCATACATCCTTAAACTTTATGACTACAGGGCCGTCCACTTTCGAGCTTGGCTGAGATTCAGCGATCGCTGCAGGTGTCTTATCCTCTAGAAAAGCATCCAACCATTGGCGTCCTTCCTTTACTGTAACAGGCCATGGTAAGTCATTCTCTACGCCTGCGTAAATTTGCATCGGTGAGGGCATGGACAGAAACATCGGATGGTTCAGCTTGCTTAGAGCTTCTCCCACCCTTTGCGGGGTATCATCAGCAATCACGATGCCCTCATTCAGCACAATCAGCCGATCTGTAAGCGGAAGAACATCCTCTAGACGATGCTCGGTCATGATAACGGTTGTTCCAAGCTCGCGATTAATCTTTTTGACCGTCTCCAAAAAATCGGAAGCGGCGATGGGATCTAGCTGAGAGGTAGGCTCATCAAGGATTAGAACCGAGGGATGCATAGCCATAATCGCTGCTAAATTGAGTAGCTGCTTCTGGCCACCCGATAGCTCAGTCACACTTTTATGGAACCAGGTCTGAATTCCGAAAAAGCTCGCCATCTCAGCCACGCGCAAACGAATCGTAGAATTGTCATAACCTAAGCTTTCAAGGCCAAAGGCCAACTCATGCCACACCTTGTCTGTCACAATTTGATTGTCCGGACTTTGGAGTACATAACCGATTTCCGCTGCTTGTGTCCGTTGATCGATCTCTTCTACAGGTTGACCCTTATAATAAATCGCCCCTTGGCGTTTGCCATGTGGGGTTAGGATTGTTTTCAGTTGTCTTAGTAAAGTACTTTTGCCGCAGCCTGACTTTCCACACACAGTAATAAAGTCTCCGCTTGCAATCGTAAGATTGATATTCGAAAGAGCCATCTGCTCTTGTTCAGGAAAAGCAAAGCTTAGTTCTTCGATTCGATAGATTTCCATTTCATTGCCTCCACCATATTGATGAGCACAGGGATCATACATAGCGCAAAATAAGCGACATATACAAGGATACTAAAAGGTGTAATTGCGCTCGCTTTAATCGACGGATAATATCTCATCGTGTTCTCACCCATTGCTGCGCCGATAGCTACCATCGCAATTAAGCCTGTCATGATCAAGAGGGCTACTTTGTCCCGGGCATCTAGACAGAAGATCGAAAAGCTTGTACGTCCAGGCAATCCATATCCTCTTGACTTCATGGAATCCGCCGTCTCAATCGCATTTTCCAGGGCCCAGGTGGTCATTATCGATAGGATCGTAATCCCATTCCGCGCTCGCGCGAGGAGATTTCCCTGCGTAACATCCCGGCCAATACATTTTTGGGCATTCGAAATCACCTTGATTTGCGCTAAATATCTAGGAACAAAACGAAGCACCATCGAAAAAATCAACGACAGTGCCGGCAGTATTTTTCCGAATATATAAATAAACTTATCCGAGGTCATCACGACGTTATAACAGGAGAACCATATGATTACCGTTACAAACATGCACGCCGCTGCTACGCCATAAAGAATGGATTCCTTCGTAATGGGATTTCCATTGTTCAAATAGAACAAGATCGTTACCCCTTGATGATTAAAAACAGGGTTCATAATCGCCATAAATAGTAGAAAAGGAACCATGTACAGCAGATTAAATCGAACGGCTTTCTTTCCTTTTAACATAAAGGAGTAGACCACTGCACTGATAAGCGCAATCACCTGAAATATGGGATGCATGAACACCATGCTAAACAGCAATACAACGACAAAATATAGAAAATTCACAAACGGATGAAAGGTAGAAAAGCTATCCTTCATTATTTCTGAGCTCCTCCTGTGGCTACATAACCACCTACATCTCGACCTAAATCACAAGTGTATACCCATTCAACGACATCGCCATCCTTGAGAACATAACGACTACTGCCGTAGTTAGGGAACCAGCCATTTACTTTGTACATCCATCCACTAAGCTCTCCAGCATCAAATTCATACAGATTGTTTATGCCTTCAATATAATTACTGTTATAGATCGGAGTCATGCTGAATTCCATATGGATTTTATTCTTCTTCATCTCTCTTAGCAAAACATCAAATACAGACTCACCTTCATAAAAGGTTACCTTCTGCGCTTTATAAATGATACCATCTGCCGGCAATACTTCAACCTTATCCTTATTGAAAATATCCATATTATCTAAAATCGTTGCTGCCGACACGGACAAAGTAGCCGTTAATTGCTTCTTCTTATCTACCGTTGCATCTTGCCATTCCACGGGCTTAGGTTTCCCGCTCGGTACTGGATCGGTAAGGAATTTATCCTTTTTCGGTTCCAGCTTTGTTTCTGTTGTCGCTACTTTTGAATCCGGTTTGATTACTGGTTTTGCCGTCGCTTTCGTTTCCGGCACGGACGTTTTAGCCGCTTTCGGTGTTGCGGTCGGTTGTGCCTGTGTATCCGATTTAGGTGTTGCAGTCGGCTTTTCAACCTCTGTTACCGCAGTTTCGGTTGGCGTTACCTCTTCAGTTGGTTTTAACGTTTCAACGGGCTTAGGCTTAGCTGTTTCACCAGGTGTAGCTGTAGGAGCTATCTCCGTTGTCTCGGCATCACTTGAGGTTGTAGGCTCTACATCAACATTCTGATTGGAGGCCGTATTGGCTGATTCTACAACTTGAGACTCAACACTGTTACTCGCAACCTTGTTCGGGCTCTTCTGATAATTCCCGCCCCAAAAGAAGGCAATCGCCAACACACCAATAATTAGTATCGCTGTTAGCCATTTTTTCTTGTTCATTTCTTAAGTTCCCCACCTTAAATAATAAGCAAGGGTATACATGCTACCCTTGCTTATCTCTTTAAATAAAGTTCTATTTAACGTCTGTCATGTCATAAAGACTCGTCTGACCCTTAACGAACCGATCATAAGCAACTAGTGCATACATCGCTTGATCCGTAGCCATATGATCTACTTCTCCGGGTTTCGCGCCCCCGTTACCTACGCCACCCTGCTTCACGTGATAAAAACCACCTTCAGCTGCAGCAAAGCCTAGCAACGCATCAACTGCGGAACGACCATTTTTAATAAATCGGGAATCCTTATGTGGGTCTATTCCAAGTCCAGTTAAAGCTACGATAACCTGAGCAATGCTCTCGGAGTTCGTAGATTCCCAGCTTGCAAAACCACCATCTGCTGTTTGCGTTTTGGATAACCAAGCAATTCCACGATCCACAGCAGCCGTTACTTTGGCATTCGTTTTGTAATACGGGGTCAAGCCTTGAATAACCATTCCCGTAATATCCGGATCGGCCTCAGTAGCATTACTGCCTAGTGCCCATCCCCCGCCGTTGATCTCTCTGCCTAAAATGTAATCAATGAGCATCTCTCTAGTTGTCTGCGTCTTTACATCTTTAACCACTGGAATGTCGTAATGATTACTATCCAGAGCGATCAGGGCAAACACAGGTCCATTAATGCCTTGCTTGATTACAGTATCAAAATCCGCGAGTGGTTCCAGTAGGTTATAACCCGCCACTTTATCAATATTTTTGCCGATTGAAGTTAATGCCAAAATAACTCTATCATATTCGGTATATTTTACGCTATGCAGCTTCCCAGCTTTTTCTTTAAGGGTGGCTTCTACATTCGCATAGTACTTAGCGTAATAACTATCTGGAACCTTCACACCAGAACGTGCCAGCCCGAACACTGTCCAATCCCCGCCAACCGAGGAGATGACCGGGTTTGTTACTGTTTTTTGCAAAAAGGCTGCTGTGTTCTGAATATATGGACTAACTGCTTTGTTGCCACTCTTATAATCATGGGTTCTAGTAGCTACAACAGCTGCCATTTCTCTAGTTACAAGCTCTTTAGGCTTAAACTGATTATTGTCACCTAACATAAGTCCGGTGGCAACAATGGTTTCCACATCTGCTTTTGCCCACGCAGACACAGTATTGATATCTTTAATAGCTGTACCTGGCTTCGTAGCCGGGATTGATAATGCTCTGACAATAATGGCTGCCATTTGTTCGCGAGTAATCTTATCATTTGGCTTAAATTCATTATTAAAGCCTGTAATTAACCCTGCTTTATGAGCAGCATTCACATATGGATAGAACCAATCTCCCAGAGCGACATCCTTGTAGGTAATTCCTTTGTCACTCTTGATATCCAGTTCCAATGCTGATACTAGGATCTTAGTAAATTCTGCTCTTGTAATGTGATCTTTCGGATTTACCTGACCATTGTTACCTTGGATGTACCCTTTTACTGTAGCTGTTTCAATCGCTGAGAACGCCCAGGATGAGATCTTATCGACGTCTTTATACACTTGCTTGATATCGTTAGGAGTCGCTGTTGGCGATGGACTCGCATTCGGGTCACCCGGTTTAGCGATATCACCTGGAGCTGGCGTACCACTTGGTTTTGGTGTAGCAGATGGGGTTGGAGTTGGGCTCAAAGTTGGCATCGGTGCATTTAGATCCACACCCAAATTCGTAGTATAACGCCACTGAATTCTATCCCCGGCACTTAGGTTATATGAAGATGCACCATAATTAGGATATTTTCCATTCACATTATACATCCATCCACTACCGCTACCATGGTCAAATTCTCCATCACCAGCTATGGATTCAACATATACACTTCCAAATGTACTGTTCCAAGAATATCTATAGTCGATATCGCGGCTATCTAGCACTCTTTCTAGTACAGACCACACTGTGTCACCAGATTGTAGCTCTACCTGTACAGATGGAAGAACATATCCCTTCTTAATCGTAAGCTTATCCACGGATAGGGTTACATATGGTTTCGATGGAGTGGTTCCTCCACCATTGCCACTACCACCGTCGCCACCAGGTGTCTGAACTACACTGGATGTGTACGCAATGTAATCAGTGAAGTGATTGGTTTTTACGATTAAATCATTTCCATTATCGTAGGCATACTCTGACTTGCCGCTTGCCAAACCTAAGGCGTCACTTGCAAATTTTTGAATCGCATGAGGTGCACCATTTTGAATATAAGCTACATCTTTTCCTTTAAGGTCCTTAAAGGTTAATGTGATAAATTGACTGAATTCTACTCTTGCGCTGCCACCCATAGAAAAAGCTTGAATAATGCTCTCCAGCTTCTTATCCTGGGAAATAATCTGATTCAGACTATCTTTTAGTGCAGCTTCTGTGCCTGTTAAAGGTGACATTAGTTCAATCGCTGCGGCATTTCCACTTGTAACTTTTGCACCCTTAGGAATGACTACAGATACGTCACCTTTGGTAGCCTCAATCTGAGGAAGATCGCTGTTATTAGGTAAACTAACACTAACCTTCGATTGTTGACTTTTAGGAATAACTACCGTTATTTCCTTGTTGCTATCTCCTGTGCTGATCGGAACGATATAATCATGAGCATCATCATTGATTACAACTTCCGGCTTATCACCAGAAGGTAACGGAAATTCTTTCGGACCCTCTGGTTGTACAGGTGGTTGTTCAATTACCACATCATTCATATCAAAGAGACGGTTACTGTGATTAATCAGACGATCATAGGACACAAGTGCATACGTACCTTGGTCCGTAGCCATCCCATCTACTCTTCCGGTGAGAATATGCTTAAATCCACCATCCGGATCAGCAAAGGTAAGCAGTGCATCAATCAGTGAATTTCCCTTTTTAACAAACCTTAAGTCACTGTGCGGATCTATGCCTACGCCAGTTAAAGCAACAATGACCTGCGCGATGCTCTCACTGCTTGTGCTTCCCCAGCTTGTAAATCCACCTTGATCATTCTGTGTGCTTGATAACCATGCAATCGCGCGATCCACAGCAGCTTTTACATTAGGATCCTTTGCATAGTAAGGCGCAAGTGCTTGCATCGTCATTCCAGTGATATCGGTATCGGCTTTAGTACCAAATAACGCCCATCCACCAGTTGGTGCTTCTTTTTCTAAAATATACTGAACTAGTTTTTCTCTTGTGGTTTGATCTGTAACGCCTTCTACTACAGGAATATCATAGTTATGACTATCTAAGGCAATCAGCGCAAATATGGGACCATTAAGCCCTTGCTTCTGAACATATTGAAAATCTGCAAGTGCATTTCTTAAATCATGCCCTGCAACATTCGTGATATCTTTTCCGATCGAGGTAAGTCCTAGAATCGCTCTGGAATGCTCTGTGCTTTTAGAAGGGTCGAGTTTTCCATCCTTCATTAGCTTAGCTACTTCAGCAGCTACATTATTATAATAAAGATTGTAATAGCCACTTGGAACCTCGAAGTTGGCCCGTGCTAGAGAAAGAATCGACCATTCCCCGCTACCTGTTCCAAAAGACGGATTTTTTACAGTGTTTAGGATATAGGCAAGGTTTTTATTTAATTGTTGTTTGGCTACAACAGTAGTAGGTTGTTCAAATGGAACATCATTCATGTCATAGAGACGGTTGCTATTATTGATCAGACGATCATAGGATACGAGCGCATATGTACCTTGATCCGTAGCCATAGCGTCTACTTTACCGGTGAGAATATGCTTGAATCCACCATCCGGCCCAGAGAAGCTAAGTAAAGCATCTATAAGTGAATTTCCTTCTTTAATAAACCTAGGGTCACTGTGCGGATCTACGCCTACGCCAGTTAAGGCAACAACAACCTGTGCAATGCTCTCACTGCTTGTGCTTCCCCAGCTTGTAAATCCGCCTTGAGCATTTTGTACACTCGATAACCATGCAATCGCCCGATCCACGGCAGCTTTTACATTAGGATCCTTTGCGTAATAAGGCGCAAGTGCTTGCATCGCCATCCCGGTCATATCGACGTCGGCTTTGGTTATACCTAAAGCCCAGCCCCCGGCATCTGCTGCACCTTTTTTAACTTCTCTATCTAAGATGTACTGAACCAGGTTTTCTCTTGTGCTTTGATATATAACTCCCTTCTCATCAGGATCAGGGAATAATACTGGAATCTCATAGTTATGACTATCTAGTGCAATCAGAGCAAATATGGGACCGTTGTTCCCTTGCTTCTGAATATATTGATAATCAGCTAGTGCATTTCTTAGATCATGACCTGCAACATTCGTGATATCTTTTCCGATAGAGGTAAGTCCTAGAATGGCTCTGGAGTTCTCTGTGCTTTTACTAGCGTCGAGTTTTCCATCCTTAATTATCGTTGCTATTCGCGTAGCTACATTGTTGTAATAGAGATTGTAATAACCGTTAGGTACTTTGTAGTTCGCACGTGCTAGAGAAAGAATCGACCATTCTCCGCTACCTGTTCCAAATGAAGGATTCTTTACGGTGTTAACGATGTAGGCCAAGCTTTTATCTAACTGTTCTTTAGCAGTGATTTTATAAGTAACCTGATAGGTTACATTATCTGCTTTGTTTCCTGCGCCATCTATAGCTGTTACTGCGATTACGTTACTACCTGGGTTTAGAGATGCTTTGTACTCACCATTAGTAGCTGACAGAACGACTTGGTTCAGCTTTACTACTGGAATAATGTCTTTATAGACATTGTCTGTAACCACTACTTTGAAGCTCACATCTTTACTGGATACTTCCTGTTTATCTTGTATACCTTCTATTGAAATCGTAGGCTTCTCTGTATCTGGCTCTTGTACTAGCGCATTAATCTGCTCTACTAGAGCTTGATCAACCTCTGTTGTTACAACTGCACTATCGGCAATTGCTTCATTCGCATGAGCCGGGATTACGCTTGTAGAGAACGTCGTGATAAATACTGCTACAATAAGTAACCAAGCTAAAAACTTATTTTTCTTCATGTTTCCATAACCCTTCCCTTCTCTTCCTATGTTAAAAAACAGAATAAACTTTCATAGCACTACAAAAAAACCACTCAACATACGTCAAGAGGTTTAAGATAGTGAACCGCAACAATAGCAGGCATATACTATATCAAACACCTCTCTATCGCTCGTAGAGTTTAACGGTGTATTAGAAACAGGCAGATATTCTGGCTCAAGTATCATCACCCTTGCTACCTTCCCAGTTTCCCAGTGGCACCTTGCAAGGACTCCTCTTTCACAGCGGCGGGACCGCGCGGGATTCACACCCGCTTTCCATTTAACCAATCTATGATTGTAATTCCGAAACATTCATAATTGGCACCTATTGCTAATATTAATTTTTCATGCTTCATCATATCTAATATAGTTGCTTTTGTCATGCAATATTTGTTTTTTGTATAACGAGTAGTTAGCGATAATCCTATTGAATATCAAATCATTCTAACCACAATATATTCTTTTTCTCTCAGCTCAAAACCATCCTCCAGTGACAAAAAGGCCAAATCAAAGATTCGATCATACTTTTTATTACGTGGGAGTCCTTCTTCCTCAGCCCAGCATGTATAGAGCTCGAACTCGGCACCAGATACCCCATAATCTGTCATAAGCCTAAATAACTCCCGACAACACTTGAGTGAGGCGTTATACGATCCCGGTAGAGTATCTTTTAGCTTAGGGGATACAGAGAAGCCGCCCCAATTCGGTGAAATCCGGTACACATACGGACTCCGAAAATGCTTGCGAATCTCATCGTTCCAATACCCAAGTTCCTCTATAAAAATACCCGCTGCATCTTCTTCCGAGTCATATACAAGACAGTCCTCATCTCTTAAATGAGATAGATCTGCGATGTCATCCAAAGGAATTATGCCTTGCAGGCGCAGAGCCTCTCTTTGTTTCTTATACTCCGGGGAATTTTTCACTTCATTATATGTCTTTGCTGACGGTACACTGCCTCTTTCTCCTAATGGAAGCTCTGTAGCCGAGCCTATGTAATGAAATCTGCTCACTGGATTGCCCTCCATAACTTTGGAATCACTGCAAATCACTAATTCATATATGAATTTACCACAAATTAGTAAGGTACTCGTTGAAATTATTCTATGTTAGGGTATTTGGTAAGCGTTTACAACGAATTCATGGAGGTGTACGTATTCATCTAAGCACCAAAGTACTAAGGAAGGTCAGGTTTAAGCATCCTCAAAAATGATCTTACAAAGGAGAATTCAATGACTACTCGAATCCAGAAATCATTCTTATCATTGACCCTTGTCACCGCTCTTCTGCTCTCTTTGTTCTCATCCATTGCCGCCGCTGCCACTAAGGACGAGCAACAAGCTAAGGCAGCACCAAAGAGTAAGATCCAATCCTATGTAGACGATATGCAGCCCGGATGGAACCTTGGCAATACTCTAGATGCTACAGGTGAGGATGAAACCTCCTGGGGCAATCCGCGTGTGACCCAAGAACTGATTAAGAAAATCGCCGCACAAGGCTACAAAAGTATCCGTATTCCTATCACTTGGGATTCACACATAGGCGAAGCACCGAACTACACTATTGAAAAAGCTTACCTCGACCGTGTCGAAGAAGTTGTAGGCTGGGCGCTGGACGCCAAGTTATATGTAATGATTAACGTCCATCACGACTCCTGGTTATGGGTAAGTCATATGGAAGAGAAGCATGAGGAAACGCTGGCGCGTTATAATGCAGCATGGACTCAAATTGCGGACCGCTTCAAGGATAAATCCGATAAGCTGATGTTCGAAAGTATTAATGAACCTCGTTTCACAGATGGCGGAAGTAAGGATGAAGCGAAGATGGAACAGATGCTTGCAGAGCTCAACAATTCCTTCCATCAGATCGTTCGAAACTCAGGTGGAAAGAATGATGTCCGTCCGCTAGTGCTACCTTCATTAGAGACTTCTCCTACCCAACCTAGAATGGATCAGCTCTACAAGACGATTACAGCTCTTAACGATCCGAACATAATTGCGACCGTTCACTACTATGGCTTCTGGCCGTTCAGTGTGAATATCGCTGGTTACACCACGTTTGAAAAAGATACAAAAAACGATATCATCCAAACTTTTGATAACGTTTACAACACATTCGTAGCTAAAGGAATCCCTGTTATCGTTGGTGAGTTTGGACTGCTAGGATTCGATAAAGATACAGGTGTGATTGAACAAGGCGAGAAGCTGAAATTCTTCGAGTACCTTACCTATTATTTAAAAGAAAAGAAAATGACCTCCATGCTCTGGGATAATGGGCAGCATTTCAACCGCAAAACGTATAAGTGGTCCGATTCTGAGCTGCAGGGTGTATTAATGTCTGGTCTGAAGGAACGTTCCTCCAGCACTGAAAGCGATCTGGTCTATCTAAAAAAAGGTGCAGCGATCAAAGACACCAAGGTGAAGCTGAACCTAAACGGCAATAAGCTAACCACGATTAGTGCAAATGGGAAGTATCTAACAAAGGGAAAAGATTACACCTTGAATGGCGAGGAGCTCACACTCAAAGCCAGCCAACTCAAAAAACTCACAGCTTCCCAAAAATACGGTGAAAATGCCGTGTTAACGCTGAAATTCAACAAAGGTGTTGCGTGGAGACTAAAGATCATCGTGAATGACACTGCCAAATTAAGTGATGCCAAAGGTACGACTGAATCGTTTGCGATTCCAACTACCTTTAATGGTAACCAGCTTGCCACGATGGAGGCTGTCTATACCGCTGGTGGCAATGCAGGCCCGCAAGACTGGACACCATTCAAGGAGTTCGGCAATACGTTCTCACCCTCTTATAACACGAAAGAAATCAAGCTGCTTCCAGCCTTCTTTAAAGATGTTAAAGATGGAGAGGTCATCTTGAAATTCCACTTCTGGAATGGTGATATCCTTACGTACAAGATCACGAAGAGTGGAACAAACGTTGTAGGAAAATCTTCTTAACTTTCGCTGTATAACATAAAAAGAAGTGTCCCTTCACGGGGACACTCCTTTTTTTAACTACATCATACATATACTTCTTCATACGTCATCAACATCAAGCGATAGACCAGATATACTCCAAGATAAGCTCCCGTTAAAAGGAACATTGGATTCAAAAAAATCGCATGGATCGAGGTCATAAATACCGTGTTATCTCTTAATATTTCATATATAGCTAGGGCAGAAATATTACCTAAAATAAGCGTAGACAACACAGAAGCTACATTAAAAACAATACGCCACTTTATCCATTTCCGTTGTATCATTAGCATGGCGACGGGAACCACTATACTGCCAAATACGATTAGAAATTTCATTTAGCCAGCCACCTCAGTATCTCTTTAATCCTCCAGTTCAACACTTTCGATTTGCCCCTCGGCATTCACTGTCCACTCGATATCAACACCTGGCATCAATCCAAGCATGTCCTCATCTTCGATCACTACATGATCGGGAATGGTTATGCTTTGCTCTCCCCCACCTTCGACTCTAACGGTAACCTGTTTACCGTTAGACGTAGTAATCTTCCCATCATATTCAATCTGCTGCAAAACAATCTTTTGAGTCGCATCCGTTATGGTAACCCGCTTGCCGCCGTCTGTCAGCAGCTCAATCTTTTTATGATAGCCATCCTTTAAAGCAACTTCCTTAATCACCCTCTTAACACTAACACCCGCCGGAAGTCCCTCTGTATTTGTACCGGACGAGGTATTGGGTTGTTCAGTGGCACTGTTCGTAGCTGCAGGTGCAGTGGCTTCTGTTGTAGGCGTTGGAGTTACTTGTGTGGTTTCATTGGCAGCTTTAGAGCAGCCACTTAATAGGACGGTGCAGGCACAGATCAAACAAAGAATTGAAGTTCGAATCTGACGTTGTGAATTTCCTTTATTCTGTGTCATCATTTACCTCCGCATTTAAATTTCTTCCAGTTCTATTTAGTGAACATAGTTTTACCTCTTCCCTTCCTTTTATACCCCAACTTCCCCATATAAGATCGATAGAATGGTAACAATTCATGAACATATCAAAAAACCGCCCTGATTTAAGATCAGTGGCGGTCCTTGTAAATTAAATTATTTGCTGCCGGTAAACGTAATTCCCTTTATAAAGAAGCGGTTGAAGAATGCATAAATAAGTAGTGCGGGTAGGGTAAACACCATTGATGCAGCCATAATATAATTCCAGTGGCTAATATACTGGCCCTTAAAAGTATTGAGACCAAGTGTAAGTGTGAACATCGACTTGTCTGACATGAACATCAGTGGCTTCAGAAATTCATTCCATGCACCCATGAATACAAAGATCGTCTGAGCCGCCAATGCGGGGATAGCTAGTGGCAGAGCAATGCGGAAAAATGTGCCGAATTTATTTAGACCATCCATCTCGGCAGCCTCCTCCAGCTCTTTCGGAAAGCTCAGGAAGAATTGCCGCATCATAAAGATGAACGTCGCATTTACCATCATCGGCAGCGTCAGTGCGGCATAAGTATTCAACAAATCAAGCTGTTTCATGATCAGATATGCAGGCACGATAGTCAATTGGCCGGGAATCATCTGTACGGCCAAGATAAGAAAAAACACAACCTTGCTGCCTGTAAAATCAATACGTGCAAGCGCATAACCCGCCATAGAGTTGAACAAGGTATTGCATAGCGTTGAAACTACAGCGATGAGTGCACTGTTGAACATCCATCTGAGGAACAGCGGCTCCTTCACGAAGATGTCGTAATAGTTCTGGAAAGTGAACTGTTTTGGAATAAAGTTGATACTCCCTGACACAATCTCGCTTAACGGTTTAAACGATGAGGATAGTGCCCATAGGAAAGGTATGACCGTCACGCACCCATATGCGAATAACAGGAAATACAGAACCACCTTAACCCCTTTGGAATAGTTAATTACCACCTGATCGTCCTCCTAGTTCAGCTTCTCTTCGGAGAATAGCTTCCGCTGGATCAGCGTTACGATCATAATGACCGCAGCCAGCATGACAGCGAGCGCAGAAGCGTAACCGAAGTCGAGATTTTTAAACGCATACTGATAGATAAGCAGAGCCACCGTTAAGGTAGAGTTATTCGGGCCGCCGGAGCCTGCCGAAAAAATATACGATTGATCGAATAGCTGAAAGGTACCAATGACTCCCATGACTACCGTGAAGAAGGTCGCTGGCTTAATCATCGGAAGCGTAATAGAAATAAAACGTCTAAATCCTCCTGCCCCATCCAGCATGGCCGACTCGTACAATGCATCAGGGATATCTTGCAGTGCAGCTAAGAAGACTACCATAAAAAACGGAGCAGTAGACCATATATTCATAAGCATGATCGCCTTAAGAGCGACCGCCGGATCTCCAAGCCAGTTGTAACCATGCAAACCTACGAACTCAAGCACACGGTTCAGCAGACCGTTTGAATTGTAAATCCACATAAAAATAAGTGACAATACCGCCGAGGAAGTAACCGTCGGCATAAAAAAGACGATTCGGAAGAAATTTTTAAATCTAAGCTTAGCATTCAAAATAACGGCTAATAAAATAGCAAATGCAGTCTGCAAAGGTACAACGAACAGCGCAAAGGATGCCGTGTTTTTCAGTGCAATCCAAGCTCTCTCGTCACCGGCCATACGTGTAAAGTTATTGAATCCAACCCACTTGTAACTGACATCACCAAGTAAATTTACCTTATGTCCTGATAAATAGAGCGAATAAAAAACTGGCAGGAACAAAAAAGTGCCCAGTACAAGAATAGTAGGAAGCAGGAACAGATAGGCCGTCACATTATTTCTTAGCTTCTTTCTAAATGTTGAGACTTGAGTCATGCTTCACTTTTCCTTTCGTATCAGAATGAAAGAAGGAAGGGGTGGTCCGAAGACCCTCCCCCTTCAATCCGTTTATTTTGCTGCTTCAATTTCCTTATTCGCTACATCTTCAGCTTTCTTCATTGCATCCTCAAGCTTAGAGTTGCCCATAAATGTATCTACAAATTGGTTATTGAAGTTATTAGTGATGGTAGGCAACGTAGATGCGGCTTGCCAAGGCGTTGCATAGGAGGCACCCGCTACAATTGCTCCACGCAGTTCATCCTTGTCGTAGCCCAGCTCCTGTGCGACCGATTTCCGTGTAGGAAGTGCGAACCCTTTGCTAGTCCAGGTCTTCATTCCGTCCTTGCCTGTCAAGAAAGAGATTAACTGCCAAGCCGCTTCTTTCTTCTTCGATTGCTTGTTCATTACATAAGCTACCGTAAAGGCCATTGTGCCTTTAGTGCCGTTCACCGTTGGAAGCTCAGCGGTAGCATAATCCAGATCCTTGTAGTTGGATTCCAGGAATGGAATCGCCCAGTTGCCTTCGAATACGATAGAAGCCTTGCCTTGCCCGAACATTTCTCCACCCCAGCCAGCACCTACTTCCTTAGGCTCACCGGAGGATTTGTCAACGTTATGCATATCTACAACAAGCTGAAGACCTGGTAGTGCTTCCGCAGATGCGAAGGTTGCTTTGCCTTCTTCGTCAGAAACTTTTCCACCGAACGCTTGGATCATGAACATCTGACGTGCAAGCTCAGGAGCAACGCCGAAACCATAACGAGTGATTTTATCTCCTTCTTTTTTAGTCAGCTTGATCGCGTCTGCTTTCAGTTCATCCCAAGTTGTTGGAGGAGTCGTAATTCCCGCTTCAGCAAAATCCTTTTTATTGTAGAACATAGCGAGCGTAGAGAAATCCTTAGGGAATCCGTAAGATACATCATCCTTCTTAAAAGCATCAACCATTGGCTGTTCAAAGTCTGCAACATCAAACTCAGGTGTCACATAGCTGTCCAACGGCTCCAGCACATTAGCTTCAATGAGACCAGGCGCCTCAAATGCATCCAGATAGAAGACGTCCGGACCTTCTCCACCTATGAGTCTAGTCTTGATAACATCCATGTATTGATCGGCAATAACTTCGTAATTTACTTTCACATTCGGATATTTAGCTTCGAACTCCTTCAGCGTCTGATTTAACAGATCCTGCTCTTCAGGACTCGCTCCCCAGCCTGCAAGAGTAATCGTAACCGGCTCATCCGTTGTCGGTGCTGCTGTTTCTTTATCTGTGCTATTGTTTGTTGCTGCCGTTCCTGCGTTACTGTTTGTTTTGTTGCCACCACATGCGGTCAACATTAGTCCAGCAACCAGCATCAAAGATAGAATTATTAACCCCGATTTTCTCATTTTCAATACAACCTCCTTAGTATTGTCAGGCTTTTATATAAAAAAATTACGTATTGCCTATAGAATCACCAGTTCATAACCTGTCTGGTTAGATAAAATCTCCAGCTTTGGCTCGTTATCCACACGACTAACTCGCAGGCTGAGCGTGCCATTGCCAATCTGTAATTGCTCCACCTTTAAGTCATTCATACCGTTTAGAAGTGCAGGCTTGATCGTAATCTGCCGGGTTAGAGCATTCGGTTGAAGACCAAGGAGCGCTTGCACGAAGGTCAATGGTGTTCCAGCCGCCCATGCTTGTGGAGAACAGGCTACCGGATAAGGAACAGGAGCACCGAGCTGGTCACTGTAACCACAATACAATTCAGGCAATCTGTAATATTCAAATTGGTCAGCTGCGTTCAGTAATCCTTGCATAACAGTGATTGCTTCCTCTGTGAACCCGGACTGACTTAGGCCAAGCAAACAGAGTGAGTTATCATGCGGCCATACACTTCCGTCATGGTAGCTCATAGGATTGTAACCTGTAGCCGCAGTACTCATAGTCCGAATACCGTATCCTCCGAAGAGATCAGGGGCTACTAGTCTTTCCGCAACTGCTTTTGCCCGCTCTGGCGAGGCGATTCCTGACATTAGAATATGTCCTGCATTCGAAGTAACGGAGTCTACCCGTTTCTTATCCTTATCCAAGGCGATTGCATAAAATTGCTCATCATCCATCCAGAAGTCTTCCTCGAAACGGGTTCGCAGCTGAGCTGCATCTTTTTCCATAACTTCTGCCTGTTCTTCGTGACCTAGAATCTTGAAGATAGGAGCAAGTCGAGTCAGCGCCTGATACACATAACCTTGAACCTCTACTAGCGCGATCGGGGCCTCCGCATAATCACCATTACTATGAATGACGGAATCCGCAGAATCCTTCCAACCTTGATTGGCAATTCCCTTGGATGACTTCTGATAATACTCCACAAAGGAATCCTTATCATAATCGCCATATTCTTTAATCCAATTCAATGCAGCGTTGAGATGCGGCATTAAAGAGCTAACAAAATCAAGATCTCCTGTCCAGTGGTAATACTCTG
Organism: Paenibacillus sp. NPDC101420; assembly: GCF_050277435.1. Classification (NCBI taxonomy): domain Bacteria; kingdom Bacillati; phylum Bacillota; class Bacilli; order Caryophanales; family Paenibacillaceae; genus Paenibacillus; species Paenibacillus sp. NPDC101420. The sequence goes on from NZ_JBNNSE010000009.1 coordinate 45,815, forward strand.
CCGTAAGCAGCAGGAACAGAGGTGTTGCATCGATTGTGCCGTAATATGGTGTGAACGGAACCTGGTTAGTAGCCGCTAACTCTCCATACCGGATTTCGTGCATCACTTTGCCTGGCTGCTCGTCGCGCCACTCATCTTCCTTCTGTCCTTGGTAGGCAGCCATTGTAAGTAAGGTTCCCTTAGCAATTTGAGGATTCAAAGATAACATCTGCAGCGCTGCAATCAGGCTGTCGCGTCCAAAGGGAACGGAGTACCACGGCAAGCCTGCAACCGGAAACTGCCCATAACCAAGGTCTGTTAGCAGCACCCGTAAATCTTGAACACCTCGATGGTACAGCTTGTTAAATAACGGCATATCACTGCTGATGGAAGTCGATGAAGCATTCCAACTAGCGTAAGATGCTCTGAGTTTATTCATTGCTTCCTTAGGTTCATGCTGCAGCGGCTCGTTGCCATCTATCATCGGAGCAATAAAGAAAGCGATTTCAACACTCTCCTGATGCTTCAGCTCGACATCGAAATGTACCTCACCTGTCTCGCTTATTCGGCTTTCCTGAGTATCCCATTTCACCTTGGTTTCTCTCAGTAACTCATCTGCCCCGAGATAACTGATCACTCTTTCACCTGAAGCACTTCGTTCACCCGTCTTACTTCCTAGCTTTCCATGCTGAAACCCACGAATCACGAACATATCTGTAAAATCTGCATCTAACAGCACAGAGAAATCGAATTGGATTGCTTTTGGATAATAACTTGTTAACTTGAAGGTCTCATATAGTGCACCCTCATAAATAAAGCGTGTACGTTCAATCTCTACAGACTCACGCCACAAAATCAATTTACCGTCTTCCTCCATATGAGGATTGGTAAGACGAATGGTAGAGATATAATTCTCATCGGCAGCGGAGGATAACAATATCGGTCGCTGATTATTAATTCGGATTTCCATTCGGCTTAAGAAACGGGTATCTCTGGTATAGAGACCTAGACCCGATTGATCATTGTCCGGTATGTCCCCACTTTTGTCCGTCATTAGAAACAGATCATTTTCTTTGATAACTCGATAATTCAAAACTTCCCCTCATTTCTTCGCTGTGTATCCGAAACGTTTCGGAAAAAGCACAAAAAAATATATATCTTCAGATAATCGAATGCTCGACAGACTTACCAAAACGTTTCGGATAAGGTATAATCGAATTATAAATCATGATGAAAGCATTTACAAGATGCATTTTATATTTTATTTTTTTAATATTTAAATACTACATATGGCCTTATTGTCCCTAAATATGAAGGAGGTATCCTTATGGTTACTATAAAAGATATTGCCAAAGCCGCCAGCGTATCCGTAACAACCGTCTCCCGAGCCTTAAATGGTTATGACGATGTTAACGAAGGTACCCGGCTCAAGATTAGAACTATTGCAGACCAATTAGGCTATAGCCCTAACATGGCTGCCAGATCGCTTATATCTAAAAAAACAAAAACGCTGGGTCTCCTACTCTCCAACGTAACAAGAGATAGCTCCAAAGACAATATAGCCTTTGAAGTATTATGCGGGATCAATGATCGTTCAGGAGAGCTGGATTATGACCTTGTACTCTTCAGCACAACCCCGCAAAAGCAAAGAGTGAAATCCTATAAGACATTATGCCAAGAAAGAGGTGTAGATGGTGTCATTATTATGGGGATTCGACTGGATGATCCCTATCTCAAGGAAATCGTATCCTCTGATATTCCTTGCGTGCTCATTGATATTACACTTGAAGGGCCAAATGTCGGTTATGTCACCTCTGATAATACAAAAGGGGCGCTTCACGCAGTAACTCATCTGCTAGAGTCAGGACATCGCCATATTGCTATGATTAACGGACATACCCAAGCAGATGTAGCACTTCTTCGATTAGAAGGTTACCGTCTCGCCCTTGAGAATTACGGTATTCCCTTTGACGAATCCCTCGTTTTTAACGGATTATTTTCCGAACAAGGAGGAAAAGAAGCTGCTCAGCAGATGATGTCCAGCCATCCTGAGGTCACTGCTATTTTTTGTGCAAGTGATTTGATGGCGCTTGGAGCTATGCAGGGTGTGAAGGAAGCCGGAAAATCGGTGCCCGGGGATATTTCAATTATAGGTTACGATAATATTGATCTGACAGCGTATTGCACACCAGCTTTGACTACAGTGAATCAACATAAATACGAGTTAGGAACCAACGCTGCTCAGATCCTCATAGATCTACTAGAGAAACAACAAGCTATTCATCATGTCATGCTTCCTAGCGAGCTAATAAAAAGAGATAGCGTTCGAACCCTTTAACATTATGAGGAACTCATTAACAACAAAAAGGATGCCCTTGCATTAGGGACATCCTTTTTTCATTTTAAAACATGAATCAAAGCTAATTTATCACAGCGTCATAGCACGCCCATATCTAGCTAAATACTCTTCCTTCTCCTTATAATCCGGCATGAGGCTTCCAACCTTTCGCCAAAAAGAGCGGTCATGATTCATATGAAGTAAATGACACAGTTCATGGATGATTACATAATCGATAACTTCCACTGGAGCCATCGCTAGGCGATAGTTAAAGGTTAGCTTTTTATCCGAGCTACAGCTTCCCCACTTGGTTCTAGACTCAACAATGTCAATCGTCTTAGGCTTTACTCTAAGCTGTGTCTGATATTTATTGATCCGTTCACCTACAACCTTCTTACAGCTGGCGAAATAGAATTTCTTCAGCTTAAGTTTAAGCTCTTCCTCATTTAAATCCCCTGTCTCTATTAACTCTTGAAGCGAATAATATTTGCCTAGATACAGGAACTTACCCTCATCTTCATACTCTTTGAGCTTTGGTGTTTCTCGGTTCGCTTCAATACTTTTCAGCTTCTCCACTATTAATTTCCCATTACGCTCTACCACGCTTTTGATCGTCTCTTCACTTGTTTTCTTGGGAACTTTGAGCGTTATACGCCCTGAAGAATCTATATGAATGGAGATTTTCTTGCCATTTCCATATTGAACATTAAACTCGATCACCTGATTGTCGTACTCAATCTTCATACCCACCATCGTTTCTATAAGGTTATTCGCAAAAAAAAAGAAGAACGCATTTTAGCGTCCCTCTATTTTAACATGATTCATCAACTCACTGGATACTCCCTTACAATGCAACCATTTCCCAATCCGCTAACTTTTCTTTTTGCGAAATCGTAAATGCCTTGGTTAACAGATTCGCTTCCAGTTTCGCTTCGTTCAGCAGATTTTTCCAAGTTATCACCACATTATTCTCATCCAACTGTTCAATCTGAATGTCTCCATCAAAGGCTGGATTACTATTTCTGAATTTCAAAATGTTAAAGAGCTTTTGCACAACCGGGCGCTTCACCTCAGCATCAACCTCATCTTGGGTATAATAATGCCGATTAATATTCCGTCCTTCTTTGGTCTTTTCCAGAAGCTCTATATCATTCACTCCAGCTAATAGTCCCACATAATAAATCTGCGGTATGCCTGGTGCAAAACATTGGATGGCTCTCGCCAGCAAGTAAGCCTGATCATCATTCCCAAGTGCTGAATAATAGGTACAGTTTATTTGGTAAATATCAAGATTGTTATATGCTTCGGTGCTATATATTTTTTTGACATTAGCTCCTTGGCTATAGAGACTTTCTCTTGTCATTTCTGCTTCTTCATCGCTCAAAAGATCCTTTACATCCACCACACCAATACCATCATGCGTGTCTAGTGTTGTAAACTGTTTTCTCGGGCAAATCTCCAGCCAATGAACCAACCGGTTTACTTTCCCACTAAATAAAGCATGCAGCACTAACATCGGTAACGCAAAATCATATACATAGTAATCTTGATCTGCGATTTTTAACTGGATGCTATAATGCTCATGAATTTCCGGCAAAACGGTCACGCCATAAGGGGCAACGGTCTGCTCAGAGTGATTCAGCATCTCCCAAATATCCGGCTCAACAAAGAAACAATTCGTACCGATTTTTTTGTTGGCATATGCGAAAGCATCTAGTCGAATAATTGAAGCACCTTTTTCCGCCAAAAAGGTAAGGTTGTCTGTTATAAATTTCTGCGTCGTTGCTGTGGTCACATCCAGATCAATCTGTTGTTCATCAAAGGTACACCATACTTTCTCCAAGCTACCATCCTTAAAGGCAACCTCTACGTATGGAGCGCGTGGTTTACGCTTATATATTAAATCCACATCTTCCTGAGTGGGCTCCCCGTTCGGCCAAAAATCCTTGTAACGGATAAACAAGTCGGCATATTCTGATGCATCCTTTTTCTCAAGAAAGTCCTGAAAATAAGGAGATTGTCTGGAGATATGATTAATCATAAAATCAAACATCATATAATAATCTTTACTCATCGCTTCGACGTCCGACCAATCTCCGAATGCAGGATCCACTTTGGTGTAATCCATTGGTGCAAATCCTCTGTCACCCGAAGAAGGATAAAACGGTAGTAAATGAACACCTCCAACGATGCCTCGCAGATGCTTATCTAATACTTCGTTTAATTCTTTTAAATTACGCCCGAGGCTATCTGCATAGGTAATCAACATAGCTTCATTCTTAATTTGCATTATAAATCCCCCTCGTTAGATTTCGGCTACATCTGCACTCTTTTCCCCTTTGCATATCAAAGCCTCATAAGGCCTCAACAGACCATTATCATGATTATCAATGTTAGACAGTACAACATGGCCTGCAAGAGGATTAGTTAACGGAATGGCTTGATCCGTAAAATTACAAATTACCGTCCAACACTCATTCCCGTAAGTTCGAACATATCCACCTAGCTCATTCGAGTCCACATAAATCTCATGATAATCACCATAAATTAACGCCTTATTGTCCCGTCTCAGCTTGATTAATTCCCTATAAAAATGAAGGATAGAATTATCATCTTGTAGCTCTTCCTCCACATTAATCGATGAGTAATTCGGATTCACATTAATCCATGGCTCCGCATTCGTAAATCCGGCCATTGGTTCTGAACTCCATTGCATCGGTGTGCGGCCCTGATCCCTGCTTCTGATCGCTAAATAGTTCAGGATATCTGCCTCCGATCTACCCATTGCAGTTTCGTTACGGTGATAATTTAAGCTCTCAATATCTCTGTACTCTTCAATTGAAGCCATGAAATAATTGGTCATTCCAATCTCTTGTCCTTGATAAATAAACGGTGTTCCTCGCATTAAGAAATAATAGGCAGCCAGCATTTTAGCTGAGTCTTTATGGTATATCCCGTCGTTACCGAATTTTGAAACCGAACGCACATGATCATGATTCTCCATAAAAAGTGCCATCCAGCCCTTATTGGCTGTCTCAATCTGCCATTTAGATAATGCGTGCTTAAATTCAGCCAGCTTCCAAGGATGATAGATTCCTTTAGCCATTGGCTTGGCATCCAGATCTACATGATCAAATTGAAATATCATATTAAAGACGCCGTTTTGCTCATCAACATATTCATGAATTTGCTCTATCGGAACCCCAGGGGCTTCCGCAACCGTCATCACATTGCGAGGTTCCAGAACCTCCTGTTTCATCTCGTGAAGAAAATCCAAAATTCCGGGTTGATTCAAACAAGCTTCTGCCAGAGGAACATAGCGGCGGTCGTCTTCAGACTTAAGGTGCGGAAATTGCTGATTTTTTTTAATAAATGTGATCGCATCAATGCGAAATCCGGCTATTCCCCTGTCAATCCACCAATCCATCATGGAAAAGATGCTTTGGCGAACTTCGGGATTCTCCCAATTAAGATCCGGTTGTTTCTTAGAGAAACAATGTAAATAATATTCCTGTGAGGTCTCGTCATATTCCCAAGCTGAACCTCCAAAATTCGATTCCCAGTTGGTAGGTTCCTGACCATCGTTCCCAGGCTTCCATATATACCAGTCACGCTTTGGATTGTCCTTAGAACTTCTGGACTCCATAAACCAAGCATGTTCATCAGAGGTGTGATTCGCTACCAGATCCATGATCATACGAATTCCGTACGCTTCCGCTTGTGTGATCAATTCGAGCATATCTTCCATACTTCCAAACTCATCCTGAATTTTATAGAAATTCCGAATGTCATACCCATTGTCATCATTAGGTGAATCGTAGACCGGACACAACCAAATAACATTGATGCCCAAATCCCTTAAATACCCGAGTCGGTTGATGATTCCACGCAAATCCCCTACTCCATCTCCATTTGAATCCTGAAAACTCCGGGGATAAATCTGATAAACCACACTTTCTTTCCACCAGTTGCTGTTTCTAGTCTCCATAAATCCACACTTCCTCCAGCACCCGAGTTTAGGGCTTTCTTTATCTTATTTAATAGCGCCTTGGCTGACGCCTCTGATGATGTAACGTTGACCAAACAAATAAGCAATAAGAATCGGCAGGATCGTTAACAGAAGTGCTGGTATCAACAGCTCCCAGTTATTCATATACGTTCCGTTAAACACCTTCATCTTAATAGGCATAGTAAAATGGTTATCCTGAGTCAGCACCAATGAAGGTAGCAGATAATCATTCCAAATCCATAACACATTCAGAATCGCAATTGTCACTGAAGTTGGAGCCAACATAGGCAGTACAATCTTAAAGAAAGTCTGTCTACGATTACATCCATCGAGCAGTGACGCCTCTTCCAATTCATAAGGAATCGACTTCACAAAACCATGGTACATAAATACCGATAACGCACTTCCGAAGCCGATGTAGAGAATAATCAATAATGGAATAGGTGCCGCATCGATCCAATGAAGCTTTGCCCCGTAGATATAAATCAGGGGAATCATAATGGACTGAAACGGAATAATCATGGAAGCCACCATTAGAGCAAAGAAACCATTATTAAATTTAGTCGAATGTCTCACCATGTAATAGGCGGTCATTGCTGCAAAGACGCCAATGAATAGGACACTAAAAAAGGTGACTACGACTGTATTTCTAAACGAGACAAAGAAATTCATTTTATCAATGACTTCTGCAAAATGCCCAAAGTTTAAGCTGGTCGGCAGTGAAAAAGGGCTTTCGAGAATTTGACCATTGCTCTTGAAGGAATTGACGATCATAAGAAAGAATGGAAAAACAAAAATAATGAAAAATACAATTAAAAATAAATACGTCAGAATCACGGAAGTTTTTCGTCTAGCACTCATCATGCAGCAACCTCCAATTTCTTACTGAAATAAACCTGCAGGCCGGTAACAACTGCAACGATAGCAAACAATACAAAGGCTTCCGCTTGGCCAACGCCATAATTATTTTCGACAAAAGCCTTTTTTACCACATGCATCGATACCATGGTTGTACTATCATATGGTCCGCCTGCCGTTAGAGAATAGTTAACGTCGTAAACCATAAAGGCATTCTTAAGAGTTAAAAAGATGGTCACTACAAAGGAAGGAACCATCAGCGGCAAAGTAACCTTTCTCAACCGTTGCCATCCATTGGCACCATCAATCGTGGCTGCTTCCATTACATCTTTTGGCACATTGACTAAGCCAGCGACAAAAATGATCATCATATAGCCCGCTGATTGCCAGATCGACACAATAACAATGGCCCAGAAAGCCAAATGTTCATCCCCTAGCCACCCTAAACGCAGCCATTCTATCCCAAACTTCTCACCGATAGAAGGCATGGTTTGTACGAATATAAACTGCCAGATGTAACCTAGAATCAAGCCACCAATCAAATTCGGTGTGAACAGGGAGGTTCGAAAGAAATTTTGCATCTTCACTCCGGAAGTCACTAAATAAGCCAATATAAAACCGAGAATATTGATGATAATAACAGTTGTCACGACAAACTTAACGGTCAATAAAAGAGAATCCCAAAACTTGGAGTCCGTAAATGCTGTCTTATAGTTAGCTAAACCTGAGAACTCTATTGGATTTAATGGAGAGGTCATATTGGTAAAGGTCAGATATAATCCATATGCAAAAGGAATCAGCACGGCAATCGTAAAGAAAATGATCGTGGGACCGGTGAAAAATAACTGGTTGCCCATTCGTTTGATCAGACGTTTTTCTGATATCATACGTTTAGCACACCCCTAATTGCTTTAAGGAGGAAACAGGTGAGAGTCACCCCAACCCGTTTCCCGCAATTCAGCAAATGATTAATTACTTTTGGCTTTTGTAATAGGTTTCAATAGCTTTGGCAAGATCAGCACGGGATTCTTTTTGGGCGATATATTTCTGAATATCCGGTGCAAGAATGTTGCCCCAATCTTCGACCTTCACATAGTTTGAGCTGAACGGCATCGTATTGCCGGCTACCACAGCATCCGCAATCGCTGATCCGAGTGGATTGTTCACTTTCAAAGAGTTGTTCTTAAAGGCTGAGACGACTTGCGACTGGTTCACCAGAAAATCTTGACCTTTTTCATCATAAACGAGCCAGTTCAGGAACTTCTTAGCTGCTTCTTGCTCAGCCGGGGTTGCCGCTTTATTAATCACCAGAATATTAGTTGGACCTGCAGCAATCTTATTGTTCAGCGGATTGTCTGGATTGTTATCCACTGGGACAGGTATAAATCCGAAGGATTCTCCACTAACCGCCTGCAATGAATCATAAGCCCAGTTCCCGTTAAACAGGATAGCTGACTCCCCTTTACCCACACTTACATGCGCATCGTCATAGTACTTGCCCAGTGGACGTTCACCGTATTTGTTGTATTCTTTGGATACCAGCAGATCCATCGTATCGTAGTAACCATTCCAAACATCATTACTTGCTAAATCAAATGTTCCGGCTTTTAGTTGCTCTACAATCGTGTTCGGATCTTCTGCCTGATTCACAAACTGTGTACTGTAATGGTTCGCTACGGACCAGTTTTCAGTTTGATAGGCAACCGGATATTTCACCCCGGATGCTTTAATTTGATCTAATAATTCTTTTAGTTTGTCACGAGTATTGATAGTGTGCGGATCGAAGGTACCGCCAACAGCCTTATCAAGTACACTCTTGTTGTATACGAGACCGAAGCCTTCTATTGAAAATGGAAAACCGGCAATTTTCCCCTCTGCGTCTTTAACACCGTAAACCGTTTCTTCATTCCACTTCTCACCTGAAAGATCTATACCGAAATCTTTATATTTGTTCACAATGGAGTCGGGGGACATCATCGCCATAGTTACCGTTTTACCGGATGCCGTAAGTTTATCCAGCAAATTAACGGTATCACCAACAGCTCCTGAGACAGCCTCAACCTTGATATTTGGATTCGCTGCCATGAAATCTTTAGCCGCCTGTTCCCATTGGGAAGCGATTTCACCTTTACCGTTCGTAATAATTATGCTGACTTGCTCATCCTTCGAGTTCGCTGCCGGACTGGACCCCGCTCCGTTGGATCCACCACAAGCTGTCAATGAAACAGCAAGCAAAAGAACAAATAATAAAACAGATATCTTTTTCAAACAAAACCCCTCCATTTTGTGCTTTTTTATATGCTAGACCCCTATAAAAGTCTGAACATCAGATTGATACCGTTTTCATTAGTTAAAAAAATTCTTCATAAATTCAACTGGCTTATATACTAGAAAGCTATCTTGCCTGTATTGTAACATCACTTGGTATCGGTTTCAATACAATTTAAAGCTAAGTTTATAAATTATTCGGAAAAACTACTGATAAACAAGGTAATTCCAGTTAATTATTTACCCCTTAGACGTGGTATCGATACCAATAAAGATAAATAAAAAAGCGAGTCTGCATTGCAAATTCGCTTATCAATGTTAAGTAGATTCTCGAACTACCAGTTCTACCGGAAGCTCATAAGTAACTGGCTCTACATTGGAATCATCCAGCATCTCCATAAGAACTTCCCCTGCTTTACGCCCCATCTGCTCTATAGGCTGCCGTATAGTCGTTAATGCGGGATCCAACATTTCAGCGAGGGGCTGGTCATCGAAACCAATGATCGCCAGATCTCTTGGGATACTTAATCCTTCCTTTTTCGCAGCCATCATCAAGCCACCAGCAATTTCATCACTGCCTGTAAACACAGCGGTTGGACGATCCTTCATTTCAAGCAAGAGTTTCATTACTCTTTTCCCATCTTCAATGGTATGCTGGTTGACCAAAATCCAGTTAGGATTCACTTGAATCCCGGCCTCTTCCAATGCTTTTTGATAACCTAGGTTACGGTCTTTATCTTTCCCGGCCTCGGTAAACAGACCTCCCGTACAGTAAGCAATTTTACGGTGACCTCTTTCAATGAGGTGCTTGATTCCTAAGTATGTACCTTTAAATTGATCCAGCCGAATCATCGGAATTTTTGCATTACTCACATATTCATTACATAACACAATAGGCCCAAATTCAGTATACGGTTCAATGACTTTCCAATCATTCTCAATGGATGCCATGATGATGCCGTCCGCTTGTTTGGTCTTCAACAAATTTAAATAGGTTAATTCTCTCTCCTTATCCTCATTAGTCTGACAGATCAAGGTTTGGTAGCCGTTTTTGTAACCAACCTTCTCTATGGAATCAACTAAATAGGAGAAAAAAGGATTCACAATTCTAGGAACTACGACAGCTATCGTTGTTGTCACTTGTCCTCTTAATCTTCTTGCCGAGAGATTCGGGGTATATTCAAGCTCTTCCATTGCTTTTAATACCAATTCTCTTTTATCTGCTGAAATATGAGGATAGTTATTTATTACTCGGGATACGGTCGTCTTAGACACTCCTGCTAAACGCGCCACATCTAAAATATTTGCCATTTCTACACTCACTCCAGATAGGGACAGTTTTTGAAACCAGTTTCAATCATTTTAGCTTAAAATATAAAAAAATGAAAGGGTCCTCAATACACTGGATATCCTGCCACAAACATCGCTAAATACAAAAGACTCCCCGCAACAGAAACTACAGTAAGGATAGCATCCTTTGATTTCTCTTCAGTGAGCGCGACAGCAGCAAAAGCTAGTGGAAATGCAACAAGCAAATACCGCGGGGCTGACAGCAGCCAGGTAGCTCCCACTACGAACGCAAAATACACGATGAAATAGGCGGTGTATGAAGGTCGTATCTTTTTTGCACCCATGAACATGATAATTAGTGCTGAGAATATAGCGATTAAATTAGGCAGCCATAAGCCGAGAAAAGAACGGCTATCTCCACTCTTAAAGGTGCCCACAGCGTATTCCATCTGATATCTTACCGTATCAAAAAAGAGATAAAACCGCTGAGACCAATGCTCTCTCTGGTAAATACTGAACTGAAACGCATTTCCCGTCACGTGATAATTAATAAACAGATAGGCCAGCAAGCCCGTTGATATGATAGCGAGAAAACATACAGCGCTGATGATTCTATGTATAAAGACTTTTTTACTTAATAGCTTATAGTTGCCCATCAGATCCCGTCCAAATTCAATCGCAACCGGTACAATCAGAAGCACTCCGGGAGAACGTGTATAAGCTGCAAGTGCACCGCACAAACATCCGATCAGCCATTCCTTTTTTCTCACAAAATATAAACACATCAAAGATAATGCCAGAAATAGAGCCTCGGTCATCGGAATGAAGAAAAAGAACGCGGCAGGGAATATGAAAATGTATTTCACGACCCGCATGGCATTCTTTCGATGCATGTCTAGTGCAGCAAGCTCATAAGCGACCAGGGCTGCGACAATTGAAGTGATATTTGAAACGATGAATCCAGAAACGAGATAATTCCCTACGAATGCCTGAACTACTCTTATTAAATTTGGAAAAAAGGGAAAGAACACGATATGGAATCTCGCATCACCCTCGGTCACGTATCCATTCTCAGCAATGCCCAAATAACTAGAAGCATCGATTCCAGAGATATGCCAAGTCTCTGCCATTTTGCTAAGCAGACCACCTGAATAGCCATTCTGTATGATCAAAAATGAATACCCGATGAGCATAAGCAGGATACGACTCGCCAATATCCATCCAATAATATAAAGCCAAGCCTGTCTTCTATCCTGCTCCTTACTCTTCCAAGTCACTTCAGGTGCTGGATTCGTCAAAACAAAATCCGTCAATACAGGTATAGTGCGGAGCCCCAATAGCGCAAAAAGCCCGAAACAGACCACAGAAGCGAGGGTGCCCAACATGGTCCAGCTCTGAGTCGAAATGGCCCAGTAAATAGCCGTCACCATCATAACAAGTATGAAGATGAAGGAAATGATTTTGTCGTGCTTTTTCATTTGATCCTCCAGTTATTTAGTCCGAACAATTGTTTAGGAAAAAAAGGATATAATTACCTATAGAAATATAATAGTCTTTGTGTATTTTTTTGTAAATCACATCTTATCTCTTCGTTCCTTACTCCCCCTCATAGCTGAAATAAAAGTTCAAAGGCAATTCATCATCACTTTGAAAACTGTTCGACATTCTGTAGGTTATATACAATTTATCCTCGCCCTTGCCGTATGACCATGATTCTTCGATAGAGCCTGTTAATGGCTTTAGCGGAAGAGCCATCCTGTCAATCGTTTGGATGGATTTTTCGACTTTGTCAGCCGCCTCCTCATCCGCAGGTTTGTATTGGTTCATAAAAGCAAGTACCAGTTCTCTCGCATCTTGATAACCACTTTCCGATCTGGGAAAGACCGTTCCTACCCGGTAACCAACGATTTTATTGGTCTTAACATCTACCACAATCTGCTGTATAAACTCCTTTTGATTCACGGATAAGATATCATCCTGCATAATTGTACCCAAGGTTGTATCGTATTCACCCACTGCATCGGCAATTTGCAAAGCAGCAAGCCCTTCTTCACGCGGCTGCATGAACACAGCCCGATGCTCTTCCACATGTGTGAAAAGCTCAGCATACTTGGGTCCTTCCTTACTGCATGCAGTGAATACCAGCAAAAGAATGACTATTCCACAAATGAGATTGAAATATGATTTTTTCAAACGAATACACCTCCTGGCCTGACGAAACCGGTTTGGTTGCCCCCCCCTAAACCTTACCATATATTTGAAAAAAGGCACAGATATTCAAATCTTATATTAGGAAATGAAGCCTGCCCACGGTAGTGGGCCCCAAAGAAAAAGCCCGAGCGTTTATGCTCGGACTTATTATCATTCAAATGGATAGATCCAGAAATGCTCTGTTCCAAAACGATCTTGGATTTCTTTATCCTCTAGCGTTTTGCTACCTAACAGTTCAGCGGCTTGGAATTGGGATTTATGCGCCTGAATGGATGCCATCTTTTGCTTCAGGAAATCTTTCACTTCAATGATAACCTGAGGCTTTCCAATCTCTTCAATATTATTGGCGAAAGCTATACAGTGAACAGGAGGTCTCTCTGCCTTGGGCATTCTTCCAACCGTTCGAACCACTGCAGCTCCGGTAGCATCATGATCGGGATGAACGCTGTACCCCGGATAGAACGTAATGATCAGTGAGGGGGTAAGCTCCTTCAGAAGCGCATCAATATGGCCCTCAAGCAGAGCTTGATCTTCAAATTCAATCGTTTTATCGTGGAAACCAAGCATTCTCAAATCCTGTATTCCAATCGCTCGGCAGGATTCTTCCAGCTCCTTTTTACGGATCTCTGGGAGGGTTACACGATTCGCAAATGGCGGCACGCCCATATTCCGGCCCATCTCTCCAAGTGTCAGACAAGCGTAGGTGACTTGGGTGCCGTTTTGCACATGTTTAGCTAGTGTTCCAGATATACCGAAGGCCTCGTCATCCGGATGCGGTAATATAACTAGAATATGTCTTTCCACTGAACTCCTCATCTCCTCTACCATTAGAACGGCTCCCGGCTTAATTGCAAGGATACGACCAGTTTGCCTTGGCTGTCATGACCGGCCAGAATTAATCTTTCGGTCTCACTCTCTTCATAGTGAGTTAGTCCTTCCGAGTACACCCAGCCTTGTGACATTTTTAGACCTACGCGATAAGGTCCATGACCGGAAATCGAACCATGAGAATATCGGATCACAGCATTTGTAATGAAAGTAGCCGCTGGGTGCTTAGAACTATCGAAATGGGCAGCGTATGCTCCCGTCGTCATCTCAAGATGGATATATAGATCCTGATCTTTAAGCAGGTCGATCCTCTCTTGTATTTCGGATTGATTAATTAGCTGCAAGGTTACGCCTCCATATCTGAATGAAATTATACCTACGAAAAATAAGATCCCTACCCTATTAAGGACGGATCTGTTAAAGGATAAGCGGGTCCGTATTTCTCATCAAAGTATAACTTCCAAAGGTTTGTAATTCAATGGTCACTCCTGAGAAGAGGCCTTACACATAAAAAAAGAGCATTAGCCCGCGTAGCTTGATCAAGCACTGAGATCACAATATATGGTAAAATCATTGTGGAGCCTTTGAATTAGGAGAAAGGATGGAGTGACTTGGGATTTCATGAAACGTCTCTTTCAATCAAATATCCAAACGTAATGAAAACACTAATTGCAATGTGTTTTTTAGAAGTTTCCTTAATAATTACTATGTATAATAGTACTAATCGCATACCTGACTTCCTGTTCTTCTTTCCAAGAATATGGTTCATCTTTATATTCATTATTATCATATTTTTACTCTATCGATTGCTCAGTTCCAAGAGTATTTCACTTGGCGACAATTATATTATTTCTTTAAATAAGAAAAGATACGATGCGGATGAAATAAGTTCAGTGTTTATCGATGGTAAACGAATTGGAATTAAGACTGTTGACAAAAAGTTGGTTCCACTACATCTGTACTTTACTTTTAAAAAGGAGAATACGGCTAATGGCATAGAGGAAATTAGGGAGTGGGCAAAAAGAAACAACAAACCCATAAGATATAAGTTCTTCTTTGGATGGATTTAAGCAAAGGGGCGTCCTATATCCATTTTACATGGATTTTTGGACAGCCCCTTATATATTTATTCACACTGCTGTCCAGATTGAATTACTTATGAAAATTGTATTCAGCCATTCATTCTTTCAGCCTTTTATCCAGAATTGGGCGGATGAACCAGATATAATAAACCAGACAGAGAAGCAATACTACAGATGTCAGAAAAAAGGGGATTTCATAATCCTGTCCAATCAAAATCCATCCCGTAAGCAGAGCGGCGCCGGATGATCCGAGGCTCCGAAATACGGATCTCATCCCTGCGTAGAGATTCCTCTCCCGCTCCTTAAAGGCAGACATCAACTGACTATCCAGCAGATTAGACAGCATCGTAAGCCCTCCCCCGCGAACCAGAAACACGATTGTGAACATCCAGACCGGCATAGCCCAGGATAATAAGGCGAACACGAGTATGTTAACCAAAAAGACAGATACGATCGCCACATTGTGGCCGAAACGCTCTAATACATAAGGCGTCATCAAAGAAGCTGCAAACAAAACAACTCCGCTTACCGCCAGCAGAATGGACACTTTATCATCCATCCAGTTCAGTCTATACTTCACAATTACATTAAGAAATGACCCAGTGATGGCTATCGCTCCTCCGAGCAGGGCCATGAATACCGAGAACAGCCAGAGTGTGCCGGAAGGCAGCTTTTTCCTCAAGCTAGAGACTTCACGGTTCACTTCCAGAACTTCAGAGGTTCTAACCGTTTCGCTTTCCCTCCCCTCAGAGGGAAGCCAGAGTCCTCTAATCATACTGTGAACAACGAAAACCAGTGCAGCAAGCAGCAGCGTTAGCCCATACCCATCCCCGCTATCAGCCGAATTCGGCAAGTATCCGGCAGCCAGGGTTCCTGCCCCTGTAAATGCCGTAAACACGGCAAACATCAGGGAGAAGGCACTTGCTTCTTCCTTGCGCGAGCCACAATAGTGAAATAGCAACTGCACCTCAGTCGTCTCCACAAGAGTAAGGCCAATCGAGACCAAAGTTTGAGCCAAATAGAATATGCCGGAATGATTGCCAATCGCATAAAGTGCACTTCCTGCCGCTATAAACATGATGCCGGATACTAGCAGCTTTTTACGACCTATACGGTTTGCCGATATGGATACAGGAATAGCCAATGCACCCATGATCAGTATACCTATGGACATGAGCAGCCCGATTTCATCCTCCTTCATTCCTTTGGACAGCAAATGCAAATTAAGAACTAGCGAATACATACCGATGCCGATGCCATACATGGCTTCGGTCATAAGAAACCGGCGGACGCCGACAGACAGGCGCAGCAAGTTCCTCATATACCCAGACATACCCATAACCCCTTTCTTTGGTGATACAGTCAAATAGGAAGGGCTCCAAACGGAGCCCCTCTACTTTCAAATGTATATTTTAATTGTAGGGACCAAGCCCTATTCCGGCTGTGTCTTCTTTAGATAAGCCCGCCATGTAATACACCACTTTGCAGGATCATCAAGAGAAGATTCCACATTCCGGTGAACGGTGCTGTTGTGCGGAGCTAATTTGACGATATGCGGCTGCGTGTAAGCTTCATTCGAAATATGGGACAGCGCCTCGATATATTCATCAAGATCTTCCTTCGAATAAGATTCAGTCGGCTCCAGGGTGAACGGCTGCGGAACGATGTACGGATGATGGGAAGTCCAATAATGCAGGCCGAAATCACACATCCGGCGGGTGATGTCTTCTGTCGTTACCCCAGTCTCATCCGTAAGCTGCTTCCAACTGTACCTTACCTGTTCAAGACGTCGACCTTTGATGTAAGGAGCGCTGGCTCCGCGGATTTGCAGAATTTTGTGATACAGGTAGTTATTATTCAGTACAGCGATTTGGGCCACATTCTTAAGACCGTCTGGCCCCAGACTCATAATCCAAGCGTAGGAACGAAGTACAGTCTGGGCCACGCCGTGGAAGCTGCGGACTTTGCCGATGCTATCACCGCTTTGCTCTACAAGGACATAACGACTGCCGTCCCAGTCAACAAGCGGACCGGGCAGGAAACGCTTAAGGGAATCGGTTACCCCAAGAGCGCCTGTAGCCGGCCCTCCACACATGTGAGGTGCCGCAAAGGTCTTATGCAGGTTGAAGAAACACATGTCAAACCCGGCTTCCTTGGCCCGGGTGATACCCAGCAGCCCATTCGCGTTCGCCTGATCGTAGAAGCAGATTCCTCCTGCTTCATGAACCACGTCCGTGAACTCACGAATACGATGATTGTATATACCTGTGTCTTCCGGATTGGCCACGACGAAACCCGCCGTGCGTTCAGAAATGGCATTCTTCAGCTTCTCCAGATCCGGGAATCCGTCTTCGTCAGGATGCAGTGTAATAATCTTATATCCTTTAACAGCTGCGGTCGCCGCTTGGGACGGATGTGAAAAGATCGTCGTAATGATCTCATCCCGCTGTTCTCCCTCGCCACGTGAATCATGATATGCGCGTACAATGGAAGCCATGGCCAGCAAGGCCTGGGTGCCACTGCTTGGCTGGAACGAGAAAGCATTCATCCCTGATATTTCACGCATCGCCTGATCCAGCCTATAGTAGATTTCCAGAATTCCTTGAACGGATCCAGCATCCTGCAGAGGATGCAGTTCCATCAGATTTGGGGTACGTATAAGCATTTCATTGATACGGGGAATATATTTCATCGTACATGTCCCCTGTCCGATCTCTACGTTAAGGTCGGAACCCAAAGTCTCTTGAGAGAGTCTTAAAAAATGCCTAAGAACTTTGGCCTGACCGATCTCGGGCAGCGCCGGTGCTTCTTTTCGCCGCATCGCTGATGGAATTCGGGCAGAGCCTAGACCAACAACCTCGGCAATCCCAGCCTCGGTGCCCGGCGGGATCACTCCGCGCTCACCCGATCGGTGAAGCTCGAAGATCACCGGTTCATCCCATTTGGCCTGGTGAAAGCGGCGCACCTTATGATCTCTACGAATCCGTTTCATGGCTTTCCTCCTACTCTTCTGTATTATTAATTCTTGCAGACAATGTTCTCGATAGCTGAGGCAAGCCGGTCCAGATCTGCCTGCATATGAATTTCAGTTACGCAGTATAGAGCACATTGTCCCCACTGGGGATATGCGGAGGATAGATCTTTTCCTCCGAAAATCCCTACTTCCAAAAGACGCTTGTTAATCTCAGCAACAGATATTCCAGTCTCGTTGAAATCTAAGACAAATTCTTTGAAAAAGGCTGTATCTTTAAAGCGCAAAGAGACCCCAGGAATGGCACACAGCTTATTCGCCGCATATTGAGATTTCTTTATAATGGTCTCCCCTACTTCCTGCATCCCCACTGGTCCAAGCAGGGATAGATAGACTCCGGCGGTAATTCCCCACAGGGCTGTCTGTGTTCCCACTGACTCCTTCCCCTTCTCCCGTTGGGCAAAGGATGTACGCTCATAGGCTACATCACCGAAGCCATATTCACCTTCCACTTCAGTAGGAACAATACCGAACAAGCGGGACGGATATTCCATCACATAAGTCTCTTCATCCCGGGTAGCGATGAATCCGGCTTGACCCCCACCATAGTTCATATGCATGCCCAGCGGCTGCAAATCCCCACAGACAATATCAGCGCCATAACGGCTTGGAGGTTCCAGTACGCCAAGGGAGATTGGATCAACGCCCACAATAGAGATAGCATTTACCGCGTGCACAAGCTCAGATATTTCAGCACCCTGATCCTCAATAATTCCGAGATAACCTGGATTCTCGAAGTAGAACGCCGCCGTTCCTTCCTCAAGCTTGCCCTGCAGATCATCCAAATCTATTTTTCCTGTCACCGGATCAATTTCCACGTACCTAATCTCCATTACAGGTGTACAGTAATTGGTAATGATCTTGGCTTTATCCGGATCGACGGATCTGGAGAGTAGCGCAATCCTGCGGCCTGTAATTCGACCTGCCATTCGGATGGCCGTGGAGGCTGCCTGTGCCCAGTCGAAGGTAGGGACATTAACTACGTCCATATCGACGAGTTCGGCCATCAGGCTCTGATACTCGAACAAGGACTGAAATCGGCCGTGGTCTTCGTAAGGCTCTCCTGCATAAGCCGTCACGAACTCCGAGCGCTGATTAATTTCGTCGCATACAGCCGGAACGAAATGCTGCCAGCAGCCAGCCCCGAGAAAGTTGATATAATCGGCGCCATGCTTGTTCTTCGCAAGCAGAGCCTCGATATGTCGACGAAGCTCATATTCATTCATAGCTGGAGGAAGATTCATCTCCCGCTTAAGCTTCAGACTGTCTGGAATAGCATCATGCAGCTGGTCGACGGAGCTCAGGCCGATTTCCTTCAGCATTGCCTCACGGACTTCCGGTGCTGTATTCGGGATATAGGGATGGGCATAAGTTCTGTGTTCAGACAAGGTTAACGCCTCCGTCCTTAAAAGGTTGATTTAAAGTATTTATTTCTTTAACCGTTAGGCAATGCCGCCGCCATCCACAACGAGTACGCTTCCGGTGACCCAGGAAGACAGATCGCTAGCTAGGAACAATACCGCATTTGCGATATCACGTGGTGTACCCAATCGCTCCAATGGACGTCCCCCAGCAGAGGCTATGAGGAAAGTAGCTTCGTCCTGTTGAAGCTGCTTGGCTTCATCGCGTAAAAGCGGCGTATCCGTGTCACCTGGGGACACGCAGTTCACGCGAATGTTCGCGGGACCGTGGTCAATGGCCATGGCTCGGGTGAGATTGACCACTCCAGCCTTGGCTGCACAGTAGGAAGCGGCACGGTCCCCGCCTTTAAGGCCCCAGCCGGAGCCGGTATTAATGATGCTGCCACCACCTCCGCGCTCCATCACCGGGATCATATATTTGGAGAGTAGATAGACTCCCTTAAGCGATACATCCATCACCAGATCCCAGTCGGCTTCCTCAAGCTCGACAACGGTCTTGCGGCGGATAATCCCCGCATTATTGAACAGAATATCGACTTTGCCGTGCGCGTTCTCAATCTCTGAGGCGGCACGCATGCAGTCCTCTGAAGAGGAGACATCGCAGCGCTGGAAGGTAGCCGCCCCTCCCCGCCCTTTAATCTCAAGAACAGCCTGCTCCCCTTGACTTACATTGATGTCCAGCACAACCACATGTGCTCCGAAATCTGCAAGCAGTCCAGCCGTAGCAAGGCCAATACCTGAAGCACCTCCGGTAACAACAGCTATCTTTCCGCTTAGATTGAGTACATCCTGTGTGTGGAGCATGCTGTCTCCTCCTCTCATTGTTGTGGTAACCCAAACAGCATTTGTCTACCAAGCCACTCTGGCGTGGTATCTTCTGATAAAAACGGAGTGAGCAGAATACGGAATGTAAAAGCTTCCGATGTTACCTTATGATCCGGCATCTGGGCAGGTCCACAACTGTTGCTGCCCAGCCCATTCTGCCGGTAATCCAGATTCAGCGTGACGAAGTCACGCGGAACAAGCTCGCTTGCATGTTGTGCCTCTTCAAGATCCTTGTCCGTATAACGGCGCGCGCTGAATTCAAGCGTCGGACTACCTGCAGCAAGTAGACCAAGTCCGGATGCGTCTGTGACGGATAACCATCTGACATCCATCCGGTTCCCATTCTCCTGCGGATATATATATGGAGTGAATAGTCCATCAATTGAAGCTGTGTACACTCCAACACGGCATGCCTCTTTGCTGTCCGAATAATTCTCACCAGGTCCCCGGCCATACCATTTCACCCGATCCATGTCGCCTGGAATCTCCATCTGAAGTCCAATCTTAGGCAGCATTTCTGGTGGCTTGCCCTCCGGTGTGCCCTGCACATCCATAGTGATTTGCCCTATACTGGTTACGGTATAGGTGATTACACACCGGAAACCCCAATCAAAAACTGGCGGAGCAATCCTTGAACTCACAGTGATGCGGATGTTCCCTTCATCAAGCCAGGCCCAGCTAACCTCATCAACACGTTCTGTTAGCCGGTCCAGGTGTGCTTTGCGCCAGTCCGGTAGCACATACATGTCATTGTCGATCGGTGCACGCCAGAAATTCAGCCGCGGTCCGGCTTTCATTAGTTCCTTGCCATTCAGACGAAGCGAATCGATTCGCCCGCTCCGCGTGTCAAAGATCATCCGGAAGTCCTCATTTGCGAGAATGATCTGTCCAGCAGCTTCTGTGCAGTAAAGATTCCGCCTGATCTGCTGACTTCTCATCCCAATAGCAGCATTGGAATGGTCATCTGAATGCCCTGTATGATTATCGCCAACACGATTTCCCAACTCATCCTGCATTAGAAACTGAGCCCAAGCCACTTCATGCCCCTGCTCCGCCCAAAGACAGTCAGCGGCGATCGAGAAGCTGATGTTCAGCCACTGTTCCGCATCCTCACTGCGAAGGAGAGCATCAAGACTGTGGTCATAAGGAATCTCCACTTCTGCCTGTCCGCCCGCTTCAATCTCTGGCAGTGCAAGAACCCCGCTTTGAACGGTACGTCCATCCATGGTAATGCTCCAATCAGCATATAGGTGATCCAGTGTAAGGAAATCATAGCGGTTAATCACATTAACCTTATTCCTGCTTATATACTCGACGCGAACCGGCTCGATAATTTTCTTATATTCAAGCAGGCCCGGTGATGGCGTTCGGTCCGGCCGGACTAGACCATCTATGACGAAGTTGCTGTTATTGGGCACATCCCCGAAGTCCCCGCCATAAGCATAATCAGCCTTCCCATCCGCCGTCTTCCAGCTCAGCCCGTGGTCAATCCATTCCCACACAAAGCCGCCCTGCAGTCTATCGTACTTGTCAAAAGTATCAAAATAAGGTCTTAATCCACCGGGGCCGTTGCCCATGGCATGCGCGAATTCACACAGAATATGCGGCTTCGGATGATCAGTCAACTGACCGAAGCCTTCCATCTTCTCAACGGAGGAGTACATCGTGCTTACCACATCACAGACCTCAGCTTCGCGATCTTCTTCGTAATGAATAAGCCGTGTTGGGTCAGCTTCTCTGCACCACTGCGCCATCGCCCGGAAATTGCAGCCGAAGCCGGACTCATTCCCAAGCGACCAGAAGATCACGGAAGGATGATTCTTGTCGCGCTTAACCATTCGCTGAACGCGCTCCACGTAGGCTTCCTGCCAGGCAGGATCATCGCTGAGTCTGGAAATGTTGCCTAGCAGTTCGAATCCGTGTGTCTCCAGATCGGTCTCTTCCATAACATATAAGCCGTACTCATCACACAGATCATAGAACCGGGGATCATTCGGGTAGTGCGCGGTTCTTACAGCGTTAATATTGTGCTGCTTCATCATCTTGATGTCCTGTAGCATGGTGGAGACGGTGACTGTGCGACCTGTATCCGGGTGATGATCGTGACGGTTGACTCCTTTGAGTTGAATCGCCTTTCCATTCACCAGGAATTGTCCGCCGCGCACCTCAACTGTGCGGAATCCAACCCGCTGAGCCGTCATCTCTACCGTATCTCCACTTTCATCCAACAAAGTGATCTTCAGATGGTACAAATTGGGGGATTCCGCACTCCACAGTTCCGGCTGTCCTACCGGCATTATAAGCTGCACATTCTTTCCTGCAGTAACCCGATCCTCAGCCCATGCAACAGATTCACCACTTCGTTTAAGCAGTTCAAGCCGCAGACTGCCCTGTTCAGCAGCTTCCCCTTGTATGTTCACATGAACAGACAAGATCCCATCACGGCTTGATTCATCCAGTTCCGTTATAATCCGATAATCGGCAATGCGGAGCGAAGACGGCTCGGAGAGCAGATACACATCTCTAAAAATTCCGCTCATCCACCACATATCCTGATCTTCCAGATAACTGCCGTCCGACCATTGGTACACTCTAACGGCTAAAGTATTGTGGCCCGGTTTCACATAAGGAGTGAGATCGAATTCTGAGGTTAGGCGGCTGCCCTGACTGTATCCGACCGGTTTGCCGTTTACCCAGATATGAAACGCACTATCCACCCCGTCGAACTTAATGGCGACATTCCGTCCGTTCCAGGATTCAGGCAGCATGAACTCTCTAACATAACTGCCTGTCGGATTCTCGTCAGGCACATGCGGGGGGTCTGCCGGAAACGGATAATATAGGTCCGTATAATGTGGAGTTCCGTATCCCTGTAGCTGCCAGTGCCCCGGAACCTGAATCTCATCCCAGCCGGAAGTATCATACGCCTCCTCGTAAAAATAATCCGGAGCCCACTTTGGCCCCTTTGCATAATTGAACTTCCATATGCCATTCAAGGATTTGAACCAGGGGGAGCTTCCCCTATTGTAAGTTAGTGCCCCTGACCAGTCAGAATAGGGGATGAAGTAGGCCCGGCTTTTGGCCCGCCCTCGCTGAAGGATGCCAAGATCATCCCAATCCCTCCCGATAGTTTGCTGTGACATGGTTCATTTCTCCTCTCTTTTCTCTACTCTGCGTTGTGTGCTGTTATTAGATTTTCCGAACCCGCTACGGCGAATTAACCTTTAATGCCCGTAGTCGCAATGCCGCCAACGATGTAGCGTTGAGCGAAAAAGAAGATTGCCAGCGGCGGAATCGAGATCAGAACTGTAATCGCCATAATGGACTGCATATCCACACCGTACATCCCTTTGAACTGTGAGAGCCCTAGGGTCAATGTGTATTTCGTCTGGTCGTTAAGGAAAATCAGCGGACCCAGATAATCATTCCAACATCCCATAACCTGGAACACAGCGACCAGGATCAGCGAAGGCCCCATCAGCGGGACAATAATCCGTGTTAATACGGTCAGCTTATTGGCTCCGTCGATTGTAGCTGCTTCGTCTAGCTCCCGCGGGATGGTGAGAATGAACTGCCGCAGCAGGAAAATGAAATAGGCGGACCCGAAGAAAGACGGTACAATAAGAGCTTTGAGCGTATTAATCCATCCCAGAACGTTGAACAGCATATACTGCGGGATCATAGTGACTTCCCAGGGAATCATCATTGTTGCCAACACAACCAGGAACAGAAAATCCCTGCCCTTGAACTGAAATCTGGCGAATCCATAGGCTACGAGCGTGCATGAAATCAGTTGACCAAACGTCGACAGGATGGTAATAATCAGTGTATTTTTCAGAAACATATTGAAAGGTTGAATGTTCCACGCCTCTGCAAAATTGCTGAACTTCCATACAGAAGGAATCCATTTAGGTGGAAAAAGATACAGCTCGGACTGTGACTTGAGCGCAGTCGTAACCGCCCAGAACAGCGGAGCTATGAACAACAGTGAAAAAAAGAGCAGCAGAACGTATACCAGTATTTTCTTCACAAAGAACGTCTCCTTCCTTGAGCCTTCAGCTTCTCCTGAGGATTCTTCTTCATTTCACCTTCGTAGAACACCCAGGCTTCCGAGGATTTGAACACAAGAAAGGTCAAGCCGAGCACGATCAGGAACATGAACCAGGCGTTAGCTGCCGAATATCCCATTTTGAAATACTTAAACGCATTCTCATACATGTACATGGCATAAAAATAGGTTGCTTTCATTGGACCACCTCCGGTCAGCAATAAAGCCAGGGTCAGCTGCTGGAAGGCTGCAATGATGGATGTAATTAAGTTGAATAAAATCGTCGGAGTGATCATCGGAATCGTCACACTGAAGAATTGTCTGAGCTTACCTGCCCCATCAATGGAAGCGGATTCATAAAGATCTCTCGGAATCCCTTTGAGGCCAGCCAGAAAGATCAGCATCATCGATCCTTGTCCCCAGAGACTTGCAATCACCATCGCTACTAATGACCATTGCTTATCATTGAGCCAATCAGGGCCCTGAATACCGATCAGGGACAGAAAGTAATTCAGAATCCCGTAATCACCGCTGTACACCCAAGACCAGATCATAGCCAGAGCGACACCGGATATAACGGAGGGAATATAAAAGGCGGTTCGGAATATAGCACTGCCCCGTGTCTTCTGATTCAAGAGAATCGCAAGCCCAAGCGCCACAATGATGTTCAATGGAACGAACAGAGCTGCAAATTTGAGGGTGACCCCGAGTGAGGTCCAGAATAACGGGTCATCCGTAAACATTTCCGCATAATTGCCAAACCCGATAAAGTGTACTTCGCCGACAATCGGCCAATCAAAAAAAGAGATGATAAGGGAAAATAACAATGGCCCCAAGGTGAACACGAGGAATCCGAAGATCCAAGGAAAAATGAAGAGGTAGGGAACAGCCCTACCCCAACTACGTTTTCGTGTAGGCTTGAGCTGGGCCATAGGCTCCCCTGCTTGATGCAGAAAGGTCTGAGCCATCTCTTAACCTTCTTTCTGTAAATGTGTTATTTCAAATAACGTTGACTATCTTTAACAGCCTGATTCAGCACTTCCTGGGCATTGCTGCCGTGCATAACCGCTTCCACCGCAGCAGAGAGCTGGCGGTTCACTTCATTCCATTTCGGATTGAGCAGGAACGCAGGTGTATTGCTGGAACGTTCCAGCATCGTGTAATACGGTTTATAGAGCGGGTCCTGATCTTTCTTCAGCTCGTTTACGACACTGACCCTTACAGGCAGATCTGCCACACGCATCTTGATCGAATCATTAGATACATAGAATTTCACGAATTCCCAGGCCAGATCTTTCTGCTTCGAATCCTTGGCGATGGACAAAGCGGACTCCGCGAGCACGCCTTTGACCGGTTTGCCCGGGAACGCAGGGATTTCGACCGTTCCTACATTTATGCCTGCCGTCTTGAACGATTCCAGCGGCCAAATACCGCTCTCCCACATAGCGATTTTACCTGCTTTAAAAATGTCATCTCCGCTCTGCTGGCCTTTGCCTCCGGTCAGCACAGCCGAGCCGTTCTTAACCATGTCGCCGAGCATCTGGATAGACTCAGCTGTCTCTTTGCTGTTCATAAATCCTTCAATCGTTTTGCCGTCATCAGAGATGAACGAGCTTCCGTTGCTCCATACGAAGCTCTGAAGGTCATACGTATCGTTCTCTGCCCGAACCCCGAACCCGTACTGCTTCTTCGACTTATCGCTGAGCTTGGCCGCGATGTCCTGGAACTCCGTCCATGTCCATCCATCCTTCGGATAAGGGATCTTGGCATCATCGAACAACTTCTTGTTGTAATAGACCACACGTGTGGTGAACCCTGCCGGAATGCCATATAGCTTGCCGTCAATTTTGCCATAGTTGAACAATCCCGGATAGAAATCTTCGATGTTCAATTCTTTATCTTTGCTCGAATAGCTGTCCAGTGGTTCCAGGGATTGATGATAGGTCGGGAAATCCCACATATACATCACATCTGGCGGATTGGTTGCCCCGAATCCGGCGGCAAGCTTCTGGTCAAAACCGTCTGCATAAGCCTCTACCTGAACCTTCGTGCCCGGATGGGCTGCTTCGAATTTCTTGGCGATGTCTTGCTCAATCTTGAGCGCGTCTCCGGTATCCCATGTCGCAAAACGAAGCGTCTTCGTCTCCCCTGAGCCTGCAGCACCTGTGGATGATGAAGGCTCACTGTTCCCCCCGCAAGCTGTGACCATAGTTGCCATTAACGTAGTGGCAAGTACAATAAGAGAAATTTTCTTTTTCACTGTGGCAGCCTCCCCTTTGAATGAGGTAATAATAATTGAACCGCTTTCATCTTAACTTTTATGAAAGCGGTTCAAAACCGATATCTATTCGAATGTTTGCGTACTTTTGTTCGATTTACAGATCGGGGTGTCCATCTGTTCGAATCACGGCGTCTTTTTGTTGTATGCGGTAATAACTAGGCGTCTGACCCGTGCACCGCTTGAACCATTTGCTGAAATATTTACTGTCGCCCAGCCCTGTCCGCTCCGCAATATCCTGCATCGTCAACTGCGTATCCCGCAGCAATACCTTGGCAAGCTTAAGCTTCCTTTTATATTGAAAAGCCACAAAGCTGTCGCCAACCGTCTTCTTAAATAAGATCGAGAAATGGCTTCGGCTAAGTCCCACCTGGCTCGCCAAATCGCTAACCGACCAATCCGCTCCAGGGTTCTCATGCAGAAGCTTCACGGCCTTCCAGATCGGTTCAGGCCAGTCCTGAGACGAAATACCATGCAGCTTCTCGACTTCCGCTTCCTTGTGAAGCGCCATGAAGGCCTTGCTTAAATCTTCAGCGTTGCCCAGCGGTCCTCTCTTAGCCCATTTCAGCTTCTCGATTTGGCTTTTCATCTGAACGAGCAGACTGTCCGCAATTTCCTGCTCGTCACCAGGTACAATCCAGTAGCAAAGGTCCTCACCGTAAGGGATGATAACAGGTGCACTGTGGGGCATCCGGCTATTCTCATCCTCATTAAGCTTGACGAGATCCAGGTAAGTACAATCGCATCCACAGGTCTTGATCAGATAAATGTACAAGGGTTCCCTATTCAGCGGCAGCTTCTCCCTAATGAGCTTATCTATTTCGTCAACAAATTTGCTGCTGTGTCCACTCTGCCAGGCAAACAAGAGAGAGCCCAGACGTTCTCCATAGATTTCGCTTGTTTCAGCATCCGCTACGGGAGCAGACGATGTCAGCTCCCTCTGGAACTTCTCCAGCATTCCTTCCAGCTCTTCATCTTCAAAGGCCGTCTTAAGCAGATATCCTGAAGCCCCAAGCTTAATTCCCTGCTGAGCAAACTCGAAGTCACGGTGACAGCTCAGCAGAATAATCCGGGTGTCCTTATCGACCTCTTTAACTTTGCGTAACAGTTCAATCCCATTCATCTCCGGCATGACGATATCGGTGATCACTATTTGAGGCAGGTGAATCTGATAGGCCTCCCAGGCTTTAAGGCCGTTTGGCGCATCCGCCACCACTTCCATCCCATACTTATGCCAAGGAATTGTAGAGCGAAGTCCTTTGCGCACGATACTCTCATCATCTGCAATTAACACTTTAATGGTCTTGGTTGTCTCCATGCGGACTCTCCTCCTTCTTGGGCCACCGAATTACGATAGTAGTGCCTTCACCTTTCGTAGAATGCACCGTCAAGCCATACTGCTGTCCGAAATGAAGCTTGAACTTCTGATTCGCGTTCTGAACGCCGAGTCCTCCGCGTCCCTGCGGTTTACTTTCCGGCTTTGCAAGCATAAGCGCCCTCAGCTTCTCTTCAGTGATCCCTGCACCGTCATCAGACAATGTTAACAACAGATGCTCACCTTCCTCCCGTACACTTAACGAAATGTTTCCCTTCCCATCTTCAAATCCATGAAAAAAGATATTCTCGAAGAGCGGCTGAAGGGTCATACGGGGAATCAGATACGGCTTAAGCTCTTCTTCACAGGTCTGTTCATAACTGAATGCGGACCCGTAACGGATCTCTTGTATTTTCAGAAAATGCTCAATCATACGGAGTTCACGTCCTAGTGTGATCAACTCCTGAGAGATATCCAGATTACCTTCGAGCACCATCGTCAGATGATAGAGCATCTGGCGGATATCCTCTGCCCCTTGGAGCCTTGCTTTCCACTGGATAGAATTCAGCGTATTGAAGAGCAAATGTGGATTAATTTGGTAGTGGAATGCCTTAAGCTCGGCCTCCTTCTTCAGCCGCTCACTCTGCTCCACTTCCTGGACAAGGGATTGAATTCCCCCTACCATACGATTGAAACTGGTGTCCAGACTTCCGAGTTCATCCTTGCCTTCCACCAAGGTCCTCGTGTGTAGCTTGCCAAAGCTGACCTTCTGCATCGAGTCTTTCAGCCTGCGAATTCGAGCTGTGAATTTCGATGAGAATATATAAGCTAGCCCAAAGGCAAGCAGACAAGAAACAATGGCTACAAGTACTGTGTTGGAGCGGATCAGGTTCGAGGAAAAATAAAATGCTTTGGCCGGCAATCTTGCTTCAATCTTCCATCCGTTGGCTGCCAGTGTCCTATTCCACACCACGTCGCTACCGTCTGGAGTGAATGGAGAATCTGAATGGTAAACGGGTTGCCCTTCAGAATCAGTTATCGTCAAATGCGCTTTGGTATCTTCTTCAAACATATGGAACATATTTAGAAGAACCTGCGCATTCTCTTCAATTAAGATCGTGCTTCCATGCTGGTTTCCAGCCGGATTATTAATCCGTACAGCGAGCCCCAGTATAGGTTCTCCGGTATCCGAAGCTTCCATGCCATGATTCATAGGATAGAAGCCCAGCCAATAGGGCCCTTTGGATGAATAAGTAATGGCCCGCCAGGCGGGGATATCATTAAGCTTACTGACATTCAGATTATTCTCTCCATAGTAATAACCAGAACGGGTAATCAGATAAATACCTCTTGTCAGATCCGTCTTAAGTGATTTAAGCAGCGCCTCGAAGTCATCTTTATCCATAATCTCCTGATACGTAGTTGGAACGTGATCACCTAGTCCCACCCGTGCAGGATCAAGGAGATACGAATAAATTGTTCCTGTCGTCTGATTCATCCGGTTCAAAGCGGAGCTGATCTGCTGATCAAGTTGTGCCACGGTGTTCTCCCCGTATTTCCCGAATTGAGAGTTGATGACTATAGCGGATTGATAATAGTTCAAGGCTCCCAGTGACAGTAGCGGAATAATCGCGACAATAAGAAAGCAAAAGAGCAGCTTAGTCCGGATGCTGAAATAAGAGCGAATAGAGAAGCGATGATATAACTTCTTAAAGAAATGACTCCACATGACTTCTCATCCCCGCCTTATATATTTCATTTTTATAGTTGAAGTGTAGCACGGACTGGCACGCTCGGGAATATCTCGGAAAATGGGAAAGCACTTCCCCTCACGCCGGTCTTGACCAGGAGGAAGTGCCCGTATGTTTTTAAGTTGTATACTCGTGCCCTAGGATTAAGAAGACACTTGAGGTCCAAGTAAACGCCCTGTCGCGAAGCCCTTGACCCGTCAGGGCATCGAAGTTCTCAGCCATGCCACTCTTGTTCAGCATATTGCAGAATCGGCGGGCTACCTCGCTTGCCAGTTCAACATCCCCCGCCGCGGCCACACCTTCCACGAGCAACATGGTTGATGGCGCCCAAATCGGGCCCCGCCAATAGCCATCCGGCGTGTAGTAAGGGCTCTTCACACTCTCTGTAGCCCAGCCGTTCGGCGTCAAGAAACGGCTCTCATCCCGCAGGCCATCCAGCAGTGCGCGCAGGATTGGCTCCGGCAGCCGCTTGCCAAGCAGAATGGGCACGAAGAGCAGCAGGCTGTCGCCGTCGGATGCTTCGTGAGTTCCAGAACGGCAAGCGGTGAACCTTCCATCCTTCCAGAAATGACGCAGCATTTTCTCCAGGGTCTCCTCGCCTAATCGTCTCCATGCGGTGCTTTCTTCGGTAAGCCCCAGAAGCCCGGCAATTTCGGCAAGCAGTTCAATCTGCAAGATTAAAAATGCTGCCAGATCCGGACTCTCCACCGGAATCCCGTTATTAAAGGCAGTACTGTTGTCCCAACCCGAATCGTTTCCATGATTGTACTGTGGTATACCGTCCTTGTCGTTATCCCGGTAATGGAACCACCAGTTCGTCCACTTGCTCAAGGGCCCATACACTTCACGAAGATGGGATTCCTTAATATAATCCGTCCGCTGCATCATCCAGGCCAACGTCCAGCCATGAATAGGCGGTTTGTTGCAGTTCCAAAGCTCGTACTTGTCGTTAATAAAGTCCGGAATCAGGCCACTCTCATCCTGGCGATCGAAGAAAATCATAAACTGGTCCCAGGCCAGCTCCGGGTGATGTCTGACCAGAGCCATCGCATTGAAGCAGTGATCCCAGCTCCAAATATTCGTCATCCAGTTCTTCGACATATACATTGCTGGCCGGGTCAAACATCCTTCCGCGGGAACCAGACAGGACCAGTTAATATAAGCCGCCAGTTCACGGCCGTCTTGCCAGCGTTCGGGAACGGTCAAGCTGGCACCCAGCCACTGGTCATATTCCTGTTGCACCGCTAGTACCGCTTCCTCCCATGGTGTCCAGGCATCACGCCGTTCCCATACCGTGCGGAATTCTTCCACCGCGAACTCGGCAATTTCCGTACCCGCTTCAGGGGTGAACTCCGCCACAATGCGGGAACTTTTGATTTTGTCCCAAGGTACCTCCATCCGGAGAGCCCCGGTTAACCGGGTGAGCATGAACCGGCATTCATGGGTGAAGCTGTTTACTTCCCAACTGCCTGCGCTATGTTCATAAGCATAATCGTAGGCTGAGGTACGGAAGGTTAGGCGGATGCCACATCCTCTGCTCTTGAAACGGACCGTACGGGCATCTGTGATACAGATCTCCGCATAGATATTGTCGGTATCCGTATTCAATCGAAGCAGTGCAGGCTCTGCCTTAGCCTCGTACGGAATATACTGATTACTCTCATCCAGCAGTTCAATTTGAAAAGCTTCACCAAATTTATCATCCCCACCACGCACGGTCCGTAAGTAAAGTCCCTCCGCCCTGACATCCGATTCAGGTAGTTCAGAAATAGCCAGAAAGGTGCCTCTTCGGCTGAAGGGTACCGTGTTAAGATTAAAGTTCATATCGTCGGACTCCTTTCCAAAGGAAGTATGCGCTTTCAGTTTATCCAAGGCGTCAGAATTACGAAACAGACAGGTGTTAGCGATGGGGCGTCATATTGTTGGAGTGAGAAGTCTGAGGCGTACACGGGTGTCTTTTTGTTAGGTGATCAGGGGGACAAATGTTAGCACGTCTTTGTAAACGAGCATATCGATAGGGAAACGGCATATGAGTTTGATAGAAAAAAAGGTTATCCGTAATACCTCATGTAGGCATTAACGGGATAACCTTTTGCTGGTAATTTAATTTAATGGGATCGAATAAAACAGTCGGGATCCTTTGTTGTTGGTATACCATACAATTTTGTCGCCGCTAACAATAGGGCTGCTTTCTGATAGTACAAAGTTCTTAATCGTTTGGATACCGCCAGTGGTTGCACCCTCTCCATTTATAAGAACATATTTCAGGTCACCCGGATGATTCTCTTTATCAAACTCCTGCCACAGCACCATCATTTTGTCGTCTGTGATTTTTACTAGTTTAGGAATGGAAGCGATCTGGTTCGTACCAACATATTTAGCCAAGGTGATGTGGTTCACTGCTGTGCTAGACAGGTTGGCTTTTGGTAGAACACTAAGAACGATATCTCTCTGATCCTTCTCCAGTCCCACCATCTCATAAGACGTATATTCTTTGACAAGCGAATGGTCAATCGTATTCATAGCGACAACATAGTTCGCCGAAGACATCTCAAACCCGCCTATAGAAACGCCTGTGGTGTTCGCTCCGATTTTGCCGGGAATATTAAACAGGTCTACCTCGTTATAGCTGGTTCCATTTCCTTTATTCAGCACAATCGAACGAGGATAGGCATCACCATGATCCACTAGAACATGCGTAGCACCATCAAACAATACATATTGATCAAAAGAGTGGCTGACATGATTCTTCTGGAATCTTCCCAGATCATTCGTCACGGTCATTGTTTGGGTATTCACGATAATGGTCAGCTGCGATTGATGATTTAGTTTATCTTCTGTCGTGTACCTTGTACGTGAAGTGTGGAATACAAGCGTATCACCAGTCTCGGCCATACTACCAGAGCCAGAATCAAAAGGGCTAACCGTATAACTCTCGCCACCCTTAATGGAGACACTATCTACTCTATTGAAGCTTTTATCATAACGGACAATACGAATCACTTCTTTGCTATCATTCTCTTCGCGATTCTCTTGTCCAAAAGCAATATAGTTATACTTCTCCCCACTATAGAAACCACCAAATATCGGAAGCTCAAAAGGGATACTCTTATTTCCAGTTAGTTCAAACTTCTCATTATATGATTCAATCGTAACTTCCTTATTCACCTCAAGGACACTTTCAGTCCCGTCATTATTATTCACGAGATAGGAAGTGGCCGTACTTTTCCATCTGGGAAAATAAGAAGATACAGCGTTACTTTCGGTTTTCACCGCCGTCTTTACCCGGTAAGCATGATCTGGAACTTTTGAGAACAAGGATATGCGATCAGACTGAACGTCATATTCGATATCGAATGGAATTTTCCCCGCCAAATCTCGCAACTGAACATAGTTATTCTCGTCAATATTGTACGCCGTAATCGACTGTAGCTGTCCGTTCACTATCACTTTAGAGGTCGACAGCGTAGCTGAATAATTTCTATTGCGACTATAGTAGTTGCTGCTAGCTTTCTTTTCGGGAGTATAGGCTTGCCCGGTTATGATCTCTATCGCATTGTTTGCTTTATTCCAAGTGATATCAAATTGACTGGCTGTTCCCGAGAAATACTCCGCTACATCGCGCAGCCGGAAATAATTGTTGTTCGAGATATTGAATCCGTTCAGATCCCTTTGTTCTCCGTCAAAATATGTACTGCTCTCGGTTACCTTAGCCTTCACCGTACTGCTCGCAAAGGTTGTAGTGCCTAGTGCTGGTATAACCAGTAATACAATTAGCAAAACACTAAAAATCCTCTTCATCCAACTTTTCCCCCATTTATATATAAATAAAAATACTATAATTTTTATCGGTATTTTATTCCTATTCCTCCACCACATAACTTACAAACGCCAAGCGCTTACTATCCGGAGACCACGAATTCACGTTAATCGTACCTTGTCCTCCAAACAATTGTACTAGTGTGCGATAATCTCCTCCCGTGCTTGCCATCAATCGAATCTCAACATCCTTATTCGCAGGGTGATCGCCAGGATCTACATCTCCTTTGCGGTAACTCAGGTAGGCTATCGTCTGACCATCTGGCGATACATGCGGGAACCAGTTATTACTCTCATCAAAAGTCATCTGTGTTTGCTCAGTGCCATCGGCATTCATTCGCCATATCTGCATCAGCCCTGTACGCACCGAGTTGAACCATATATGTCCACCATCTGGTGAATATTCAGGCCCATCATCCAGCCCAGGCGAATCCGTCAGTTGTACCTCTACTCCCCCGTCTACTGGAATGGTATAAATATCATACTGACCATTGCGCTCTGCACAGTAAGCTAACTCAGCACCGTTTGGAGACCAACCATGTAAATAGCTTGGAGCATTCGGTGTAACTAGAACCGGTTCGCCACCCTCCATGGGAAGAATATATATACGAGATTTACCATCTTCTTTCGTATGGTGACTAATTGCGATTTTAGTGTTGTCAAAAGACAGAACATGATCGTTATTACATTCCGCAGCAAATCCCGAGTCAATTTGAACAAGCTCACAGGTTGCGATGTCGAACGAATAGAGACAACCTCGACTATTATAAATAAGATGCTTACCATCGCTAGTCCAATTGGGTGCCTCGATTAAATAATCAAATGAGCGGAGCGCAGTACGTTCCCCAGTATGTACATCTACGATTTCTAATGTGCTAATCACTTTCATTGTCCTCTCTCCCATCGTTAAAATATGTACATAACCCACTTCGACAGCTATTCTTAATCCCCTTTCTTCTGGTCATACTATTGTATAAGAAAAAAGATCCGCCTCGAAGAGTTCACTCCTCAAGGCAGATCCATACTCATCTTATAAACGTCCAGCCGCTTTTACTTTTACCAGCAAGGCATTGCCCGGCAAGTATGCAATCGGAATATCCTCAGACAATACGATCTGAACGGTATTGCGATCTGCACCGGCTAGAACAGCTTGCTCTATTGCATGGCTGCGGGCATCTTCCTTAGCTTCATCATAAGACATTTCGTCCAGGGAATAAATGCGCTCTGTCTCCCCGCTCACCTCACCTAACGCAGCGCCAATCGCATTCGCAGCATCATAGTGATCCGGTCTCACAATCCGTGATACACCTTCAAGCTTGTCTGCCACAAGAATACTTCCGCCACCGACCAAAATGACGTCAACAGGATCTGAGCTTGTCTTCATCCGATCAATCGCTTCCTCGATATCCCGCGTAATGATCTCATCTGCTCTCTTGCAGATCGATTCATCAAGTACCTCTGTCTGCGCATCTTTCCACTCGTATCGATTAAGCTTCACCGCCACATCGGTTGCTGTGAGCGTATCACCACCAAAGATGAGGCCGCGCTTCAATAGCTCGTACCCCACGCTATCCGGACCCACTGTTACCTGATCCTGCGTTTCATCTAAGTGAACGATTGTACCGCCGCCGATCCCGATCGATAAGATATCCGGCATGCGGAAGTTCGTGCGAATGCCGCCAATCTCAACCGCAGCGGAGGATTGACGCGGGAAGCCTTGCATCAAGACGCCGATATCTGTCGTGGTGCCACCGATATCAACAACCAGTGCATCATTCAGACCTGACAAGTGTGCCGCACCCCGAATGGAATTCGTCGGACCGCAAGCAATCGTCAGAATCGGGTAACGAAGCGCATATTCACTGTACATCAGTGTTCCATCGTTCTGACAGATGTATAGGCTCGCGTCAATTCCATAAGTGTGAAGCGCCTCTTCGAAGCCCTTTACGACTCCAGCAATGACGTTAAGTAATGCGCCGTTCAGCAACGACGCGTTCTCACGCTCGAGCAATCCAATACTTCCAATCTCATGAGATAACGTCACAGGCATATCTGCGCCAAGTACTTGCTTTGCTAGTTCTTCGACACGTTTCTCCTGCGAGGTATTCACTGGGGAGAACACACCACAGATCGCAACCGCTTCGACTTCACCCTTCATTTTCAAAAAGCAGTCTAGAATCTCTTCTTCATCCATTTCAACAATCGTGCGGCCATCATACTCATATCCACCATGAACAACATAAGCATGTGGGCAAACCGTTGCCTTAAGTGTATCGTCCCAATCCGCAAGTGGAGGAACCGCAGTTGTTGCCGGTGCCCCGATTCGAATCAAGCCGACTTTCCCCAAGTGCTTGCGCTCTACAATAGCATTCGTACAGTGCGTAGTTCCGAGCATTGCATAACGAATCTGCGCCGGATTCACACTACTCTCTGCTAACAAACGACGGATGGATTCAGTAATGCCTTCATTCACATCACGTGTGGTATGCACTTTTATCGTATGAATGGTGTTTAACTTGGAGTCGAGCAAGGCTGCATCTGTATTGGTCCCGCCGACATCAATCCCAATGCGGTATATTTCTTCCATGTTGTCTACATTCGTATGAGACATTACTCTGCTCCCCCTTTCTCTGCTGCCAATTGTTCAATTGGAACATAAGGTGCATCATAGCCAAAATATTGTGGACCTACCGTCTCGAGGCCCTTTGGTGAACGCCATTTCGGATCACAAGGGAAACCAACCACACTCACCCGGGCACCGTATTTCAAATTCTCAGTCGTGATTGGCATACCGGTATCCTGGTCAAGCACAGAGATCAGGTCAGGAGTAATAGCAATTGAATGTCCATCTTCTGTGGCAAGAAGGAACTCATTCTGGAAGAACAAAGTCATCGTACGTCCCTTTTTAGCATCTGTACCTTCGAAGATCGCTTCACCGCGTGTAAATCCGCCTTCTGTACGACGGCGAATGTCTACTGCCTTCCCCTGGAACAACGCATATCCATTCAGCTGCTTCAGCAGCATTTCAATTGGATTCTGCTTCAATTCCTTGGACTCGAACAATGTTTTTCCGATTTCATACGCAAGCGTCAAGGTATGTGGAATTGCACTTTGCTTTACCTGCGCTCCAGTTACCGGATAATCACAAATCGAAGCTGATCCGCCCATTTGAATCGTAACCGCACGCGCCATCCGCTCTTCCCAAACACCGTCGATTGCATGCATAAGCACACCGTTGCCGCGTTCATCTGCCATCGTAATCGGACTGCAGTCAATACCGTCCAAGTAGAATGTCACCATTTGCGATTCTGGAAAAGCCCGTCCCATGGCATCCGCATCTACGATAGGAATATTGCGTTCCGCAGCCGTAATTACGGGAACCAGAGAGTTACCGCCACCGACCTCAATCGGCATAATGGCGCTCACCTTGCGTCCAAGCTCTTTCTCAATCATATCCAAAGGCTTGATCATTTGCTGAATCGAAGGAATCTTCTCATTCATAACCGTAGGTGCGCCAATCATGGATATAGGAACAACCAATGCATCGTCCTCCAGATCCTCAGGACTTAATAAACGAACAGGACCATATTTGCGAATGGCTTCCATCGCCATCAATTTACCAATATGCGGGTCACCGCCCCCGCCTGTTCCAAGAACGGCTGCACCAACAGCAATGTATTGCACCGCTTGTTCATTTAATTCTGTTAGTTTGTGATTTCTCATGTTGTTATCCCTTCTTTGTCATGATTTTGCCGACAATCCACTGCACGATAAAGGCGAACATAAACGCATCTAATGCCGGTACGCTCGTGATTTGGAACCATCCAAATCCATCTGGCGCTGCGGTTGTCATAAAAGCGAACAACGTAGCTGCAACCCACACCGCTAAGGAGCGAATCACCCAGTTCTTATTGCGATCCAGACCTTCAAAAGTGAATTTCTTTCGATCTACAAGCAAAAATTCGGACGTGTAGATCCCCCCGATTGGAGAGACAAACACCGTAATAATATTTAGGAAAGATAAAAACTTATCATAGATGCCAAGTACGGCAAGCAACGTAGCAAAGATACCTGCCACAATAGTAATTAGCTTTTTCGGAACCTTTTGGAACACAACAGAGAACCCTAGCGAAGCAGAATATAAATTGTTCGTGTTTGTCGTCCATTGGGCAAGGGTTAAGACGATAATGGCTGGAAGACCAAGTCCTAGCGCAATGAAAATATTCGTCAGATCATCTGTGTCCATAATTCGAGATAGGAAAATAGCTACAATCGTCATGAAGCTGTTACCCACAAAAAAGCCGATAAAGGCCGCTGTTATAGCATGCTTCGGTGTGCGCGCCCAACGAGCGATATCCGGTGAAAGCACCGTGCCGACAATAAAGATACCAATAACAAGCGAGATCGCTGTCCCCATCGGGATCGCTGCTCCGCTAATCGGTTCCCACACGGCTGAAGCTCCTTTGGTGTGGAACGCGGAATAAATAGCCACTCCGATAAACAAAATAAGCAATGGTACGGACCAGGTGCTTAGTCGTTCAATAGATTGATATCCCCAAATAGCTGTCGACATCATCAGAAGCCCACCTATGAATGAAAGCACCCCTAAGGACAGATGAATATCCCATAATTGACTAAAAGCAGTCTGCATATTCGAAGCGAAGAACCCGACCTGCACCCCAAACCAACCGAGTGAGAAAATACCGAGGATAACCGCTACGACACGTGCACCCACATTTCCGAATAGAAACCGAGAGATCATCGATGTCGATAACCCTGTTTTCGCCCCTACATACGCACATAACGCTCCGATCACCCCTAGGATTAACGAACCGATTATGGTTGCTGTGAGTGAATCCGTCAGATTCATTCCATTGCCAAGCTGAGCACCCAAGAACATCGCTGATAGGTCAATCCCGATGGCGATCCAGACGAGCGACATAGATAGCCATTTTTTACGCAAATGCGCTGGAACCGGCTCTCTCTCAAAATCCCCCGAGCTAAGCTCGTTCCCCTTTACTTCACTTACTTCTGCCATTCTCCCCATCCCCTTGTTGTTATCTTCTTCTGTAGCGCTATGAGGACGCACCCTTCCAATACATTTCAAACGCATGGTTTAGCTTACGCTCATAAATTCCTTTAGAAGTGTAATAGAAATACTGCATGCTTAATCCATCCATCAAGTTGAGAAAAGCATCTGTGAGAAGCTGCACGGATTGATCGCGAATTACGCCCTCTTCCATCCCTTTTGAGATGAATTGTTCAATGATCTTCGTCAGCATCGCGTCGGACTCTAGGAATGCTTCCTCAATCGTTTCCTTTAAGAATGCCGGTGGGAAGACCACATACCTCAGCACAATTTTGCTTGCTTCAGGACTCTTCTGATAGAACTCATACTGTCTAGACAATATGCCTCGTAGACTTTCCTGGGCACTCAGTACTTTCTGTTCTTCCGACAGCTCTTGAATATAAGTGTTATAGGACTGCATAGCCTCACGAAAGACCGTCATAAACAAATCCTCTTTATTCTCAAAAAAGGCATAGATCGCCGGAGTCTTCACGCCAACTTCCTTCGTAATTTCAGAGAGAGCCGTACCCTCGTAACCCTTCTCTCCGAATAGTCGCATCGCTACTTCTTTCAACTTGTTTTTGGTCAAGACATTCCACATCCCTTACTTACTTAATTAACGTTAATTAAAAAACACTATACATCTCTATGCATAATAATTCAATAGTTTTCATAAAAAATAAACCTCAATACATGCAAAAAAGCCGACCAACGTCAGGATAATTCCTGAATTATGATCAGCTGAGCGGTGAAATGGGTTAACTTTAAATGCATAAACGTGCTTGGGTTAATGTAATCTTTCATCAAACATGAGTTGAATTTGAATACCAAAGGGATCTTCAATGATACCGTAGGCTTTACTAAACACATTACTAGATAAAGGAGCAATAATTTTTACGCGCTCATCCGTGATTAAGCTTTTATAGAAACCTTCAATTTCCTCTAAGTCAGCACTTTGAATACATAATGAAGTGTTATTACCCACTGTATATTTCTCATTCGTATTCATTGTATCTTCTGCTATCATTATTTTTGTTTTTCCGATTAACAGGACAGAGTGAGTAATATAATTCTTATTTTCATCCGTAAGCTGTATGGAGCTGTCACGTTCTGCTAGTTGTTGATAGGTAACACGTAACAATTCCTCTGCATTAAAATGCTTTTTGTAAAATTCTATAGCTTCCTTGGCTCTTCCCTTCATCGATAAGAAAATAGCTACTTCTAGTGTTGTACTCATAGTGTAAATCTCCTTCGTATATTTGATATGTGATCTTAAACTTATTATCATATATAAAGGTATCAAAACATGACACCTTAATAAGGAGCTTTTTATATGAAGAAATCAGAACGCTTAAATGACATGATGAGATACTTAAACGGGCGAGAGTTTTTCAATCTAAGTGACCTTATGGAGAAATACAATATTTCAAAAAGCACAGCGCTACGTGATGTTACTTCATTAGAACAATTGGGTATGCCTATTTTCGCGGAACATGGAAGACACGGACGTTATGGTATTTTGAAAAATAGATTGTTATCCCCTATTATTTTCACGATAGATGAAGTCTATGCACTGTACTTTGCTATGCTGACGCTAGAATCTTATCAATCTACACCTTTTCATTTAAGTGTTAACAAGCTAAACGAAAAGTTCGAGCACTGTCTATCGAGTACACAAATCAACCAGATTCATAAAATGAAAAAGGTTCTACAATTCGAAATGTATCAGCAT
This sequence comes from Paenibacillus sp. NPDC101420, assembly GCF_050277435.1. NCBI lineage: Bacteria > Bacillati > Bacillota > Bacilli > Caryophanales > Paenibacillaceae > Paenibacillus > Paenibacillus sp. NPDC101420. The sequence goes on from NZ_JBNNSE010000009.1 coordinate 85,966, forward strand.
AAGCATGTCAGTCGTTTTTTAGATAAAATCCTGGCAAGTATTCTAAATGAATGTGCCTGTAACATTGAATACACAAAAAATAACGAGACAAAAAGCTACCCTGTACAATTCTTCAGAATTTCCGCGAAGTTTGGTCAATGGTATGCTACTGGAATAGAGTTAAATACGAATACATATAGAGTGTTTAGATGCGATCGAATAACCTTCATTGAAGAAGAGGAAAGCTCAGCCCGCTATTCTATAGAAGAACTTCTTAGTCGTTCCTTAGAATTTTATCAATCCGAGAACAGTATTCACTTTGAAATTGAGATTGCGGAGCAAGCCAAAGATATTTTTTATAAAGAGCATTACCCCTCTATGAAAATAGAAGCTGGCCCGAAAACAGTCATAAAAGGATTCTATAATCCAGGCGAAGAAGAATTTCTAGCTAATTATTTCATGCGTTATGGTCAATATGTTAGAGCGGTGAAGCCTGAAGGCTTGAAACAAATGATTCAGGATAAGCTAGAGCAACTCTTAAGCCACTATCAGAAATTATAAAGCTACTCAAAAGTGGTAAAAAACACATCTTGAAGAATGGCCTTAGCTTTCTTAAGATTGCGTGTATCAAGTTGGTTAAGCATATCTACGATTTGACTCATTTCATCGATTTCCATTGCCTCATGAGATTCTCCAGCATTTAATGGTACTTCTTCAGCAACCGATTCCGGATAAACCCATGATGCTTCTAAAGTATCCTCGAACGCTTGGTTCAGAAATAACAATTCATCTGTGTTATATCTCTGTAGAAACCGATTTATCCCTTTATTCATCTCCTTATGTAGTGCTTGATGCAAATCGAATATTTCTTTTCCAAGAGGTGTTGTAAGAAACAGCACTTCTTTTTTATTATCGGGGAGAAACTCCGTGCGAATAATTTGCTGCAGAACTAATTTTCTAGTGATTTTGGACACGCTACCTTTCGGAATTCCGAAATGCTTCGAAATGGTAGTGCCATTCACCGGCTCAAGCTGTCCAATTGCATCGATTACATGCAGCATCATGACTGTGGAGTCTTGGAGGAAATCAATGATAAGAGGATTACTACAGTTCTGAATCAACCACGCCTTCTCTTCATCATCCTCCGATTGAAATCGCTTTTGTAATTGGGGAATCATATCTATCAATTTTTTTATCATAATATCCTTATTAGGTAAGTTCTCGAAAGAATGCGTCACTGTTAAGTCTCCTCGTAAATTCATCTTATGCTCATTTTAACAAGACACAGCTCATAAATAAAGTTTCCTAGAAATAATATTGACAACAAGGAAACTTAAAACGTATTATTGTTTCCATAGTTAATATTTTATTTCTAGGAAACAATAAAAAGAAGAGAAGGTATTTATATGAATGTCTTAGTTATTTTTGATCATCCATACGGAGCATCAGCGTCCGAGAATATCCCCCATCAGCGAAGCTATTCCGCAGCCTTATTAGCCTCCGTAATGCGAGGTCTTACCACCAAAGGTCATACGATTGATCTTATCGATCTGCATGCCGATGGATTTAATCCAGTCATGTCGCGCGAAGAACTTGCTGCTTGGCGACAAAAGAAAACCACCGACCCCCTAGTCGCCAATTATCAGCAGCGGCTTATGGCAGCAGATCATATCGTCTTCCTATTCCCCATTTGGTGGGAGGCCATGCCCGCTCTCACCAAAGGCTTTCTTGATAAGGTATTCGCAAAAGGTATTGTCTACGAGGAAATTAAACCTGGAAGGCCCTTCAAATGCTTGCTCACGAATCTTAAAGGAGTGTCACTGCTGACCGTAATGAACACGCCCGACTTCTTTTATCGCTGGATTTTTGGCAACCCCATCACCAAAATTCTGTTCAGAGGAACCTTCCGCAAAATGGGAATACGGAAGAACCTCCGTTGGTATAATTATGCCGGGATGTCAGATCGCAGCTTAGAAGAACGGGTGAAGCATCTTAATAAAACAGAACAACGTTTTGCACGACTAGAGTAGATTAGATTACTGAAGCTGGGACTGATTTCGAGAGCTGAACCTCGGATTTGTTCGCCTCCCTGAGCACCAGCAATCCGATGAATAAGGATACAACACCAATAATGATCAGCAGTGCTCCCAGCTCCTGACTGTAGGCTGTTAACGCCACATCCCGAAAAGCCATCCCGCGTATAAGACGATTAAGCCAGTTCATCGGCAATGCCCAAGCGGAAATTTGAAAAAACTCCGGAAACGCTAATGGGCTCAATTGGATTCCAGTGGCAAGAAACGACGGATACAATACGAAATTAGTTCGTAAATTAACTTTGGATACGTCTTTGGCAGTATAACCAATCAACAGGCCCATAAGTGACAGAGCAAAGGCATACACAAACAGCGGAATAATAAAAAGATAAGGCTCTGCTTCAAAGCGCATTCCCCCCACCTGCTTTAACAAGCCATAACACAGGAGCAGCGAGATCGTTGATAAAACAGCGTAAGGTACACTACGAACCCAAATCTGCCAAGGAGACTTCCCGTTTGCAAAAAGTTTCCCCTCCTGCCGTAAGCGAGGGGCAATTGAACCTGCTGCGCTTGTTGTAATCATCAGTACCACAATATTCACAAATCCAATGACCATAAAGCTCACATAACTTGTGGTCGGATTAAACAACATCCGCTGCTGCAGGGACAACGGCGAAGCAAGCCCTTTAGAGGTTTCGGCATCCAACCCTTTCTGAATCAAACGGGTCATAGAAAGAGTCATATTTTCCGTCTGGATGACTTCCTGAATCGCAGTTCGGATGCCGGTTAGACCTGATGGCATGGTGTTATCCATTAAGATGCCGAGATTCGTTGATATCCCCTGCTGCTGATGTTGCCCTAACTCTTTGGGAAGGGTGATGACCGCGACAGCTTGCTCATTTGCCAATAATGTTTCTGGATTTAGGCGACTGGAGTATACATTAGTTACCTTCATATATGGAGAAGCATTTATTTTAGAGATCAGCTGTCGTGAATACGAGCTGTGATCCTCATCAATGACTACAATATGCGATTCGCTGATTTGATTCTTCGAGAACATCAAGCCAAAAAATATAGCCGCGATAAGCGGACCAATAAAAATCAGGCGTAAATACTTACTGCCCGCCACGTACTTCCACTCATCAATCAGTGACTTCATCGAGCTTCACCTCCGCTGTCATCCCCGGAAGCAAATCAGCATTCGCATCCATAGCTATACGGACAAGAAACATGCTTAAATCGGCTTGCCCTTTTTCACGTGACATGCGTAAGCTCGCAAATTGAGGGGCGGCTGCAATGGAAGTAACGACACCCGTCACCTCGGCTGGGCGGTCCAAATACGGAAAATGAACGTCAATACTTTGATTCACCTTTAGCTTTTGGATTTCGCTCTCCTGTATGTAAAGGTCTGTATAAAAGTTGTTTTTTTGCAAAACCGCCATTGGCATTCCTAGCTGTATTTGATCTCCCGGGTTCACAACAATCCTGTTGACCGATCCGTCCTCCGGCGCGAGTACATCTGTTTCTCCTTCTTCAGCGGATTTAACCTTGAACAATACCTCTCCCTGTTTTATAGAATCACCTACAGCCACACTGACCTCTACAATTGACCCTGGACTGTTCTGATAAAATATAGTCTTTTGCTCTGCATCAAGAATCCCTTGTTTCCTGCTCTCAGCTTGACTGACAGCATCCTTTCCTTTTATAGCAAGTAGCGAACCTCCAACGATTAACGCAATCGCAATTCCAATATATAAACCTGCTTTTATCTTCATTTCCCACTCTCTCCCCTTACCATTTTTTTAGCCGTATTTTCGGCAGCCTCCATAATCACTTCTCCCAATGTGGGATGAGGGTGAATGGTCATCGCCAAATCCTCTACAGTTGCTCCCATCTCAATGGCAAGGGCAAGCTCCGACACCAGTGTAGATGCTTCTACTCCAACAATTTGGGCACCCATAACGATTCCCGAGGTTGGGTCCGCTACAATTTTGACGAACCCTTCCGTTTCCCTCAAGGCCAATGCTCTCCCGTTAATCCCAAAAGAAGATTTGCCAATAACCAGCGGGATGCCTTTTGCCTTTGCTTCTGTTTCACTTAAGCCAACACTGGCCAGCTCTGGATCAGAAAAAACAACAAGCGGAATGGCTCTATAATCAACCTCGGAGGAAAGACCTGCAATGGCTTCTGCCGCAATTTTAGCTTCATAGGACGCCTTATGAGCAAGGGCTGGACCCGACGTAATATCCCCAATTGCAAAAATATTCGGGATAGCCGTTCTGCACTGTTCATCTGTCTCAAGGAACCCCCTGCTCGTCACTGGCAAACCTATACGGTCCAGCCCTAAATTGCCGTCTGTATTTGGTTTTCTGCCGACAGTGACTAACACATATTCCGCTGTCACATGCAGCTGCTCCTGATTTTTCAAATAATGCAGTGTGATGGCGTCTGCACTCTGCACTACGTTCACAGCTGTCGCTCCGGTAATCATCTTAATCCCATCAGCTTTCAGCTGCCTTCCAACAGGGCTCACAAGCTCCGCCTCAAATCCAGGCAGCACTTGATCTCCTCCCTCCAGAATCGTTACCTTTGTTCCAAATTTGGCATACATTTGCCCCAGCTCAACGCCTATATATCCACCGCCAATAACTACTAGGCTAGTTGGAACTTCACGGAGCGACAGAGCTTCTGTCGAAGACAAAACACGTCCGCCAACTGGAAAGGCTTGCAGCTCAATCGGACGTGATCCTGTGGCTAAGATGGCATTTTTAAAAGAAATGCTTTGCTCTTGTCCAGACTGACTGATAATAGCGGTATGCTCATCGACCAATCTGGCCTCCCCTTCCAAAATGCTCACACCTGCAGTCTTTAATAAATAGCCAACTCCACCTGCCTGCTTATTCACAATTCCTTGCTTGAAATCCTGAGCATTCTTAAATGAAACTGCCGCATCCGCAGAGCTGAACGGTCTAAGCAACTCGTAACGATGGGATTCAGCAATTAATGCTTTGGAGGGAATACACCCAACATTAGTGCAGACCCCACCTAGCTGATTGCGTTCAACAATCGCCGTTCTCATTCCAAGTTGTGAAGATCGCAGCGCCGCCACATACCCACCCGGACCTGATCCAATGACCAACGTTTCTACGAACTCAAGATTCCCCATCTCCTGATACCTCCTGTACCTGCTATTTTAAATATGATGATCGTAATATATTATTACCATCATATTTTAAAACCGTCAACAACCGTGTTTATCCTTTCATAAGCAGACAGTGCTCAGAATCGTTAAATTGACAGGCTTTATTATGATGCATATAATATTTTAAAAGTAGAATTATGAAGCTATGGAGTGATTATGATGCCCTATCCCAAAGGCCATAAAATAAAAGTACGGAATACGATTGTTGAAAGTGCTGCCCAGGCTTTTCGCACCCATGGCATTCATGATGTAAGTGTTCCATTCATTATGAAGGGAGCCGGATTGACTCACGGCGGGTTTTATTCACATTTTGACAACAAAGAACAACTCGTCGCCGAAGCCTGCCGGTATGCCATCAGCGATACCATCGCACTTTTGCAGAAGGTCGCGGACCAGGAAGAGCAGAACCCAAAAATCAATGCGGTCATTGACTATTATTTAAGTCCGTATCACCGCGACAAAACGGAGATGGGCTGTATTATCCCTGCCCTTTCTGCCGAGATATCTCATTCTTCCGAAGAAGTTCGGCAAGTATTCACCCAGGAACTGGAGCGGATGACTGCTTTTATCTCCGATCTGGCGGGAATTGAACCCTCCAAAGGTAGCGCACTGTTCAGCACCATGGTTGGCTCTCTAGTTCTTGCAAGGACTGTAAATGACCCTGAACTGAGCGACAGCCTTCTTTCGTCAGGCAAACGGTATGCTAAAGAGCTGGTTACGATCTAAAAACAATAAACACCCCAAACAAATGAATCCAACTCAGAAAATTTTCGTAATATTATGAATTATAGATAACTGAGGGGTGTATCCAATGAACGAGCAGTATGCTGCAAGGGTTGAATTGTTCGCAGAGAACGCGCAGAGGATCAAAAAGGCTTTTCCTTGGCATAATGCAATGGTTAGCCGTTTGGCGGGGTTACTGTACACAGCAGAGAATAAAAGTGCAGATGAGGATGCGATTCGTGCGAGCCACGAGCTTATTAAAGAAAATACCGGAATGTTTTCTTCGTTTAGGGGGAATTCGGCAATCAGTATTGCTACTATGCTCTCTCTTTCTGCTGACAAGGAACAACAGCTTGCTAACACGCTGACCGTGTATGACTTATTGAAGGATGTCAAATTTAGAGCCTCTGATTATCTCGTCGTTGCCGCTTATCAAATCGCCGCTAATACGACAACAGATCAGTATCAGCGTACGGTAGAACGCGCAAAGATGTTTTACGATAGCATGAAAGCGAAGCACCGTTTCCTTACCGGACATGATGATTATATCTTCTCTGCCATGCTCGGCCTTTCCGATATCGACGTGGACAGCGGCATCGACCGGATGGAGCAGCTTTACACTACACTAAAGCCTGAATTTATGTCGGGGAACAGTGTGCAAGCTCTGACACAGGTACTGGTTCTTGGAAAAGAAGCTTCAGAAGCAGCGGATCGTGTACTGGCATTACGAGATGCGTTCCGTGCACATGGCATCCGGTTAGATAAGGAATATACCCTTTCTTCGCTGGGCGTGCTAACTTTGCTCTCCTCCAACAATAAGGACATGGTTACGGAAGTCTCAGAGACCTTCGAATTACTGCGTACCAAAAAAGGCTTTGGCAGCTGGTCCATTGTAAAGCAGGAATTGCTACTGCTGTCAGCTGCGCTGGTAGCCTTCAAATATGTAGAGGATGTGCAAAGCGGCATTGTAACCTCGATGCTTTCCACCAGCATCACTAATATTGTGATCGCACAGCAGGCTGCTCTTGCTGGGGCTGCGGCTGCGTCGGCTGCGGCTGCAGCTTCATCTTCTTCGAATTAAGTGGAAATGTGAGGGAAGACATGGACTCGATACAACCAATCACCGCTAGAAATGAAGAATGTTTATACCGTCTACTGAATATTTGGGAGTTATCTGTGCGGCATACACATCTATTCCTGTCTGAACAGGACATTGATGCGTTGCGGCCACTGGTTATACAAGGGATGGAGCATATAAGTCATCTGCTTGCTTTTATAGATGACCATGACCAATCGCTTGGATTCATAGGGATTCAGGATAACAAGATTGAAATGCTATTCGTAGAACCTGCTGCAATGGGAAAAGGAATTGGTAAATCGCTCGTTGCTTATGCTATTCAGACACTGAACGTACGTTACGTTGATGTAAATGAACAAAATCCGCAGGCCTTAGGTTTCTATGAGCATATGGGTTTTCAAGTTTTTGAGCGTTCTGCACTGGATGAACAGGGGAATCCTTTTCCTATCCTGCATATGAAGTTATCGATCGGCTCACGTTAAAAGATTCCATCTCCTCTCAAAGCAAAAGAGACCGCTTCGAGTAGCCATAACAATGGCTGTTCGAAGCGGTCCTTTGTGTTTAAGTAGGATCAACTTTTGTTTTTGGTGTGGAAGCTCCGCTTATTCTACCGACTTCAACGCCTCAATCATATGAATCCGTTTGAGCTTAATATGCATGAAAGCCATGACTATGCCTGAGAACAGCAGTGTTAATAGCGCGGCATACACATAGCTTGGCCACTTAATAATCGGCGCGAACATCGTCGCATCCAGCTCAGCTGTATTCAAGACGAAGCTGTGCAATATAATGCCAAGACCCGATCCGGCTACAATGCCAAGTAGGCTTAGCAGCATATTCTCGCGGTAAATATACAACGTTACTTCCTTATCATAAAATCCCAATACCTTGATGGTTGATAGTTCCCTGATCCGCTCAGAGACATTAATATTGGTCAAATTGTAGAGGACGACAAAAGCTAAAGCAGCAGCCGATACAATGAGTACCAAGGTTACAACATCCATACTCTTCATGGTGTCATCAAAGGCAGTACCTACGTTGCTGGAAAAGCTGACCGCGGCCACTCCCTCATTATCCGTTAGCTTCTCGCCGAACTTGTCCTCCCATGCTTTATCGTGCGTGGTATACTTCAGCAGCTCTGTGTTGAACACCGGTTCTTGTCCAAATACGGAAGAATAATACGCAGGTGTCATATAAACATAGTGCATTACATAGTTCTCTGTAATCCCTATGACCTTAATCTTGAATGTCTCGTTATCCTTGTCCACCACATTCAACTGGTCGCCGGGTTCAAGCCCGTATAATTTAGCCAGCTTCTCCGAGATTATAGCGCCCTCGTCCGAAAGCGTGCGTTTTTCTCCACTCACTCGATCCCGCAGCTCCACATAATCGGATATCGCATCAACAGATGCAGGGATGAACATATGCACATCCTGATCATTTACACCACTGCCATGCGCTTTCATCGTTTCCTGTGCCACACTTAGTGATCCAGTTATAGTGGACTCGCCAGTGATCAATTGCTCGTAGGCATCCCGCACATCAGCAGACGCATCTTCATGCAGCGCTACAAGTGCATCATATTTCATAATCGTGCCGAACTGCTGAGGGGCAATGCTGCCGATCGAGTCTTTAAGACCAAACCCGGTCAGAATTAGCGCCGTACAGCCGGCCACGCCGAACACAGTCATGAACATCCGCTGCTTGTAGCGGAATAAATTCCGTGCGGTAACTTTCTGAACAAAGCTCAGCCGTTTCCATACAAACGTAACTCTCTCCAGTAGAATCCGCTGCCCGCTCTTTGGCGCCTTCGGACGCATTAACACAGAAGCATTGCTACGCAGCTCTACACGTGCGGCAATCCAAGCCGTCAATGTAGTGCAGATAAGCGCCACTATAATGGAAATGATGGAATACGACGGATAGAAGCTTTTGATAAGATCCGGCAGATTATAAAGCGAACTGTACGCATTATAGATAATGGTTGGAAACATGGTAAAACCGAGCGCAAGTCCCGCAACCGAAGCCGTCAAGCTGGCGAGTGTACCATAAACCAAGAATTTGGCCATAATGTCACGGTTGCCATACCCAAGCGCTTTAAGTGTCCCGATCTGCAAACGATGCTCCTCGACCATTCGAGTCATAGTCGTCAAGCTGACCAGCGCAGCAATCAGGAAAAAGAATACCGGGAAAGCACTTGCTATTGCCGACAATCGATCAGCGTTGTCTTTATATTCGGCATATCCTGGATTGGCACTTCGGTCTGTGACATAGACCTTCGGGAGCCCTAGTTCTGCAAGCTTTTGCTCCCCTGCAGCCAGTTCCGCCTTGGCAGAGACCAGTCCATCAGCAATGGCTTTCATGTTTGCAGCTTGTCCCTGCTGCACCACTTCTGACTGGCGCTTTAAATCGGCGAGCTGCTTCTCGGCGGCGGCCACCTTGCCCCGTCCACTGGACAGCTCTTTCTCACCTTCCGCGCGCATCTCCGCAAGCCGAGCTTCCGGCACACTGGACATCACCTGCTCTACTGACTTGGTATGCTGCTCGATCAATCCCTCATACTCTGGTGAATAAGCCTTCACTCCGGTTGTATCCTTGAAGGATAGATAGGCTTCCGTATAGACCGGGAGCTTAAAATCTGACTCTGGGATCGCTGCGAATGCATCCGCCGTCCCTTTACCAATTCCGCTGGTGCCCCGGGTACTCTTCTCTATAAATTGAGGACTTCGCACAAAGCCCACAACAGTATAATTCAAAGTTTCAAAGTTGTTCGACAACTCCGCATCCGTTCCAGCTCCGCTGAACGTTATTTTGTCGCCCAGCGCATACTTTCCAGCCAGCTTGTCATCCAATACGATTTCTCCGGAATCCTCTGGAAGACGTCCTTCAATCATACTGTACTGGTTAAGAGGTTTATCTGAATCGTAAGAATGGACTTTGAGTATCAAAGCATTATCGCCGCTAAACACATCTGCGCTGTAACCTGGCTGAACTTCATCGATCCCCGGTACATCGCTCAGCAGTTCGATATTATCTTTGGTCAAACCATAGTTGGTCTGCACCTTCAGATCCATCAGCCTCGTCTCTTTGTAAAAGGTTCCGGCTGTATCCAGCATATCTGGACCGGCTGACTTGATGCCAGAAAAGAAACTAACGCCCAGCATGATAATTGCAAAAATCGAAATAAATCGGGCCTTAGTGTGCCTAATTTCACGAAAAATATCTTTCCATAACGCACGCTTTTTCATAGATGCCTTCTCCTTACCATTCGATATCTTCAACGGATACTGGCGAAGGATTGGTTACCATCTTCCGTACCTTAGCATTATTAATCTCAATAACCCGGTCTGCCATTGGCGCAATCGCCAAATTATGCGTGATTACGATGACCGTAGTGCCTGTGTTACGGCAGGTATCCTGAAGCAGCTTAAGCACTTGCTTACCAGTATTGTAATCTAGCGCACCTGTTGGCTCATCGCAAAGGAGCAGCTTCGGCTGTTTAGCTAGCGCTCTGGCGATAGCGACACGTTGCTGCTCACCACCAGACAGCTGAGCCGGAAAATTATCCAGCCGTGCACCTAATCCCACATCCTCCAACACCTTACGCGCATCTAGTGCACGCGGGGAAATCTGAGAAGCAAGCTCAACATTCTCCAGTGTGGTAAGATTCGGCACTAAGTTATAGAACTGGAACACAAAACCCACGTCATTGCGGCGGTAGCCCGTCAACTCCTTGGCACTGAACTTGGCTATGTCCGTACCGTCCACAATGACCTGGCCTTCGTCAGCAGAATCCATCCCGCCAAGAATATTAAGCACCGTCGATTTGCCCGCACCGCTGGGGCCGACAATCACTGCAAACTCACCTTTATTTATCTCAAAATCAATTCCGTCGTTGGCAACGATCACACTTTCACCCATTTTGTAACGCTTGTACTCATTTTTGACAGCAACAAAGCTCATTCTCCATCCTCCTGTCTCTATCCAAACCAAGCCTAATCACTTTACATTGTTTCAGTTTATCATAATTAGAACGCCCAAGTCCGAATGGCAAACCCTCATTACTCAAGGATAAATTCACATCATTAATAAGTTCATTTTTTTGTAACAATAATGTAACAAGGAAATTTTACCGTAAACGATACTTAGTCAATTGATAATGTTATAATCACTTTGTTTTATTCACTCTTTTCAGGCAAGAGTGAAAGAACAAGAACAATCAGAAACAGGTGATCAGATGTTCGAACTGAAATGGCTATGGCAGAACTTAGAGGGCAACCGGACACGATACATTCTAGCGCTCTGCCTCTCAGTAGTGGGTTCAAGTCTTACGATTGTAAACCCTTACATCAGTCAGCGCATTGTCGATACGTTTATAGCAGGTGACAATGCGCTGCAGAATCTTACACAAGAACGGCAATTATTGATTATGCTCTGTCTGGGCATGATTGGATTTTCTCTACTGCGCACAGGACTTGCTTATATTACAACTATGCAGTACGAAAGATCCTCGCAAAACATGATGTACAATATCCGTATTTTTTTGTACAACAAGATTCAAGGACAGGACAGAGAATATTACGACCGTAACCGTACCGGTGATCTCATGACCAAGATGACCGGGGATCTGGACATGGTTCGGCACTCGATGGCATGGATTTTCAAAACGATCATTGAATCGCTAACGATCTTCATTGCTGCTGTTATCTATTTTTTCACTATAGATGCTCAGCTAACGCTGTGGATGCTAATCCTGTCACCGCCCATTTTTATCGTGGCTTACATATTCGCTAAACGCGTCCGTCCTATGTATATTGACCTGCGTGAGCGGCTGTCCCAGCTTAACACGACTACTCAGGAGAATATTTCAGGCAACCGTGTGGTTAAGGCTTTTGCCCGCGAAGAGTTCGAAGTTCAAAAATTTACGGAGAAGAATGTCAACTACTCTACAGCGAACAAAAAGGCCGCCCTTGTATGGCTTGATTACTTTCCTTTTCTGGAATCCTTCGCTCAGGGCTTCAACGTCATTCTAATGCTGGCTGGTGGTTTGTTCCTGATGAACGGCCGGATCACCTTCGGTGAATTTACAGCTTTCTCTTCACTGATCTGGGCTATATCCAACCCTATGCGCAACATTGGTATTATTATCAACGACATTCAGCGCTTTTTTGCGAGCTTGTCCAAAATCATTGATATCTATTACGCAAAGCCTAATATCGTAAACGAGCATACGTCTACTGACAAACGCCGTTACGAAGGCCGTATTGAGTTCGATCATGTCCGCTTCAAATATGACAGCGCTATCGTACTTGACGATGTTAGCTTTACCGTAGAACCTGGTGAAACCATAGCAATCATGGGCTCGACCGGATCAGGCAAAACAACAATCATCAACCTGATTCCTCGCTTCTATGACGTAGCCGAAGGACGTGTACTCGTCGACGGCGTTGATGTCCGAAAGCTGGAGCTCGATGAGCTGCGTGATAATATCGGCATGGCGACCCAAGATGTGCTCTTGTTCTCTGATACTATCGATGGAAACATCGCCTATGGTGATCCTGATCTTCCGGAAGAAGATGCGATAAGCTTTGCCGAGCTCGCAGCCGCACACGACTTCATTACCAAAATGCCTGAAGGTTATGATACCGTTGTCGGAGAACGAGGAGTCGGCTTATCTGGAGGTCAAAAACAGCGTATCGCTTTAGCACGTGCTTTGGCAGTTCGCCGTCCGATCCTCATTCTGGATGATACGACCTCTGCTGTCGATCTTGAGACGGAGGAGCATATTCAGAAAAGTCTACGCGAGCTGGATTATCCTTGCACGAAGATTATTATCGCGCAGCGTGTATCTACGACCGCGCAGGCTGACCGTATTCTCATTCTGGATAACGGGAAGCTGGTTGAGGAAGGCACCCACGCCGAACTGCTAGCGAAACGAGGCTACTACTATGATGTGTTTAAACTGCAGAACGAGGGTATTGGAAGGCAGGTGACCGCAAGTGGCAAGGAATAAATTCGACGTCGATGAGAATCTGGAATCGCCGTTTAATATAAAACACTTCCGGCGTGCGATGGTATACATCAAACGAAAGAAAACGCCAATGATTGTTGCATTTATCCTCAGTGCACTTTCAGCGGCCATTTCACTATCAGCTCCACTGATCATGCAGCATGTGATCGACGTGACCATTCCGGCAAAAGCGAAGCTTGCGCTACTGGGCTGGGCTGGACTGATGCTTCTGACCATTGTGGTCAGCGTTTATCTGGCTACTATTCGTTCACGTATCATGACGAGTGTTGGGCAGGATATTATTTTTGACATCCGTACAGATTTGTTTAAGCATCTGCAAGAGTTGCCCTTTAAGTATTATGACGACCGTCCGCAAGGCAAGATTCTCATCCGGGTCGTAAACTACGTTAACGCCGTTTCAGATGTGTTATCCAACGGTATTATCAACTTTATTCTAGAAATCGTGAATTTGCTCTTTATCGCAGCCTTCATGTTCGCTGTTGACGTACGTCTATCATTTGTCATCCTTGCAGGGCTGCCAGTATTCTTTGTCATCATGATGCTGATCAAAACTCGGCAACGCCGGGCTTGGCAAGCAGTATCCAATAAAAGCTCCAACCTAAACGCCTATTTGCAAGAAAGTATCAGCGGTATTGGTGTGACGCAAATGTTCTCCCGGGAACAACGCAACGAAGGAATCTTCACACGTCTCGCGGGTAATTTCCGTACAGAATGGATGAAGGCTCAACGTTACAACTTACTTATTCCGTTCTCCGTAGACAACTTGTCTACGATCGTTACATCATTGATTTTCCTTGTAGGCCTACTAACACTGAGTCCACAAGATATGACCCTCGGCGTCATTCTGGCGATGAGCAGCTACGCTGCCCGCTTCTGGCAGCCTATTCTGAATCTTTCGAACCTGTACAATAACTTCATCAACGCCGTTGCCTATCTCGAGCGTATCTTCGAGACGCTGGATGAGCCCGTTACCGTCAGTGATATTCCGGATGCGAAGACACTGCGGCCTGTAGAGGGCCATGTCACTTTCGACGATGTGACCTTTGCCTATGACCCAGGACTCAATATTCTGGAGAATATCTCCTTTAAGATCAAAGCGGGAGAAAGCATCGCTCTAGTGGGACCAACAGGTGCAGGCAAAACTACGGTCGTCAATCTGATCTCGCGCTTCTATAATATTTCAAGCGGTAAGATTCTTATCGACGATCAGGATATCTCGCAGGTTACGCTGAAGTCCCTGCGCAGCCAGATGGGGATTATGCTACAGGACAGCTTCATCTTCTCCGGTACGATCTTGGACAATATTCGTTACGGTAAACTCGATGCCACCGAGGAAGAAGTGATTGCTGCGGCGAAAGCCGTGTGCGCCGACGAATTCATCCGTGAATTCGATCAAGGCTACATGACGGAGGTCAACGAGCGTGGCTCCAAGCTGTCTCAAGGACAGCGGCAGCTCATCTCGTTCGCAAGAACGCTTTTGGCTGATCCGAGAATTCTCATATTAGATGAAGCCACTTCATCGATCGATGCGAAGACTGAGCGTTTGCTGCAAAAAGGTCTGAATGAGCTCCTTAAAGGACGTACCTCATTCATTATCGCGCACCGCCTGTCCACCGTAAAAAACTGCGACCGCATTATGTATGTGTCTAACAAAGGTATCGCAGAAAGCGGCTCACATGATGAGCTTATCGCACAAAAGGGGCTTTACCACCGCCTTTATACGGCGCAGAAGATGGAAGCTTAATTGAATAAACACCAAAAAAGCTCAGGCCGAATTGTAGCCTGAGCTTTTTTGGTGTTTATATTTTATTAAAAATATGAAAACTAATCTATCACCGTCCAAATATTTAGCGCAAGTGAGCGAACCGCAATATTCGTGTGATTTCTGTACACCCTCAAACGCTCTGCAGGCTCTGGACTCCAGAGTAGAGCACTTCCAGCAACCTCAAGCAACGAAAGTCCAATATACTGAGATTCGTAACTCCCCTCAGACCCTAGCACATCTACAATTTCCAATAAGGTCTCCGGACTCCAGTAGCCTGTGCTGTCTTTTAAATTATAAGCAACCTGCTTGTAGGCGTCGCTCAACAGCTGCGGCTGATTTGAAATACAGTTAACCATCTGATTCAGATAAGCGGCGGATTCCTGCACATTATTCCAGTCTATTACTGCTATATACAGCTTCATCACAACTTGCTGTAAAGTCTCATCCGATGCTAGACACTCAATCAATCCCGTATACAAAGGTTTAAGGTGCACCCGGGTGATTGTTGGCAAAGCGTTTAGCTGGTTGATAAGTTTCAGGAGACGTTGCCGATGAGGCAAATCTCTACTGGTAGTTGCATTCCATTCATCCCTTATCGCCGCACTAGCTAATTTCTGACAAACGCCGATTACAACCTCATTGATCTTACCATCGCGGCAGGTTTGTATTAGCGTGTTCATGGCAAATTCCCATCTGGTGCTGTCTTCCAAATCCATAATAGCTTGAGCGGTGGCAGCTGCAACAATGCCTTCATTTCCATTGGTCCACCACATCATAGAACTGAAAGCATACTTGCCAACAAACCCATCCGGATGATTTCCAATTTCAATGATTAATTTTAAATAGCGAAGTCTATAGTCTAGCGGAAGATCATTAGGCTGTTGGGATAACAAGCTTCTTGCGATATCACTTTCTGATGAAGCAGCCATTGCACTTAAAATCTCCCAAGCGCGCTCATCATCTAAAAGCTGTTTTGCAGCATGCCCTATGGCAATGATTACATCCTTGTGTGCATTTGGTTTCTCGAACTCGTTTATCAATAGCGGAATGCTGTCATCGCTTCTATAAGCACCCAGTAAGCGGATGGCCTCTTTTCTGACAGTGATCTTCAGCTTATCCCGATTCAGAAGCCCTTTCAGCATGGTAACCAGTAACACCGGATTCACCCTGCGGATGCATCTGGGTATCGAGTACATGGCTACACGTGCCCGGTCCCCATCCAGATTCTCCAGCAGAATGGGAAGTGCCTTCTCCGGTTCTTCCATAAGTGAAAAGGCATGAAGTGCAGCTTCTACTACAGTTACTTCCTTATCCTGCATAAGCCCAAGTAACCTATCCGAACCGAGATCAGGCATGCTTGCCATGATCTTAATAACTCTTGCACGCTCCCAAAGATTACGTTTGGCATCGTATGCAATTTTTTCTAATAAGGCACTTAATGCTTGTTGCTGACGTGGCAGCCATCTGTGGAATCCATCCGCGGCCGGCACAAGATAGATAGTTTTGCCTGATAGGAACTTGCCCTTAATGACAGCCCCTGAAATAAAAGGATCGAGCCATTCTTGACGCTTCAGATGCAGATGCTGGAATACTTCATGGATCGTAATATACGATTTATCTAAAGCTAATAATTCCTTAACTCTGGCATCACGTGTTGTACGAGGCGCAAGCCAGTATCTGGCCGCTTGTATGGCTGTAGAATCTGCCTTTGCCCTCGTTGCTTCCTTTAACAGATTCTGAAGTTTTATGATGCCGTAACCTCTTTTACCAAATGAGCTAGCCAGGCTAAGCACCAGATTGTAGTCTTCTCTTTTGTTGCCCTGTACAGCTAATGTATAGATTTCATCAAAGATGACCTCTTCTACTCCCTGTGGTAAATTCTTCTCCAACGATGGAAGTGAAAGCTGTCCGTTCTGCTGGGCCAGTTTCCGGATCGTATTTAAAGAGAACTTGAACAACTCACTGTGAGGATTTAGTGCGTTATGCCGGAGAATAGCAAATGCCAGTTGTTGAACGGAAAACTTCGTACCATATGAAGTATCTCTGGCATCTATAACACTATCAACAAGCATAGTAAGTTCTTGTACATGGGCATCGGTGAACACAGATGCAGGACTTTCTGAAAGCTCCTTAAACACAAAACCTCGAACAGGATCTTGCTCATTTCTAATCCGGCCCAAAAATACCAAAGTCTCATGCATACCCTGTCTCGACAGAACCGTACTTCTGATCAGTTGCATAAGCGCCGTGGAACGTTCTTCTGAACTGGATACCTTTGTTGCCTGTTCAAGCCCCGCTCTTGAATGAAGAATCGAACGGCAAGCGGTGAGTCTGATTGTTCTCTCCCGGTCATCATTGATTTCACGAAGGCCAAGCATCCGGGTGGCTTCCTTGTCACGCAAGGCATGCGGTAATACATAAAGTAATCTTTCCGGAAAAACACGTTCTTGGCGTTTATCTTCTTCATACACGGCATCAAAAATCACTTGGCGGTTGGAAGGTGCACTATTATGCAGCAACTTCGCTAAATGCATCGGGTGATCTGCGAGTAATTTCGCTATCTCAATCCATTGCTCCATGGATAAATATTTTTTTCTTTTTAGAACCCCTTCAGGCACACCATAAGAAATCAGATTGCTCCGCGACTCCGTTCGAGTCAGCAGCTGATACACCATATTCGGATTTTGGCGTACTAGCGTGCCAAGTTGTTCCTTTAACGCAGGATGTATGACACCCTCGGGTCCATGATTCATCGCACACGCAAGTAGCAGATCCGCCTTCAGATTGCATAGGATCTCCATAGCTGATGAGAACCTCCACCAGACATATCCTTTTTCCCTGATTGGTGTGCTTTCTAGCGTTGTTTCAAAGTATTCCGCTACTACGTCAAGATGCCTGCTGGCTAGTTTCTTCCAGTCTTTTATGGCATATCCGATATCAGCAAGCCACTTACTAACTGTTTCCGAATAACAGGCCTGCAATATAATCGCGGCTTCCTCCGCTCCCCACCGGGCGTACACCATAGGCAATAAACGTTCCGCCAATTCCTGACGGTTAATCTGTGAAATACTGTGCAACAGCTTACGGCGGCAATCATATGATAAATGGGGGAGCTCACGTTCAATATCAGCATCTGAAGCCACCTTTGCCAAAAGACCCGCAGCCGTATTTCTGATACTTGCCATGGGATGCCGCAGGGCTGACAGAATAATAGGGGCATCATGTGTTGCAATGGCACCGATTAAGGCAAGACGTGCTTCATAAACGCCATCCTCCAGCAAGGAGGCTAGTAATTGGGAGTACTGGACAGATCCAAGATGATCACGGCCTAATATCGCTACTTTTTTGACTCTGTCGGAATAGCCTAGTGAATCCAATTCTTTAAGTAAGCTCTGTTTGTCCAATGGATCTCTTTTAAAAATCATAAGCCCTCCTCTTTCACCTGTTCTTATTCCATCCGAACTTTATTCTCTATACTGCAATCTATCCCCTTTAAAAAACTAGAATTTCCCATCTGTTTTCGTTGACCAAAAATAAAGGTAACCCTGAAGCTGGTTGTTCAACCACCTCCAAGATTACCCATAGTACTACTTACTCTATTCATTCTTTTTTTGTATAAACACATACGTACTCTCATCCGACAGCTCATCAGCAAAGCTGAAATCAAACCCGTCGAAGCCTTTGATATCCTCCACACAGGTGATTTGCCGCTCAGCCATGAAACGCACCATTTCACCTCTGGCCATCTTAACCAAAGTCGCTCTCTCAACGATCTTACCGCCGATTTCCTGCCCGAATACACAGCTAATCATTCGAACGTTTCCGCCAACATACGGGGAGATGCACTTGCTGTATTCCTTGGAGGCCAGATTCAGAATGATATCACTCTCCGAAAATAGCTGATCTGCCAGTTTCCTGTTCCAGAACTCATAGATAGACTTGAAACCTGGTCCGCTAAGCTTAGCCTGCATCTCCAGCCTGTAAGGAACAACGCCGTCAAACGGCCGGACGATTCCATAGAATCCGGACAATATCCGTAAATGCTGCTGAAGATATTCCAGCTCCTCCATTTGAAGTACCCCAGGTGCCATGTACTGGTACTGGATACCCTCATAAGAAAAGATAGCCGGTGTAAGATTCCGAGTTACATCCATATCCCGAATCCGTTCCACATTCAGCGTGGCGATGGCATCATTGCATTTCCATAGCGATTTGGCTTCTTCATAATTCAACTTTTGTAATAAGGCCAGAAGAGTCTGCGACTCGCTTATGAATTGCGGCATCTGGCGGCAATCCATAAAATCCGTATCCATCTTCATCTTCTTGGCAGGCGATATAATGATTCTCATGTTGCTCCCTTTTCTCTTTTCTTACCCCCGCGGGGAATTTAAATGTAATCTTATCCTATCACACTTAATCTTCGTAGGCTTGGGGCAAGTTCATGAAATTTGTTCACTGTCGCCCACTTTGCCCGCTAACTCCTCCATCTGTACCTTGGCTGCCGTTTCTTCTTGTCCCGCCATTCATGGCGGGAGAGCTACCTCCATCTTTACCCCGGCCACCGTTAAAGCTCTGTCCCCCGTTCGCCCTTGAACCAGAATCTGTACTTGATATCTTCTGAGCGGTGATGGCGTCACAGGAGATGAGCACCATGGAACAACTAAGCACTGCTATGAGCAAAGCGAGATATCGCTTGATCCGCATCTTTGAACCCCCTCTTTCCGAGCAAACATGGTCAACGTGGAAAATATCTTTTTAACAAATAATCATATACATCTTTAAAACCCATGTAGGATAACACGATCAGCAGCGGATATACCGGGTATATATATCGAGACTTAATCTCCCATAGTAGATAGAATCCGATAAAGCCCAGCACCACAAGAATCAAAGAGGTCTCTTCAAATCTTTTGGCTCTTATTCCACCGATTAAGCGAACGAGTATACAAACATACATCAGAAAATTTAGGACATACAGCAACCACAGCAGCCCGTTGCGGTAGCTCGAATCCCCCTTAAATAGATCCGTAGCAGCATTAGTGTAGCTATAACGGTCCATGACAAAGCCTATTCTTCCACCGTTACTGGATGATCCATCATTCCCAAGTCCATATCGTTCCACCTGGTATGTTCCTTCTGTCCAGGTCCAAACGATTTTTTTATAATACATCTTCACTACGTCGCTTAGGCTCGCCTCGGAGAGTTTATGGCTGATTTCCTCTTTAAATAGCTGCGTACTTTCTGTCTTATTATAATTGGCATCCTGCTGATAGATAGCGTAGCTCTCCCAGTTGTCCCAGAACCCAAACGTGTCCAGATTGATCCCCATATTCAGCCACATATAGACTGGTGCGGAATTTTCGTTAATCGTTTCATCGACGACATTCGTCGCCTGCAGCACAGCATTTTGCGTCCAGCCTGGAACATTAAATAATAAAGCTGTGATAAACAAAGCGCTTAGAGACTTTTTCACCCCGATTGCACGCATGTTGAACAATAGACTGACTACCACAGCTATCAGAAAAATAACACCAATACTTCGGAAATAGTTGCCGACTGCCAGGAAAATGGCTGCGAACACAATATCCTTTAAGGACTTTCTTTTGATAAATTTCACGGCAAAATATAAAGCACTTGTCAAAAAGGCAGTCGCGATCACATCGTTATAAATTAAATTACTCATAAACAAAGAAGGGATATAGGTAGCGGCAAACACGAGAATGCCATAATCATGATTCTTAGACTTACCCTTGAGCTCTTTATACAGCAGGTAAATCATTAACGAGGTTAACAGTGTAAAAAGAATATTGAATACTTTGATCACCAAGTAATTATCCGGAAATAACTGTAGCAACGTCTTTAAGTACACAACAATCGAGAAGTTAAACGGGAACATATGCAGATAACCTGTCGTGTCAAAAGATGAATAATCATTTCTGTACAGCATATCGAGTGCCAGTGAAAGCACCGTCTGCGAATCATCCGTCGGCAAGCGAGGAAACAGAAAAATGATCACGAGCTGAATGGCAAAAGAACATAGCAATATGGCTGGAATGACGATTTTCCAACAGTACTGATTAAGCTTCAGGCATATTTTATACAAAATAACGCTTAACGCCAGCACCACCACAATCCCTAGAATAAAAAGGCCGAGCTGTTGTTTCTCCAAAACTGGCGTGTCCCCATATACGAAATAATTATATTTCACCCGGATAAAAAAGGAGGAAGCGATAAACAGTCCTATGAAGCATGCCAGTATGAGATACAATGTTTTTTGAATTGCCCTTACCATGGAAAACCTCCTTTTCACAGTCGAAGTCTATACAAGCACATCCCCCGATTCATAAAAAGCATTATAAACACCCAAACTGAATATTGAATGAAAGCAGCGAACAAACGTAAATAGACCGCCTCCCTCGCAAAGGGTTGCGGTCTGTATTGTAATTCTTTTTAAGATGAAGTTCATTTAAACCCTTGGAAATCCAAATCTTTCAGGAAGCGATTACTTCCCAGTATGCTCTTTACCCTCTTCGATACATTAGGTCCTTTAGGTGTACTGCCTCGTCTATTCAGTAAGATCCATCTTAGACAAGCCCATGCTTCGAACACCTCAAGCTCTTCCTGCTCCATAAAATTGTCCAATAGATAAGCAGAACGGAACATATCAGCGTAACGCTCAGAGATGTGGATTTTCAGCAGAATAAATGACCATGCAAAATCATATCTAGGATCTCCCAACTGGCCGTTCGTCCAATCGATGACGGTAAATCGCTGTTGTTCCTCTACTATATTTCCTAAATGAAAATCTCCATGAATGATACGATCTTGTCTCATAGGCGTTTGCTCCACTAGAGAAATCACAGCTTGATTAAGGTCTGTATGCTCTCTCACTTCAGGAAAAAAGTAGTCGATGAAATCGTACTTAGGTAGTTGTATATGTTCCAGCTCAGCGATATCTATTTGATGAATTCTGGCTAAAATGCTCGCGAGCTCCTTCATTGTCTTATTATTCACTTTATGAATTGGCGTTCCGTCAAAGCTTGTTAACAACACCTTATTCCCGTCCGGATTGATTCCCCCAACCCACTGGTTTAGAGACGGCTACCCCTTGTTCAGACAGGACCTCCAATAAACGGTATTGAAACTGAACATCTGGTTTGGAGCTCTTACTCCATGTTTTCAAGACATAGCTTTCCCGATCTAGATTGATCTTTAGAACCTCAGCTTCAAAGCCATCATCCATCGGATGCGTGGTTAAGCTCGCTTCATGATAGAGTAGCTCATCCATGATTTCATGGTGTTCAAGCCAGTTTACATTAGTTATAGGGGTTCTCAAGAGCAATTCTTCCTTTCGGGTGATTGTATATATCCAATTATTCTTGTGAAATGCCAGCTACGATCTCAAGCAAATTGCCTTCTGGGTCAGCCACAACAGCTTCACGCAACCCATAGGGCTGTGAAATAGGTTCTTTTATAGGAGTTGCACCTGCCTTCACCAGACGCTCAAATTCCTTGTCGACCTCTTCAGGTGAGAGAACGCCAAATGAGACTTCCATTGTCCCATTCAACCCATTGGGATAACCTAGTCCTGAAATACTCAGCGCATCCCGCTGACACAAATTAAAAAATACACCACTCTTTAGCTGGACCCCGGTAAATACGCCACCATCCCATTCTATAGCCATGTTCATGACGTCCCGATAGAATGTGGCCATCTTTTCCATGTCTTTTACAATCAAAGTTACAGCACCGATTTCCATGAAATCCACCCAATCTTCTAAATTATTCCTTTTATGATCGTAGATATAGTAGCATAGGCGGTAAAATATTGAAATGAATTATAACAATAATAAAAAGCTCTGTAGAAACTCTACAGAGCTTAGTAGCAAGCAATCGCTGTTCAACTAGTAACTTACTTAATCGATTTCATAGCCAACGGTAAATCTTGAACTGAACAATTCATAACCGATCTGAGTATATAGCCTAATAGCTTTCCTATTATCTCCATGCGTGCCCAAAGTAGCGATTGTTTTGCCCTGCTGCTTTAGATAATTCAGTGCGGTGCAGATGATGTTACGGGCGACACCTTTTTTCTGCCATTCAGGAATGACGAATACATTCTCCGTTGCACTTCTCTCGTCGGTGATTCTCCAGGTTGAGGTGTTGCCGATCAATTGATCGCCATGAAACGCGCAGAAATTAACGATTTCGGGAGATCCCTGCATCCACCCCAAATGGTTCAGACTCCACGCCACACCGTCAAAGGCTGCGAGTTCAGCATGACGATATTGTTCCTGAGCTTCACTATTGTTCAGTGCAGTTGGCTTCACCAGAACACCTTCTGGTAAAGGATACTCAGGAATCTCTCTACTCAGGTCAAATTTAAACACGACAATCGTATCGCAAATCGTAAATCCGCGTGCTAGACAGAAGCTCAGCTCTTCGAGATTATCTGTGTCGAGATATTGAGCCATGATAATGCGCTTCTCTTGATACCCAGCTTTAATTTCTCTGACCCGTCCGATTAATGCTTCAATCAGTGCAGCTTTGATACCTTCATCCTCTGCGTTCTCTGCAAATATAATTTCGTAATTAACATATCGTTTGAAGTTTTGGTTTTCATCATGTCCAACCGCATGAAAAGTATCATGCTCCATCAGATGAGCAACGGCCAGAACCTGTCCGTCGCCACTCACTGCACAGAACATATTTCGCTTATCCAGATCTCCATGGTACAGATATAGCATTTTTAGAACAAAGTCCATGCTTTCAATTTGCTCCGCGTCTTCATCCTTTGGATTTCGGATTACAAAGTCCCTCATGAATACACATCGTCTCCAATCTTTTATAGCGCTGCAATGATTCATTAGTTAAATAATGGATGATACAGACCACGCTCAGCAAGGGAGAGTTTAGTTATATTCATTGTTACGGGGATGCTGGATTCCCATAAGTGTCCCGCTCCAAGCGCCAGTGGCTACACTTATGTTCTCTTGGGACAGTGCATTTAAAGCAAATGTATCAGCATATAGTCCGTTCGTTTAAAAGTATAATCACACAAATTCAGGAAATGGTAATACCCATTTTTTTATTCATTAATTTAATATTAACCCCCTCACCTTAACATCTTCAGGCTTTTCTCTTTAAGCTTAGAAAGCTAAAGAAGACGCTATACACGCTCAGGAAGATTCATGGACGCAATATCTATTATTGTGATAATATGTATGGGAATTCACATTATTTCTCTTAGAGGTACTTAATTATGATAATAATGCACAATTTGTCTGCTCTAAATGCAAATAACTTGTTACGGAAAAATGCTAAAGCTGGTTCTAGTAGTATGGAAAATCTATCATCAGGCTTACGCATCAATAAAGCTTCTGATGATGCTGCAGGATTGTCAATATCTGAAAAAATGAGGGGACAAATTAGAGGACTGGATCAGGCATCCAGAAATATACAGGACGGCGCTTCACTCCTTCAAACAGCAGAGGGCGGCCTACAAGAGATAAATGATATATTACAAAGACAAAGGGAATTGATTATTCAGGGTCTAAATGATACGAATACGGATAACGACAGGCAACAGATTGAGGCTGAAATACAACAACTTACCCAAGAAATAGACAGCCTTTCAAGGAGAACAGAATTTAATTCAATTAACTTGTTGGCTAGAGATGATTATACGATACTTGCTGATCGATCGAGCAGTAATACAGCCTATACTATCAGTGACCCGCCACCAACTACTAGAGTAACTAACAGTATAGTCTACAAACCTCAAGGAACATCAGCAGAAACAAGACATGTAATTAGTAGTTCAGATACATCAGTAACGACCAATACATATTCAAATACCAATACATATTCAAATACCAATAATATTTCTCCAATCGCCTCTCCAGATGGAAGAGCAGGCTATAATGAATATAATATTGATATTCAAACAACAACTAAGACGGACACAAATAATACTGTTTATGAAACGTTAACAGCATCAAACGATCCACAATATGCTACACCTGCCTACTGGTTCTCTGTTGGAATGAATAAAACCAGTTTTGGACCCAAAGATCTTGGCGATGTATACGGTTCAATGCTCGAAAATATTGAAGTTAATGGAAGTTCAAGACCCATCGAGTATACATCTCGCAGTGGTTCAGGATCAGATCCTGCCTGGGATCATATGTGGTTCCCCGGCACAAACCTATCAATTATGAGACATAGGACTGTACTGGCTGATAACTCCATGGAAATCAAATATGTAATTAATAATATGGATCCAACCGATGCCAATATCAAACTAGATAATATAATCGCCCCTCCAATAAATTCAGTTATCACTGATGCAGGAGGAAATCCGTTAGCTACCGGAAATACCATAATAAATCCACCTTCAGGAAGTTCATTTAACCTAACGGGATCAGATGCCAACGCTGGCTTAAAATTTGATGATTTGCTTGGATTTCTGACACCTTCAGAGCTTACGATTAATAATCCGGCAGCAGGTCAACCACAAATAAATTTTGATTGGCAACTCACTATCCCCTCTGGTACGAGTGTAACATTGGGCTTCAATTATGGTCCGTTTTCATTAAATCTTGATGTATTTGAACTAACACATGAACTAGTAGAAACTAAGCATATTGAAACAACAGTGAAAACGGATATAAAGGATATTGACTATGTTCCACCAAGTCTCGATATTCAAGCAGGGGCTAACCATAATCAAACAATCATCATCCCCCTGTTCAATGTAACCTCTCAAGGATTGGGCATTGCAAATATGGGAATATTGCCGCCCGGTATACCTGATAAGACATTAGCTCAAATAGATAAAGCCATAGGAAAAGTAATAAACTATAGAGGGATGTATGGTGCATTACAAAACCGTATGGAGCACACATTGAACAATGTGAAAAACTCTGCAGAGAACTTAGCTTCGGCAGAATCACGTATCCGTGATGCGGACATAGCTAAAGAAATGATGAATTTCACAAAAACCAACATATTAACTCAAGCTGCCCAAGCAATGCTGGCACAAGCAAATCAGAATCCTCAAGCTGTATTGCAACTCCTAAATTAGTATTAAAATAGACTACAAACTCAACGTATAGCATATTCGCTTTACAACAAAAAGCTCAAGCATCGGCAGGTTAGCCGCAGCTTGAGCTTTTAAATGTTATAACCATGGATGGTTTTTCCGTTCCTATGCCGATATTATTAGTCCCCAATAGTTCTAATAATCGTGTCATACGGATCTAATTCCAGGGTGTGTTGTCCATATTCCGTATGAATCGTAGTGCTTTGAAGCTGATCGCTATTGTTAATGACCACGAGTATTTTGCTTTCCGGATAATAAGCACACTCTGTATATAAGTTGTCCGTAATGTACTTGGTCTCCGTGAACTCATTACCCGCAAAACGAATCAAATTCAGCAGCAATCTTGTATTCTCAAAGCTGAAGGTGAAAGAAGGCAGGTAGATCCCCTTTCCTTTACCGAAAGCATGGGTGGACAGTGTTATTAGACCATCCGTTTCATTCACAACCGCTGCTGCTCCATCGGTAAGATAAATGTTATTCTTGGGTGTTATGCTAGCCCCAATAGGTACTACACCAAGCTCATCCTTCACTTCATATGTCCATTTTCCATGGGCTACTCTGGAGCCTGTATCCTCATCTACACCGAGAACATGTGCCATTCTGAAAAAGCTGTCATACCCTTCAAGCGCTGAAGGTTGATTCACGCCTATAAAAGTACCACCTTCATACACCCACTTTGTCAGTAAGTCCACACACTTGTTGTCCCTCCAGCGTTCTCCACCACTCCATGCTGAGCCAGCAGATCCGGCATTGATCACTACATCACAATCTTTTAATATTCCCTGACGGATATCCTCAAAATCAATGAACTGTAATTCAATCGGCAATCCGGATAAAGCCTCGTTGATATGAATCAAATCATGCATATACGTTTCGTGGAAATGCCCAGACAAGGTCCACGATCTCAATTTGCCCCAAGCGTGCAGAATGGCTACCTTCGTCTTAATATGATACGGTTTGCCTTTATGATGCAGCTCTTTAATTTCTCTGAATTCACCCGCAATCTTTTCGATATAATCACAAAAATCCGGATAAGGCTCTACAAGATGCAAATATCCACCCAATCCAATTCGATCTATAGGCTCTCTGAGCAGAGCACGCCGAATATTGATCCAATATTTTTTGGCATCTAGTGTAGGGTTCCCTCCCTCCATAAAGGTAGGCAGACCACCTAAACCAACCGGAAACAAGTAGGGATGCAGCCTAATCTCATGGGTATCTACTTTTACACCTGAACACATTCTTGCCTCGAACCCTGAGAACACACATTTAATCATCCCGTCAAAACCAAACTCCTCGAAACGATCATTGTAAGGCTCCATGCCAACCCAACTATCATCATAGAAGACATATGCCAGCTTGTCGTACCCATGCACAATATCAATTAATTTCTTACTAAATTCGATGACAAAATCATTGATAAATGCCATCCAGTCCAGCTTGCGCTGCTGCGCCGGGATATGACTCACACGATATTTTCCACCATTCACAAAATCCTCGGCCGTGAGCGAATACCCATATTTTTGAGCAAACAGATCAAGCGCTCTTGAGCTTACCGTAAAATCATATGAACCCCAGTCCGAGAACAAATGGCGATTGCGCTCATTGCTGCCCCAGATCCAGGCGAAATTATAAAATAGGGACGTAAACCGAACCACCGTTGTTTCCTTATGCTTACGGCACCAATCTTCAAGGAAGTGGAGCAAATACTTTTGCGTTTCAACATAGATGGGATCAATCTGCATTAAATGTTCTTTTTCCCAGTGATTCGTGGTGTGATTGTACATGGAGATCTCTTCCCAAATCCGGTAGACCATGAAGCTGACCGTATATTTGTGCCAAGGCGCAATTCCAGTAATGACTACATTTCCTGATTCCCGTTCATAATTCCACTGTTCTTTTGGAACCTCTTCACCAGTAGTTCGGTCAAAAACCTGCCAGTACTTAAACGCCTCTTTGGAATCATTTACTCGGAATTGCTCAGCGAAAAAGTCCTCCATCAAATAGATGGATAAATAATCTTCGACCGCTACCTTCGGATTAGTAATTAAAAAGCTTTGCTGTAGCTTATCAGGGTTTTGAGATGCCCATTCATTATGATCTCTGATGATACAGATTGTAGAATAAATGCCGTATCCTGCGTTGATAATCTCATCGGACAACTGTGTACCGTCACTGTCACGGATGACATCGGCACCCCACCGTTCAGCTAACTCTAAGGTCAGTGCCTCATAACCGGATTCGCCCGGTAGTGTAAAGGCCCCCGTTGTTTGCTTGGACAACTTGGATCCCTCCTATTTGAGCATATCGGACAGAAACGAGAGTGCTAAGCCTTGGCCCCAGCCTTGAATCCAGTCTTTTGGAATATTGCGATAGCCTTCCCGGTCTTTCATAACCGCTGTTCCACCCGATACACCCAGTACTCGTCCATCCTCGCTGATATTGCTTAGAACACCCTTCAGGGCCTTTTGCACATACTTGGTATGCAGCGGATTGCCGTTATTGATCATTGCAGCCGCTATCCCGCAAGAGGCAGATACTTCTTCATAAGATTCTTCGTCATCAAGCACTGTCCGCCACAGGCCGTTCTCCGTTTGCAAAAGCTTGAGTGCCGCCAATTGATCGCGCAGCGAACACTCCACGTCCATACACGCCGGATACAAATACCATTCTTTCAAAAGCTTTTTGACTTGCGACATGGTATATGCGCCCCAAGCATTTGCTCTGCCCCAATATAGTCCGGACATATGATCCTGCTTCACATTATTGTAGCCATGGTACCAGAGGCCGCTGCTAGGGTCTTGCAGGTATTTGATATGCCAGTAATATTGATTCAGGGCATCCTGGATCATTTCCTGATCGTTTAATTTACTTCCTACGCGTAGCAGAAAAAACGCCGCCATAAACAATGTATCTGCCCATGCCTGCTCTGGAAAATCATTAGAGACGGATACGGTATGCTGCAGCACATGATCTCCGAATCTAAGCGCATGGTTCTGCAGATAATCCACCTTGCTCATTACAATATCCCAATATTTCTGATTGCCTGTTTCTTCATACAAGGTGATCAGCATATGCCCCATGGCACAGGTGTTTACCGTCCAGTCCGGCAGGCCCAGCTCAATATATTCATCCGCCCACTGGACAAGCATATCCAAATACTCTTTATTTCCTGTTGTTTTATAGGCTCTGGATACCCCATAATAAGCCACACCACAAGGCCAGTCCCATGTTAAATCCATCGTCATTGTTTTTATAACGACTTTGTCGATGACGCTTAGAATCTCTTCTCTGTCATAAGTTAATTGAAGCATCTTGATTCTCCTCTCTTTCGCACACACCCCCATTGGCGCTGAGAGCTGTCCGTCCTATGTAAACGCTTTACTAACTCTATTGTAAGGAGTAAAATGGTCTGATTCTAAGCATATTCATAACTAAATTGTGCAATTTCAACCATTAACTAGTGGTTCTTATATTTCGGGATTGGCCGTGACTACAGAGAATGTTTGGACTTCCGGCCGCTGTTGTCTGCAGATTTCTTGATTTTATACCGCTCTTCGCGGTGGAAATCTGCAGACAAAGGCGGACGCTAACGCTCCTACAGTTCCAAACTTCTCCTCCGCCACTTTTTTCCTAAATTGTATAATATCAAGTTCTCTTTATATAGTTGAATTTGATATAACGTTAACCTATAATCTACTCAACCTACGTAATAAGAATGGGAGTATTGAGAATATGCCCAGAAAAAAGAAACCCGTCATCGAATACCGCCACTACAGCTTGCCGATAAACTTCCCTATTTTACTGCTAAGCGGTGAACGTTGGAAGATTTCCGATATCAAAAGTGAACATCTCCATTTTCATAACCATTTAGAGATTGGCATTTGTCATTCGGATAGCGGCATCATGGAGATCAAAGGTGAATCCGTACCCTTTAAAGCCGGAGATGTGACCTTCATCCCTAGGTATCTTCCTCATACCACTTATAGTTCGCCAAATGAGGCCAGTCTTTGGTCTTATATCTTTTTCTCACCGGAGGAGCTCTTTCAACATTCATTCAAAAGCGCTTATAGTGACTTCGAGCCAAATTTGTGGGCGATCAAGGGAAAGAATTGTATTTTGAACAAGGAGGAACATCCCAAGGTTTATACCCTTGCGACATCGGTCGTAGAGGAATTGAAGCACAAAAATCCTTACTATCAGGAAAGCGCCTACGGCTTATTATTATCCCTTTATATAGAACTGCTTAGAATTCATTCCCGGAATAAACCCTTAGTAGAGCAAGAAACAGACCATAACCTGAAAGGTGATTTTGTCATCTCTCCGGTTCTGGAGTACATCACCAAAAACTATATGACACCTATCACCATTGATGATCTGGCTGATCTGTGCCATCTAAGCACCACTCATTTTCGCAGAAAATTCCATGAGATCATGGGGACCGCACCTCTAGATTTCCTAAACAGCACCCGTATTGAAGAGGCCTGCAAGCAGTTGAAAAGCACGGATGCTTCCATCCTCTCCATCTCTGAACGAGTCGGTTTTCAGTCCATTTCCAGCTTCAACCGATGCTTCTCTAAGCTTATGGGCGAATCTCCCAAACAATGGCGTAAAGCCGCACATTCCGAAGCCCAATCTGCAAAAGCATCTATATTGGAGTTTACGGGGTGGGTATAGGGAAAGGAGTCCCTGTTTACTTCACTTCACAAAATCTACTTAACACATGAATGATTTGCTCCTTGCTCATAGGGGCGTCGTGCCCTGGAATATACGTAGTGAATGAAAGTTTTTTTAAAAACTCAACATATTCCTTCATTTTTATGGGATCAATTTTACCTTCTCCATGATAATAATCTCCACTATGTGCATCACCTGCAAATAAAACCTCCGCTTCTTTAACATATACAACACAAGAGTCTGCTTCATGCGGCCCTCCTACCTTGAGGATTTGGCAAGTGATGCCCCCTAAATCCAATGTTAAAGAATCCTCGAAAATAATCGATCCTGTGCTGACCGAAATCTTATCGAACGTATCATATTCTTTGTTCATACAGTTATAGGCGAATTCTATTTCTTCTTTTGTCCCTAGACGTTTTATAACGGACTCTTCATCCCATTTCCACGCTTTCAATCGCTTTAGTACCTCATTCGTTGCTGAAGATACTATGGTTTCCCCCTCAAAAGCATGCATACCAAAGGTATGATCCCAATGCCAGTGCGTAATCAAAGCATATTTGGGACGAGATAGATTGTGATCATCCAAACCCGTTATAAAGGCATCAAAATGCGATTTTGAATTGCCACAATCAATCATAATTGAAAAGTTCTCACCTACAACATATCCCAAAACAGGTCTGTCTGTTTCTCTAACATTTTCTAAATAATAAATCGATTCATTTATTTTTTTTAGTTCCATAAGATTGTTTTCTCTCCTTTAGATCAACGGGTCATTTTGTAATTTAATAATGAATCCGGATAGCTCGTTGAGCAAGGGAGAGTTTAATTTTAGGCGTTCTCACCAAGAGCACAAGTCAATCCAACTCCAAAAAAAAGAGAGTCCCCCGGTAGCCACTTTTTTATGGCTACTGGGAGACTCCCTCACAATTAGGTTTTTGCTATAAGGTTATTTCGAATTCTTCATAGTTGTCGAACGAACTTGGAATGCTCCGTTTTTGTAAGCAAGAACAGAGGTTTCTACGCCTTTAATTACGGAAGTAGCTTCACCACGAATCGTTTTTGATGCAACAATCTCATAGACTCCGTTTTTATCTACATCAGAAGCCTTCATTGTATTGTAGAGCGAACGTTTGCCATTCACTTTCACGTATTCGTTTAGAAGAACTTTAACACCACTGTCTTTGAAGGATACTACGTAAGCATTGGTGCTGCCGTTGTTACCGCCTGAGTATACAGTAATCATGACATCTTTAGATTTATCTCCGTTGAAATCTCCAACGAAGTTAATTTTTGGCTGGTAACCCGTGAAGCCTTTGAGATTACTGTTGATCACTTTTTTAGTTTTTCCTTCAATAACGACGATGTTGATATCTGTAACCAGTCCACCATTTGCGGCATCCTTGTTACCAATCAGTAAGACATTATCCGCAACACCATTACCAGTTACATCGACTTGTTGTTTCGCAAGCAGGATTGTTTTTGCTGTTGTTGTAATTCCCTTAAGCTCAAAACGTTTACCAACGGTGTAATCACTTGTTGTAGTTGTTGGAGTAGTCGCTGGCTTGCTATCGGACTTAATGGTTTCTGTACCTACAACCTTGAAGGCACCATCTTTGAAAGTAAATGTTGTTTTTTCCTCACCTAGAACTATAGCTTCAGCGTCACCGCGAATTTTTCTAGTCCCCACCAGATCATATACACCATCTTTATTAAGATCTACTTGCTCTAAAGTGTTGAAAAATGCTGGTTTACCATCCACAACAGGTTTTACACTCAAAAGTGGTTGTACCTTATCACCTGTGAAAGACAATATGTAAGCATCTGTTGTACCATTGTTACCACCGGAGAATGCTGTAAACATTACATCATTTGCTTTGTCCCCGTTGAAATCACCAATCCATTGAATTTCTGGTTTAAAGCCATCGAAACCGCTGATTTTTGCATCCTTCAATGTGTTTGTTTTGCCATCGACAACAACCAGGTTGATGTTGCTTACATAACCAAGTTCATCTGCTTTGTCACCAATCAGATAGATTTTATCTTGGACACCGTCTTTATTAACATCGTTAACTTGTTTTCTGATAAGAACAGTCTTATCTGTTGTGTTAACACCTTGCAATGCGAAAGGTTGGCCAACAGTCAGTTCTCCAAGTGCAGGTTGTTTAAATGGATCTTCTTTAGTAGTTTCTGTTTTGCTAACTTGGAATTCGCCGTTTTTGTACGTAAACCATACTTTTTCATAGCCTGTTACCACGGAAGTAGCTTCACCATGGAGGATTCTGATTCCAAGCAGTTCGTTCACGCCATCATTTTCCACATCAACTGCTTCTAATGTTCTGAATAATGCCCGTTCGCCTTTCACCTTCAAATCCCCGCCCAGAATAATAGAAGGGGTATCATTCTTGAAAGTTACGATTCTAGCATTGGTAGAACCTTGGTTGCCACCGGAGTACGCAGTAATCATCACATCAAGTGCATGGTCATTATTGAAATCACTTACATAGCTGATTTTCGCGTTCAAACCACCAAAGTCTTTAATCCCTGCGTTTAACACTTTGTTTGTTTTGCCGTTTACAACGATGAGATTAATGTTGTCGAAATCAGGAGATTCATTTTTGTCGCCAATGAGATATAAAGTGTCTTTCACGCCATCCAAATCAAGATCAACCGTTCTTGTTGCTATCAATACTGTATTGACGTTCGTTTTAACACCAGCTAGTGTAAACTTTTGTCCTACTTGATTAGTGGATGGTGCTACGGTTGAACTGGTTGTTGTTGCGACAGGATTGGCCATTGCTTGAGATGAGAAAGATGCGACTGCTGCTACACATAATGCAACGGATAATGTTTTCTTAACTTTCATTGTGTTTCCTCCGATGGTTTATAAAGGTTGGTGTCGAATACAATCTCATTATATTCCTAGAAACATAGGACAGAGTGACGGTAAGGTAACATTATCCTATTGAAATAAAACAATAACTAAATAAAATATCCAAATCAGAGGAACTTCAAGCACTAAATAATGCCAATTTCTTTGGGGGATAACGGTCGAAAAATCAATAGAAACGCTTTCATTGGCTATACCATGGGATTTGAACAACCCTACTTTTTTTTAATAGTTTGATAACAATTCTGTAAAATCAGTTTGATTCAAACGACGCGCAAACCTATTCAAAGGCTACAACGCTTGGAACTCCTCCAACAAGACGACCTCTTCTCCTTGTTCTTGTCTGATTCTAATATTTTCTTTTCCCCAAGAACACATAACGTCAACGATCTTATTGGCTGTAACGCCATATTCCGTGAGGCTATATTCGACTTTTGGCGGCATCTGCTGGTAAACGAATCTTTTGACAAGTCCATCTCTCTCAAGTTCACGAAGCTGCTGAATCAGAACCTTTTGTGAAATGCCCTGTATATTACGCTGTAATTCACTTGTTCTTTTGGCACCGGACATCAATAAGCAAATGATCAAAGCTTTCCACTTTCCGCCGATGATTTCTAGTGTTGCCTCTATCCCTAGATTATATTGTTTCATAGAAAACACCTCGTTCATACGGATCTATTTAAACTTACCCAAAACTTCATTTTTGCATATATTTTTTCGTGAGTCTAGTACGTACTTCAAAGTAACCATCTTACTTTATTGTGTGTATTTTCTTTTAATAAAACCTGCAAGATAATGATGATATTCATAAAAATAAGGCACAGCATTTTGAAGAAATACGCTTAATATAGGCCTGGAATGGAGATTCATTATGAAAACACTGGTGATTGTGGCACATCCCAACCTTGAGAATTCGAGGGTCAATCAACGCTGGAAAGAAGAGCTACTGCAATATCCAAACGATATTACCATTCATGAGATTTATAAAGAGTATCCTGACTGGAACATTGATATTCCTAGAGAGCAAAATCTAATGGAAGCCTATGACCATGTGATCTTTCAATTCCCTTTGTATTGGTATAGTTATCCGCCTCTACTGAAAAAATGGTTTGACGATGTGCTCGCTTACGGATGGGCTTATGGATCAAACGGTGACAAGCTTAACGGGAAAAAGTTAGGGCTTGCTATATCCATCGGCGATAAAAAAGAAAATTATCAACCAGATGGCTCTGTTTCTTTTACCGTAGACGAAGTAATTGCACCCTTTAAAGCCAGTGCCAAACATGTAGGTGCAGAAGCACTACCGTACTTTGCTGTTTTTGGAGCTTCTTTTCAAGCGAGCGATGAAGAAATTAATACTAGTGCAAAAGAATATATCCACTATATCTTTAAGTACCATATTTGATACAAAAAGGGCTATCCCAAGTCTTGATCAAAGACTTTAAGGATAGCCCGCTATTAAAAAATCTAAAGCGTTTCTGTAGTGAGTGTAAATCCTTCGATCACAGCATCTTCGTCAACCTCAATCAAAATGCAACGTCTACCTTGATAATTCACTTGCTTCACATATTTCAAATCCTGTGGGCTGACCGAAATCGTAGCTACCTTTGTTTCGATCTTTATCGATTTTGTAGTGAATTTTGGCATCACGCTACTTGCCTTCATCTCATAGTGCTTGTTGTCTACGATGGTTTCAAACGCACGTTCCACTTTTTCCATCGTCACGTCTTCAACACCGCTTACCTTCAGCACACGTTCTACATCTCTATAGTCGAGTTTAGGAGGTTCTTCTTCATCTTGGTTGGTTTCAATGACCTGGTGGATTTCCTCGTACAGCTGAGCAATGGTGGTCGCGTCAAGTTGTTCGCCCGCCACTTCCTTCACGATGTCTTCGAAAATAGCTCTCTCTTCCAGTGCCGTCACGGATCTTTCGGCGTTCAAGACCTGCTCGATGAAATGCGGATCTGGAAAATTCGATTTTCCCGTACAATACAGAATGCGGTTCACATCGGAATAATTGTCCGTCACGCTTGGGTAAAAGAAGCCCTGCTCCGGCGTACTTAACTTGACGATCGGATCTACAATGACATTGTACTTAAATTCCCTTTCCACATAATCAAATAAGAGAGCTTTCCGTTGCTTCTCCGTGGAATTCACGCTGCATAGAATAAACGGATGCGCGAATAGTTCGTTTTTCTCACTTTCCTCGGCTTCATCGTTTCTATCTTTAGTCGGACGGTAATATTGTCCGCGAACAAAAGTGATCACCGTATCCCGTTCATAATGAGTATCCGCCATCATTCTGTCCACCAACAGCAGCATCAGGTCCTGCCATTCATCTGGATCCCCTGTCACCAAAGCTTGGTGAAGCATCACCTGCGCTGGCTCCTCCGCTTCCGCCTGAAACTTCAACTCGAACAATTTCTGATCCAGTTCGCCGGTCAAAAGCTTTTTGAAATTGCCCATATACAGCTCCTGCTTCTCTCTGTCCACCATTCCAAACGGCAGGCGCTCCCAATGATAGATCTCGTTGCTTTCCTTCATAATATACACGTTGAGAATATCGTAAATATTCATTAAATCGTGATCCAGCTTAAATTGCTTGCGTATATGCGCGACTTCTTTCTTTATCATGATTCGTTAGACAACTCCTAGGAAGATAAATTGGTCTTATCAGTATAAAGGATAAAAAAAACCTTCGCTATACTAGTTGAACTTAAGATTTTTCTATTAAGGTAAGTGCGTGACTGCGGTGAATGTTTGGACTTTCCCTCCATACATGCTCGTTCTAATCAATTTATCGCATGCTCTAATGAATAGTCTTCAAGCGGAATATCAACCTGTTGATTCATGGCCAGCTTGGCTAGCTGCTCACCAAGAAAGGGTCCCATCGTTAATCCCGATGAACCTAGTCCATTAGCAACAATTAGTTTATTCCATCCTTGAACCCTGCCCAACACGGGAAGAAAATCTGCAGTAAAAGGACGGAAGCCTACTCTTATCTCATTTAGGCTACAATCTGCAAGACCGGAAGCCGTTTGAAGACCTTTATTTAAAATTTCTTGCATTCCTCCTGCGGTTACAGCAGTATCATAACCTACGACATCATTTTCGTGAGTAGCACCTACCACGATATTTTGATCCGCAAATGCAAGGATATATTGATCTGTAGGCGGCATTACCACAGGCCATTGCTCTGTACTCGCTTGTTGAGCAAGCTTCAAGTGCATAATTTGAGCCTTCTGATAACGCACCTGGAGCATGATCCCAAGCGGATGAAGCAAAGCGTTAGACCAAGCCCCTGCGCACACAATCACTTCATCCGCTGTGAATGTCTGTTCTCCGACGCTAACCCCTTTAATTTCATGATCATCATACTCAAGAATAGCATCTCCCTCAATCATTTGCGCACCGTTACGCTGTGCCGCCCTTAGCAAAGCATCACGTAATTCACGTCCATCCACTCTTGCTGCACCCGATACATGAAGCGCATGATAACCTTCCGACAATAACGGAAACTTCTCTTGTGCTTCAAGATCCGTCAGCATCGTAAGCTCACCTATTTCAGGGGCGTCCTCTCTGCGAAGCTCCGCTCTTTCTTTCATCGCATGTAACTTTTTCAAATCCTCATGAATACATATCGCTCCTACTTTTGCGTATCCAGTCTTCGCTTCTCCAGCCTCTTCCAACTCTTGAATAAGTGCTGGATAGAAGCTCGCCCCTGCTTTAGCAAGCCGATACCATGCTTTGTTTCTGCGTTGAGACAACCACGGACAAATAATCCCTGCGGCTGCATCCGTTGCTTGTCCAACATCTTTACGATCTATAATGATGACCTCAGCACCTAACTTACTTAGCTGATAAGCTGCTGAAGCCCCTAATATCCCTGCACCAATTACGATAACCTTGTTCATGTCCGAAGTCCCTTCAGTTATTCATTTTTTTAATCATTCACTACTTATCCATTGTATCTTAAATTTGACATTTCTAATGAATTATCGTACTATAAATCTCACTCAGTTAAAAGTACTTTAATTAGAGTACTAGAATAAAAGTGTTATTCATAAGAAAGAAGGTATACAGTTGAAGTTCTCACAGTTTTTGAAGTCCAAAGGGGCCATTGGTTCTATTTTTATGGGTGTGTTCTATGCCATTGCGATGCTTGGTATTTTCTTACCAGGGTATACAGCACTTCCAGGGAACATGAATGATTTAGAAATTGCTATCGTCAATGATGATGCAGGTAAATATGGGGCTCAGATTTCGAGTCAGTTTTCGGAGAGCTTACCATTCAAAACGATAAAAACCGATGTATCGAATAAAAAGGCGATGGATGAATTAGAGCATAATAAGTTAGCTCTAGTTGTCCATATTCCAGAAGAATTTTCCGCCAACGTTCAAAGCGGTAAGGTATCCGCAAGTATTGATTTCACAGTCAACGAAGCCTCTGCCACCATGGTATCTTCAGCCATGTCTTCCGTTGTAGGAGAAATTAACAAACAATTAAGCGCGAACTTCTCAGAGCAAACCGCAAAAGGTGTGTTAATGAACTTTAACGTACCAGAAGAACAAGCCACCGCAATGGCTACACAAATTGAGAATAGTTATGTCGGGAATTATGTTGTCATCAATGATGTTCCGGACGGCATGCACAACAACATGTTACCTATGTTCTTAACTATGGCTGGTTATGTTGGGGCAATGATTGCCTCCATGCAATTAGTTGCTTCTTTTAAAGCGAACCGCGGGAAAGCAAGCAAGACAAAACTGTTTATGTTCGTTCAATTCACAGCTTTATTAATCGCTGTATTATCAACAGTTGTTGCTTTAACCATTGCCTTCTCTATTGCAGATGTAGACCTATCCTTACTGTTACCAGTTGCTGCTCAGCAAATTCTAATGTATATAGCTGCATTTAACGTATGTGCGATTATGGTCTTCCTAGTTGGCGAAGGTGGTATGGTCTTAAATATTCCAATCCTGCTCATGCAAACCATCGCCAATGGTGCTACCATGCCTCGTGATATGATGTATACACCATACGATTGGTTCGGCCGCATCACACCGATGTATTATTCTGTACAAGCTTATTTGGCACAAATGTTTGGTTCCATCAGTCCAGCACCCTTCTTATGGGGATTAGCAGGCGTATTTGCCGGGGCTATGATGATTAACATTGTAATCGTCCGGTTTGTTCATAAACCTGTACCTCTGACTAAAGAAGCTATACTGCCCGTTGAAGTTAAAAATACAGCTGAAATAACCGCCTAGGTTTGGTAAGATAGAGTTTAGCCAACAATTAGGAGTGGGTTCTGTGATGTCAATTCAAATTTATATCTTAAGTAAGTTAATGGATGAAAATAATTATCCTTATAAATTAAAAAAAGAACTATCCACCCCTATTCCTTTTGATAAATTGCTCAATCTATCTGAAAGCAAACTGTATTATCACTTTGAATCTCTTTCGAAACAGGGCTTAGTTGAACAGGTAGAGATTATCAAAGAAGAACATCGTCCAGACAAACAGGTGTTTTCCATTACTGATAAAGGGCGCAAGCAGCTCCCGCTCAAAATTTATAAGGTAATAGAAGATGCAGAATCTATTTCAGATATGATTGTCGCTCTTGTGAATCTTCGTTTTGTAGAGACTGATAAAGTGATCCCGATTATCGAGAAGAAAATTGAACAGTCACTTATAAAAAAAGATCAATTAAATCAAATTTACCATCAAATAGATGTAGTTAGCTCCACTCGTGAAGTCGTAGATTTCATGGAAAGCTACTACGTTTCTCAACTTGAGCAATCTATACACTGGTGGAAAGTTCTTTTAGAAAAGCTGAAAACGAAAACGATATAAAAAAGAATGCCTTGGATTATAGCATAATCAAGGCATTCTTTTTTTATATCCAGCACCAATCGCAAAGCTTTTTTCAATTATTCACTTTTAATCAATAAATATAAGAAGTATGGAGCACCGATTAAAGCCACGATTACTCCTGCTGGTATTTCAGTATTGGCTACTACCATTTTACCATGCGCATCTGCAATAACAACTAATCCTCCACCTATTAATAGGCATGCGGGAATCATTATTTTATGACCACGAAAGAGTCGTCTAACTAAATGTGGAACTACTAAACCTACGAATCCAATACTTCCACTAACGGCAACCGCTGGTGCCGCTAATAATACACTACACACTAAAAACCAAACACGATATTTATTTAAAGACACCCCTAAACTAATTACTACTGGGTCATTAAGCCTTAGCACATCCAATATAAGATGGCTCCGAATTAATAAAGGTACAATAATAAGTAACCAAGGCAGCATAGCATATACGTGTTTCCAATTACTATTCCCAATGTTTCCAGCCAGCCACACCTTGATCATTTGATATTGCGAAGGATCTAGTACGAAGGTTAGCACAATTAAACATGCACTAATCGCAGCCGCAATAGCAATACCTGTGTAAATTAATCGAATGGGAATAATGCCCTGATTACGATCATAGGAAAGCAAAAATAAGAGAGCCACAACGATAAATCCACCCAATAGGGCATAGAATGGCTGAACATAAGTATGTAAGCCGGTAGAGCTATTTTGTAACAGCAAAAATAACATCATGGATAATCCAGCTCCAGCATTTATCCCCAGTATGCCCGGGTCCGCTAAAGCATTTCGGCTTATCGCTTGTAGCAGCATTCCTGCTATCGCCAACGCGCCACCCACTAGAAACCCCAATATCAATCGAGGAATACGAAACTGAAAAAGTACAAGCTCCTGCCTCGGTGTTCCATTTCCTAATAGGGTCTGCCATAACTCTTGTAAGCTTAAGCTGCTTTGACCAGTAGATACACTATATATAAAGCCTAGCAGTAAAATGATAGCTATAATTATAAATTTCCATCGCAGCTTCACTATAGTTCCCGCCTTTCTTTACGTGCCAAATACAGAAAGAACGGAACTCCAATAACTGCAATTACAGCACCTACAGGTATTTCATAAGGGGAATTTACGATCCGTGCCACTAAATCAGCAAGCACAACAAGGATGGCCCCCAGAACTGCCGATAATGGAATAATATAACGATAATCTACACCCACTATGTAACGTACCAAGTGCGGAGCAATTAAGCCAACAAAGCTTACAGATCCAGCTAAAGCACATGAAATCCCAGCTAACATAAAGGCGGATAAAAGCGAGAGATTTTTGATAAGCTTAATATTAACGCCTAGCCCTTCCGCTGTCTCATCCCCTACAGATAATATGGTAATCGACTTTGAAATTACGATGGCAAGTAATAGAGCAAGGAGCATCCAAGGCAACATTTGCTGTAGATGGGCCATGCTAATGCCACTTAAACCTCCTCCATACCAAAAAGCCACCTGCTGTGCCACTGAAAAAAAGATACTTATGCCTTCACTTAAAGCAGTTAGCATAGCAGATATGGCAGCACCCGCCAGTACAAGTCGAATAGGTGTCATTCCTCGTTTACTTAATAAGCCAACACTAAAGACTAAACCCGCTCCCAATCCCGCACCTAGAATACAGAGCCAAAGTGTGCCTGTAAATGTAAGCGTAGGCAGGAAAACCATAGCAATAACTAGCGTGACACCTGCTCCAGCATTTAATCCAAGAATCCCCGAATCCGCTAAAGGATTGCGACTAATCCCTTGAATAATCGCTCCACTTACTGCAAATCCAGCGCCTGTTGCCATAGCGGCAAGTACTCGGGGTAAACGAATCGACTGGATCACCTGATGGGTAGAAGCCTTATCATCAAAAGCAATGATCGACATGAATACATCTGCAAAGGGTATTTTTTTCGCGCCAAGGGCCATAGCAAGCACTAATACGCCTATTAATAGGAGGAGCATGAAGATTAGCAATAATAAAAAGGAAAGCTTTTTTTCTCCTGTTAGAGATGATTTCTGAACATTTGTGACCAATATTTCCAACCCTTTCCCTTCACTTACAAAAAGAGCCAGCCAAGGGCCAGCTCAGATGCAAACGAATATAATTTCTAACGCAAGTCAGAGGATGTTGTAAGCAAAAATTTGACGGCCCGACTAATCGCACCCGAGATTACGCTCACATGCTCCTCTTGCGCAAGCAATGCCCAGCTTACTTCGAAGCTTGGAATGTGTAAGGACATCATGCTGTTACATAGATCCAAGCTATCCTTGACCATATAATCCAGCTCTTCTCCACCGGCAATCATAAGCGTTTTAGGTAAATGACTTAACGTATTGCTGTGTAAATCAGCTTTAAAATTCTCATACTCATTTAATAGTGAATAATCATTCCACCAGATGGAAGCACTACTTGCAATATAATGCGAAAACAAGGTAGGTTGTGTAAACAAGGCATGCAGAACAAATAATCCGCCAAAGGAATGACCAAACAATGCTTGCTTCTGCTCATTTATAACGAACCGCTGGGCAATGGCTGGCATTAACTCTTTTTCAAAAAAAGCAAGCAGCTCATCTGCCCCGCCAAATTCAGGCCAAGGCTCCCCGTTAGGACGTTTCGGTAAATTCGCAAGCTCGGCTGGCATGGTTAAATCATAGGTTCGACGCACTGTATCAAACGCTTCACCCCCAGGATAGCCGATGCCGACAACAATCGCGGGTGGATATCCTTTGGGCTTACGCGTCAGCAATCGGGTGATTTCAGCAGCGGTTTCAAAAAGTCCATTACCATCTAGCACATAAATGACGCCGTAGCCATCTTTTGCAGGCTCATCTAAAGGTTTGGCAATAAAGATTTCATAGTCCTTATGATTAGCTTTACTCGTAATCAGCATCGTTTCATAGTTGGGCTTTACATACGGTTTGATGATCATGGCTTTAGGAACTTCACGATATCGTCCATCGTCTTTTGATAAGCAATTAATCCGCTGGATCTCCAGTGATCGCCATCCACCTCGAACACTTTACCCGCTTGGACTGCAGGCAGCGCTTTCCATAAAGGACTAGCTTTAATGTCTGCCAGGAAGGCATCCCCGAGACCATCATTATCGTTAATAAAAATGTAATCAGCGTCTAAATCAGACAGCATCTCCAGCGAAATATCCGCAGACATCTCACCTTCTACAAGAGTACTTTGAGCAAAACCTAGCTCACTCAGCACATATCCCCCGTAATGGAAGTTACCCACTAAAAAGATCTTACGCGCATTCGCATTAATATAAATCGCTTTTTTACCGGCAGAAACACTAGCTAACTGTGCTTTAGTCTCTTCTAGCTTTGTATTATAAGCAGCAATAGCTTCTGTTGCCTTATCCTCTAAACCTAGCAATTTCGCAATCGTTTCTGTTGCTTCCACTACGTTACCAAGTGCATTCTTAAACACGTAAGTTGGAGCAATTTGCGAGTAGTTTTCATAAACACCATTTTGTGCATAAAAAGCTGTTGGGAATATAATTAATTCCGGCTCCAAATCCACTACAGATTCTGGAGAGGGAATACCATTAGCGAAGCTGATTTCTTCTACACCACTTAACGTATCCTGTAGATATTGCTGCGGTCTTTCACCCGTGGACCATTGCGCTACCGGGGTTACACCAAGCGTTACTAAGTAGTCCTCTAGACCAGGCGCATACACCTTTTGTACAGTTCCGGGAATGTTTACTGTATTGCCTACTTGGTCAGTTACTAC
This sequence comes from Paenibacillus sp. NPDC101420, assembly GCF_050277435.1. Taxonomy (NCBI): domain Bacteria; kingdom Bacillati; phylum Bacillota; class Bacilli; order Caryophanales; family Paenibacillaceae; genus Paenibacillus; species Paenibacillus sp. NPDC101420. Next base: position 129,108 of record NZ_JBNNSE010000009.1, read on the forward strand.
AAACGCTTCTCTAGCCGCTACTTCCGTTTCTTTTACAGCTGGTTCCTCCGTTGCGCTCGCTTCGCTAGTTGTTACTGGAGTATCTTTTGCTTGCTGATTCGCTGCATTATTACTGCCGCAAGCTGTTAGTAGAATGGATAATAAACCAACCATTACAACATAACTTATTATCTTTGTATTAAACCCCTTCATGATTGACCTTCCCTCTTTCCTGTTTTCTCAATAATAATCATTCTCAGTATTGAGTGTATAAGAGATAGGGCTCATTGACCATGTAACATCTTATGATTCCTCATGTACATTTTCAAGGTATCATCATCACTGCAACTTCTTCTAGCATCCGCTTTAAAGCTACTGGGGAATATTCGAACCAAGGATCAGAATGAATAACATAGATTTGTTGCTGTTTAATAGCCTCTAACTGTTTGAATCCAGCGTCTCTCTGCAAATGATGCCATGTTGCGCGTGACTCATCATCAGGGCATATAATCGTAAACAGCTTATCTACCTCCAACTTACCTAGCTCATCAAAAGTAATCTCGGTATTATATAGACCAGGCTGCTCATAACTAGATACCGCTCCCAAATCCTGAAACAAAAGATGCTCGATGCCTGTATTGCAATAAGCAAAGATTTGCTGCTGATAAATACGTATAACTAGAACTTTAGGTGGTGTAGTGGTCCAGCCTAACTCCCGACGAACGCCTTCCAATCTTGCCCTATACTGTGTGATCCATTGTTTCGCTTCTTCTTGTTTATTTAATCGGGCAGCAAGTTCAGTTAATGCTATTAAGCAATCTTGTTTATCATCCAACCAATAGATTGGAAAATGCTCCTCTATCTGTTTTACCAGCTCTGACGACAAATCTTTTGGAGAAATGAGAAGATCGATTGGCAAATGCAATAGCTCATTTGGCCTGCAATAATTTTTATTCTGGGTCAAGGTTACCTTATGCTCAATTTCTTGCGACCACAAATTATAGTAGTACGGTGTCCATTTTGCACTTAAGGGTGCAGCAAATGGGATGATTCCTGCCGCATGTAAATACCCCATCATATTCCCAGTTACAACACCGATATTAGATTTTTGCTGGCTGGAATACATGGTTGGGGATATCCCTTCGACCTTTTTGAACACTCGGCTAAAATAAAACTCATCACTATATCCAACAGCCTCTGCTATAAACTTCAAGCGAACGTCTTCCTTTTGCAATAATTGTTTAGCCTTTTGAATCCGCAGCTGGGTAACAAACTCCATTGGACTTTGTATATATTCCTGTTTAAACGCTGAGGAAAAATAACTGGAACTAAGACCAGTAAGATCTGCTAAATGAGCCAAAGATAAGGGCTTCGTGAAATTCTTTTCTATGTATTTTCTAACCTCACTTAAATCTGTCTTTTGAGTTTGCTTTTGCATTCTGTCACCTCTCTACTGCTTGGATAAATTTTATTAAATTTGCTGATTGATAATTATTCTCAATTATACTTTTGTTTTGGGAAGCTAGCAATACTTGGAAGTGTATAGCCTCGTAAAAAAAAGACGCTCAGGGGAATCCCCTAGCGTCTTCTTTATGTGTATCTATGGGCATCTCTACCCTGAGTAGAGCATCTTATTTTGAATCTACAACCGGAACCGAAGCTGGAGCTGCAACTACCCCTTCATTCTTCTGCAAATTCTCTTTCACTTCTTCAGTCCCTAAGGACTGTACAGGAGCACCGATGCTGAAACTATCGATGATCTTCCCAAGTGTAGCTTGGTCAAAGTCTTCTTGGGCATACAGTTCAATGGTAAAGCCATCTTTTTCCCAAATCACAATACCATTTGCAAAATAAACCTTAGTCCCGTTAATTACTTCTGTCTTCACTTCTTCCGTAGTACTGATCCCATTGTCGCCGCCCTTGGAGATTAGGAAATTAACAGCTTTATCCCCGGAGTTATACTGCACTTCAACCATGCTGGTCCCCTGAAGAACAACATTCACAAACTCATAGTCTGCCATCCAGGTTGGTGCCGGGAAGTTCATTCCAAGCTCTGCACGTGCTTCATCCAGGGTCAACTTGGGTGCAACCGGCAATTCAATGGCAACATTCTCCCCGCCTTTCCCCTCTTCAGATGGAGTCATTGACTGTGCAGCCGAAGGGATTTCCTTATCGTATTGCGTGATTTCGAGATTTCCTACTTCAAACTTTGCCATGATTGATTGGAACATATCCTGTGCATAGGAGGTTGCAGAGAATGCTCCACCTAGACAAATTACTGCACTACCAATCACTATTGCATTTCTCCAGCTACTTTTTTTCATCGTTATCCCGTCCTTTTTCTCTGATTTGAGTTCAAGAGCTCCATGGTCCAGCTTGTATACTAAACGGTTATAAATTCTTTCTTTGGCGGCTGTGTTATCCTGTTCAACATTCTCAAGCAGCTCTATGGTTTTGCTGAATTTTGTGAGATCATCATTTTTCTTATTCATGGTTGAATCCTCCTGCTTTTAAGGAAATATGCAGTTTCTTCAGACTTCTATGCAATACGACACCAATATTGGACTCACTGACGCCCATGATCTGTGCGACTTCGGAATTTTTCAGCCCAGCCCCATATTTCATTGCAATGATATTACGTTCCTTCTCACGCAGCTTGGAGAGCGCCTTAAACAGTGCTTGATTATTATCCTCACGAATCGCCAATTCCTCCGGAGACGGCTTGGGAAATATGAGCTCCAGCAAAGAATCTAGTGAGGTGTAGCTTCTTTTCTTCTGCCCTCGGAAGTAATCCGTCACAGCGTTCCTTACAATGGCAAACAGCCAAACCTCAAAATTCGATTTTTCTTCTGAAAAGCTGTAATACTTACACATCACCGTCTCAAACACCTGACTGCAGATGTCCTCTGACACGTGGTGGTTATTAATACGATAACTAATATATTTGTAAACACGTTTGTAGTACGTATCGTACATCCGGGTAAATTCCTCTTTTGACATCATGGCACCACGTGATCTTTCGATATTCTTGTAACGGTCCGCAGTACCCTGGATAACTTCCATCTTCACCCTCCTTCCACCTCACCTTCATCGAAAAGCTAAACAAATTGCGCAATTTGTTGTGAAGAAACTTACATAAGTTAATACGTAGAAAAGCCCAAACCATTAACAAATGTTTTGATAATTGTGGGATGGTGGGAAAAAGGGTGAAAGATCACAATCCGTAAAAGCGGCGATACTTGAGTTGCGGGGTGGATATTTGTGCGGGAGAGAAGGGGAGAAGCTCAGCGCTATAATTCAATGATTTCATAGTTATGTACTTCAAGACTTTCAGAATCTATACAAAACACTTGTACATCCAGTGCATCTATAAGCTTTTCCATGTGATCTCTTTCTATATAACTGTTATCATAACATGTTCATTCCAAGTACCGTCTATTAACAGGATGTTTTGTATTTGCCCAATTTAAAAATCCTGCCATTATCCAGCGGGATGCTTGATAAATGGCAGGACAATAACCTTACTTCATTTTCACTAACTTTAAATATTCCGAACTTCCACAACCTTTCCTAAATCCACAAACTGCTCATGATCGACCTTCACCTTCACTCTGCCCTTTCGGCGCTTCTCACGCCATTCACGAAGATCTTCCTCCGTTTCTAAGCGAAGCTCCGCGATTTCCAGCGCTCGGTCTAGGACATATTTGCTTGTGTAAAGGACTGTATTTATTCCCTGTCCCCCTAAAGCAATGTGAGGCTTTAAAGGTATCCATTCCTCGACAGTGAATCTAACATAATCTTTCTCTTCCTTATGAGGCTCAGGGACAATCTCCTTTATTTCCTTTCGTTTCACCACTTCCCAATCTACCACTTTACCCACCCAATGAATTCCTGTCTTTGCAGGATCGAAGAATTTCCTTCTGGATTGACACATAGCTACATATTCGATCTGGGTTATTATCTTCTGGCTTGTAAGGTTCTCCACAGGTACATGGTAAAAAGAATGCTGCCTGGCCACCTCCACTTGTTTGGGGCCACGAACAGAGCCGACAAGAACATTTTTACCCGCGAGTTGGTTGGCATAGTATTCTTTCGTACCGCGTGGACGGATGGAACATTAGTAATATTTTTTTATATGAGATTTTCTCCACTAAGTATGTATAATTTGGTAATTAATCCATTATATTCAGTCCTTCCGCATATTATATAAATCCACCAGATAACAAAACCTTCTGTACTTCGACTGCGCGGTTTTATCTTGTTCTAACTTGATTTCACTTACATCATCATTTAAGTGACTCAACTGCTCATCCACATTCAATCCAAAACTAAGCGCAGTTTGCATAATTACAACCAGCCCATCAAGCAGTCCATTGGGATAGGTCTGTAGAAAGCAAGCATAATCATGCAGAAGTTCTACTTTTCCAGATAAAATCTCTACAGCATATAAATTCATTTTTGCCAAACATCGAAATTCACGAGCAATCTCTTGCCCGTCCGGTCCTAAATCCTCCAACCACCCAAGTTCTACGTATCTGTAAATGCTATCCCTGGCTTGCTCGTAATCCCCCAGATGTTGATATGCAACTCCCCGCATCTGTTGACTGAACCCAAAATAATAAACAAGTGGATGCTGCATCTTAATTAGAGGTATTGTCGTCCCCATCGCCTTATAGTACAGTCGCTCTTCATATATACGCTGGGCATAGCTATACAAAATATCTGCAGTGTATAGCAGCTTATCCCACTTTTCAAAGTAATGTGCAGTTTCCAACATTTCGACAAGAACATCCGGGTTGAAGGCTTTAAGAATAGAGAGATGCAACCGTAAATCCCCCTTTTTTATCCATTTATACCTTCATTGTATATTTTGTAATCTAGAGGGTCAATATAAAAAGTACTAATAAGTACAGATTTAGTGATTATCAAGTTGCCTTTAATAGTCTGTTACGGTTAGCATTCCTCTTCTAACCTTAATGTAGAGGTGATCCTATGAATTTACCAGAAAGCGTCGGCAATCGCATTCGCGAGCTTAGAAAAGCAAAAGGATGGACACAAGAACAACTTGCCGAAGCTGCTTCGCTTCACTACAGTTACATAGGTGGTGTCGAACGAGGAGATCGAAATATCTCATTAGAGACACTAGAAAAAATTATTGCGGCGTTTGATGTTCCAGCTATAGAATTCTTTCGATTCGAGGATGAGACACAGCGTCGCAAGGCGTTGGATGAACATATGGCTTTGCTAAGCAGTAAAAGTGCAGAAGAAATAACAGCACTCACTCAGGTAACTCGAAAAGTGATTGCTGCTATTGGGTTAAGTAAGGATGAAAAGTAGCAACTTCTAAAAATTAACGTTGTTACATATCTTTTCGAATTCAAAGACTGTATAGATTGTAATTGAAAAATCACAACGATGTGTATATCCCTCAAAGCACCAATCAGATTGAAACTTAACCTTCATACATCAAAGGCCCCTTCTGCCGAAAACGGCGGAAGGGGCCTTTGATGTAGATGGAATAAGCTATTTACCATATAGTTGTGTTGTAAATGCACCACAACGTCCTCCAGCATTAGATTGGAGATGTAACTATGCCGTGTAACGGTGTCTTCAGTTCATGAGATGTATTGGCCAGAAACTCGTTTTTTAACTGATAGAGAAAATGCAACTTTTCTAACAGGTTACTGATAGTGCTATAGGCTCTCAAATCCGCTGGGCGGAGATATAGACCTAGCTGAATATAAAGATAAAAAGCCTCACGGAAACTTCCATTCCCCCTTTCTTCTATCCTTACAGTATATTTATGGCTTGCACTCTTAACCATTTTTAATATTATACTCAATATCTAAAGGTTCTAACTGAGTGCCTATTTAAAGAAATTTTTATATTCTTCAAAGAAAAAGAATACTTTTTTACGATCTTTACTAGTTGAACATTTGTTCGTATTGAGTTAAAATGAAAAATATTGCACGTTATTACGTACGTAATAAAGGAGAATGCTGATGAACTTCAGTTACACCTTCCCAGCTTTAAGAGGAATTCAAGCAGGTAGAGAATTCTATACTGTCATGTGTCCACTCCGTTTAATAGCTAAAATTTTCCTGTTTGACGAAGAGGAAATTCCTGTTGAGCATCGGGCACAACGTCTAATGAATAGGTCGCGGATTCCTGATATCACCAATTATATTTTAGAGAATCCTAAGGACTATATCTTCTCTTCTCTAACAGCAAGTGTGGACGGTACTATGAGATTCAAAGAAGTTTCAGATGAGATGAAAGACATAGGACAACTGACTATCTCTCTTGATTCTAAGTTTTTAATTAATGACGGACAACACCGTAGAGCGGCAATCGAAGAAGCCCTGAGGATCTCTCCTGAGCTTGGAGACGAAACAATTTCAGTGGTCTTTTTTCATGACTTTGGCCTTACTCGCTCTCAACAAATGTTTTCAGACTTGAATCGTCACGCCGTCAATACAACATCATCAATCGGAATACTTTATGACCATCGAGATCAATTATCATTAATTACAAAAAGTTTAATATCTGATATCCCATTATTAGAACGATATACAGACCGAGAAAAAGTATCTCTTTCTAAGAATTCACCGAAGCTTTTCGCGCTAAACCATGTTTTTAATACAACTTCTCGTCTTATCAATAAACGTAAAGGCGAACTTATATCTGAACAAGAGAAAGAATTTGTTACCGCCTTTTGGGAGTTACTATGTGTATCAATCCCAGAGTGGCAAGAAGTTATTAAAAAGAAGATCTCACCTCGAGAACTACGTATTCAATCAATCGTCGCTCACGGGATTTTTCTGGAATCTCTTGGAATAATAGGCTATTATCTATACCGGTATCATCCGGATGAATGGCAGTCCTATATTATGAAACTCAACACCATCGACTTGAGTCGAGAAAATAAAAAAGACTGGCAAGGACGCGCTTATAGCAATACTGGCAGAATTAATAAAAATGGTGAAACTATTCAGTTGACTGCAAACTTGATTAAGTCCAAAATCAACCTCCCACTCACCGAACAAGAACAGAAGATTGAAAACAAATTTAAGGAGGTGTCTATAAATGGGTAATTTAGGACTCAATATATTCAATACTGGTACCAAATTCATTGAAGCAAAAGAGTTGATTAAGGAAGTTTATTTAATGGACGAGCGTCCATGGGTTGTTGGTTTTAGCGGCGGTAAAGATTCTACAGCTGTAGTTCAACTTGTCTTTCAGGCACTTCAAGAACTTAATCCTTCTGAGCTGCACAAAAAAGTTTATGTTATCTCTTCTGATACCCAAGTGGAAACACCACTTATTATAGATAAAATCACCCGTACATTAGGTCGAATACAAGAAAAAGCATTAAATCTTGGTCTCCCAATTGAGACGCAAAAGGTCCGTCCTAAGGTTGAGCAGACCTTTTGGGCTTCCATTATCGGTAAAGGTTACCCAACACCTCGTCAAAAATTCAGATGGTGTACAGACCGTTTAAAGATTGAGCCTGCAAATCGCTTTATTCTCGATAAGGTTGATCAATTTGGTGAAGTTATTATGCTACTTGGTGTTCGTGACTCCGAAAGCTCAACACGAGCTGCAGTAATGCAGTCACATACTATTGAAGGTAAAAAGCTAATGCGTCATTCAACATTAAGAAATGCATTTGTGTTTGCTCCAATTCGGGCCTTTGATGTTGATGATGTTTGGGAATTTTTGCTTCAGTATGAATCCCCTTGGGGTGACGATAACAATGAATTGCTCGAACTGTATCAGAATTCAAGTAGCGAGTGCCCACTAGTTGTTGATAAAGAAGTTAAAGAAAGTGCAGGATCTTGTGGAAATAGCCGTTTCGGTTGTTGGACTTGCACAGTTGTTTCTGAAGATAAAGCTCTGAGTGGGTTTATTAACAATGGAGTGGATTGGTTGCGTCCTCTCTACGAATTCAGAAACTTCTTAGTACAAATTAGAGAAGATCACACGAAGAGACAAAAACAGCGGATGAATGGTGAAGTATACCTACTTCCGTATCACGAGGAACCAACACCAGAGCAAGAGATAGTTGATAAGGAAAAGCTAAAAGAATACCTCAACACAAATAACATTAACTTAGCTACTATAGAAGAACTTAATATTCTAATTAGAGAAGAAGATGGCACACATAAGCGCCTTGGGGTCGGCCCATTTACCTTAAAAGCTCGTGAAGAAATACTTAGACAATTATTACGAGCACAAAGACAAATTCGTGAGCTTCACGATCCGACTATTGAATTAATTAGTCTTGAAGAACTTAAAGTCATTCGTAAGTACTGGCATAAAGACTTGCAGTGGGAAGATCGTTTGCCATTAATCGTCGAAGAAGAAACAGGTGAAATTTATGATTGGAACCATGATGATCGCCCTGTATTCAAAGATGATCAACTCACTGACCTTGAAACATTGTGTCAAGAAGAGGGCATCAACTTGAGCGTACTCAAACAATTAATCTCAATAGAAAAAGATTATTCTGGAGTAAAAGTTAGACGCGGATTATTCCAAGCATTTGATAAAACTTTAAAGCAAGACTTCTTGCATTTATAAAGGTGGACTAGCATTTTATGCAAATAACAAAATTAGTGCTCTGTAACATTGGAGCTTACTTCGGGAATCAGAATACATTTAATTTTAAGACCAATGAAACTAAAAATGTAGTTCTGTTAGGCGGAAAAAATGGAGCTGGAAAAACAACAATTTTAGAGTCACTTAGAATTGTATTATTTGGATCAATGGCTTATGGATTTGTGAATGATAATGAACCGTACTTCCGAAAAATTTCATCCTTCCTTAATAGAAAAGCTATAAATGAAGAAAGCAATCCTGATTTTCGAATTATTATCCAGTATGATTCCACAGAGGATTTCGAAATCCAGAGTTATACCTTGACAAGAAGTTGGAGAATTAAAAATAAGAAAATCAAAGAAGACTTCTACGTTGTTAGAAACGGAAAATCATTGAATAATCAAGAAAAATCGGATTTTCAAAATCGACTACGTGAGGAAATGCCCCCTCGTCTCTTTGAACTATGTCTTTTCGACGGCGAAGATATTTCTCGAATTGTATCGGAAGAGAAGATCCCTGAATATCTTAGTGAATCTGGAAAAATCCTTTTCAACTTAGACCTTTTTATGAACTTAGAAAAAGATCTTCAGTCTTATCGAATACAATATGCGCAACAAAATGCAACTGCAGCCAAAGATATTAAAGATCAAGAAGAATTAGAATTAAAGATCGTAGAAAATAAGAAGATCGTTAGTGAAAAAGAATCTATTATTTCCGACTCAGAGCAAGAAATAGATCTTCTTAATGATGCAATTAAACAGCACAAAAGAGATTTTGATACGCATGGGGGTTTGTTAAGAGATAGACGACAAGAATTAGTCAGCGAATTGAATACAATCGAAAATCAACGCAAATCTAATTCTGAAAAAATACGTTCGCTTACTACCAGCCTCCTTCCTTTTTACATTACGAAAGATTTACTTGGTAAGGTTGTAAAACAGCTTGATTTAGAGAAAGAAACTGAATCTTTTGAATATATAACCTCTTCATTAGAGAAAGATAAGCTAATTAAGCTTATTGATCAGTTACAACAACTAAATAAAACAAAACCTATAGATATTGATATTGATCTGCTACATAAGGGCCTTTTAAACATTATGCAGCCTGAGCATATCCAATTATTACATCGCGCATCCTTCGCACAACGTAGTGAGATTCTGCAGTTATTTAATCAAATTCAAAAGTTAGAGCCTGAATTTTACCTTCAACTTTTCGATCAGAACGCTGAGTTGCTCGTTCAAGCCCAGGTAATTCGAAAAACAATAGAACAGAATGATCACTCTAGCGAATTTAAAGATCTCTTGGAGCAAATTGAGAATAAGACAAAACGTGTTGAGCAGTTGAGATTACTTATTGAACAGTCTACTAAAGAAGTTCTTGAAGCAAATGATGCTATCCGAGTGCATATGATCACTTACAATAAAATTACGGATAAAATCAGGGACTTTCATAAAGCTGAAAATTCCTATGTCATGACCGAAAAGCTCTTACACGTCAGCAAACGTTTTAGAGAAAGACAATGGCGTAAAAAGTTAGATGACGTAGCCAACGAGTCAACTAAAATGATTAATATTCTTTTTCGAAAAAAAGCTTATATTGAACGAATTCATATCGATCATCTAACCTTTGAGCTGCATCTCTTTGATCGCCAAAAAAATGAAATTACGAAAGAACGTTTATCTGCTGGCGAAAAAGAAATGCTAATGCTTACTGTTATTTGGGCCATGTTTAAAGTCTCTGGTTGGAAACTCCCATTTGTATTTGATACGCTCATGGGACGACTAGACCAAGACCATAAGAAAGCATTAATCGAACATTTTATTCCTAAATGTGGAGAGCAAGTATTAATGTTTACAACCGATTCTGAGGTCTCTGCCGAACAATTTGAATTAATAAAAGGTAATACTGCTAGATTCTACACTTTAGAATTTGATGAAATCTTCGATAGTGCAAAGATTGTTAAAGGGCGCTATTTTAACTTTAGTAAGGAGAGTGTTCTACTTTGAATTTTACTTTGCGAACCTCCAAATATGCTAAAGATATTCTTACCCAACTTCATGCATCAACCGGTATCACACCAAATATTCTAATCCGCTATGCTGTTAGCCTCTCTCTTAGAAACAGTACAACTGATAATAAAGTAATACCTATTACTAAAGACTTTTCAGATGGTCTCGTGCTCAATCGAAATACTGTTACGGGAGAATATGACTATGTTTTTAAGGTCCTTATCACACAAGCTGCTGAGAAGCAATTAACTGACGAGGATTACTTTCCTGGATACTTTAATGCGCATTTAGAGCGAGGAATCCGCTCCTTAGCAGGTGAGTTTAAGAGTACTGGAAATTTTGAACGCTTTATTCGAGCTTTACTAAGTTAATAGGATGTAGGAGGAATCTAAATGCTTTATTTAGATAATAGTGCCACTACCAAAATTCTCCCCGAAGTACTTGAGGCAATGATGCCTTACCTCAAGGAGGAGTACGGAAATCCTTCCAGTAAATTTTACTCTTTAGCCGAAAATGCAAAAAAAGCTGTCGCGAAAGCTCGTGAGCAAATAGCATCGTTGCTTGGTTGCGATCCAGACGAGGTTATCTTTACCAGCGGAGCAACAGAGAGTAACAATATGATTATAAAAGGCATTGCCGATTATTATAACGACGGCAATATCACGAATAAACGCTTACTCACCTCGAAGGTGGAGCATCCTTCTATAATAGAAACCTTTAATTTCCTAAGTGAGCGTGGGTTTGAGGTTTCATTGATAGATGTTGATCAGTTCGCAAGAATTGATGTTCAAAAAGTAAAAGAAGTGACTGAGCAAGCTCAGCCACTTCTTACATCTATCATGTGGGGTAATAATGAAATCGGCTCACTAAATCCAATTGATGCACTTTCCGATCTCTTTAAGGATAACGGTTTGTTCTTTCACACTGACGCTACACAAGTAATAGGAAAAGTCCCTATTGATCTTAATAAATTAAAAGGAATTCGCTTCTTGTCAATGTCTGGCCATAAGATTGGTGGCCCAAAAGGTATTGGAGCAGCAATCATTCGAAAACAGACGAAAGAAATATATACTCGGATTACACCTCTTCTGCATGGGGGCGGACAGGAAAATAATTATCGTAGTGGTACCTTAGCGGTTCACAATATTGTTGGCTTAGGCAAAGCTGCTGAACTAGCTACAGCTAATTTAGAGCAAAATGTGAAACGTTTGAGGGAATTAGAGGATTACTTAACTAATATCTTTAAGACCAACCTAGGAAATAAAATTAAATTCAACAGCGATACAAAAGATAAAATCCCCGGTTTAATTAGCTTACAGTTTATTGGTGTTAATAACGAACTCTTACTTAAGAAGCTTGCCGGCCATGTCGCCCTTTCCACTGGATCAGCTTGTAGTTCAAGTAAACCAAGTCATGTTTTAAGTGCATCTGGTAAAACTCTAGAGGAAGTTCGGCAGACTATTCGTGTGACTTTAAGCCCAGAGCTTAGCGAGAACCAATTAGACATATTCAAAGAAATCCAGTAATTTTTTTCATTTTCTGTAGCCTATTTGAATATTAATTTTCATCTATAACATTCAGGAGTCGATACTTTGAAACTTTACGATGCCGCTATTTTAGCCCTTAAAGAAATAAACTCCCCCTCTCCTGTTCACGAGATATTGAAAGTAATAAAAAAGAACCATTGGTTTGATTTTAATACAACTGATGAGCTGGGTGTTTTGAATATGACATTAAAGCGAAGGACCCAAGATTATATTATATCTCAAGCTATCAAAGTTAAAAGTTTCCGACTTAAAGATGGTTTATTTTCTTTAATTGAAGATAGAGATGCCATGGACTCTGTTCCCCTTAAAGTCGAATTAATTGAGTGGAAGAGCCGTAGAAATAGATGCATTGAAGATATTAAAAAGTGTCTAAAATCAAATAAGCTATCATTATTTTTAGGAGCAGGAGTCTCTAGATCTGCTGGGATTCCAACATGGGATGTATTATTAGAGAAAATTAATGAAGCTGTCTTTAGAGAAATGAAAAATAATAAAAATGAAGGTAAATTAAGAAACTATCGAATATCTAGTAAAGAAGCAGTTGCCCTAACAAATTTATTAAGTCAATTAGGCGATGATTCCCCAATTATTAACGCTTCTTTTTTAGAAACTAACTTAGGTAATAATTCATTATCAAAAGAAATCCGGGCAGCCTTATATGGGAAAGGTAGACGTAAAGTTTTCACTTCACCCACATTACAGTGGCTAGCCAAATTATGTAACCATAGAGGGAGCTATCAAGTACAAAGCGTGGTTACCTTTAATTATGATGATTTGTTAGAACAGCATTTAAAAGAGGTCCCACTAACTTATATGCCAATATTTAAAGAAGATGATGAAGTAGAACCTAATTGTTTGCCAGTATACCACGTTCACGGTTACCTACCACAAAACACTCAAATCTATGATTCTCATCCTATAGTGCTTACTGAAAAGTCATATCATGATGTTTATACTAACTCCTACTCTTGGTCAAACATAACTCAGCTATTAACTTTAAAAGAAAATAATTGTGTATTTATTGGCTTATCAATGAGTGATCCAAATATGAGGAGAATATTAGATATAGCAGCGGGAAAAAACCATAACAAGGTAAAACACTTTGCATTCATGCAGCGACTTGAATTAGAAATTGAAGAAAGACAGTTAGAAGATGATATCAGCACAATATCGGAAGAGATACTAGAAGCTTTTTTAGAAGACTTCCATCTTTCTCGAGAAAAACACTATGCTCGGTTAGGAATTCAAATTGTTTGGTTTGAAGACTTGGCAGAGATTCCTCAACTAATCAAATCACTAGTGGATTAAAGGAACAGCCTGTACTTCGATAATCATTAAAGTACAGGCTGTTAGTAGTCATTTAATTAGTAAAAAAATTATTCTTTATTTAATTCCCAAAAAGCTCGATCTCTCATCCAAACCGGCTGCCCCGATCCTGCCTTCATAATACTATAATGTTTCTGTAATGATTTGATTCGGTTCATAATATTCTCTTCCTCAGCCTTACTCTGCGTACTGAACACCATCCGAATCTCTTTAGCAGATAACTCAGAAACATTATGAACAATCCATGTAAGAATGTAATTTGCATAATCATTATCCGATGTTGAAAAATGACTCAGGAACTGTGTAGATAGAATGGTACCTACTCCATATTCTCTACCTTCCTTAAGAATTTTCTTAATTGAGGTGAAATCCTTGCTAAGAAAATTATCTGCTTCATCAACCAGAATCATCTTTGTAATCTCACGATAATTACCGTTAATACCACTATGACCCTGCATCTGCATTTGATTATAAAATACATCGAGAGTAATCGATACTACTAAATTCTGAATACTTGCGTTAAATCCAGATAGGTTAATAACAGTAATACCATCGATCATATCAAAAAGTGAGATTGTCTTACTAGCATCAGGCTCAAAGACCTCCATCTCATAAAGCTCTTGAAGCGCTGCGTATAGACTATCAACTTTCACATCTTCTCGCTCTGTATAAAGTTCATAGATATCACTTAGAGTAGGAGCTGCCTTTTCCCAAGTTATTGCGTCGTTTTTGATAATACCTTTTTGGTTGTAGGCATCCATTATTACTCCTTTAAGAGTATTCACTTGTACCTGTCCAAGGTTAAATGCCTTTGCGATCGTATCTGTCAATGTGCTACTAGTATGCACTGGCAACAGTGGACGCAACGGTTTCGTTACATAGAGAGATAATGGATTATATGGTAAGTGGTATAAATCATAGACCTTCGCACCTGTAACTTCAGTGAAATCCGATTTGATATAGTCGCCTTTGTAATCAAAAATCAAGATTCCAATTGGCGTTTCATTCACGTTATCAGTACTGTTACGAAGTATCTGAGTAATCAAGGATTTAGTGAATTGCGTTTTCCCTGTACCCATTGTTCCAATAATGCCTGTGTTAGTGTGCATTATTTTATCAGTCGAGGTCGGATACCATTTTACTTCTTCTTGACTCTGTGCATTGTGACCGAACAAAATCTCCAATGGTTTTACAGGTTTAACTTCAATTTTTAAATTGCTATTTGTATGATCATTATCAAGGGAAGGCTGCACGTAATTATCTGTTCTGTAGCTACCTGATTGATCAGCGGCATTTTCACAATAGTTGTCAGTGTTTTCTTTTCTATAAATTAAACCTATTTCTGATTTATACAACTTTGAAAGAAGTTGATCTGATCGAATATCCCCATCCTCACTTTGGATATGGTCCTTAATTTCCTCAATATTCTTAATGATAAAATCATATCCGCTCTTTTCTGGATAATCAAAGACTAAGACATCCTCTGTTCTTTTGATTCCTGAAAATACACAATCTTTTTTAAAGGAGATGACTGCTCCATCACCGATATACTCTTGCAGTGTATTTGAAATTCTATAATCATCGTTGAGCAATCTTCCCCTCAACCTACTGTCCGTAACATTTCTCCAGTATTGCTCTGGCCAGATCGAGTAAAGATTCATTTTTTCAGCACTAGCGATCGCTAATTGTATAAAGAAGTTACGATATAATTTCGATTTAAAGACGTTCTCTTCAGATTCTAACAAGAAGTCTATTAACAATTTTTTAGTTTCCTTAACTTGGTCTACAGCCTTATCATATACTGACTTAGGGTTATTCCCAATCTTCACTTCAATCGGATAGAAGTGAACCGTTAGATCTTCGCCCTGCTCCTCAATACCAATTAGTAGCAAATCATCGCTGTAAGAGCCAAACTTTCCAAGGTTCCTAGCTGAAAACAACCCTTCCGATTGCCTTAGTCCAGTACCACCAGATATTCGTAGAATCTCTTCCATTGAGATAGGTATCCATATAATATCCCGATGGGCAAAAGCAGCTAAAGCCAATTTTACAGCAGACAAAATACTGATTTTTTCTTTCGGAAACTGATTTTTTTGAGCCAATAATCGTAACAACCAGTTTCCGTTAATTGCATTAAAAAAATTGATTATTGGAGGCAACACTTCATCAGATGCTATAATTTGGTGAGAGTCCAAAAATTCTTTAATTAGCCGTTGATATTGCTTCGAGCGTCTTGTCACAGTGATTGCATCAAAGCCACTAGAAGAGGTGTACTGATCACTGTAATGGATAACAAGCAAATCCTTCTGCTCATCATTATTCTTAAAGAAACTGAGATCTACCTTGGGTTCAATAAAAGTAACCCAATGTGACGAATCGTATACAGCATCTAACTTTTGCTTATGCTCGGCAGAGATAGCAGTTACGATATTCATATCTTCTTGATAATTATCTAGTGTCCTTGCAACTCGAAGCAAAGAATTGAGTTTAGGAACAAGGTTTAGCAACGGTGCTTCGGATGTTCTGTAATATTTAGTACCAAACCCTGTCTTGTAATCCTCATTAATGAATACTGATGGAACACCAGATACCAATCCAAATAAGGATAAGCCTGTAATAATCTCAGATGCATTGCTTGTGGCTACTTGTTCTATTTTGCTCATTTGGTAGAAGGTAATATGGCAGTATTCATATTGATTAGTGACAACATCACGTGAATAAAATTTAACTTGGTCTCTAAAGATATTTAATATCTCTTCGGAGTGGTATCCTTCTAACTCCAACTTTAAGTTGAAATTTTTAGCAATTTCCTCTGCATCAGAGTACTGTGACATCTCTTCAAAGACATTATTAATCCCTTTTTCTGCATAGATATGTAGTTCGATAGGGAGTAGGTCACTCTTCTGAACCTCTCTCTTAAGCTGTCTTTTATAAAATTCAAACAACCCTTGCAGAATTTCCTGACAATCACCCATATTAATTGTGTTTATTTTCAAAGGTGCTCGATAATCTAAATCGAACAAATAAGAAAAATGCTCAGTGAATTCTTCGATCTTCTCCTGTACCAGCTTATTTACAAAGAGTTTTGAGGACTCAAATCTCGGTAGACTTTGGTCAATATAGGTTGTCCATTCATATGAATCGCTAGGTTCAATCACTTTATACAAACCGCCATTAAATGAGACATAAGGAACTAGATGTGTTGGTCTTAATGTACGGAGCAGCTCATCATTAATCGTCTCTTTGTCAATCAAGTCCTTTAGCTGTAGTTGATAAGCAAGATTAAGCGGGTGCAGAGGCGTATATAGCCATTCTGGGTCCTTAAGTCCTTTACGAATTGTGCCTAGTAAAACTAGATCACGTTGTGTTTGAACTAACGATTGTCCGTTTTGCAATTGTTCTAATTCTTTAATATATACTTCAACATAGGCTCGAGCTAGTAAGGAGTAATCTTCATCCAAATAAGCCAGACTGGGAAGCAGTTGGTTATCACGGAAGTAACGAAGTAGATTAATATAAGCTTCTCTAACGGTTTCTGGCACGTTAATTTGTTCCGGGTGAAGTTCACCAGCTTCTTCCGTAAAGTACAGATGATTGGTACCAATTAGTTTCAGTTCACGTTCAAGATTCTTTTTGAATTCACCTTGGGCATAAGTTTCACGAGTACCTTGTATGATTTTCATCTTATCATTTTCTATACGGTACTTAAAATGATCCTGTTTCTCACGTTTTAATTTCCATACATTAAATCCACCAATCGGAACAGGTCGTTCAACTACATCCTGGACAGAAAGTGGGATTTCAGTCATCGGTAGTTTTATAGCAAAGTGAATTAAGTCTTCCTCACCTTGATTTTCCGAGTTTTTTGTAACCACTAGCTCTTCAGATTCTGTAATTTGAAATTGATTATTTTCAAAATCTTCCATGAGCTCCACCTGAACTACATCGGATTTACCTTTGTTAAAGATCCACTGCTCATGGTCTGAATTAATTAAAATACTCGAATGTCTTAATTTTGATTTTACTAGGTTGATTGTGTAGGAAGTCTGGATCGCCTGAAGCAAATTTTCTGACGTTTCTACAATCGCTATTCTAAACTCATAAGTTGGTGAAACATCTGTTTTATATTTAACTCCATAGAATGTTGTTTGTCCTGGGGCATGTGTAAGTTCTACCTTTATTTTTTTCCCCGATTGCTCAGGATTAATGTTATGTTTTATTGCAATTCTAGAAATAAAATCTTGTTTAATAAAGTCGTTAAACTGAAACTCCAAAGTAACTTTTTTTTGTTGTTCAGGATTAAATACTATAATATTACGCTTACGCTGTTGGCTCTTTCCTTCTCCATCTGCTCTTTCCCAGTAAATTAGGCCTTCATTAGTTGCTTTTACTTTTTTAGTAGACTCTATATACTCTAGCCCCTTACCCTCTAGCTTCTTCTGATTAGACTGTTTTACTTTTCCGAAGTCAGTTAGTTGCCATTCCATATCAGAGAGCAATTTTACGCCCTGCTCATCAAAATGCCTTTCCAAGCTAATATCAATAGGACCATACTGATGGGCCAATTCAACATTACTGAAAAGACTGTGATTTTCAGTTAAACGAGCTTGAATTTGCTTTTCCGTCATAGGTGTATTGAAAAATTCCGAATCCTGAAACAAACCAAAATCTTTATAATCGTAATTTTCAAGCCTTTCGTTGTTTAGAACGGTAAGAATTTTCTCATAATCAAACAAGGTTACTTGCTCATGGATTCCTTGTTGAGCTCTATTCGTCTCCATACTAAATTTTAGTATTTGCTTTTCCGGTTTTGTAAGAAGGGAATTCTCCATCATATTCTGAAGATTCTCTTCAATTGAGTTAATGTGGAACGGCATTCCTTCTTTGTCAAATGAGGTCATACCCTGTACTAAGCTATCTAGGTTTGAGTTGTGAATTAGTAGCATGGCTTTATCGATAAATAGCTCTTCATTAATTCCTACTTTATTCCGCAGCGTAGTTAGAAAATCTGGTGTCACCTCGTCAGTATTTGAAGCTATTAAAACTTTGGCATTTGATCCCATCAGAGATTTGGATTGGTAGATTCCTTCCTCTGTTTGCATATAAAAGGGCTCAGCTGTGGATAATGATTTAACTTGTTCCACAAGCAATTCTACTTGCTCATCACGTTCAAATTGAATATGATATTTATCTCCTGGCTGAACATTTGTACGAATAAAGAATTCCACAATCTGCTCAGCCAAGTAATTATAAAAATGCTTTGACATAAATAGCATCCCCACTATCACTTTTTTTCTCAAGTAAGTTAAGTTTCTCAAAATAATCAACAATCGCTGTTTGTGTATCTCGGTCAAATATCATACCCCGTGCCTCGAACTTTTCGAATAGTCTTTTCAAACGGATTTTACTCTCATCTTTAATCATTAATTTAGTCAAAAACAAAAGATAATCTGTATCAAGTATGAGCATTTTACCAGAACGTCCTCGTGACTTTAAAAAAGTTTTCTGGCAAAAGTGAACGAACCATTGTCTGTACTCGTTATAAGGCTTCGATCGAGAAGTTTGGTTAAATTGATGGTCGATCATCCTGAATAACTGATCTATTTTATTTAGAACCGACAATTCATACCGTTCAGTAAATGTCCCCATTAGCATCCATTTACTGTCCCCAGACAACTTTTGCTTATATTCTTCAGTCAATAGGTCAATCTCTTCTTCAAGCGCCACTTGCTCTTCTCCTGACATTTCACGGATACAAGTAGCAATTTGCTGATATGAAAATGGGGCATTCCAATTTTCTTCCTTATGTTCATTAGATGTAAAGTTCAACATTTTTAAAAGGTTAATATGCGAGAAAATTTTCCCAATAGATTTCTCGAGATTTTTCCACCCATACTCGTAACTCACACGGGTTTTAGACAATCTTTCTTCTTCTTCAAAGGTAAAATAGATTGGCCGAATTTTCTGATCAACCGAGTTAAATAAACTTTCACTTTGGATGGCAAACTGTGTAACGTAAAAGAAGTAATAATAAGAGATAATTTTCTCAACTTGTTGGGTAAATAGATCACTTTTTGTAGATAACCATTGGAAATCTTGAAAAAATAACTTTGATACCTCTGGCAGCATAAGTGCATAATTATTTTTAATTTCGTTAGCAGTTATTAGTTCAGGTAATGACCTAAAGAGCAATGTACTCATCAGGTCAGATTCATTTTCAGTCGCAACATCTACAGACCACGCATCTCGTTGATTCCAAAGGACGTTATATAAAAAGAGTGCTAGCTTTTTATTTTCATTGTCGACAGTATTGATGTAATACAACATTTGAGGATGAAATAAATAAAGCTGCTCATTCTCGTCCAAAAAGAGCGTCTTAACCATTTGTTTGAATTCGCCACGTTGATTTGCCTGTCCAAATGAAATAGAATCTAAAACATTACTTAATAGCTTTTCAGCATCAACAGCCTCAGGTAATTTTTTTCGTCCCACCAGCCGCATAAACTCCCCAACAACTTCTCTAAAATTGTACTGTGTTTCTTTAAACTTTGTGGTGTAGGGCAAAAATTCTAGTGGGATTCTAGGATTGTGTTTAATAGAAGTTTCAAACTTAAACTCTTTTCGTATTTCCTCTAGATTTATAAGATAACTCATATTATTCACGTCTCCATAAATGAGTATTGATCAAAAGTTTCATCATACTGCAGGCGATAGCGGGTGGACTTTCCAAACTGCTTGCTTTCGAAGATAATTTCATTCTTCTGATTACCGGAGTTGTTCAACTTTTCAATAAACTCAACGAATTTAATAAACTGAAATTTGTCCTTTTTATTTGGACGGTATCCGTTCTTAATTCGAATTATTAAGGCATAAAGAGAATAATCAACATCGATAGAGGGAACAGTTGCATCGCTCTCATAAGTCACATTTTTGGTTTTGAATTGAATAGTCATCATCGTCAAAAATTTAAATAATTCCGAATGAGAAAGAACACTTCGCTTGTCTATATGAGGATCAATCTCTAATTTTTGAAGAGCATGATATTGTGTCTGTGGCTGACCTATCTGAACATATACCAAGTCACCGTTAGCTTCTCCATTCCATTTGTAGATCGCGTCACGCACTTCGCCTTTATATAGATTGGCTAATTTACTAATATCCCTCTTGTTCCAGTAGAATAAATACCTCATAAATTGCTCATATGTTTCGTCAACAAAAAAACTATGTTCCTCCTTAGGGAGGAAGTAATATAAATATACAAATAGTTTGATTAGTCTTTTCTTGAAGTTTTGTTCCTTACCATCCGAATTCCGCCATGGCGAATTTTGAAATATGGATTTTGATAAATAAGGTAGTCTACTGACGTTAATATGATTGGCGAATAGGCCTGCTCCTTCTTTAAGAGATTTAAATTCTATTAGATATCTATCCATCTGCTCTGTTCGTATCCGGGTCGGATTGATTTGGTCAATCGCTCGATGAATGGCTGATGCATCAACCTTCTCGAAGATCTGGAACGGAAGCAAACAGGCTACATAATCCTTAAAATCTTGCTCTTGTACGTATTCGATAATTTGATTATGACTCATATTCTCCATAACAGATGGAACAAGCAAGTTATACACAAAATCTAGCAAGGCGCGTGTAGAGATGATTAGTTTTTCCTTTACCATAACTTGAATCAAGAGCGCGATGATTCTATCTTGCACATCCTCATGCTGTAGTAAATCATAGTTTTGGATGATTGGATTCTTCGATGCGCTTTCTCGATCTTCTTCAAGATCTCTAAGGTAAGCTTGATAAAAGGGATTATCTACTGTATTCTGAGTAACTTTTTGGAAGATCCCTTTTATATAATCCGATTTTGGTCCTTGCTCAGTCAGCTGATACATATGATAGTCACTAAAATTCACATATCGAAAAATATGATCATCTGGACTAACTTCATCAGCAATTACTGACTCTAGAATTTTTTTTTGATATACATAAGCCTTTAGTCTAGAAAAGGCCTTACCTTCTTCAGAATCAACGAAGTTATTTAAGGCTCCTAAGTTGATGGCTAGAATGATATTTATGGTTCCGCCAACTTCTAGCTCAGCATCAGAAAATGGTTGTAGTACATTGGATAAAGTTTCAATGGATGTTCTTCTAGGAGAAAAGCTTTCAGTAGCATCATTATGTAAATAAAAATTTGATTCATCGTTTAGAAAGGGATATTTGCTTTTTAAGTAAGATAAGATATGGGACTTTCCATCTCCGACCCCACCACAGACTAAAATCAATCGTGCTTCGGACGATTCATAGGCTTCATTAATCTGTTGCTCAAGTTCCACTTCTACTGGCCGTTGAATATGCAAGTATTTCTTGAAATCACTAAAGCCCTCCAGGTTTTCAACGGCTTCTTTGGATGATTGTTTGCATTTTTTCAGAACATTGATGAAGTGTTGAGACTGTGTTGTACTCATAGGATTCCTCCATTACTCTGATGACCGAAGTATTATTTGTAATTAACCTTGTTAAATAGAAGGTCTTAAGATATAGGCCATTAGTAACTACATATTTTTTTAAGTATACCTTGTTTGGAGATTGGTGGGAAATGTAAATACTCATCATTATTGATATTGTTGATCTCTAGTCCCAAACTAATTACATAATTAGAAATTCCAATTTTAAACCCTCCACTTTTAAAGTTATAAAAAAGACCCGCAAACTTTATTTGCGGGTTTACATATAACTAGATTTCCTAAATCAGCTGACCTTCTAATACTTATTATGAAAATATTCTTTTCAAGAAACTGTGATGGTCTTCATTCACAACCACCAAACCTTCCCCAGATTCATTCGCAGTCTTAACATTAAATTTAAATACACTAGTTAAGATATTGATAATTTCATTTGAATCTTCCTCTGAAATATCTTCAAACCATTCAGGGAATTTTTCATTTTCAGATAATATATTATATAAATACGGATTTCTTAAATAAGTACTATCTAATTTTGCTATGAAATCGGCTTGTTTACTAAATAAAACTTTATAGAAGTTATAGATATCTATATAGTCTGCTTCTAGCTTTGATACATAGTAAAATTTCCCATTAAGATTAAACTTTATTTTCACCTCACAGTTTACTACTTCATTCTCATATTTACTTATTGATATCCTTATAAAATTACCATAATCCTTAAAATTTAGTGAACCAAGTAATGAATCTATAGTTAGTTCAACCTTGATCTTTTTATTTATCCTTTGACTTAGCCGTAGATATTCATTATATTCCGCTTCCGTCATTAAAAATATATTATGCGCCCAATAATTTCGGTAGTCATAAATTCTATTCCATTCTTCCACTAAATCAGGTTTAATATGAGCATAAATATCCTCAGAATATAGGTCATTAGCATTACCCACGGAGATTTTCAATTGATTTATTTCATCAACAATATCATCCGTAATTTCATTTAAATCTTCACTTTTCTTAGCTGCTTTTAAAATATCCAATTTACTATCTAATAAATCTAACTTTTCAGTGATAATACTTCTATTCCTCCTAATATTTTCTTTAACAAAAACACTTAGGTTTTTGAAATTATGGTCATCCAATGGGTTAGCAAGGTATTTAAAAACATCGTCTTTCCTTCCTGTTTTTCGGTCATATGTATTATCATTAGATACTAGATATTGGTTTCTCCACAAAGGTCCTACTTGACGAAGCATCTTAATTTCTATTAAGTTTCTAAAGTTCCTTTCAAGTTCATAAATAGAAGAAGATATCTTCTCCAAATATTCAACGGTTTGGGAATCATAAAGAATTGAAAGATATGTTCCATCAATCATTCCCAATGTTTCAATAATTGCTTTTTTTGTTTTTTCATACTTTTTCGGCTTCTCCGCTTTGTCAAATATCGAGAAAAATATCATCTTTTCAACTGGATTAAATACATAATCAATATTGTCAAACTCCTCAGAGGACAATACTTCTTTTAGTGTTTCATTACTATATGTTTTTGTGAATTGCAAAACAAAATGCGTATGATGCAATTTGCATTCCTCCAAATAATATTTTCCTAATAACTGCATATTCACTCTTCCGGCTTTTCAGGTTTATCCTCTTGTGGATCCTGCTCTTGCATAATTTCCTGAGTGCCGATGCTCGCTCTTAAATCGACGTTTATCTCCTCCGCTGCGGCTTGCTCATCAGGTTCAGTTGTACCAAATTGATTTGTTTTATCCACTGGAACAAGTTGTTTAATTATTTCTTTTTCAGTTTTATTTTGAGCTAACAAATCTGTTAGTAAATTATTTGTTAACTGTAGAAAGGCACTGAAAGGTTCATATTTCGTTGCATCAACTGAAAAATATCCACCATTATCAAGAAAACCTTTGGGTATAACTTTAGAGAGCAGTTTATTAAAAGTAATTTTGTTCTGTAATGTTATTCCGTTTTCAACTAAATATTTATTGCAATCCAGATATCTCTTCAGCGATTCATTACATTCAGAAGATTTATTAATTCTAAACACATAATCAAAAACCAATTCCTTCGGTAAAAAATTATTTAGTATAATACTAATTTTATCTTTAATATTAATAAGAGCCTCAATATCATCGTTTACTCCCTCAGTATCGAGTTTGTTAATCAATATCTTACTTATATAGCTTAATGTTATTTCTTTAACGTAAAAATTTTTATCTGTGGGCTTCTCCTTTAGTTTTAGAAAAATATAATCCCAAAAGGCTCTAAATACAGAATAATAATTGTCATTTTTATATAAATGTTTCTTATTATCAACTAAGACCCCTTCAATTGTACTCAATGTATTTTTAAACTTTTTTTGTAAGAAATCCTCTATTATTTCAATACAATTCAGCATATGAGAATAAACTATCTTTTCTTTTGACTGCTTACCTTCCCATTCAATTATTTCTTTTATATCGAGATGGTCTGAGACGTATTTCAATCCTATTAAATTTGAAGTTGTAGTTGAAAAACGATCTGAGACGTTATTTTGTACTTTCGTACTCTTATCGTTGATTGTATGGAACAATTTTCTATGTAACTCTGGACTTAATTCTTCTATAATCAAAAAGGGTATTTTCTTAGAACCAAATTCAGAAAGAAATTCTGTATCAGCCAGTATCTCATTTATTGCCTTAATCCGATGTTGCCCATCTATAATAGTAAGGCTACTTTCTTCAATCTCCATTAGGCTATTTACAGAATCATACTTTATTTTATTTGAGCAATTCATTATTACTGGTGGAAAAAAGATCTCCTCTCCTTCATTTTTCATATATTTTATTATTAAATCCACGCTGGCATCATTAATTAATCGATTCATAGATTGGTCTTTAACAATATTTACATACTTTCCAACCTCATTATATGACATGAAGCCAGTAAAACAATTTTTGGTATTCCAGAAATAAACAACTGCTTTTATTTTTCCCCTTTTCGCCATTCATATATTCCCCCTACTTATTTCATTGTTTCTAACTGTCTATCTTAGAAATATCAACTACATCCTCCTAAAAGCCCCCTTTGAAGGATAGGGTAGCATATAAAAGCCTATAAACCTAACAATAATATGCTATATATTAATTCTACATCTAATTATTTGCATTCTAACACAGTAAAAGTAAACAAATTAATTTTTTTCAATAACGAAGACAACCAAAAAACACCTTTTTTTAATATAACAGGTGTTTTTCCGAAGTTTTTTGTCAAAATCAGCAATCTTCACTATTTTACATCTTCTATTTATTTTTACATCTCATCTATACTACTCCCAAAACTCACTCCATCACAGTAAATCCAGACTTCTCTATTGTTCCTCATTAATAACGCCACCGACTCCAAATGCGTCGAGTACACAGCGGGAACAAATCTTATACGATATGCCCATTTTTAATGGAAAGAAAGACCTCGAAAAATTGCAGTCTGGCTCTTTTTTTACCCATCCTTAATTTTCGGAGTGATATGTAATTTTAACTCTATTCGATAATCTTATAGTACCTACATTACCTGCACTTCCAATCCTCTTTGTCATATCTATAAAATAGATTTGAGCCGTAACTCCTTCATAACTTCCGTATTTTATTGATACTTCAATTCCAGACATGGCGGCTATCCAAGATAGACCAGAAACTAGATCAACTAACAAAAAAAAAGCGGATTCAGCCCTATGCTGAATCCACTCTTCCATTGCTCACCAATCTAATCAATAAGACCCGACTTCTGCAGCAACCGCTGAATCAGAACTGCCACTTCCGCACGGGTGACATTAGCCTTTGCCTCCAGCTTATTGTCGCCACGGCCGCTAATTAAACCAGCCTTGGCGGCAAGCGCCAGACTGTCCTTAGCCCAGACACCTATGTTACCAGCATCTGTAAAGGCTGCCAGTACGCTTGTCACATCCACTGTACTAGTCTGGTCCGCAAGGCCGGTTAACTTCATCGCTTTAGCGATAATGCTCATGGCTTGCTCGCGTGTGATTGGAGCATTCGGCTGGAATGTCCCATCCTCAAAACCAGTGATCAGACCGTACTCGGATGCCGTTTCAACCGCACCTGCATACCAGCTATTCGCTGGCACATCTGCAAATGCTGTCTTCCCTTCTCCAAGCTTCAGTCCCAGACCGCGTACAATAATCGCTGCGAACTCTGCCCGGGTGATATCTGCATTCGGGTTGAACGTCGTTTGGTTCATTCCATTAATTACTAGACGAGATCCCATATCGTTCACTGCGTCCTTCGCCCAATGATTCTCCACATCCGCAAAAGTCAGCGGATGCCAGATCACAGAATACGAACTGTTCGTCACACTCTTAATAACTGCGTAGTATTTGCCGTCCTTCAGAACGAATCTGGTCGGTACATGGCGCACTGTGCCATCTGGCTCCACAACGACTCCAGTCGTAATCCGATTCGGAGCAATACCACCTGGAAGTGCCACTATCCGCTCTACGTAAGCATTGAACTGACTTACTTCCACTGTCGATGTACCGTAAGTAGCGGTAACAGTGAAATCTAGTGACGGTGCAACGAGTGTAAAGCCACCTCTGCTTGCCGCACCCGCCACTACCTGGTTCATGGATGGTGAGGTCTCGCTGATCGTAATCTTCAGTGTGATATCTTCCAGCTTCAAGCCGCTTCCAAATTTTTTAGCTAACGCATCAATATTGATTTCGTCGGCTGGCAAAGTATAAGTACCTTTGCTTGTCTGAAACACTAGGGTAGCCGATGCGTTCTCCATATTCTTAATTATTTGACCGTTTAACTCAGCGACGATGATGTTGGAATCCAGCGTCACAGGAACGGTCACCACCGCCCCATTACCTTCCGCGTCCAGCTTCGCTTGGAGTTTAGCTGGGTCAACGACGATAATAGTTGTTCCCACGTTTCCTGAGGTCGTTGTTGTTGCTTTGCCCGCATTCTCTTCCTTACCGTTAACAAGGACGATCACATCGGTAACGACTGTGTTCGCGTTACCGGGGGTTGTTCCGCTATTCGAGTTCCCTCCGGTTCCTGGGCTGACCGGATCAGTGCCAGGTGTTACGGTATCAGCCACCACAGCTGCTGTTGCACTACCGTATTTCACCACTTTGCCGTCAGCATCTAGCTCTGCAATCCCAATCGTATCCCCATTGGCCGCAGGAACCAATCCCTCAATGCCTACAAGCATGTATCCAGCCAGGACATCTCCCACATTTGGTACGACGATGCTACCAGCGCCAAAGTTCTTATAAAAGAGCTTATGTCCTTCAGCCAATGCAGGCGTAACAGTGATTTGAGTATAGCCGTTATTTACCGAGCCACTTGGATCGATGGCAATCACGTTCAAACCACCCGCAGGGTTAAGCATATTAATTGTAAAGGTCAGCGTAGTTGCCGGTCCCGCCGGAACGGACCCGCTAGCTACCACCCGTACCATAACGATGTGCTCACCGCTCAAGTCCGGCAAGTTGGTGCCGTCGAACCGTATATATGGTCCGTCGTCCACTGAAAATTCCATACTTGTGTCCAGACCAACAATCGTATTGTTCAGATCATCTGCTGTGACTTCAGGTGCGGACGGGATGACCGCATTCGAGTCATGAACGATAACCTGAGCAGCATTAGAAGCGAATGCTGTTGCCGTTGCCTTTTCCCGAACATAATACGTGTCCGGCGCAAGGTCAGTAATCATTGTGTCTGTAACTTCTGTCCAAAGACCAGTGCTGCCTATTTTGTATTCCATTTGGACTGTCAGATTCTGAATGGTACCGTTATTAGCCCCATTGTACGTTACATCCGTAACAGTCACACCTACCGGAGCCGCTGCACGAGATGGAATGCTTAACGTCTGTACCGCACTGTCCGTAGTTTTTGAACCGTCACCTTTCTTAAGGATGCTCAGTGACGTTCCCAACCAGCTGCTATCAATTTCCAGCTTGCCATCTACTGGCACCGTAATCGCTGTATCGTTTACCATGTATGAGCCACTTGGCGTCAGGCCTGCCAACTGTTCAGTAGCATAGTCGATGACGGCCGCTGGCGTCGCTTCTGGCATTTTCGTGAATGCCGATACCGTCACTTGCACCGAAGCTGAGCTAAATGCCGTCGCTGTTGCTTTCGTCCGCACATAATACGTGTCTGGAGTAAGCCCCGTCACGCTTGTACCAGGTACATCTGTCCATGCACCTGCTGTACCTTTCTTGTATTCCATTGCAGTAGTAACATTGATGAGCGTACCATCATTTGTGTTCAATCCCGTTTCACCCGTTGCTGTCACACCAATCGGCGCCACTGAACGGGACGGAATGCTTAGCGTCTGCGCCGCGCTATCCGTTGTCGTCGAGCTGTTGCCCTTCTTCACGATGCTTAGCGATGTTCCTATCCAACTACTATTAATGTCCAGCTTACCATCCGCTGTCGCCGTAACCGCTGAACCATTTACCGTGTACAAGCCACTTGGCGTCAAGCCTGTCAACTGCTCTGCCGCATAGTCAATGATGGCTGTCGGTGTTAATTCCAGCGTTGGCACGAACCTAGCCACCGTCACGATCTTCGCTTCTGACGCAAATGCTGTCAAAGTCGCTTTCGTCCGCACATAATATGTGTCCGGAATAAGTCCTGTCACGGTTGTGCCTGACACATCCGTCCATGCACCTGCTGTGCCCTTCTTGTATTCCATCACGGTTGTTACGTTCGTCAATTTGCCATCGTTGGCATTTATCGCCGTTTCATCCGTCGCCGTTACACCAGTCGGCACCCCTGAACGGGACGGAATGCTTAACGTCTGCGCCGCACTATCCGTTGTCGTCGAGCCATTGCCTTTCTTCACAATACTTAGCGACGTTCCCAACCAACTGTTACCAATAGCTAATTGTCCATTAGCTGTCGCTGTTACCAAATCCCCGTTTACTGTGTACGAGCTGTTTGACGTGAGACCTGTCAATTGTTCAGCCGAATAATCAATAACAGCTGTCGGTGCCACTTCCGGTGTTGCTACAAAAGCAACCACCGCTACTTGCACTGAAGCTGACGCAAATGCCGCCACAGTCGCTTTCGTCCGCACATGGTACGTGTCCGGAGTTAGTCCCGTTACGGTTACACCCGTCACTTCCTTCCATGCACCTGCCGCACCCTTCTTGTATTCCATTTCGGTTGTCACGTTCGTCAGTGTACCATTGTTAGCATTTATTGCCGTTTCGTCCGTCGCCGTTATACCTATCGGCGCCCCTGGACGGATCGGAATGCTCAGCGTCTGTGCTGCGCTATCCGTAGTCGTCGAACTGTTGCCCTTCTTCACAAGGCTCAGTGACGTTCCCAACCAACTGCTATCAATAGCTAGCTTGCCATCAGCTGTCGCTGTTAGCGAAGCCCCGTTTACCGTGTACGAGCCGCTTGCCGTTAAACCTGTTAACTGCTCAGCCGCATAATCAATGGTGGCTACCGGTGCCGCTTCCGGCGTTGGCACAAACGTAGCCACCGTCACGATCTTCGCTTCTGAAGCAAATGCCGTAGTCGTCGCTTTCGTCCGCACATAATACGTGTCCGGAAAAAGTCCCGTTACGGTTACACCTGCTACACTCGTCCATACACCTGCTGTACCTTTCTTGAATTCCATCTCGGTTGTCACGTTCGTCAATGTACCATTGTTAGCACTGATCTCCGTTTCATCCGTCGCTATCACACCAGTCGGCGCCCCTGCACGTGGCGGAATGCTTAGCATCTGCGCCGCGCTATCTAATGTCGTCGAGGCATTGCCTTTTTTCACGATGCTCAGCGACGTACCCAACCAACCACTGTTAATGGCCAGCTTTCCATCTGTTGTCGCTGTTAGTGCCGTACCGCTCACCGTATACGAGCCGTTTGGCGCCAGACCGGTTAACTGCTCTGCCGTATAATCAATGATGGCTGCCGGTGTCACTTCCGGTGTTGCCACAAACGTAGCCACCGTAACGCTCTTCGCTTCTGACGCAAACGCCGTCACCGTCGCTTTTGTCCGGATATAGTACATGTCCGGATCAAGTCCCGTTACGGTCGCACCTGAAATATTCGTCCAAGTACCCGCTACACCTTTCTTGTACTCCATCGCAGTTGTTACGTTAGTCAATGTACCATCGTTAGCACTTATCGCCGTTTCATTCGTCACCGTTACACCATTCGGCGCCCCTGGACGGGATGGAATAATCAGCATTTGTGCCGGGCTATCCGTTGTCGTCGAGCCATCGCCTTTCTTCACAATGCTCACTGACGTTCCAAACCAGCTGATGTCTATAGCCAGCTTACCATCCGCTGTCGCCATTACTGCCGTACCATTGTTAACCGAGTAGGCGCTGTTTGGCGTCAGTCCGGTCAGTTGCTCAGCTGCATAGTCAATGATAGCCGCTGGTGCCGGAGCTCCCGTCTCAAATATTTTAGCGGTTATTCTATAATGATCAGCATCCGTATTATCGGTTGTCACCAAGACAAGCTTGTCACCAAAGGTGGGATACAATTTGAAGCTTGGATAATATTCCACAGCGTACATCCAAGTGGCTTCATTGAAACCCTGCATAGCCACCGGAGCGGAATCCACCGGCTGATCCGATGTAAAGACTAAGTTACCGTCATTGTCATAATAATTCAGGTAAGCATACTGCGTTCCCGACCATTCTTTAAAGTTGTTGTACGCATCATTGATGGCATTGGTAGAAGTGGGGTCCGTACTTACGGTTACAAAGCCCGGATTTGCACCATCCCTATAAATAGCAGCCGAAGATTCGCCTAGAGAGCCATTTACCGTAAAATCACCTTTGCTCGTACCGTTCTTATCATATAAGGAGACTGTTGATGTGCCGTTTCTATAGCTATATTGGCTGAACATGAAATTCCCGTTGTTCAACGTGGATAGAAACAGCTGTTTTTCATCCGTTCTTATTCCTTTATTAATCGTATTTAACAGAGTCCCACTATTACTGAATATTTTCAGATAAACAGTATCCGTCTGGGGTCCTACTCCTGAATTGTAAGCAACCATATATACACCGTCTCCAGCGGATACATTAGACATGCTCGCATTATGGGAAACCAGAAGTGTTTCTCCCGAAACTGGGTTACCCTCAACAGTGAACACACGCGTAGCCGTGCTAATATTGTCGTTCCGTTGCCAGGAAAAAGCTATATTTCCGTCAGACAATTCCGTTATAGAGACAAAGCGCGTGAGTGCCGGGGTACTGGCGGCAGAGTATGTATTAATCTGTGTCTGACCGACCACCTTTTGTCCTGACTGGTTTAGCACCATGAAATAGGCATTGGGAGTACTCTCCCTAACGGTTCCCAATTGCAAATTGTTATCGCCGCTGTCGCTTTTATGGTAAGTAATCAGAATCCTTCCATCACTTAGCGCAAGCATATTCACATCAATCATTTTGTAATAGATATCCATTAGACTACTAAGATCAACATCTGATCTAAGTGCTCCCGTGCGGTCAAAAATCTTTAAAAAATAAGAATAAACATAGGAATTGCCTTGATAAGCGAATGTGTTCAACACTACTGCGGTACTTCCGTCAGGAAGAACATCAACATCAGAAACATTCTTACCCGAGGCGTTTGTAACTGGAGGCTGAATGGGAAAGTCCACCGTTTTGGTGAATGAGGGTATGGCAGCGTATGCCCGGAGTGAAATCATCGGTAGCAGTCCAATGACTAATATAAAAGCCAATCCAATCTTGCCTAACTTTTTTAACATTGCTTTCCTCCTTGTCGAATGACTATTCATATAATTGTTAACGCTTCCGTAATTGCAGTTAATTCAGAATAGAAGATTTCTATCCTATTATATCGACATTTCTTAGAAAATAGTTTATTTTTCGACAAAAAAATACGCTAAATCACGAATTTAATATGACTTTAGTCATATATATTTGTGTTCAAAGAAAAAATCATAGATTCGCACATTAAAAAAGCCCTCTCTGTCTATTAAACAGATTAGGCCGTCACGTTTTGAATTTCTCATCCTGATTGCCGATGGAAAAAACGATCTATGATCATAGTTCTAGTTAATACAAAAAAAACCGAGAAAGGCACTTTATTTAAAAGTGTCTATTTCTCGGTTATAGTTTATTCGTCCGTTACGTTAACTAGCTAGATTGCCCTTCCATCGCTCTAATAGATTCATCAACCTTTACCATCATGGAACATTCGACTCTTTTGCGGAAGACGTCACAGCTGAAGTCATAGGTTCCGACGAGGGAACCCGTCGCGTGCAGTGCATTGGCAGGACAACCACCGCTGCAGTAGAGTTTAGCCCAGCAGTCCTTGCATTCCGGCTTCGAGTAGCAGTTGCTCTCTTGGAATTGACATTGCAACCCAGGTTGTGTGATGCCATCCCAGAGGTTTCCCATGCTGTATTCTTCATCCCCGACGAACTGGTGGCAAGGAAAAAGCTCACCCCAGGGGGTGACAGCAAGATATTCGGTTCCTGAACCACAGCCAGTAATTCTCTTCTGGATGCAAGGTCCTTCCGAGAGGTCAAGCATGTAATGATAAAAGGTAAATCCCTTGCCTTGCTCATCACGTCCAATCATTTCCTTGGCGAGAATTTCGTACTGGTTGTAGATCTCCGGCAGGTCCTCCTCGGTAAGTGCATAAGGTTCCTTTGGATCACAGATGACTGGTTCCATCGAGATCTTGTCAAAACCAAGGTCTGCGATATGAAATATATCGTTGGTGAAATCGACATTGTTACGAGTGTAAGTTCCTCGAACATAGTACTCTTGGTCCCCGCGCTTACGAACGAATTCCTTGAACTTCGGAACAATATGATCGTAGCTGCCTTTTCCGTTAACCGTTTGGCGAAGTCGGTCATGAACCTCTTTTCTTCCATCCAGGCTTAATACGACATTGTACATTTCCTGATTTAAAAACTCAGTGACCTCATCGTTCAGCAGCATTCCGTTCGTCGTAAAGGTGAACCGGAACTTTTTTTTGTATTCTTGTTCTTTGCTTCTTGCATAAGCTACGATCTGTTTAACCACTTTCCAAGCCAAGAGCGGTTCTCCACCAAAAAAGTCGATGTCCAGGTTACGATGATGACCCGAATTTTCAAGCAGATAATCGATAGCTTTTTGTCCAACCTCATAGCTCATGATTGCCCTATCTCCGTTGTATTTCCCCTGGCTAGCGAAGCAATAGTCGCATGACAAATTACAGGTATGCGCAACATTGAGGCAGAGTGCCTTGACATAAGTTTTTCGTTTTTTCAAATCGAGCGAGAGGTTCTCATACTCATCTTTTGTAAAGAGCTGTCCATCATTTTTAAGTTCCTCGATATCCGCGATGGTTTCTCGAATGTCGCTCTCGGAAATGCTGGAATCATCTTTATATTTATCCAACAGCGTTGTCACGATTTGGTCGGCAGAAGTTTTCTCATAATCCGCTATAATTTCATATGCTAGGTCATCAACAACATGCACCGAGCCACTATAGGTATCGAGCACGATATTGTATCCGTTTAGTTTATATTGATGAATCATACTTACTAATCAAGCTCCTTTTGCACACAAGTAGAAACGGCTTTGCCATCCTTTAGGGATAGTATCCATTTCTTAAAAATAGCCGCCCATCAGCAGAGCAATGGGCGGTAAAATTCCGAATCTTATCTGTTCATTGCATTTTCACACTTCTGGTTTGCAACGCCGCAGGAAGTTTTACAAGCGGATTGGCAAGATGTCTGGCATGCGCCGCATCCGCCGTGTTTTGCGGTGTCCATCAGTTTGCGGGTGCTCAGTGTTACGATTCTTTTCACGATAAATAACTCCTTCTGTAATTTCTTGTGATCACTTTCACTTAATTTCCATGGAACATCGTAGCAACATCACGTAAGTACGTCTATGATTCCCGTCACCTAGCAGAGCAGAGAGAGCTTGAACATAAGCATCAACGCTAATTTTCGTGCAGTCTTTCATACTTGTGATCGTAGGATGCCGTAGCGGGAACCAGAGTCAGAGCAATGCTAAAAAAGTGACCAAAGAAACAAAAAAGAGACAGCAATGATGCCATCTCTTCAATAACGATTTTTCCTCAAACTTGTCCGTAAAGTCCAATAAATATAAGGATCTC
Source organism: Paenibacillus sp. NPDC101420 (assembly GCF_050277435.1). Lineage (NCBI taxonomy): Bacteria > Bacillati > Bacillota > Bacilli > Caryophanales > Paenibacillaceae > Paenibacillus > Paenibacillus sp. NPDC101420. The sequence continues at coordinate 163,160 of NZ_JBNNSE010000009.1, forward strand.
ATAACACTGTACCCTTCCTTACCAGTAGAGCGACATTCTCCGATTCCATATGCACTATATGCGAACATCCCTCTCATTATCATGGCTATTGTTATGGTGGGAAGAAGTCGCGTAGAATTAGGGATTTTTGTAGGGAGTGTTTCTTGAATATTCAATGAAGTTATTTATTTTTATAATATACTACGCCTTAGTTCATAAAAATATTGCACACTTGGATGCTTTAACTTCATCTTCTCGCTCATGTTTAAAATTCGCTTTTTTCCAACTCGTCTGTCCACTAAAGCTAGAATATTCAATAAGATATCGTCGCTTTCTAAGCTCTCCTCTATGGAAATAGATAAATACTTAGTAGCTATAACAATAAAATTCGATTTACTTAATGACGTCTGTGCTGACAAAAGCGCCTTTGCAACTTCTGATATTTTTCTGCTTCTTGCAATGACTATTAAACGATCCTCCGGGATGATCCCCTTACTATCTTTTCTAACCGCTTCAATGTCTTCATGGTTGATAGGAATTTGAAGATCTGAATCATTCTTAATCTCCTGCTCCGTCTGATACCATCTAATTGAGCTAGTTCTATCATTCATATTAAGTACGTTCTTTTTATCTACCGAAATATAACAATCCCCTGATTTATCAGGTAAATAACGGTAACTGCTTGCGCGATATTCAACCCTGCCGTATAACGCAGGACAGAGAAAACTCTCCAGTTGTTGCTTCAATTTGCTCCAGGACATGGATCCTCCTATGTTCTATATTATAAATACCTGCTGAGGCAGTCGTTCTATTATACAATACATAATACAATCCCACTAAAACCTGAATAATATCTTGATACTGTACATAGAAACAAGCCGATTAGGTATAGACCCCGTGGTCTGGCACCTAATCGGCTTGTTATGTTACGCCTCAAACGTTTTTACTTCGGTTATTAGTCTTACTCGGACAGATAATTTGATAACCGGTACAGGAAGTTTCAGTGCGGGTCGTATTGCTGCTTGGATGATTATTTCTCCATTACTTATCGTGACCTTTACCCGGGTTTTCTTTTGAGTATTCAAAGGTCACTTTTACAGGCTCGTTCATATAGCCAGTCGATAGATACGCCTCATTGGTTCCCTTTAAATTACCTGTAAGTTTGAATGTGAATTGGAAACTTCCCGCGACTGTACTCTTCGTCTCATCTTCGAGTTGAACCTTGCCTTTCGAATCAAGCACCTTCAACTTCACATTTGTAAGGACGCCATTCATCAGCAATCCATCAATCGTTACTTTTTTCGCTTCCTCGTCAACCTTTACTTGTATGCCCTCAATGCCTTTCACGTCTACAGCGCCCGAGAGGTTATAGACACCAAACTCGTAGATGGAATATCCGTAATCGGTTGCTCTTTTTATGCCTTGTAACTTCATGTATCTTGCCTTGACCGGGTTGAACTGAATCGTTTCTTTGCCATCATGCGCGGTAATAATTCCGTCATTTGGCATGACATTGATCCAGTTCTGCTTATCGTTCGACACAAAAAGTTTGTATTTATCTGCACGAGCATATTCCCAATCGATTCGAACTGTATCCATTTCCTTCACTTCACCGAGATCGACCAGGAACCAAGTATTGTCCACGTATTCGCTCGCCCATCTTGAAGCAGGGAATCCATCGACGGCTTTAGCCGGTGCATAATTCGCATTATTGCCTTCGGTCGACGAAGCTTCTACCGTTTTATTCTGCGCCAAATTGCCTATGAGGTAATAGATGCTTTCCTTCAGCGTATTGTACGCCTCATCTTTTATCGTACCCGCCTTCTTGAATTCATCCAGCTTTGCGTTAAAGCCTTTGAGATACTTGGTGACTTGCGCTGCATCGTTCCCTTCATAGCGCTTCATCATTTCCAAATAGTTGTTCAAAGAACGCACCGTTGCAGAATTCGTAAATTGCTTCGCTTTTTCGAAGCGGTCGACTAACGCTTTCATACCAGATGCATTTGTCGTTGCTTCGATAACATATGACTTAGTCACCATATGCCCCGCCGTAACGGTAATGTTAAGCTCATGCTTGCCAAGCTTGCCTGCAAGCGAAATAACGGTACCCGCTGTATAAGGCTTGCCGTCATACGTCGCCGTCACTTTCGTCAGACCATCATCCGTTCTAAGTTTCCATGTAAAGGATACGGATTCTGAATCGGGCAGCTTCATCCCGCTCTGGAACGGCTTGCCGTTCATCTGCACGTCTACCTCGGAAGGCGGAGCCTCGTTGACCTGATACGTTCCTTTAACAAATTGATACAGCCAGTCGTAAAGAACGCGTGTCGCTGGATCTTTACTTACCGCGGTGTTATAGACTGCATTGTTGCCTTGGTAATACGATTTGAAGCCATCCTTCATAAGCCCTGTCTTCGCACCGCTGTTCAAGTAATCGATATACCGCTCGCGGAACACGCCGTCCGTCAGCATCCGATCATCGAACTCGAGTTCATTGGACATGCCATACTGCTTCGCCAGATTCGCAGAATCCTCCAAGCGTTCGATATCCGTCGGCTCGAAGAAGTAATTCGGTTGGATCGTCACCGCATCGAAGCCGACATCCTTCCACATGAACGCTTTATAAGCGAAGAAGTGCGGAATCCAGAAGAACTTCAGGTCCTTGCCGCTAATTTCCATGTCATGCAGGGTGCTGCTCACGGAACGGATCAGATCCGGTCCGGATTGGCTTGTGCTGATTTGCTCTTCGAACCAGTACATACCTACAAGCTCGAGGTTAGCGTAACCTTTTGCTTCCCATCTCGATTTGACTTGCTGCAGCCACCATTGAACTGCTTTTTCACGGTTCGCAAGGGCTTTCTCTTTGCCAACGGAATCATTGAAGTTCAGCGATTCTCCACCTTGTTCAACAGCTCCGAAATTAGTGATCGATTCACCTGGATCCGGAATCATGAGGACAACCTTTTCCTTCACGCCAGACTCGTTCAGCGCATCGGATACTTCCTTAGCCGCTGCGTTTAACGCATCCATATCGCCGCCTACCGCAAAGGTCTTATCCAGATACCATTTCCAATCTTCCAGATAAGCCCACCCGCCGAAATCACGACCTGGATTTGGAGAGTTAATGCCAAGATACAGGACGCCGTCGAAGAGTCGATCCTTAATCTTGCCGTCCTTATCGACATAACTAATGTTCGGAATGATCCGTTCTTTCGTCCAGATGCCTAAGTCATTCGCATATTGCCCGTTATACAAAAGTCCAAGATGCTCGATACCCGCTGTCGCTTCGCCTGCCGCCAAGAATTTCGGCGTATGCATTGGAACAGTTATGGCTCCGGCAACTTTGCCGTCTTCACCGAGGATTTCAATCTCATCCACGAAGGTCATTGCACGCGTATGCATTGTGAATGTCACTTTCACGTACCGAGCATACGCGATTTTCGCATCTGGGCCGACCGCTTTAATGCCGTCCTTGCTGCCGTCCCACACATAGGTCTCCGTGTATTTGCCGTCATTCCACAGCTTCTGCGTGGCATTGTCTTTGAGCAGTCCCCAGTTCACTTTGTCATCGGAGACGTACATCGATACCGTGAGTGGCACGAGTACATTGTTCGTTGGCCAATCTTCGAGGAAATTGGCTTTAATACCCGTGAGTGATTTCTTCGCCCCCAAATCAAACACAACTTCGCGTGTCTTACCCAAATGATGCCCAACCCATGCTACGTCGGATCTATTGCTTGCCCCATATATACCATCCGTAAGTGTGTTGCCTTCATCCGGATAGGAAGCTTCCGGCTCTTGCGACCACTCATAAGATAAGCCCGCTGCAAGATTGTGATATACCGCCCCATACACTGACGCAATAACACCCTCCGTACCTGCTCCGGGTAGGTCTGATGGATTCGTCACCTCGACCGGATCGGCTTCGCCCGGCGGGTTCGCTGGTGTCTGTTCCTCTGTCTGTGTAGGCGGCAGCGCCTCTTCCGCTTGCGCGATCGGTATCATCGTTACGATCATGATCGCAACCATGACGAGAGCTACCCATTTTCTACTCCTCTTCATATCGTACGAACTCCCTTCTGATTCTTGAGTCAAGAAACATCAATCTCCTAAATGGTATGCGCTTCCATTTCAGCTTACCTCGATGCTCTTTCCTCCCTTCCGAGATTCCGACACGTCATAGAAGCTTATAACATATGTCAATGTCCTTAAAGTAACATTATGAAAAGTGGCCTTTCTTTCAAATAGATAATTAATGACATTGGATATACACTTGTTGACATGAAGGCCTTCACGTCGCGTTTTTATAGGTATAAAGATAGCGCTTACCTCCTTAGGTCCTACCTATTTTTCTATCAATGTCCTCTAAGCAATCCGCCAAATAAAAAACGCAACCCCTCGAGGTTGCGTCGTGTTTATATATGGTGGCGCCTAATTTTTCTACTAACTTGATGCCCTATCCATAACCGAACGGATGCTTTTTGTACTCTAAGGGGCTTGAACCGACTCTATTTTTGAACACACGACTAAAATAGTACTGGCTCTTATACCCTACCTTCACGGCCAGATCCCCGATTTTGATATTCGGCATTACGTCATCCAGAATCTCCTTCGCCTTCGATATCCGAAGCTCGGTGACATAGTCAAGGAATGAAGCACCGATTTCTTGCTTCATACGCTTGCTAAGATAGGTTTGGTTGATATGAAATAGCGCTGCTACTCGAGTAATAGACAGCTCCGGATCCTGATAATGACTGTCAATATACTCGGTCACTTTTTGGATAAGCACTGTTCCATCCCCTGTATACCCGGGAAGCCCCAGCTCCTTATCCACCCTGCTTTCATGTGAATGCAAAGGATATTTTGCCTGAAGATGCTCATCGATCCGATGAAGCAGCTTGTTCAGATCACTCTTCGGCACAGGTTTCAATACATAATCGAATGCTTGCAGTTGCACGGCTTGACGCGCATATTCAAAGTTATCGTAGCCGCTGATGATTACAACCAGAACCGACGGACAGCGTTCGCGCAATATATTTATCAGATCGAGCCCATTCATATTCGGCATGTTGATGTCCACAAGACATACATGTGGTGGGGCTTCCTCCACCATATTCAATGCTTCGTTTGCACTTTTCGCTTCTCCTGCAACTTCAAAAAGATACGAACTCTCCTCAATGTATCGTCGCAAGCCTTTGCGAATGATCGTTTCATCATCGACGATGACAATCTTCCACATCTTCATTCCGCTCCCCTTCCAAAGGTATTCGAATGACCATAACAGTAATGCCATCTTCGCTCTTCACTGCAAGGCCATATGGCACCCCGTAAGCTAGTCGAATGCGATGGTTTACACTGTATAACCCAAAGCCTGTGGCAGAACGATCATATTTATCATCAATTAGGGCTTGATTTATCTGTTCAAGCTTCTCTTCAGGAATCATAACCCCATTATTTTCAACATTAATGACCAAATAATCTACCTGTTTATATGCTGTGATCGAAATTTTGCACTTTTGATCCCCAAGTGGCTTAATCCCGTGATAAATCGCATTTTCCACCAACGGCTGCAGCATGAAGCGAACGACTTGGCACTGAGCAAGCTTTTCATCATATCGAAGCTCGTAGTCCAGAATCTCCTCATATCGCACGCCTTGAATATGAAGATAACTCTCGACATGGTACAACTCCTGATCAAGCAGAATGTAGGGACTGCCTGTGCCAAGCCCTAATCGAAAATACGCGCTAAGCGCTTCCACCATCTCCACCACATTGTCTGCTCCATGTTCCATTGCCATCCACTGGATCGTATCCAATGTGTTGTATAAAAAATGCGGCTTGATCTGCTCATGAATCAGTCTGAGTTCCATCTCCTTTCGGTCCTGCTCCACAGCGTATAATTGAACAAGCATGTCATTGAAGCTTCGCCCAAGATCGCCGATCTCATCCGAGCGCGTAACATCTGCTCGTATGGTTTGGTTGCCGTTCTGCACATTTTCCATTACCTGGCGAAGCGACTGAATTGGACGAATAATGGAAGAAGCAAGCAGCATCAGAAAGACGATAAACGCACTACCGATAAGAACGCCTACCAGTAATGCAGTCCGCTGGGTTTTGATCACCGCGAGCGATAGACTTGAATTTGGTACTTCGAGTACTAGCTTCCAGCCTTCCACATTTTGAATTGGAGCCTCAAATACACTCATGTTCTTCTTATCTGCTGCATCCTCCGCTCCATCTCCTTCACCCAGCTCTCTGCAATCGATGATAAGCTGGCCTGACTGGTCATATAGCATTACATCTTGAGCAATCTCCTTCATCTTCTTGACGGAGACGGCTGCGGCAATATAAGCTACCTCATCATTCACCGATGGATTCACGCGATAGAGAATGACGACGATTTCGGCTGCATTCGCTTTGGATACGATCGGATTGCTCACCACATAATTGGAATCTGAATTCAGCAGTTTTCGATAGTAGGGTCGGTTTAATATCGAAAAAGGCTTGTCCCTTACTGACCAGGAATTTCCGTGAATATCCACCACGCGTATGGATTCGTACTCTACTTGCTTCTTCGCCTCAAACTTATCGATCTCTTGCAGCAATTCATCTCGTGTCCAATGATGGTCCGAAGCTAGAGAAGCAAGCATGTCTATCTCTCCGATGCGCTGATTAAACCAATAATTGATCTGGTCGCTGCGTGCATTAACCACTTGCTGCGTTAAGTTCTTATTCAAAGGGACAACCGTATGGTTCATCTCCAAATATATTGTTACAAGCAATGCAACGAACAGCAGCAAGAAGCAGCCTCCTGCGATTAACGTAATTTTTAAGTGAATTGATCTCATTGTAATCATAGCCCTTCACAATATCCGTTTCTTACATGCCCGAAAAAGACAAAAAAACGCTAATCTGTGCAAATACATAATGCTGTACTAAATCTATAATAGGTCTTGTGCATATTTTCACATGAAATAACATTCATGTCTAGGCTAGAGATAAAGGATTTGCCTAGCAAATCTTCCTCTCCCTAATGTATGTAACCAATTCACAACAGAATGAAGGAGATATTATGCGAACTCACACGAAAAAGCTGTTATCTATTCTACTAGTCCTCAGTCTTATGTTCACGCTTGCTGCCTGCGGCGGTAAAGACGCAGCACCCGCTGCAGATGCAAACGGAGTTCAAGTCTTTGAAGGAGTTGGGCATGGTAAACATGGCGATATTAAAGTACAAGTTTCCTTATTAGATAACAAGATCACTGACATTAAAGTAACAGAGCATAAGGAAAATGAAGTACTTGCAGAACCTGTTTATACGCAGCTCAAGCAAGATGTCATGGCAACTAACAGCGCAAAAGTTGATGCCGTTAGCGGATCTACGGTTACAAGCAAAGGATATCTCGAAGCCATTCAAGATGCAATTACGAAGTCTGGACTTACCCTTGTCGCTGGCGCTGCAGTCAGTAAAAGCAAAGACAAAGAAGAAGCCGAGCAAACCTATGATGTTGTCGTCATCGGTGCCGGGGGTGCTGGCTTTAGTGCGGCTATCGAAGCGAAGAGCGCTGGAGCTAATGTAGTTCTGCTCGAGAAAATGCCAGCTGTTGGCGGCAACACATTGATCTCCGGTGGTGAGATGAATGCGCCGGACAACTGGGTTGAACGTGCTCTTGGCATCACAGATGACACGGCTGAATTATTCTATAATGATACGATGAAAGGCGGAGACAACCTCGGGGATCCAAAGATGGTTCGTATTCTTGCCGACAATGCTCTAACATCTGCCGAATGGCTGCGCGATGATATCAAGGTAGAGTTCTTACCTGATCATCTGTTCCAATTTGGAGGCCATTCCAGAAAACGTGCGTTGATTCCTGTAGGTCATACAGGGGTTGAATTGATTACTAAGTTAAAAGCCAAAACAGACGCTGATCAAATCACGATCAAAACGAATATGAAAGCCGAAACCTTGCTGAAGGATGAAAGCGGCAAAGTAACCGGTGTAACTGCGACTTCGGGTACTGGCGACAAGATCACATTCCATGCGAACAAAGGCGTCATCATCGCTACCGGTGGTTTTGGATCCAATGTAGAGATGCGTAAAAAGTATAACCCTAAAATGGATGAAAAATATATGTCTACCGATACACCAGGATCTACAGGTGACGGTATCGTTATGGCAGAAACGATTGGCGCCAAACTGACAAATATGGAGAGTATTCAAACGTATCCAATCTGTAATCCTGAGACAGGTGTTATTTCCCTGGTTGCAGACTCCCGCTTCGATGGTGCGATCCTGATTAACCAAGAAGGCAAGCGCTTCGTTGAGGAATTAGAACGTCGTGACGTTATTTCTAAAGCAATTCTTGCCCAAACGGGTGGATATACGTATCAATTATGGAATCAAGGCATTGAGGATATTGGTAAAACGATCGAAGTTCATCAAGACGAATACGATCAGCTCGTTAAACAAGGCTTGCTCTTTAAAGCCGATACGATTGAAGAGGCGGCTGATTTCTTCAAAATTGACGTGAACACTTTGAAAGAAACGATTAATAAAGTAAATGATTATGCGAAAACAGGTAAAGACCTTGATTTCAAACATCGCGGTGGATTGAAATCTCTTGAAAAAGGCCCTTACTACATCGAAAAAGCTGTACCATCCGTTCACCATACAATGGGCGGCTTGGTGATCGACGAGAAGACTCGCGTATTGAATGAAAAAGGCGAAGTCATCCCTGGGCTGTTCGCTGCAGGTGAAGTAACAGGGGTCATTCATGGTGCAAACCGTCTTGGCGGTAATGCCATCGCTGATATCTTCACATTCGGCCGGATTGCAGGCAAACAAGTTGTAGCAGAGTAATCTTATGATTGTGTAACTGCTCTATTAATAAGTTAGCCTTAAAAAAATGCAAGATAGTTTGTTGAGTGCAGGTTGACTGCTAACTTTCAAGCTGCCCTCTATGACATAGCAAACCGCCCTGTAAGCAACATTGCGAACAGGGCGGTTTTTTATGATGAAGCCTAGAGGCTACGCTCGTCTAACTCGCGGCTCTTTTATCGTTCTCCGTTAGTGGAATTAATATTGTCCAATTATTTAGTGTCTACTTGACAAGAGTTCCTCACCAACAAAGCTACCGATTCTACATGCACTGTATGCGGGAACATGTCCACCGGAGTTACCTCCACTGTCTTATACCCGCCATCTTCGAGCACCCGCAAGTCCCTTGCCAGTGTCGATGGATTACACGATACATAAACCACACGCTCCGGCTTCATCGCCAGAATCGTCTCCAAAAGTCGTGGATCGCAGCCCTTACGCGGAGGATCGACCACAATAACATCTGCCGTAATCCCCTGCTCTTTCCAGTTAGGGATTACATCCTCAGATGCGCCTACCTCAAACACCACGTTATCCATACCATTCAAAGTGGCGTTCGCCCGTGCATCCTCAATCGCCTCACGTACAATCTCTACACCGTAGACCTGTTTAGCATGCTGTGCAAGGAACAATGAAATCGTCCCGATGCCGCAATAAGCATCTATAACAGTCTCGTTTCCCGTAAGTCCTGCATACTCTACCGTCTTACCGTAAAGAACTTCAGTTTGAGCCGGGTTAACCTGATAAAAAGAACGGGCAGAAATCGCGAATTTCACATCGCCGATATAATCGTAAATAACATCGTTCCCCCAAAGGGTACGTGTTGTATCACCGAAGATTACGTTCGTCTGCTTAGTATTCACGTTCTGGCAGATGCTTGTAACAGCTGGGATTTCACGGCGGATCTCAGTGATCCATTCGTCCAGATGTGGGATGCGTTCGCCATTAGTGACGAGTACGAGCATCATCTCACCAGTACGGAAGGCTTTCTTTACTACGACATGACGCAGTAAGCCTTTGCCGGATTCTTCGTCGTAAGCAGTAATGCCGCGTTTCCGTCCGATTTCTTTCACCTTGCGCACAACGTCATCGTTATCTTCATGCTGAATCAAGCATGTTTCCATATCGATGATCCGGTGGCTTCCCCGCGCGTAAAAGCCACCCACAAGGCCGCCTTCTGTTACGCCGATCGGCACCTGAGCCTTGTTGCGATATCGCCAAGGCTCGTCCATGCCCAGTGTTGTGCGGACGAGAATGCCCGCTGCCTGATCCGTTCCAGCGTCTCCGCCACCACCACTCACCCGGAGCTTCCCAATCCGCTCCAGGTTGTCCACCACCAGCTGCCGTTTCCACACCAGCTGAGCCGCATAGTCCATATGCTGCAGCTGACAGCCGCCGCATTGGTCATAGATCTCGCAAGGCGCCGCGATGCGGGCGCTGCTCGCCTCTACTAAATTCAGCAGCTTGGCGTAGCCATACTGCTTCTTGGTCTTGAGCACCTTTGCCCGGACCTTCTCTCCGGGAAGGGCTCCCTGCACAAAAAGGGTAAAGCCTTCTACGCGGCCTACCCCTTCACCTTCATGGGTCATGCCGATAATATCGAGCATAACCTCATCATTTTTACTCACAGGCAGTCCGGCGACAGGCGCCTTGCCGACTGGGCGGCTGGTGCTGCGTCCACTGCGGTGTTTACTCATTATTTATAGTTCACTTCTTTCATTATCATCGCTGTATAAACCCAATTAAATGCCTTCACTCATTATCATAACTATATATCCCACAATCATCTACAATCGCTCTTAGCTTAGTTATTTTCAGCAAAAATCCGCAAATGCTGTGGCAAAATCCGGAATCGCCCTGGCAATTCTCCACCCAGTTCGCCATCCAAGTTCAATTGGACATGTCCTGGAGAGATTACATCCATCGCATCCGTACGGAAATAAATAACCTTCTTATCATTCAAATGTTCGCCACGAAGAGCCAATCTGACCAAACGGACAAACTCTGCCAGGTTGCATTTTTTAACCGCTATAACATCTAATAGACCGTCATCGATCCGAGCGCCGGGAGCAAGCTTTTCGAAGCCGCCAACAGAATTCGTATTTGCAATCAGGAACAGCATGAACTCATCATGAATAACTTCCTGCCCATTGGCACGAATGATTAGTTCCTGAGGAGATAGGCTGACCATTTTTTCAATACCTTTTAAATAGTACGCAAGCTGCCCAATCATGGTCTTCAGCTTACTAGGAACTTCATATGTCAGTTCGGTTAGACTACCGCCGCCTGCTATATTAATAAAATAACGGTCATTTGCCTTACCGATATCAATCGGACGTGTCTCTTGGCGAATGATCAGATCACAGGAATCTTCCCAGTTCTTCGGGATCCCCATTGCACGTGCAAAATCATTAGTAGTACCAAGCGGCAAAACGCCGAGCGGGGGAAGATTAGGCTTCTCCGCCATACCATTTATAACCTCATTTAAAGTGCCATCGCCACCGGCTGCTATGATCAAATCATAACCGCGTTCTACTGCATCTGCAGCAGCTAGCATAGCATCGCCTTCTCCGGTTGTTGCATGGCAGGTAGCTTCAATGCCACCAATATCCAGCCGGTCCAAAATATCGGCGAGCCGCTTCTTCATTTCTTCCCGTCCAGAAGTGGGATTATAAATCAATCTCGCAGTTTTCATTACCGGAACGCCACCTGTTTTTATAATAGAATAACCTAATTGATTATACCTAATTCGGACCACTACAATCAATGTTAAAGGCCCTTTCATGCAAATATTCCATTATACAGCAATTAATGACACTAAGTTTAGAGAAAAACAACTATTTATATGTGTATGCAACAAATCCCGTATTATCCACAGATGTGGGCACTTTTTTTATGATTAAGTGTGCTCAAGGGTAGGTGCTTTATCGTTTCATTCGAATCTGTTCGAGGAGTGTCTCTACCTGTCTCTCAATCCAATGCGGAAGAAGGGGATGGGGCAGAAGCGTTTGACCAGAATACTTATAGGTTAACCCTTTAAGTCTGTTAGGAACCACATGCTTAGTAAAATAGCCTTCACTCAAAAAAAGCGGCGCCACCAGAACCTCGTGACCCTGCTCTTGCCAATACTCTACCTTGCTTCTTATACTATCCGGACTCAGCAGACCATAGTCGGCCGCCGCTACGCCACTTACCTCACGTACACGTCCCGCCAGCGAAGATATACCTTTCTGCCAGCGCTGCTGGAAGCCATCATATACACTGCCATGGCCCACAAGCAAAATCGTCTCTCGCTTCGGTTCCGTAGACAGCTCACGTAGCTTGTCCCAGATCATTACAACGATGTCTGGATCATCGTCGATAGGATAACCGTAGTGAACTTTAGCCTTCACTGAGAACAGCGCTAAATCCGTCTCACGTTCAGGCTCAGGTTTGGCGCCAAGTGCATATTCTATCTCATCGACATGTGTGCTTCCTGAGGAAACGAACAATGGGATCACAATAATATCTGTGATCCCTGCGTGTTCCAGCTCATTTATTCCATCTTGAATCAGACGGCCCTCTACCAGCTCTAAAAAAGAGACCACAACAGGAATCTCTTCACCTAGCGATAATCCGCTTACGGCCTCCTCTACGATTGACACCCAAGCCTTATCGCGAGAGCCATGACTGATAATAAGTACGCCCGGTACCATAAATTAGCGTCCCAAACGTTCCAGCGTTAATTTATATCCGTCATTGCCATAGTTCAGGCAACGTTTTACACGGGAAATCGTAGCTGTACTTGCACCCGTCTCTGCTTCGATCTGGTTGTAGGTGGAGCCTTTGCCGAGCATACGCGCTACTTCCAGTCGCTGCGACAGCGATTGAATCTCGTTCACAGTGCACAAATCATCAAAGAACACGTAACATTCTTCCATATTTTTTAACGTTAAAATAGCTTCAAATAATTGGTCGATACTTTTATCATTCAACTTCTTAAGTTGCATCAGCTTTTCATCCCCTAAAAGTTCTATCAGCATTAGTTTCTCTAATTAAGCTCCGTACAAAACTAGCTCCGGAAACATAAACCTCATGCGACTATCCTGCCTTTACTATATTGCACTGGAGCGCATTTTTCAAGCATTAACGATTTCACGCTGTAAAGAGTGAAATCGATGGACAAACGTCCACCCGTGGCGCACACTCAATATGTATCAAACTACGTTTGTTTCTTCCTACATAAGAAATAGCACCTACACTATAGTACTACATAAGCGCCGAAAATCAAGCATGTACACGCTTTTTTCACTTCTTAAAGACGATTATAGGCATTCGCCCTTTTCCGCTCCTATCACGGGTAACCCGGGCATTCGTCTATACCGTATGTTCGCCCATGACATACAGTATAGCAAACCACTAACAAAGGAATGTGATATTATGCCTGATCATTACTATAATCATTCCCGCCGGAACCAGCGTTCACTGACCGATACTTATAATGCATCTGCTTACCCCGGGCTCAGTCCATATGCGCCTTCATCCCCCCCAGGAGAGAGCGGAATCCTTCCCGCTTTAGGAGCAGAAGCTGCCACTGAAACAGCTCTAGCGCTTCCTGCTGCTGAAGCTACAACAAAGGCAAGCGGCGGGCTTGCCGGATTGCTTAGCGGCTTAGGCGGTTTAGGCGGCGGGGGCGGAATCGGTGGGAATATGGAGCAAATCAAAGGTATCATCGACCGAATGGGCGGTATTGACGGGATCGTAAACTCCATGGGTAAAGTGCAGAAAGTGATGTCCGGCTTCCAGCAGATGGCTCCGATGGTTAAGCTCTTCATGGGTAGCTTCGGCAAAGGAAAAGGAGCAGCAGGCGCACTGGCAGCCGAAGAGGATGCCGCACTGTACAGCCCGAGTCGGCGCAAAAAAAGACGCTCCACCTCCGGGCGTCGTAAATCTACTACAACCACACGCCGGCGCTCTACTCCCTCTACCGGAAAACGTCGCCGCAAATAGCGGTGACGTTTTATTTTTACTTAAACCATCCACTACGCCGGAACCATCTGAACATGCTAACACCCACCACCAGCATAAACAGCAGAACGCCAAAATACCCATACTTCCATTCGAGTTCAGGCATCACTACAAAGTTCATCCCATAAATTCCGGCGATCAGCGTCAGCGGCATGAATACGGTGGTGATTACTGTTAGTGTTTTCATGATCGAATTCATCCGGTTGGAGTTAAGAGAAATGTAGCTGTCACGTAGATCCGCAGTCATTTCTCGATCCGCCTCAATCATATCCGACAGTTTTAACAAATGGTCATAGATATCGCCAAAATAAATCCGTTCCTCACCGTTGCTCTGGACATGCTGCGAATTCACGATCCGGTACATCAAATCGCGCATCGGCACAATCGTCCGCCGCATCTTGAGCAGCCTTCCGCGCACATTAAACACTTGGCTCATCAAATCCTCCACCGACTCACTGCCGCCATTGCTCTCCAGATCCGCAAGCTCGTCCTCTAAACTATAGAGGCATGGAAAATACTTATCTACCAGCTTGTCCATTACAGTATATGCAGCCGCCATCGGACCACCCGACCAGCCTTTACGACTATGTATTTCACGCTTCACCTGCTCCCAAGCTTCATTCATCTCTGTTTTTTCCTGATGATGATAGGACACGAGGTAATTCGCACTCAAAAAAAGGTCAATCTCTTCAGCATCCAGCGTCTCTTCATTCAGCGCATGCAGTACAAAAAACTGTACTTCCTCATAATGATCCAGCTTCGGCCGCTGCAGCACATGCATACAGTCCTCAATCGCCAAAGGGTGAAAATGAAAATAGTGATCCAGCAGCAGCGTCTCCTCTGCCGAAGGTGTAGCAAAGTCTGCCCATATCCATGCATAATCCTCCCGCCGGATATCCTGCAAAGGTATGTCTGTCAGCACCTCACCTGTATGCGTCACCGCAAGTGTACGTATCATAAATAAATGTTCCTCCGCTTCATCTTCTTCCACGCATCTATTGTACCGCAAGAAGTGGAGTCTTCCAAAAATAACAAAAAAGAATCTCAGCCGAGAAGTCATAGCTCTGAGGTTTCATTATTCTATAGCGTCCCATTCCGGAAAGGATGGAATACTCTTTAGTAAGTTTCGTTCATCCTCTTCTCCCTCTGATCATTCGGCTCATTGTGTATATAACGATGCTCCTCAGATGGCGGGGATAGAATGATAGAGTAGATAGGGTTGGGTTGGGTTGGGTTGTCACCGTAGTTAATTTAATCAAATCGTATCAAGTGATTTGTTTAAGGATTAGTTAGTTTAAATTCTAACCGCCGCCTAGATTCGACAGATGCACAAATAGCTACGTCCAGACATAAGCTCATACGCACCTTATCCAAGCTTTAACCACTCTCGGTTGTACGGCTAGACTCTGCAAATCCGGGGCATTTATACCCCTCTTTATGCTTATACGAAGATATTTCGCCAACTCAGGGGCATTTATACCCCTCTTTATGCTTATACGACGATATTTCGCCAATTCAGGGGCATTTATCCCCCTTTTTATGCTTATACGACGCTATTTCACCAATTCTGGGGTATAAATGTCCCTCTTTTCCCTTCTTCGTCGCTATTTTTTCAATTCTGGGGTATTTATGCCCCTCTTTATGCTTTTTCGACGTAAATTAGCTAATTCTACGGGACTTATACCGCTCTTTCCCCTCCAATCGCCGAATCCCGTCAATTCTACGGGATTTATACCGCTCTTTCCCCTCCAATCGCCGAATCCCACCATTTCTACGGGATTTATACCGCTCTTCCACCTCCAATCGCCCAATTCCCTCATTTCTACGGGATTTATACCGCTCTTTCCCCTCCAATCGCCCAATTCCCTCATTTCTACGGGACTTATACCGCTCTTCCCCCTCACCACCCAAACAACAAAAAAAGATGTCCGCAGCCAAAGGCTAACTGACATCTTTTTATTAAAGGGATTTAAAAAATGATTTTGAAAATCAGACCGGCTAATACCGCACTGATTGGAATCGTAATAAACCAGGTAACTACAATACGTCCAGCTACTCCCCATTTCACGGCAGAGAAGCGTTTCGCAGAGCCAACACCCAGGATCGCTGAAGTAATCGCATGTGTGGAGCTGACTGGCAAATGAAGCAGTGTTGCCGAGAAAATAACGGAAGCCGCGGAAATATCAGCCGCGAAGCCGTTGATCGGCTCGATTTTGAAAATCTTCGTACCCATGGTCTTGATAATTTTCCAACCACCAATGGAGGTACCGAGTGCCATAGCCGTAGCCGCAGCAACCTTAACCCATAGAGGGATTACATCCATAGTCTCTTGGCGTCCTGATGTAACGAGGGCAAAGGTAATGATCCCCATCGCCTTCTGCGCATCATTCGTACCATGAGTAAACGACTGTAATGCCGCCGTCACAACCTGCATGGAGCGGAAGCCCTTGTTAACCGTATGTGGACTACGCTTTGCAAAAATCCATTTCAGGACTGTCATGATGATATAACCGATAACAAATGCAATAATTGGCGAGAAGATCAAGCCCTCGACAATTTCCACAAATCCGCCCCAGTTAATATGCGACGAACCTGCACCCACATATACTGCACCAGCCAAAGCGCCGATCAGTGCATGAGAGGAGGAGGACGGAATTCCGAGCCACCAGGTGATCAAATTCCAAATAATCGCAGCAATCAGCGTGGCTATTATGATATCCAGACCATTTTCCAACAACGTGGGGTCTGTGATACTTCCGCCAATTTTCTTAGCTACACCTGTAAACATCAAAGCTCCGACAAAGTTCATCAGTGCCGCCATAATAATAGCTGTTCGAGGTTTTAACGCACGTGTAGAGACAGAGGTAGCAATCGCGTTGGCCGTATCATGGAAACCATTAATAAAGTCAAACGCAAGCGCGAGAAATATAACAATTCCAAGAATCCATATCGATGTTTCCATATTCTAGTACCCCTTATGAGTTGCGCATGATGATCGATTCCAACATGTTGGCTACATCTTCACATTTATCTGTAGTGGTCTCGAGTCGCTCATATAATTCCTTGCGCTTAATCAGCTCAATCGGGTCCTTAACGGTTTCAAATAGAGCTTTGGTACAAATACGAAGGACTTCGTCCCCTTGATTCTCAAGGTCATTCAAACGGATCGTATATTCACGAATGGCCAGCAGCTTCTTCTGGGAAAGCAAATGAACCGCTTTTTGGATTTCATAAGCACACTGACGAAGGATTTCGGCAAATTGTACAATGTATTCATCCGGGTCAAGAAGGTTGTACATATAGAAACGTGAGGCAGATGCCTCCAAGCCATCAATGACATCATCCATGCTTGTAATCAAGTCCATAATGTCGTCACGCTCAAGTGGCGTAATGAACGTCTTGTTCAATTCCTTAATTACGGTGTGCGTGTAAGTATCACATTGGGATTCGTACTTCTTCATCTCTGCAGCGAAACTATCGACATTATTCTGGAGATCAGTGATATTCTGAGCAAAATAATCTGCAGCTTGGACAATGGTATCCGCCATATTTTCCAGCGTCTCAAAGAATATGTCCTTTTTTCTCAACTTCATTGTTTTAAACCCCTTTACATAATATTACCGTGAGTACAGAGTCACCCATATGTAAAAAGCATGAAAATGAATGACAACCCTTGTTATCTTAACATATCCGTAGAAGGTATAGAAGCTATAGAAATGAACTTTTTTACACTCTATTAACACTTACCCATAATTCCGAACACAAATCTGTATAACACTGGATATTCCGACTTTCTTAGGTTGCACTATCTGCTCCGCCGTATACCACATGACTGCTAAATGAAGGTGAATTAGGGACAACCAAAATATGGGTGATTCCTGGATACATTAGCTCTTCTTTACCATCCTTCACAAACCGAATCACATCACCTGGCTCACGCGACCATCTGCCCTTTGTGACCTGTCCACGCTGAAAGAGCAGCGCTTCACCACCAAGCTCCACGTCAACCTGAAGTCTTCCAACATCATCAAGCACTTTATGATCGGAACCCATCACCATCACATTTGCAGCTTCTACTGGCTTATTGTTATTCAGATCCAAATGTGGTTTACCATTCACGTAACGCTGATAAGTCTGGAGCTGAGTATCGTATTTATAGTCAATTTTATAGCTTTTAAGTAAGAAGTTTACGCTAAACTCAGCGGCCTGTTCTCCGCCTGCCGGTATGTAATCTGGATTGTTAAAAAGATACCCTGGCACCTTCACACTTTTCTCATAACCCAACTTCTCGGCACCTTCCCGCAGCTTCGCTGCATTACTGTAGAGATTATGAGGGGCTTTACGTGCTTTGTCCCGCCAGAAATAAGCTCCGGCACGACCGATTTCGTCCATATCTGCTTTTTTCTCTTTTTGCAAAATAGCATAAGCCGCGGGGCTCCCCCCGGCATGCACCGTCACACCACCGTAGCTCTCGCCAATATCGAGCAGATAAGGGCGAATACTGCGAATCGGTCCGATTTTGACCACTCCGGTATGACTTTGAAAAATACCAATCAACCGCGTAATGCCACCTTCAGCAAGGACCTCATATAAAATATCCGCTTCACTCACCCCCGACTGTGGCCGGGCCGCTGGAGCATTATTAATCATAACAGCTAAGGGACGTGGGAGACTGTTTTCAGAAACGGGAAGACCTGTTAATCCGGAAACGAGTTCAGCAGATGGATCTGCTGTAGGCGATGGCTGGATCGTTTCAATTGGAGCGGGATCTGCTGTAGGTTGCTGTGTCGGGGCAATTACATTATTTGCACTCTCTGTTCCGCAAGCGGAGAGCAATAGGGTACTTAGTACAAGGGCAGATAATAGACGGGAAGAAGAGCAGTTTACTTTCATAAGCTTGTAGTTCCTCCTAAACGTTTTATGTATCTTAACTGGTTTCTTCCATTTAATCACAGCCAGTCCCATTTGTCTTGATCCGCTTGCATCAAGTGTAATCGACTTCAGCGTCCTTATTAGGACAATATACGTTTAAGCGAGAAATATAAGGATAATGCATAGCGTGAAACTTTTACTTTCTTATATTTAAAAAAAGGGCACAGCCGATCTCCGGCTGTACCCTGCGTGTATCTTATCCATTTAGTCTAGCTTCCAGCAATTGAGGCTTAATGTCCCATATTGATACGCTTGAAATATTCGCTCTGCCTTCCTGCTGCCATCCGCTGTTCCCATCGTATAAAAGAGAGGTGCGAAATGCTCTCTTCCGTAAGATGGAACCGCATCACGAACATGCGGAGCTTTTTTCTCATAAGCAAACAGTGAAGGTAAATCCCAAGATTCTAACCCCTTGGCAATCCACTCATCGAATTCAAGCGCCCACTCTTCAGGCTGATCACTTTCATTAAGCATCCGCAAATTGTGAACAAGTCCACCGCTTCCTATCAGCAGTATGCCTTCGTCACGCAGAGGGGCTAACATCCGCCCGATATTGTACTGTTCCTTGGGAGAACGTAGTGAATCGACGGATAAAGCGACTACCGGAATATCGGCTTTCGGAAACATTTTTTTCAGTATTACCCAGACTCCGTGATCGAGTCCTCGCCCCAGAACGGGCTGATGTGAAAGATTGTTACCCTTAAAGAGCTCGGAAATCCGCTTAGTTAGAGCTGGATCGCCTGGGGCTGGATAGGTCAGCGTATACATTTCTTCAGGAAATCCGTAGAAGTCGTGTTGTGTTTCGTGCTTCTCATCCATGGTGAGTAGCTGTTCTGGGCTATCCCAGTGCGCTGAGAATACTACTATACCCCGTGGTGCTTCTAGTTCTTGACCAAGCCGCTCCAGAAAACGGGTATACTCGTTATCCTCCAGTGCGAGGAGCGGAGAACCGTGCGCGATAAAAAATGACGGTAATTTCATAGGATGCCAACCTCCATAACCCAGTATATGGTGTGCATCTTTATTTTACCGCTAATTTCAAGTTATTGCGAGCAAAGTCCATCACCTATATCATCCAATTTTGCCACTCTGTCTGCACATGCTCCTGTTCGTTCATCCACTCTCTTGTCCGCTTAAGCAGCTGCTGCTGTGCTGGCCCAGAAGAAAAGGTATGATCACCTTGAAAAATGATCTCTTTATCGCATCGTCCCTCAGGACGTGTCCAGAATAATTTCTGGTAAAGGAATGCATAATCCACGGGGATGACATCGTCAGACGTACCATGAATGACGAGCACATCACCACTGAATTTACTAGCCTCTTGGAAAGGCTGGAAGGCCGCCAAAGAATTGAAATATACCGGTGTGAATGAGTAGCCCACGTAATCCGCCGATCCATTCTTCACCGAACGGTCATACGCCTCCCGCCCTACGATCTTCACAATATCATTGAAGGGGTAACCCACGGAGGCCCACAGCACGAGATTCTTCACGCGGCGATCACGAATACTTGTCAGAAGCGCAACCGCCCCACCCAGACTGTGGCCAATAAGCGTCACACGCTGTGGATCCACATCGGCAGAGCTAATTCCGTAATCAAGAACCGCTCTAGTCTGAGCGATCATCGACTCCATATCCTCACCGCCGTAATTACCACTGCTCTCGCCGCAGCCCGCATAATCAAATCGAATGACCATATACCCATCTTGCGCCAGCTCACGAGCTGCTTTGACAAATATCCGATCGACTCCAATCCGGTTACCCACAAATCCATGGCAGATTACAGCTAATGGCAATCTGTCCTTGCAACGTGTGGAAGTTCCCTTCTCTTTACTCGGATAATGGATGCTCGCTGTCAATTCTTCGCCGTTATGCCGAATTACAATATTCCGTTCCATTGCCGTAACCTCCTATATTTAATCATTATTTTAATTTATTAGAATTCCGATTAACTTAGTGTGAATTATATTCTTATTATAAAGATTTCGTTCATATTGTCAACAGAAACGGGACAGATCTTAGTAATTTGCAAGAGCAAATTCGGAGTATAAACCGGAACGTCAAACAGCCAGTCTCCAAAATAATGAAGACTGGCTGTTTTTCAATCGTATGATGAGCTTCCAGGGTCGTCAATCAATCATAGCTGTCGTTAAACATCTCATGGGTCTCTTGACTGCCTTCCCAATCCTTAAGCGCACCCTCTGTTGCTGGTTCTTCTGTGGAATTCCACATGCTGAATCCATCAGAGCCGCCCCAATCGCCCATTGAATGATTGGGCGTAGGCTCGAAACCGTTGCCCATGACACTGTCCTGTTCTTTCTTGTTCTCATGTTCCATAAAGCTCCCAACCTTTCCCAAAGCTATATTGATCAAGCAACAACATTATCAGTGTTCACTCTTATAAAAGGATTATGCATAGGAAAATAGAAATGCTTGTCCTTGCGCTGACCTGTCAGGCAAACGTATACTCTAGGTTAAAGACTATACCGATTAACACTACTGGAGGTTTACATCCCTATTATGAAAGTGAAAGATATGATTAAGGAAAATAACGCCCTGCGTGAGCAGATGACGCCTTTCAATCGATCCTATTTTGAAGATATGATCCTGACGATGCGCGCCAGTAGGGTAGAAGCTCTCCGCGCTGAAGAACTTTTACTGGATGCAGCCAAGCTGCTTCTGAAAGAACAAAAAAAAGGTAAAAACGCTAAACAGGTGTTTGGCGAGAATCCGGATGATTATTTTAAAGAGATCATAGACAGCGTTCCCACACGCTCAGCACGCAGCAAATGGAACTATTACTTGATGATTCCCTGCGCGGCTCTAACCTGTTTGTTCGGGATCTTTGCTATAGGTGGACTCTTCTTGCAATGGACTAACGGATCACCTGGGATGTTCGGAGAGATTAGCCTCTTCACCCTCTTCGCTGTTGGGGCAGGTTCCATTATCTTGATAGAACTTATTATGAAATGGTTAACCTCCTTGTCTGAGGGGGATGCACCTAAAGCCAAGCCCTTTGATATCAAGGGCCTTGGCGTCTATATCGGAATCGCCGTAGTTGCCGTATTCATTGGCTTGTACCTCGACCGATTGTTTCCGGTCATTGCTTTATCCCCGTGGGTAAGCTTAATTGTTTCCCTGATTGGGGCAATTGGACTAAAGTTTATATTTTTTAGAAAATAAAAGTCATGCTCCACCCATATTTCATCCGATAGACAGGGGGAACTTTCATGAATAAGAAGCAATATATTCTCTATTCTGTTCTAGCAGTAACATTGGGACTAGGCGCGGTACCTATAGGAACGATTCAAGCTGAAGGCGCTGCCAGCCCTCCTGTGGGAGGCACTAAGGCAAATGCTTTGACAGCAAACAATAATCATGCGGAGGCTATCTATAAAGCAGCATTGCCGCTGTTGTCTTCCTCTAACAAGTTACCCGAAGCTATTAAATATTTGAACGCCAATATGTATGCGGTAGGTTCGTATCGTGCCACGATAATGACACTAAAGCTTGAGAATTTGCACAAGGCGGCGCTTCCGGCGTGGGAGAGCAAATTCAGTACCAGCAATGTCCAGCGGAAGCTCACCGCCATCTATAAGGCTGGCGCTAGTATGAAGACCCTTGCTGATGCCACAGAAGATCTCACTCTGCGCACACTGCTGAAGAGTGCCAGCGAAAATGGATATAAACTGGAGACCGCGGAAGGCACTTTTTTCCCGGTGATCGATTATGAGGCTTACCGCAAATATAAGCTTTATGTCACTGACGATATCAGCGCGTATCTATCCATTATGGCTACGGAGTCTGATCTGCCCTCCTCCAAGGATAACGGGCTGGTCATTGGTTGGACCGATGTAGCTGCGCGAGCACTATCTCAAGAGCAATTTATTCAAAATCATCCGAAATCGAACCGAATTTCAGCTGTGAAATCCTTATATTCTATCTATGTTAACAATACGTTTTACGGCCAGAATAACACGCCCCTTTTCCATTATGACAATCTTGAAATGGACTTGGAGGCGCAGAAAGCCTACTCTAGCATTCTCACCAAGAATAAAGACAACAGCCCATTCCTGCAGAAACTAGATGGCTTCATGAAATTGATGAAAGACAAAGATTATAAATTAACAGATGAAGTCGAACAATACCGTAAGACTGAATTACCTCTCTAGTATGATCTACAAAAGGCCCGTCCCCATTCATTCTGGGACGGGCCTTTCTATGTTCATTAACGAAATGATTAAAGTGATGAAAGAAATTAAATAAGGATGTTAAAGAGATTGGAATCCTTATTGATTTCTACATAATCTACACCCTTCTGCTGCATCCGTTCGATAAGTGGTTCATAAGCTTCAATGGACAATAGCTCTATGCCTACAAGCGCGGGACCATTCTCTTTATCATGCTTCTTGATGTACTCGAAACGGGTAATGTCATCCTCTGGACCGAGGATTTCGTCCAAGAACTCACGCAGGGCACCTGCCCGTTGTGGGAAGTTCACCATGAAGTAGTGCTTTAAGCCTTCGTAAATCAGTGACCGCTCTTTGATCTCCTGCATACGGTCAATATCGTTGTTACCCCCACTAATGATACAGACGACCGTCTTCCCGCGGATTTGATCACGGTATTGATCAAGTGCTGCGATAGGTAAGGAACCGGCTGGCTCAACTACTATAGCGTTCTCGTTATACAGCTCCAGAATGGTGGTACAAGCCTTGCCTTCAGGTACCATCACGATGTCATCCAGATGCCGGGAACAAATATCATAAGTCAGTCCACCAACGCGCTTTACAGCCGCTCCGTCCACGAACTTGTTAATTTCTTTTAGCGTTACCACTTCTCCAAGCTTAATTGCTTCAGTCATTGAAGCAGCACCAAGCGGTTCCACACCAATCAACTTAGTGGATGGACTCACCGTCTTCACATAAGTGGCTATTCCTGCTGCCAGGCCGCCACCACCAATCGTTACGAACATAAAATCCGCAGGATGGTCCAGATTCTCCATTACTTCCATCGCAATTGTCCCATTGCCTGCAATAATTCTCGGCTCATCAAACGGGTGGATCAATGTCATACCATGGTCTATACAAGCTTGCAGAGCTTCATCATAAGCATCATCGAAGGTATCGCCCTTC
This sequence comes from Paenibacillus sp. NPDC101420, assembly GCF_050277435.1. Taxonomy (NCBI): domain Bacteria; kingdom Bacillati; phylum Bacillota; class Bacilli; order Caryophanales; family Paenibacillaceae; genus Paenibacillus; species Paenibacillus sp. NPDC101420. The sequence continues at coordinate 187,093 of NZ_JBNNSE010000009.1, forward strand.
AGAATGACCTCAACAAACTCACCGCCGAACCGTCGAACTTGCTTAACCTTCTGGTTAGGTGTAGTGCTGGGCATATAGACCTTGCCCTTAATTCCAAGTGCCTTACAGGAATAGGCTACACCTTGTGCGTGATTTCCTGCACTCGCGCAGACAATACCTTTAGCTCTATCTTCTGCGGATAGACTACGAATCATATTATAAGCTCCGCGGATTTTAAAAGAACGGACAATCTGCAAATCTTCGCGCTTCAAATATACATCGCAATCATACTTGGCCGATAGTACGGCGTCACGCTGTAGTGGAGTCCGGATGATGACCTCCCGCAGTACGTGATGAGCCCGTACGATATCTTCCATTCCTACGATTCGGTCTTCCTCTTCTCTCATAACCCTCTCGCCTCACTATCATCTATTCATTCTACTTCTTGTAAACATACTCTCCCAAAGACATTTTTTCAAGCATTGTCCGCTGTATGCAATACAATTATTGATGCAAATCTTATTTTCTTATATTAAAAAAGAGACTACAGGAATCTCCCATAGCCTCTTTAAGTTCATGTCCGTCCAAGATCTGAATTCTACTAATCCTGTTGCTTCAGCATCCACTTCAGCAGATCAGGTAGGCTTGTCCACAAACGCGAGTGTACAATCACATATTCGATAGCTTCATTAGCGTCGCCCATTCCCACAAAATCCGGAAGATTATGCGGCAATCTTTTGATCCCTAACAAATAATCCGGCACATGCTTGTTCACATTCCGCGCTACGCGGTACAACATTTTCAGTTGGGAAGTAATCCCATTCTTCTTATATTCTAAGACCATCCGGTCGTAAGCTACTGTCGCCGCTGCATCATTGCCGAACTTTTCCAGCACCTTTTCTGTCTTCTTGAGCTTGTTGGTGTAGAGATACGCAGCCGTTAAAAGGTAACGCGCACCTGTGTTATCTTCAGGATTCAGCTCTAAAATGTGCTCAAGTACTTTTTGTGCTTCTTCTGCATTTCCGCTAAACCAACAAGAGTCGGCATAGCTTTTGCAAATTCGAATGTATGGACGAGTCTCGTGGAGGTCCCAGAAATGTCCCTTGTTCTCAGCGAAAAAGGCTTCTCCAAGCTCACGTTCACCTGCATCCATCCCTGCTTTTAGAAAAGCACGAGCATCTGCTTCATTCTCTGCTTCCTCAGCCAAAATGAGATAAGCATCCGGACTGTCCGGATAAACCTCTAATGCGGCTTCAGCTAACTGTATCCGGCGGTTGGATGAATTGGTTTGCATAGCCTTTTGTAATAGTGCTTGCTCCTGATCCTTCGGACTGCCTGAGATATTCAGCAAAAGTAATTCTTCTTCCGCACCACCCATGCCGTATTCCTCAATGTAATTGAGCATCTCTTTGACTTTTCTAGAGATGGTAGGCGTAGTAACCTCATGTTTGGTAGCAAGATCCGCTTGTGTTAGGGAGAAGCCATATTCCTCAGACAAAATAAATTCGATCGCCGCGCAGAAAGAGCCCATTTTCTTCACAGCAGGCTTAGTCTTACGGGAATAACCATTCCACAGAACTAGAGCTTCCCAAATAAGCTCTCTATCATAGCTTTCTCTCATGCTCTCAATAAGGTGCAGCGCCAGTTGTTCATGTGCTGGATGCTCCCAATTCAGATCACGTGACACTTTTTTTCTGAGCGTAGCAAGGGTTAGCTTCACTTCAGGTTGTGCTACGGGTTCCTGTTTCTCAGCCACAGTCTCGCTAGCTGCCGCTTCTTCCTTGTTTACAAGTTGCATGATGGACTCTACTGCAGAAGTTTCTTTACCAAGGCAGCATTTCTTATATTTTTTCCCGCTTCCGCAAGGACACAAGTCATTTCTTCCAATCTTACTCAAAACGAATTCCTCCTTAAATCTGTGAGTAGCCATTCGCCATAAGCGTATCGCTAGTATGCACTATAAGTATCATCATTTCCAGGCACGAGGCATCCTTTATAAGGTTACTTCACAAAGTCTGAAGGACTCCGATTTAAAAGGGCCTTCCCATGATCGGAAAGACCCTTATCTGTATATATCCGCACATTTTCCCCCGTACGTGTAGTATTATAGCACTTCTTCTATCACTTGTCAGTCCTTTTTTAGGACTTTAAGCGCAAAAAATGCTAGATACAGTTCTTTATCCTTATACCAAAGCTTTCATAGCGATGTCGCTGCGGCTTTGTTTTCCGGAAAAAGAAATTCCTTCGGCTCTAGCGTAAGCTGCAACACGAGCTTCAGCAATCGTAGCACCTAGGCCTACCACGCCTAGTACCCGACCACCATTCGTCACCCAGCTTCCGTCTTCACCACGCGCCGTACCAGCATGGAAGATCAGCCCTCCTTGGCTGTCTTCAAGACCTTCAATCGGTACACCCTTTGAATAAGGCCCTGGATATCCTCCCGAAGCGAGAACTACGCATACAGCCGCTTCGTCGCTCCATTCAATGTCGATATCTGCAAGTCTGCCCTCTGTGACCGCCAGAAAGATTTCTAGCAAGTCGCTCTTGAGTCTAGGCAACACGACCTGAGTCTCAGGATCACCGAAACGAGCATTAAACTCAATCGTCTTTGGTTTACCCTCTGGAGAAATCATCAGTCCCGCAAATAGTACACCGCTAAAGGGACGACCTTCATCCACCATAGCTTTTGCTGTCGGCTTAATGATGGTCTCGATCGCTTCTTGGATAATAGCCTCATCAATATGTGGTAAAGGCGAATAGGTACCCATTCCGCCGGTATTAGGACCTTTATCCCCATCAAATACGGGCTTATGATCCTGGGCAGCAGCCATAGGACGTACCGTCTCTCCATCGACAAAAGCCAGAATCGACATTTCCTGTCCAGCTAGAAATTCCTCAATAACAACCTGAGCGCCTGCTTCACCGAATACCTTAGTGACCATAATATCAGCGAGCGCTTGCTCTGCTTCTTCCAACGAATAAGCAACCGTCACGCCTTTTCCTGCAGCCAGCCCATCTGCCTTGATTACGATCGGAAGCGGCTGTTCCCGCAAATAAGTTAGCGCAGCTTCATAGTCGTCGAACTTCTCATAGGCTGCTGTCGGAATATTATATTTATGCAAAAGATCCTTCATAAAGGTTTTGCTGCCTTCGATCTCCGCCGCATTCTTGCGTGGGCCAAACACAGGAATATCCTGTGCTTCAAAAGCATCCACAATCCCAGCAGCGAGCGGATCATCTGGGCCGATTACAACAAGACCTACTTCCTTCTCTTTCGCAAAAGCCGTCAGACGATCGAACTCAAATACTCCGATCGGCACACATTCGGCTAACTGCGCAATCCCGGCGTTGCCGGGTGCGCAATAGATTTTACCTGCCTTGGGGCTTTGGGATAGACTCCAAATCATCGCATGTTCCCGGCCGCCGCCGCCAACCACTAAAATATCCATCCGAATATGATCCTCCCAGTGCTCTAGTGTTTGAAATGACGGACGCCTGTGAAGACCATAGCAATACCATACTCATTAGCGACCTTAATTGACTCTTCGTCTTTAATGGAGCCGCCTGGCTGAATCACTGCAGTGATTCCTGCTTTTGCTGCCATTTCAAGCGTATCGCCCATTGGGAAGAACGCGTCGGAAGCGAGTACGGCTCCCTTAGATTTTTCACCAGCTTGTTCGATTGCAATTTTAGCTGCACCAACACGGTTCATCTGTCCTGCACCTACGCCAACGGTCATATCATCAGCAGCCAGCACAATCGCATTAGATTTCACATGCTTAACTACTTTCCATCCGAACAACAATTGTTTCAATTCTTCCTCGGTTGGTTTACGGTCCGTAACGACTTGTAGATCATCTGGGTTCACAGAGTGCACATCGCTCTCCTGTACAACCATTCCTCCATCAATAGAGGTAACTACAAAGCTGCTCTTACGCGCACTAGCCGTACTAAGGTTACCGATTTTGAGCAAACGGAGATTCTTTTTCTTCGTAAGGATTTCCAGTGCTTCTTCCGTAAAGCCTGGTGCCAACACGATTTCGAGGAAAATATCTTTCAGCAGGTTCGCTGTGTCTGCATCAATAATCCGGTTTGCTGCTACAATCCCACCAAAGATAGAAGTTGGATCCGCGTTGTAAGCTTTTTGATAAGCTTCGTATACACTTTCACCCACACCTACACCACAAGGGTTCATATGTTTAACCGCTACGACAGCAGGCTCTTCAAATTCTTTCACGATTTGTAGTGCTGCGTTAGCATCGTTGATATTGTTATAAGACAACTCTTTGCCGTGCAATTGTTCAGCCGCAGTGAGTGTATCCAGTGCCGCCAATGGCTTGCGATAGAACGCCGCTTTTTGATGCGGATTCTCGCCATAACGCAGATCCTGAATTTTCTCATAAGTCACGGTGTAGCGCTCTGGCAGAGGCTCGCCAGTAACGTTAGCCAAATAATCGGAAATCAAGGCATCGTAAGCCGCCGTATGACGGAACACTTTTGCCGCAAGACGTTTGCGTGTTTCTAGCGTTGTATCTCCACCTGCGCGAACCTCTTCAAGTACAGTAGCGTAGTCATTAGCATCCACCACTACACTCACAAAAGCATGGTTCTTCGCCGCAGAACGCAGCATCGTAGGTCCGCCGATATCGATATTCTCGATGGCTTCCTCGTAAGATACGTCAGGTTTTGCGATCGTTTCCGCGAACGGATACAGATTCACAACAACCAGATCGATGTAGTCCAGACCAAGCTCCTTCATTTGACGCGTGTGTTCCTCGTTATCACGAACCGCAAGCAATCCACTGTGTACAGCAGGGTGCAAGGTTTTGACACGTCCGTCCATGATTTCTGGGAATCCTGTCACATCGGAAATCCCGATAACTGGAACACCTTCTTTAGCCAAAAGCGTGCTTGTTCCACCTGTAGAGATAATTTCTACGCCTAATGCAGACAACTCGCGGCAAAAATCCACGATACCTTGTTTATCCGATACGCTGACTAGCGCTCTTTTGATACTCACTTTGAATAGTCCTCCTTCAGGTTGTACGTGCGATTTAATATGAAGAAAACCCACAACGCGACACATAACGCCGCTTATGCAATATTTCCCGAGAAATACCCTGAAACATCTCGGTCTGTCACCAAATGTCGATCCAAAACTTCGAATGGCTGCGGTGCAGCTTACTTTTCGCGGATAATCGTCTTTCTTCCACTCAGTTCCACTTTCCCGCTGGCAAAAGCACCAACCACTTCGGGATACAGCTCATACTCAACCTTATGAATACGTTCTGCCAATGAATCCGCCGTGTCGTTATCCTGCAGGGCTACGCTGCGCTGAGCAATAACAGGCCCGGTATCCATACCTCCATCGACAAAATGCACAGTAACACCCGTCAGCTTCACGCCATAATCCAGCGCTTGTCCGATTGCATCTTTTCCTGCAAAAGCAGGCAGCAGCGATGGATGAATGTTAATAATTCGTCCAGCATACGGCGTTAAAAGCACTGGCGTAATAAGACGCATGTATCCTGCCAGCACAACCAGCCCGATTTCCCGCCGCTGAAGCTCTGCTACAATCTCTGCTTCGTAGAGTTCACGGCTGGCGAAGTCTTTTGGCCGCAGCAAGAGGGCGGGAATGCCCGCATCCTCCGCTCGCTTAGCTACAGGTGCCTCTGGCTTGTCGGATACAAGCAACTCAATATTGCCCTCACCAAGCAAGCCTGCTCTCTGTGCATCGATCAGTGCAGCAAAATTACTGCCTTGCCCAGAAGCAAAAACAGCGATTCGACTCCATTGCATCACACTTCAGCTCCAGTAAAGGTTACTTTGCGTTCCCCTTCTGTCACTTTACCAATGATAAAAGCCTCTTCTCCGCTCGCTTTGAGCAGTTCAAGAGCATGTTCTCCATCAGCGCTACTTACTACCAGAACAAGTCCAATTCCCATATTAAAAGTAGTAAACATATCACGGTTGCTTACGTTTCCTTTGTTCTGCATCAATCCGAAGATCGGCAGAATCGGCCACGATCCGTAATTAATCTCCACATCTACACCGTCAGGCAATACGCGCGGGATATTCTCGATGAATCCGCCACCCGTAATATGTGCCATCCCTTTCACCGGAAGCTGCTCCAGCAGCGCCAGCAAAGGCTTCACATAAATCTTAGTTGGTGCAAGAAGTACATCCACAAGCGGAGCTCCAAGCTCCGGAAGCACATCATTCAGGCCATATCCATCTTCCTCAAGCAAAAGCTTACGCACCAGTGAGAAGCCGTTGCTGTGCACGCCGCTAGAAGCTAAACCAATCACTGTGTCTCCAGCAGCGATGTTAGCGCCTGTTACCAGCTTCGCTTTGTCAGCAACGCCAACTGTGAATCCAGCGATATCATACTCACCCGCTGAATACATGCCCGGCATTTCAGCCGTTTCGCCGCCAATCAGCGCACAACCTGCTTGGTGACAGCCCTCTGCGATTCCTGCTACGATCGCTTCAATTTTCTCCGGTACGACTTTGTCGCAAGCCAGATAATCGAGGAAAAATAGCGGCTCCGCGCCTTGCACTACAATGTCGTTCACGCACATAGCTACAGCGTCGATCCCAATCGTGTCATGGCGATCCGCAGCGAACGCGATCTTAAGCTTCGTGCCTACACCATCAGTTCCCGATACGAGCACTGGCTCTTCATATTTATCTTTATTGAGGCCAAACAGCGCTCCGAACCCACCAAGATCCGTCATTACTTCTGGACGGTAAGTACGTTTTACGTGCTTTTTCATGCGTTCTACCGCTTCATTACCAGCCGCAATATCCACTCCGGCGTTTTTATAAGCTTCCGACACTTGGGACACCTCATCTTATTTTAATTTAGAGCGCGTTTGTGGGGCATTCGGGATTTTTTTGGTGGTTATTGGAGTTATTCCGAGGAATGTTTGGACTTCCGATCGCTGTTATGTTTGGATTTCCTGATTTAACCGCTCATCGCGGTAGAAATCCAAACATAAAGGCGAACGCTACGCTTCTACAGTTCCAAACTTCCTCTCCATAACTCCCTCCAACCACCGCTTTCACCCTACTGCAAGCCGCAGTGCGCGCCTTGCACACGGACCTCAAGACCTCGGTGCATGAGCTGCGCCATGCACCTCCTTAAGCGAAACAAGCGGGTCCTGCATTTGCGCAGCAAACAGGGACGAGCTTGGTGAGCTGCTCTTGGCGCTTTGGGCGCAGCCGAGCGCCTACCTTAGCGAGACTAGCGGGTCCTGCATTTGCGCAGCAAACAGGGACGAGCTTGGTGAGCTGCTCTTGGCGCTTTGGGCGCAGCCGAGCGCCTACCTTAGCGAGACTAGC
>NZ_JBNNSE010000009.1:194511-212144 GCF_050277435.1 Paenibacillus sp. NPDC101420
TAGCGGGTTCCGCATTTGCGCAGCAAACAGGGACGAGCTTGGCGAGCCATTCCCGGCGGCGGTATGCAGCCGGGGGGCGGAGCGCCGTAAAGCGTGTCCCGTCCGTGCGTAGCACACAGGGACAAAGCGAGCACTCGTACCCAAGTCTTCTTAGCAAGTTATAACCCAACTCCTACCGCCGAGCTTTCGGGTGGCCGGAGGGCAGAGCCCTTCGGAATCCCCCTTTGCAAGGGGGACTTAGGGGGATGTCAACACGAGCAGCCATCTTTTTCCGCCCCGCCAAAATCAACCTGCGTCGGGTAATCATTATCGAAGCAGGAAAGGCATAGCCCGCCTTTGTAATCATCTTTGTTGTGACCACCAATGGAAGTGATTAAGCCCTCCGGTGACAAGAATGCCAAGGAATCGGCATTAATCTCTTCGCACATTTCCGCAATGGACTTGTACGACGCGATGAGATCGCGGCGGTCTGGGGTATCAATGCCGTAGAAGCAAGGATTCTTGAAGGGCGGCGATGTAATCCGCACGTGAACCTCTGCGGCTCCCGCTTCACGGAGCAGATTGACGATCCGCCGTGAAGTTGTTCCACGCACGATGGAATCATCGATCATGACAACACGTTTGCCATCCACCACACTGCGCACGGCGCTTAGCTTCATTTTCACACCTTGCTCACGCAGCTCTTGGCTCGGCTGGATGAAGGTCCGGCCTGTATACTTATTCTTGATGAGCCCAAGCTCATAAGGAATGCCCGTCTGCTCCGCAAATCCAATCGCTGCCGAGATACTTGAATCCGGTACACCAGTTACGAGGTCAGCATCTACGAAAGCTTCTAATGCCATTCGGCTACCCATCCGCTTACGGGCGGTATGCAGGTTAGCGCCATTCATATCACTGTCTGGGCGAGAGAAGTAAATATACTCCATCGCGCATAGCGCTTTACGTTTGGGCTCGGTAAAACGGTCCTCTAACAGGCCATTTTTATCAAGCACGAGCAGTTCGCCAGGTTCGATATCGCGGACTAACTGTGCTCCGATAACTTCTAAGGCACAAGATTCGGAAGCAAAAATATAGGCGTCGCCGATCCGTCCCATTACAAGCGGACGCAAACCATGGGAATCCGAAGCGACAATTAATTTGTCATTCGTCATAAGCAGAAAAGCAAATCCGCCAACCAGTTGTTTTAGCGCATCCTTAGCCGCTTCAATAAAATCCTTAGACGAACGCGCAATCAGATGCGCCAGCACTTCTGTATCACTTGTGGTTTGGAAGATCGATCCGCTTTGCTCAAGCTGTTTACGAATCAACGGTTCATTTACTATGTTACCGTTTGTAGCAATCGCCAAATCACCGTCACGATATTTGAATACGAGCGGCTGTGCATTAGTTAAGCGGCTGTCTCCGCTGGTGGAATAACGTACATGCCCGATGGACATGTCTCCAACCAGTGAGGCAATTTTGTCCTTGTCGAATACTTCTTTTACTAACCCCATCCCGCGGTGATAGTTGAAATCACGACCATCTGCTACGCAGATGCCCGCACTTTCTTCCCCACGGTGCTGTAAGGCGTGCAAGCCGTAATAAGACATGGACGCCGCTTCCGGGTGTCCGAAGACCCCGAAAACGCCGCATTCTTCTTTTAATGTGTCAAAAATATCTCCCGAGCCCGTTCCTTCATTGTAAAAGTCACCAGTCCACAGGATAGGAGTCTCCTGCTCTTTCCCGGTCTTTATTTCATAAGACATGGAATAGCATCCTCCCAAACGAATTTCAATTCTGCTACAGCTTCATCTAATACGGATGCACCGTCCAGATTTACGCGCAGTCTGTCTCCACCTACAGTTCCGATGATTTCCACTGGAACGCCGCTGGCAGCAATCGCTGCTTTCAGCTCTTCCGCACGTTCAGGCGCTGCCGTCAGCACGATACGTGATTGGCTCTCACTGAACAAAGCTACATCGGATCTAAGTCCATTAGCAGAAAGTTCAACGTTTGCACCAATACCACCACTGATACAGCTCTCTGCAAGTGCTACAGCAAGACCGCCTTCGGACAAGTCATGTGCTGAACGCACCAGACCGCCGCGAATCGAGGTAAGCACTGCGCTCAGCAGTGTTTTCTCAGTAGCCAAATCCAAAGCTGGAGGGCGGCCTTCGGTTACACCATGAACAGCATATTGAAATTCACTACCACCAAGCTCAGCTTTTGTTACACCTAGCAGAAGAATGGAATCTCCTTCTTGTTTGAAGCCTTGAGTCGTAATATGATCCGTATCCGTTACTAACCCAACCATGCCGACAACCGGTGTTGGGTAAATGGATCCCGTCGTATTTTCGTTATAAAGACTGACATTCCCACCGATAACCGGAGTATCCAGCACACGACAAGCTTCAGCCATACCATCAACCGCACGCTCCATTTGCCAGAACACATCAGGTTTCTCAGGGTTTCCGAAGTTTAGGTTATCGGTAATAGCAAGCGGTTCAGCACCCGAACAAACGATGTTACGAGCCGCTTCGCTGACTGCAATCCGTCCACCCACTTCAGGATCAAGATAAACATAACGCCCGTTACAGTCCGTGGTCATCGCAAGTCCTTTACGTGTACCATGAATGGTAACTACAGCCGCATCAGATCCAGGTCGAACAGCCGTACTAGTCCGAACCATGTAATCATATTGGTTGTATACCCAAGCTTTGCTTGCTACGGTTGGTGATCCAAGAACAGTACGAAGTGCGCCACCTAGATCTGTAACTTCCGCGTAACGAAGTGTATCTACCGATTCATTTTCTACATAATAAGCAGGAACCTCAGATGGTTTGTTGTAGACTGGGCACTCATCCACGAGCGCTGTTACAGGCATGTCGCCAACAACCTCACCGTGATGATATAGCTTCAAGCGACCATCATCCGTTACTTTACCGACCTTGCAGCAGATTACACCCCAGCGATCAAAAATCTCTTGCGCCTGAGCTTCATCCTTCGGTTCTACTACAAACAACATCCGTTCTTGCGATTCCGAAAGCATCATTTCATAAGGGGTCATGCCGTCTTCACGTTGTGGCACCTGATCAAGATACAGCTCCAGACCGTTGCCCGCTTTACTTGCCATCTCGGCACTAGAGCAGGTAAGTCCAGCCGCACCCATATCCTGAATCCCAATAACGATGCCGCTGTCGATTAACTCTAGACAAGATTCCATAACGAGCTTCTCCATAAATGGATCGCCTACTTGTACAGCTGTACGTTTTGCTTCGGACTCTTCACTTAGTTCCACGGATGCAAAAGTAGCCCCATGAATTCCATCACGTCCAGTAGGAGGACCTACGTAAAAGACTGGGTTTCCTACCCCTTTAGCGACACCGCGTTGGATTTTATCATGATCAATCAGACCGACACACATTGCATTAACAAGCGGGTTACCGTCATAGCTATCATCGAACATGATTTCGCCGCCCACGGTTGGAATCCCGATACAGTTACCATAGCCAGCAATACCAGACACGACATGCTCGAACAAATATTTCACGCGATCGCTTTCCAGCTTGCCGAAACGCAAGGAATTCAGCAGTGCGATAGGTCTTGAGCCCATGGAAAAAATATCACGAATGATACCACCTACGCCTGTTGCCGCACCTTGAAAAGGTTCTACCGCAGAGGGGTGGTTATGACTTTCGATTTTGAATACAACCGCTTGGTTGTCTCCGATATCTACAATCCCTGCGCCCTCGCCAGGTCCCATCAGGACACGTGGACCAGTAACTGGGAAACGTTTCAACAATGGCTTAGAGTTCTTGTATGCACAGTGTTCGGACCACATTACGCTGAATACGCCGATTTCAGTATAGTTCGGCAAACGTCCCATAAAAGACTTGATGAGCTCATATTCGCTGTCCGACACACCGAATTGGCTGTAAATTTTCTGCTCTGCGATCTGTTCTGCGGTCGGTTCCTTAACGGATACTTGCTGCGTCATGACGATCCCTCCAAGTCTTCAGTATAGATGTGAACATTCGTTTGCCATCTTCAGATCCGAGCAAGCTGTTAGCTGCACGCTCAGGGTGAGGCATCATGCCAACTACATTCCCCTGCACATTACTAACACCCGCAATATCAGCGACAGAGCCGTTAGGATTATCGCTATATGTGAACACAATCTGATTGTTAGCTTTCAGTTCTACTAAGGTCTCTTCATCACAGTAGTAGTTTCCTTCGCCGTGAGCGATTGGGATGATGATTTCTTCATCCTTAGCATAATCAATAGTAAATGGGGTTTCGTTATTAACAACCTTAAGCACTGTATCATGACAACGGAACTTCATGGACATGTTACGACGCAGCGCGCCTGGCAACAAACCAGCCTCAGTAAGAATTTGGAACCCATTGCAAATGCCTAGCACGAATTTCCCTTGCTCTGCTGCTTTAGCAACTTCAGCCATTACAGGAGCAAATCTTGAAATCGCGCCGCAGCGCAGGTAATCACCATATGAGAATCCGCCTGGAACCAAAATGCAATCATACGCCGACAAATCTGTCGCTGTATGCCACACATAATCGACTGGTTCGCCGAGACTGTCCTCTACCGCCTTGTAGCAATCAATATCACAGTTAGAGCCTGGGAAGACAAGTACAGCAAATTTCATGTCGTTTAGTCCTCCAATTCGTAGCGGTAATCCTCGATCACCGTGTTGGCAAGTAGCTTTTCGCACATTTCCTTGAGACGCACTTCTGCTTCAGCACGGTTATCCGTGTCCAAAGTCAGCTCCATATATTTCCCAATACGCAAACTTTCAACTTCTTGAAAACCTACCGAATGAAGTGCTCCTTGCACTGCTACACCTTGTGGATCGAGAACGCTCTTCTTAATGGTGACATATACCGTCGCTTTTAACATATGCTTGTAGTTCCTCCTAAATTTTTATGTGTATATACTTTCTGAAAGCTGAAACTCTACTAAAAGTAACTCTAGCTTTAAAAACATACACTTCATTTATTCCCATGAGTAAACACACAATGTTGAGCTATAAAGACTTGCCAGTAAGACGATGATAAATGTCCAGATAACGGCGCGTTGTTTCTTCAACTACTTCTATTGGAAGTGGATCAGGTTTGCTATTTTTATCCCAGGAGGATGCAGATAGATACGTACGAACAGGTTCTTTATCCATACTATCAATTTCGATATCAAGAGCGTATTTGTCCTTAGCCCAGAAACGTGAAGCATCCGGCGTAAAAATCTCATCAATCAGAATCACTTTGCCATCCAGCAAGCCGAATTCAAATTTACAATCTGCTAGAATGATTCCCCGCTCAGCACAATACTCTCTGGCAAAAGAGAACAATTGCAAGCTCTTCTCCTGCAGCTCGAGAGCAAGATCAGCACCGATTAGCTCCTGCATTGTTTCAAAAGGAATATCCTCATCATGACCTACATCGTTTTTAGCCGCAGGGGTAAAGATTGGCTGTGCCAGCAGCGCATTTTTGCGCAAGTTCTTAGGAAGCTCAATACCATTCACTTTGCCAGTTTCTTGATACTGTCTCCAGCCCCCACCGGTGATGCACCCACGCACAACACATTCGATATCGATGCGCTCCGCTTTGCGTACCACCATAACACGGTTTCTGAGAGCTTCCTTGTCCTTAACGATGTCTCCGAGCAGATCCACATCGATATGAACGACATGATTCTCCATTAGCTCTTTAGTCTTTCCGAACCAGAACGCACTCAGACGGTTAAGCACATTGCCCTTTTCAGGTACCGCTGGGTCCAGCACATAGTCAAAAGCAGATATCCGATCCGTGACGACGATCAGTACATTCTCCCCTAAATCGTATAGTTCACGAACCTTCCCTTTATAGAGCAGCGGCGCATTGATGAGTTCCACGGCTGTGGATACGGCCGACGATGTCATGACCTTTCCTCCCTTGAACTAATGATCTTGATTACTGCAACTGGTCTCAAAGGCGTAATTCCGAGGAATGTTTGGACTTCCGATCGCTGTTATGGTTGGATTTCCTGATTTAAACCGCTCTTCGCGGTAGAAATCCAACCATAAAGGCGAAAGCTAACGCTTCTACAGTTCCAAACTTCCTCTCCATTACACCATTCGACCAATTTCCTTTATATCTAACTCCTTAGTTCACCACTAACCTTTCTTTTTTAGATAAGCTCTAGCTTGCGGAAGATGGTGTCCACATGCTTAAGGTGCCAAGAAGGGTTAAATGCATCTTCAATTTCTTCTGGGGTAAGAACGTTAGTGATTTCAGGTGTAGCTTCCACGATATCGCGGAATTGTTTTTGCTCTTCCCATGCTTGCATAGCACGCGGTTGAACGGTATCGTACGCTTGCTCACGGCTAAGGCCTTTATCGATCAGTTTAGTCAAGATCCGACCGGAGAAAGGAACACCGAACGTACGGTTCATGTTGCGCTTCATATTCTCTGGGAATACAGTCAGGTTCTTCACAATGTTTCCAAAACGGTTCAGCATGTAGTTGAGCAGCATTGTCGCATCCGGAAGGATGATACGTTCCACAGAGGAGTGCGAAATATCGCGTTCATGCCAGAGTGGCACGTTCTCGTAAGCTGTAACCATATGTCCGCGAATGACGCGGGACAGACCGGAAATGTTCTCGCAGCCGATCGGATTACGTTTGTGAGGCATAGCGGAGGAACCCTTTTGACCTTTGGCAAAAGCTTCTTCCACTTCACGAATCTCACTCTTTTGCAGAGCGCGGATTTCAGTAGCGAATTTGTCTAACGATGTCGCTACCAAAGCAAGGGCAGCCATGTATTCAGCATGACGGTCACGCTGTAACGTTTGTGTAGAAATTGGAGCTGGGCTTGTGCCGAGCTTGCGGCAAACGAATTCTTCTACGAAAGGATCGATGTTAGCGTACGTACCAACGGCACCGGAGATTTTTCCGAACTGTACACCGTTCGCAGCATGGCGGAAACGCTCCAGGTTACGTTTCATTTCTTCGTACCATAGAGCCATTTTCAGACCAAAGGTAGTTGGCTCGGCATGAACACCATGCGTACGGCCCATCATCGGTGTATCCTTGTAAGCAATAGCCTTATCTTTAAGGATCTCAATAAAGTTGATGATATCCTTCTCTAGAATTTCATTCGCTTGACGCAGCAAGTAACCTAATGCTGTATCTACCACGTCAGTAGAAGTAAGACCGTAGTGAACCCATTTGCGCTCTGCGCCAAGGCTCTCGGAAACCGCACGTGTAAAGGCGATAACGTCATGGCGAGTCTCTTGTTCTATTTCATCAATGCGTGCGATGTCGAATTTAGCGTCCTTACGCAGTTTAGCAGCGTCTTCGTGCGGGATGACTCCCAGCTCAGCCCATGCTTCACAAGCGCAAATTTCAACTTCCAGCCACGCCTTGAATTTATTTTCCTCCGTCCAAATAGCACGCATCTCAGGTCTGCTGTAACGTTCGATCATATTCTTTAGTTCCTCCAAAGTTTAGATTGCTCCACCCAGGACAAGCCGTCTCCGGTATCCTTGCAGAGCAGATTGATATGGCCCATCTTGCGGCCGGTCTTACTCTCAGTCTTGCCATATATATGAAGCTTAGGTACAACACTCAGCTTATTATCTTTTTCGTTCTGTGTACAGGTCGCTTTAATCGCGCCATCCAAATGCTGGCCTAGTACATTTACCATAACTACAGGTGTCAAAAGCGTTGTATCGCCTAGCGGCAGATTACAAATCGCCCGGACATGCTGCTCGAACTGTGAAGTCGCGCAAGCGTCCATGGTGTAATGCCCGGAGTTATGCGGTCTTGGTGCTAACTCATTGACGTACAATTGTCCGTCCTCTGTGACGAACATTTCTACTGCCAGCAGTCCAACCGCATCAAGTCCAGCGATTAATGTCTCTGCCAATTCGCATGCTCTCCGCTGAATGTCCTCTGCCACTCTTGCAGGCACAATGGACAGATGTAAAATATTATTTACATGAATATTTTCCGACGGTGGGAAGCTCTTAACCTCACCAGAAGCACTGCGTGCAGCAACAACGGATATTTCACACTTAAAAGCTACAAACTTCTCAAGCACCAGCTCCGGCACAACGGCTCCGGGTGCTACTTGCCGGAAGGCTTCTTCCAGCTCTTCTACCTGACGGATCACGGCTTGTCCCTTGCCGTCATAACCGCCTGTGGCTGTCTTCAGCACACAGGGTAGTCCAAGTTCAGCCGCCGCCACTTTCAGCTCCGCAAGGCTATCCACCTTCCGGTACGGGGCGACGGGTACGCCTGCCGCCTCGATGGCGGCTTTTTCGCGCAGCCGATGCTGCGTCGTATACAGCAGCGCGCTGCCCTGCGGCACGTACGATTCCTCCGTCAGCAGCGCGGCAACGCCCGCGTCAACGTTCTCGAACTCGTACGTGATGACGTCCGAGCGGCGGGCTAGCTCCCGCGCCGCGTCCCGGTCGTTATACGCCGCTGTAATCTGCGGCGTGACTTGACCGCTAGGCGCATCCGGCGCAGGGTCCAGCGCCACGAAGCGGTACCCCATGGCGCTGCCAGCCAGCGCCATCATGCGCCCGAGCTGCCCGCCGCCGAGCACGCCGACGGTCGCGCCGGGCAGTAGCGTCCGGACGGTGTCCGTGCCGGACGCATCCATAGCTGCTGGCGAAGTAACGCCGCCAGCCTCCTGCAGCTTCAGCTCCTCCGGTCTCATAAGCTGTCGCTGCTTTCAAGGACTTCGTCGCGGATCGCATCCCGCCGCAGCTGCGCGCGCTGCTGCACTTCTGGATCGAATGCTCCGATAATCTGTGCGGCCAGGAGGCCTGCATTAATGGCCCCTGCCTTACCAATGGCTACCGTTGCCACTGGAATGCCTCCTGGCATCTGCACGATGGAGAGAAGCGAATCAAGCCCATTAAGCGCCTTCGACTGCACTGGCACTCCAATCACAGGCAGGATCGTCTTTGCTGCCACCATACCCGGCAAATGCGCTGCACCACCCGCTCCTGCAATAATGACGCGAATACCCCGGCCCGCGGCTTCCTCCGCATAGCTGAACATCAAGTCCGGCGTCCGGTGCGCAGATACTACCTTCTTCTCATAAGATAATCCCAGCTCTTCAAGCACCGCACAAGCGTGCTCCATCGTGTCCCAATCCGATTTACTGCCCATGATAACAGCTACCTGCACAGACATGATTCGACCTACCTTCCAGTCACTAGTATGGATATCTTTATCTTGTAAATTCGAATAAAAAAAGCCCGATGACCAGACGCATTTTGCTGCGGGAGGATCGGACTAGTAAAGAAATTAGGAAAAAATAATCCGCGTGCCTATCATTAGGCTCTATTAAGCGCGGAAAATGGCATAATGCATCATTCCGTTACCCGGACCGCATTGCCGCATTCTATCATCCTATTTCCTCGTAGTCCGGTAATTTACGGTTCCCGGGTAGAAACTTCCGGGCCATATCCCCGGTTTTATACGAGTTGCTCATGACATCAGTTTAACAATCCCCTACACAGGATGTCAACTCAAACACGAACATTGGTAAATTCCGATTAATAATCGTTCGCTTTTAGGCGTATTTAATTTCTCAATAACCACTTATTTTGATGATAAAGACTTCTTTCCGTACACTATTAGCTCTAACAACAGATGTTATATTAACTGTAGAATAGGCTTCATGGAAATACATATAATTCCTCTACTGGATATGAATCTAGTCATTTCGTTTCTTATTAATGAAAAAAGGAACGCCATAAGCGTCCCTTTTAACTTTATATTATTTTACAACCAGCACTGGAATGCGGGCGCTTTGTACTACATTGTGGCTCACACTTCCCAGAACAAACTCACGTATTCCGCCAAGTCCGCGGCTGCCGATAACAATTACATCTATAGCATGTTCTTTAGCATATTTCAAAATCACTTCAGCGGGAGATCCTTGTAATAGCTCAACCTCAGCATTCAAGCCTTCAGCCTCAAGGCGTCCCTTCACCTCTTCAGTAGTCTGCACTGCTAAATCATAATATTCTTTATTTACTGAAGCCGGTAGTGGTGCTAGAGCTTCTCCGATAAAAAATCTTGGAAATTCAAATGCGTGTACGACATGCATCGTAGAGCCCGGAGTTACTTTTGCGAGTTCAATTGCGCGCTCCAATGCTTGATTAGAAGCCTTAGATCCATCATAGGCGAGTAAAATTTTAGAGAATAACATGTACGCCACCTCTTTTTCTAGTTTGTAATCATTAAGACTATCACCTTAAAAAATAGCTGTACAAAAAGATATTCAGCAACAGAAGTAACGGAATTCCGATCCTAAAGGACATATGTCGCGTCTTGTGGCGCTTACGATACATGGCAATCAGCACGCCTAGTGCCCCGCCCATAGCTGCCAGCAGAAAAAGTGTCTTCTCAGGTACACGTTCTCGCCGTTTACGGGCTTTGTTCTTGTCTTCGGACATCACTACATATCCGATAATATTAATTACCACAAACCACAACATTATAACCTTGACCATTCTCCCGGGCTCTCCTCCTTGCTTCCTATCTATCTCTATTATATTCCTCTTTTTCACAAAAAACCAATCATCCTTACACGCTCTGATAACTTCGCTACCTGCCTCTTTCTTTTCACTGCTTCGCATCCTTCATCCATATCCATGACAACACCGCAGCCAGCGCCGCCGCAATTCCACCCAGCCAGAACCCTCCGGTCAAGCCATAAAGAGCGCTCATCCATCCTGCCACGAACGGCCCAGCCGACATACCTATTGCATAAACCGCCTGATAGAAGCCCATAGCTGTTGCACGCTTATATGGATCTACTTCTGACACCGACTTGCCTAGCAACAATGGAAAAATCAGTCCCTGCATAAATCCGTTTCCTATCTGAGTCAGACAGAGCGTCGCTAGCGTCGGCATTGAAGGAATAAGAAGTGTAAACAATGCACTTCCCGCGAAGCCTAAGAGAAGCGTGCCCCGGTCTCCTAACAGCCTACCAAATGTCCGTGAGCCATAGAGGGTCGCGACAGCATGCGGAATCATAAAAGCGAGCGTCAGCCAGCCCAAGCTTTCTTTACTTGCTCCGATATTCAGAGCTTGGTTTGGCGTATATCCGAACATCGTTATGAATAGCACACAGTGTGCCAACACTGACAGCAGAGAAACTCTTACCAGAAGTGGCTCCTTCATAACACCCGCTAAGTCCTTGATCTGGATCGCACTTTGCCGTTTCTCCTGTTTTTGTTCAGGCAGTCGCAGCGCAAGCAGCAGCGCCGCAATCGCTACAATTCCTCCAATCAGAAACGGGGTATTCCAGCCCCAATGCTCCACCATATAGCCACTGATCATCATACTGGTCAATTGGGCAATCACCGTAGTGAATTGCAGCATGCCCATCGCTTTTCCAGCTTCCTCTTTCGGGAAATATCCCGCGAACATCACAGTGTACACAACCCATGCCGAAGCCGCTATACCGGATACCGCACGTGCTGCCAATGCCCACCCAGGCTGTGCTCCCCACATGAAAAGAAAGCAGCTGGCTCCGCTCGCAATCAGTCCCAGGTAGATAAACGGACGCCGCCGATTCAAATAATCCGAACCGATGCCAATCGGCAGTCGGAACAGAATCTGCATTAACCCATATACGCCCAGCACCATGCCCACCATAAAATATGATGCTCCCAAATGCTCCACATAAGGGGAAAGCACCGGAACATAAATATAAGAAGAGAACCAAAACATAAATACAATAACGAGAAAGAAAAACTTACTGCCTCCCTGCCCCTCTGGGCTACCTGCTGCTTTTAGTTGATCCACTTGTTGTTCAGCTGCCACCCTAATCACCTGCTCTATGTATTTGCTTAACATTCTAATTCAAAGCCTATCTGTAGACCACAAAAACTTACGTGGACAGAAAAAAGGGCTACTGAGTACACTCAGCAGCCTTTTTATTACGATACATGCGATCCTTTTTACTTATCCTTCTTTTGCCCTTCAAGCGCTGCTTTCAGCAGTTCCCCAAGGTTAGAACCAATGCTTTCTTGCTTACTGTATTGCTGTACCAGCTTTTGCTGTTCGCGTTTATTCACATGCTTATGATCCTTATCCAAGGTTTCTGTGATTCCACAGCCCAAACATTGTACGAACATGCCTGCTTTACCCTCTTTAAGCTCCATTTTCTTATGGCACTGTGGACAGCGGCGATTCGATAGTCTTTTCTCTCCGGCACGGGTATAACCACAGTTATCTGCAGGGCATACAAGCAGCTTGCCACGTTTGCTCTTTTTCTCCAGCAGTCTTGTACCGCATTCCGGACAATTACTGTTCGAGACATTATGCGGTTTATATTCTGCTCCACTAGTTTTGACGCCAGTTACCAGCTCCTGTGCCATACTGCGGATGCCTTGCAAGAAGAGCTCCGGCTTGCCTTGACCACGCGCTATTTTCTCCAGCTCAGCTTCCCAGCGAGCGGTTAGATCTGGTGTCCTTAGCTGTGTGGATACCAACTCAATAAGCTGCTTGCCTTTACCAGTCGGATGCAGCAGATTCCCTTGGCGTTCAATGGTATCGGAGCTTACCAGCTTCTCGATAATATCCGCGCGGGTTGCCGGGGTTCCCAGTCCGTGCTTCTCCATTTGCGTCAACAGCGAAGCTTCATTATAACGTTTCGGTGGCTGTGTTCGTCCAGGACGAACCATACAGCGACCAATTGTGACAGTTGCCCCTTCGCGCAGCTCAGGTAGCTTCACACTGCCCGCTGCCGGCTCGTCCGATGAATCCTCTTCGTCATCGTTACTCATATCTCCACCATACACTTCACGCCAGCCAGCATCTTTTACCGTCGTCCCTTTGACATGGAAGCTTTCGCCTTCCACGTTGACGGTGACAGCTACCGCATCATAGCGAGCTGGCGGGTAGAACAAGCTTATAAAACGCCGCACAATCAGATCATACAGCTTACGTTCCTCAGTACTCAGACCATTTAACAATACGGTCTGTTCTGTAGGAATAATAGCGTGGTGATCGCTTACTTTGCTATCATCCACGATCCGCTTCGTAATCGGCAGCTGCTTGCGCAGCAATGGACGTGCTAACGCTGCATATGGACCGACCGCAACACTATCCAGTCTTTCCTTGAGTGTGCCCGTCATATCTGATGTTAAGTAACGACTGTCCGTACGCGGGTAAGTGACAAGCTTATGCTGCTCATATAACCGCTGAAGCACACTGGAGGTCTGCTTCGCGGAGAAGCCGAACTTCCGGTTCGCATCACGCTGCAATTCAGTCAGATCATAAGCGAGTGGATGAGGTTCGCTCTTCTCACTCTTCTGTACCTTAATAATACGGCCGCTGCGTCCAGTAAGCTTATCCTTTAGACTTGCCATCTTATCCTTTTCAAATATCCGACCATCGCCGTTACTGGCCCGCCATACCGCTTGGAAATCTCCAAAATCAGCAGTCAGCGTCTCAAAATCAACGGAACGGAAACCCGTAATCTCCTGTTCACGATCCATGATCATCCCTAATGTCGGCGTTTGTACCCGCCCTGCGGAGAGCGGCGAACCGAACTTACATGTCAAAGCTCTCGTGACATTCAGTCCAATCATCCAATCCGCCTCTGCGCGGCACCGTGCAGATTCATACAGACGATCAAAATCGCGACCTGGGCGGAGCTTTTCGAATCCTTCTTTTATCGCTTTATCCGTCTGAGAAGATATCCAGAGCCGCCGGAATGGCTTTTTCCATCCCGCCATATTCATAATCCAACGTGCTAACAGCTCTCCTTCACGAGCAGCATCCGTAGCTACCACAAGCTCCTCAATATCCTGACGCTTCATTAGATGCTGAACAGCTTTATATTGCTGGTTGGTCTCACGCAGCACCTTCAGCTTTGCCTTCTCCGGCAAAATAGGCAGATCCTCCAAAGCCCAAGTTGCAAACTTTTTATTATAATCCTCAGGCTCTGCCAGGCCGACCAAATGTCCCAGCGCCCAGGTAACCACATATTTTGGACCTTCAA
The DNA here is from genome assembly GCF_050277435.1 of Paenibacillus sp. NPDC101420. Lineage (NCBI taxonomy): Bacteria > Bacillati > Bacillota > Bacilli > Caryophanales > Paenibacillaceae > Paenibacillus > Paenibacillus sp. NPDC101420. The sequence goes on from NZ_JBNNSE010000009.1 coordinate 208,522, forward strand.
TATAGCTCTTCTGTTTATTATTACATCCCATGACTCGTGCGATCTCGCGTGCAACAGACGGCTTCTCCGCCAATACTAATGTCTTCATAATGCTCCCCTTTCCACATCAAATTTCATTATATCATTAAATGAATGTTAGCAAATTTCGTCAGGCCTTACCGGGTCACTCCGTTATACACTAAATAAATCAAACAACGAAAACTCAGTGAGTGAAATCTTCATTCCATTAGAAAAGCCCGTATCTGCTATGCAGACACGGGCTTTTTTTGCTTATGGGATTAATAGTTACTCTTGCTCCACCTGAATCGTTTGTTCAAGCTCCGGATAATAATGTTTAACTTGTTTTCCTTCTTCATCTCTTAATGCTTTATGGCTCTCATCAATGGAGTAAGTAAACGGCTTAACTGTAATTGTTTTTGGTGTTTGTGGGAACGGACTGAAATCTTTGTCTACCATAGGATAGACTATAGCCGGCAAGTTGAATGACCCACTCGAAGAAAATGCATTGCCTAGTTCATCAACAATTTCATAGAACATTTCAGAGGTTGTGTATCCATCCTTTTCTTTCACAGTTGGCGCTTTACCTTCTTCGCTGAGCTGTAATCTGCTTGTGGCTGGAGTTAATTCCAGCTTGGTAATCGTATAACTGAATTCTTCTGCCTCTTTTGTTTGGTTCAGATCAAGCTTGATAATTCCTTCCGTTACTTTTTTCACCGGCACCTTGATTTCAAAAGGCTCTGCGATTTGTGTAACCGGCACAGTGATGCTTAATTCAAATTCATTCCCCAAAGCCTCTACATTATTTAGATTTCTATAATCGTATAAAATAGCATTCTTTTTACCCTCAACATCGCCAAAAGACGACATTTGGCTCTCCAGATTCTTTCCATTCGGCAATTTCACTTCTGCTGAACCCAACAACCCTTTTTCGGACTGGTTCATTGTCACTTTCGCATACTGCTGTTCTTTTACCGCTGGATCGAATTCAATCGGTTCAATAATCATTTCTGCCATCATCTTATCCTTATCAATGCCTTCCCGTTCAATCGCAAAAGCCAACCGCGATCCGTCATAATAGGCATCGGTAACCTTCAAGGTCACTCCATCATGGGTGACACTTAGGTTAGGCGCAGTAGATAATCCTTTTTCTTTAGCAGCATTTAGACCTTTATCGTCAATCCCCTTGAAAATACTTCCTACAACAGGAATCTGCTTTAACGTTTCAGCCATGACTGGGGATATAAATCCGCTACCGATTATTCCCGCACCCAACACTGCTGCTGCCGCGGCAGCCACCAATGATTTTTTTAGGAACTTATTCCCACTTTTTCTTGACGCTCGCTTTTCCATTCCCTCGTCTCCTATTCGCTTCATAATTGAATCGCTGAAACTGTCTACCGGCATTTCATGATTTTGGAATGTTTGACGAATATGCTCCATCTTCTGACTTTCAGTTGGATCTTGCCATTTCTCCATGAGGGCTTCCTCCTTCATTCATTCTTTGCCGGACTAACTTTTTGCGTAGACGTTCAAATTTCTTGCGTAAAGTAGCTGAATTACAATCCATAATCTGACCCATTTCTTCAAAACTGTACTGCTCTACCACCTTAAGAATCAGAAGATTGCTCTCTTCGGCTGTCAGATCATCCATAAATAACTTCTGCAATGGCTCCTCATCGTTAGGATTATAATAGGCTTTGGGCTGCTGCTCTTTATATAGCGACAACAGACGGTTTCTTCGTTTGCGTTTGCGAACCTGATCCAAACAATGATGATAGGCCACTTTATACAGCCATGAATTAAAAGAGACTCGTTTCTCATAACGTCTGAGTTCCTGATACACTTTTACAAATATATCTTGCACAGCATCCTCTGCTTCTTCATGACTTCTCAAAATATAATAGCAATACGTATAAATCTTTCTTTCATAGGCTTGTATTATAGTTCTATAGGCTTCGCGGTTACCCGCAAGAACCTGATCAATAGCCTCTTCAATTATTGTTTGATTCACTTGGACCCCGGGGCTGCGACGTTCCAAAGAATCACCTCCTTGTTATTGACTACAACTATATAACGATTGTGATCCCTTTAATTGTGACAGCCTCAAAAATTTTTCCAAATATGTTATAAACACCATCTGTTTTTCAACAAAAAAAGCGACTACCCCGATTGATGCTCGGAGAAATCGCTTTTATAATAATATTCCATATTTATAAACTTTTTACTTATTTATATTTTTCAACTCAATACATGCTTCAAAAAATACAATATCACTATTCTGGCCACGGACATATATACCATCATCCGTTACAGCTGAGCGTAAAATAGTCAGTTCATCCCCAAACTTAGCTTCTTGTAGATATGTAATCCGGAAGCGTGTGAACTCTGCATTATCCCATTCCGCTAAACTGAGTGCATCACAACATAAATCTCCGTATCGGGCATTATTCAGATGTCCGTTGCTATCCAGCCCACTATATCTTACCTGATACCGATAAGCTTCTTCCATAGTAATATCAGTAGGGATCGTTACCTTAACAGGCATATCCCCTACTGAATCGCCATTATAGTGCTTAACCTGAACTGGAAGAGCGTTCGGTCTGAGTATCTTTCTCTTCTCAATATCTACTAAAGCCCATATAGAACGCGCTGTGGCAATCTCTATATGATCTGCATCAAAAATACGATAATCCCGTTGCCATAAAGCCCCTTTAGTACCTTTACTCCAGGTATGTACGCTAAGCACATCATTTGGGCGAGGAATACGCTTAAAATCAAGATCTAACGTAATCATCATCCAGCCCATTCCTGCACTCAGAATTTCTTCCACACTTATCCCCAAATTACCCACTGCGAAGTCTGCCGCACATTGCATGATATCCAGAATAAAGGATAACTTACCCTGTGAACGATAATCCGTGTCGCTCGCATGTACAGAAAAATCTTCTATCCACACAAGATTACTACTGTTGTCCATTGTTTATCCTCCTGCCATGCAAAATATCCTTGCATTTACTTGAAGTATCCACATATACCACTGCTCTATCCACATAAATTGGGGACTACTTTCATTTTTGAATATATTTTATTATTTCATCCACATGTTAGTAACTTTTATTTTCTCGTTATTTCCCCATGACTTATCCACATTATTTAAATTAAGCGATAAAGGGAACAAAAAAGCCATTGTTGATAAATCAACAATGGCTTCGTGTGCTTGGCAACGTCCTACTCTCCCAGGACCCTTCGGTCCAAGTACCATCGGCGCTGGAGGGCTTAACGGTCGTGTTCGGGATGGGTACGCGTGGAACCCCTCCGCTATCGCCACCAAACATGCGTCTGTGAAACAGACGCTGCCGCGTGAAATTTCGTTCATCACCAGAAGTGAGAATGAATTTCTAAGCGTGTTACAGGCTTGATGCCTGAAAACTGAATCCGAATTGAATTTGCGTTTGCCCTTCTTACGGGGCCCCCGGAAAGTACTCGGAATAAGCTTCGCAGCCTTTTCTTCACTTTTTGGGGTATTTTTAGGATAAGCCCTCGACCGATTAGTATTGGTCAGCTCCATGCATTACTGCACTTCCACCTCCAACCTATCTACCTCGTCGTCTTCAAGGGGTCTT
>NZ_JBNNSE010000010.1:0-175258 GCF_050277435.1 Paenibacillus sp. NPDC101420
GTAAACTCCCCGAAACGCAAAAGCAGCATATCGGCATAATCAATACTATTGGCACTGCCTTTAGCAGATTCTTGATTCATCACACTCATTAGTTAGTTCATACCTCCTTCAGCAATCTTTAAAGCTCGTACCGCAGTAATTAGTGCTTTCTCAAGCGCCGCGACATCATCTTCAGTGTGACTATCACCGAAACTGATGCGGATGCCACCTGAAGCTACAGAGATATCTTTCCCCATAGACAATAGAACACGACTAGGTTCTGCCAGCCGGGAGGAGCAAGCCGATCGAGTAGAAACAGCCATCCCTAGTTCCTCCAGCTTACGGGCGAACACTTCCCCTTTCATGCCAGGGTATGAGAAATGCACAATATGAGGGGCTCCATCCCCTCTGCTGTTTATAACAAATTCAGGAACGCTGTGCAAGAAGCGTAACAGCCGATCCCGAAGTGGGAGCAATCGGGCATAGAAGGTTTCGCGCTGCTCAGCACCCATCCGCACGGCTTTGGAAGAAGCAACAATTGCAGGTACATTCTCAGTTCCAGCACGTAGTCCCTCTTCATGAGAACCACCTGAAAGTAAGGGGAACAGCTGGATTCCTTCTTTAATATAGAGAAGCCCCGCTCCGCGAGGACCTCGAATTTTGTGAGGAGACAAGCTGTAAAGATCCGCTTTCCATCCTTTGAGGTCAACAGCAAGCTTACCATATCCCTGAACGCCATCCACATGAAATAAGGTTCGTGGATTTACGGATTTAATCAGCCTGCCAATCTCCATCAGCGGCTGTACTGTTCCAATTTCATTATTTACATGCATCACACTTACGAGTACGGTATCACGCCGTACTGCAGCAGCCACTCGCTCTGGATCAATCATTCCAGTGCTTTCAGGCGCTACAAAAGTAATCTCCCAGCCATTTTGCTTCAGCTGCAGACAACTTTCATACACAGAGGGATGCTCTATTTCTGTAGTTATCAGATGACGTCCTCTTGATTGATATTGCAAAGCAGCACCTTTAATGGCTAAATTGTTACTCTCCGTAGCCCCAGATGTAAATAGGATCTCCTTTGCTTGTACAGATAACGCAGCTGCACATACTTCTCGTGAACGCCTGATCAGCTTTGCCGCTTCACTACCGGCACGGTGTAAGGAGGACGGGTTAGCATAATGCAGCTTCATAATTTGTTCCATCGTCTTCACCACGTCTTCATAGGGTGGTGTGGCGGCGGCATAATCCCAGTAAAGCATATATCGATTGTCTCCTTTACTTCTTTAAAGTACAGAATCATTCTTTATTAAATTTCGAAAAAGGATCAAACGGTGATCCCAAATACCAGCATGTGGTTTAAGGGAAATACCTGTTTGATCCTTTTTATTATACAGCGTATTCCGCGCGAGCGCGTTCTATTTTAGTGAGATAAGACTGCGTCTCTTTAGGGAGCAGTGTAAGTTTCTCCAATAATTCCTGATCATTGCTTACTCCAAGGTTAATTACCCTTGCAGGCCCTGCATTGTAAGCCGCTAATGCCATCTTTTCCTGTCCGTCAAAGCGTTTCAATTGATAAGACAGATAGCGTACACCACCATCAATATTTTGAGCAGGATTGAATGAATCAGAAACCCCTAAACCACGCGCTGTTCCATCCATTAATTGCATTAATCCTTTAGCACCAGCCGAAGAGACAACGTTTGGATTAAAGGAAGATTCTGTATCAATCACAGCTTTTATCAAATCGACTGGCACCCCGTACTTAGCACTCGCCGTTTGAATCAGATCATCATAGCTTGTTGGTTTAGTATCCGTTATTTCCCCGGAAATTACACTATCGATGCTTTCAGCTGTTCCGATCTGTTGCCATAACAAGCTACTAACTGATGAAGCATCCGGAAGTGACGTCAAGTAGTTTGTATCCCCGCCATTAGACGAGTTAGAAGATAAAGCTTGAAGCATTGCTGCAAATTGAGAGGCTGACGCGCCCGATCTTTTAGTTTCATTTGCTGAGCTACTCTTGTCGGTTGCACTCTTTAAGCTTACCCATTTAAGCTGCCCTAACCCATTGGTTACAGCGGGATTAATCTCCATACCGGCGCACTCCTTTGATCCTGTTGAATCATATCTATTGGTCTAACCTTAGATTTCGATGAATTACGGCTTAATATTACATTTTATCCGAGATTATTGCTATATGCTGGAATGAAAAACAGACTTCAGACCCTGATATTTAGGTCTAAAGCCTGTTATAATTCAAACTTACCAGTTCATTTTTAGCGAGCAAAGGGTATCATCACAAAGTAACTAAGTGTGGATACAATCCCTAACCCCATCGCCCATGCCCCAAGCGTTTTTTGCTCCTTGGCATATGCATAATAACCAATCACAACTGAAATGGGCCCAAGTATGATGGACCAGAGAAACAAGGAGGCAATACCCATAGCTAGCCCAGTATAACCTATCGCTTTGCTTCCACTATATTCCTCTTCATGCTCCTTAGCTTCACTCGCCACACGTGGTGTTGTATCCCGGATCGGCATCGAAACCGGATTCACCTCTGCGGCATATTCCTCTTGATGTTCTCTGTCCCGGCGTGGATAGTCTACTCTGCGCGGACGCAAAATAACTTTTCTCGGACCGGATTGTTCATTTGATGAACCTGATTCATGTTCCTTTTCTCTGTCCATTAGGGCGGCCTCCTAGGAGTTCGGCTTAAATGTTAAACAGCATGTTGCAGACGATGTTGCGACTTGATCGTGGTGACCTTCATTCGTCATTTCTTCAGCATATTCTTCTTTAAATCCACTGCCAGCGTGCTTGTCGATCTCAATAATAATTTCTTCTGCCCGGCATAAATTATGCTCGCCCCAATAATGACAATTGCTTACACTGCATTTGACTAATGGCTTTACACTCGACATATTTATCACCTCGGCTTCATTATGTCCGCACGATTTATCCCCTATTCGACAGGATGGTTTCCAGTTGATGTAACGATGCCCACGCAAAATATCCCCACAAAGTGGGGGGGGTTGCTTCGATGCGTACTCAGGTACTTTGTGCGGGCCCCAAATATATAAATTCTAATACGTCAAAAAAGGATCAGCCCTCGTCATTATGACGAAGTGCTGATCCTTTACACGAACTAGTGAACTGTTAAACCTGATTTTGCATACGTTTCTCAGTCAAATAGTCGTTCTCATAATAAGTAAGGTCATCGCGTAGCTCTTCATAGGTCTTGGTAATTTCTAGAATGATATCACGCGCCGGACGAACTGGCTTTTTACGGAAACGGATAGCATCCTGTCCAGTATAAGCATAACGTCCATCTTCAGAATAGCTTTCGTTCTTTGGATAGAAGAAGTTATTCACGCCATAGTGATATACATTATAAAGCGCTTTCTGCGCAAAAGATTCATCGAATGTAGCACGACGCAGCGCAACTCCCAGCTTCTCATAAGACATTTCCGAGAACACTAACAGATGACGGACATCGGACAGAAATCCTTGATAAAATTGTACAGTTTCTTCATCATCTTCTGTTACAAGCTGAGGCAATGCATGCTCGTTCAGAAAAATTTCCATTTTATCAATCACATCTTTAAGTTTGTCTCTCGTCGATTCACATAATTTCTGCACATTGGCTGCTGACATGGCGGTTGCTCCCCCTTATTATTCCCTGCTCTTGTAGTCAATAAAGTTAATCTTATGAAGAAATAGTCTTTAGACATATCTCTTTATTCTTGCAATATCAGGATGCAAACACAGAGAAGTCTAACCTTCTGAAAATTAAAAGAACATCTATGGACGTATCTCCTGCAATATCAGGATGCGAACTCAAGATGCTTATTCTCTCTGATATTATCATAAAAAACGTTAGGAAGGTATCCTTTTCTAAGATGCATAAAACATACGCTCTCTTCTAAACCTATAGGCATTACAATGCGTAGAGGAGCGGAAATCATGTCACGTAAAAATCTAACGGTTGCAGGTTTGGTAACAGCTGCGTTCACAGTTGTATTACTTACCTTTGCGCTACGTCCTGCCACTAATGGGACGACGACCAGAGAAGTCGCTAATGTTGCTGTACCAAATCCTGCTCCAACTTCAGCCCTACATTCAGCACCAAACCCTTCACAGGAAAAATCATTGAAGAAAAGCTCCTTATCTCAAGATGTTGATGCGACGGATCATCTGAATAGAGTGGATGTCAGCAGACATTTGACTAAGCTCCTCTCTGAAACGGATGGAATGACTTCGCTTCATGATAAATCAGTGTATGCAAAACGTTTGCAGCAGAACCACGGATTTATCACTATGCTTATGTGGATTGATTTTCGCAAGCAAAAAACGGAAACCTTTAAGTCCTCTTCATTTCCTCAAGGAACCGAACAGGAGAATCAGCAGCTGCAAAAATATCTTAAGACGGCGAAATCAGCGATCCATGGTCATCAATCCTATGAATCTCCAACGTTTACAATCGGTAAGGAGAAATATTACTTTATCGCTCAGCGGAACAAAGAAAAAAATGTAGGCATCATTGCACTTATTAACCAAAAGGTGCTTGGTCGTGTGGCAGACCATCAGCTGAAGAACCTGCGTCTCATTCCTTATCCGAAGGAAGGTAAGTACCGTGTAGAATCCGTTCATACCGATAATTTAAAAGATATCACCGTTAAGACCGGTCATGATAACGAAAACGCCAGCCATTTTTATGAGAATGAAATTGTCGTACGTTTCCGCAACAACTCACCTACTCCGGGGCAGCTTCAAACGATAACCGCTGATATCAACGGCAAGAAGCCACGTAAGCTTGGGTATGCCTATATTTTCCGTTCGGAGAAGATGACTTATTATGAGCTCAAAGACTATTTCACCAATAAATGGCACCCCGAATATACGGAGCCTCACTATATGTATTTAACCAATGATACGATATCTAAAAACGCAGAGGGAACAGTTACTCCAAATGACATGTTATTCTCCACCTATCAATGGAATCTGCCAGCGATCGAAACGGAGCTGGGCTGGAATCTTTCTAAGGGAAGTAAAGAAGTGATCGTAGCCGTAGTGGATACCGGAGTCCAGATCAATCATCCGGATTTGAAGGGTAAGCTTTTGACAGGGTATAACGCGATCACCAATGGCTCCACTCCAGAAGATGATGTTGGACATGGCACACATGTATCTGGAATTATAGGCGCCCTGGTCAATAATGGAGAGGGAGTAGCTGGAATCAGCTGGTACAACAAGATCCTTCCGGTAAAAGCACTCGATAATTCAGGAGCAGGTACCACTTATTCTGTTGCAGAAGGAATCATTTGGGCAGCGGACAACGGTGCGAAAGTCATAAACTTGAGTTTAGGTAACTATGCGGATTCCCAGTTTCTTCATGACGCGATCAAATATGCCTACGACCGAGATATCGTCCTCGTATCTGCTGCAGGCAACGATAATACAGAACGACCAGGTTTTCCTGCTGCGTATCCCGAAGTGATTGCAGTAGCTGCAACAAATGCTTCAGGGGAAAAAGCTTCCTTCTCCAACTACGGCGATTATATTGATGTCGCAGCACCCGGAGAAAGCATAGCAAGCACTTACCCAGACAGCCAGTATGCCGCGTTATCCGGTACATCGATGGCCAGTCCTCATGTCGCTGCGCTGGCGGGTCTGGTGCGTTCACTAAATCCGAATCTAACGAATACGGAAGTTATGGATCTTATGACCAAAAATGCTGTTGATTTAGGCACTCCCGGGCATGACAAATATTTTGGCTGGGGTCAGGTCGATATCTATAAAACATTGCAAGCCGCTAGCGGCAATCAGGTTCCACTACAGCTATGGCCACAGCATGTACAAAAACAAATGAATCAATTGAAACAAAGATTAAGTAACTCTAAGTAACAACCTTAACCACCCATCTGCAAAAATCTACCAAGTAAACGGAGAAATAATCGTAAGCCTTCCTCCATATCCGTTTCATTCATTTGTGAATAACACAAACGGATATGCCGGGAAGGGGTCTCCGCAGAGTAACAAACATCACCCGGTAAAAAAGAAATGCTCTCCTGTTCGGCCAGCTCATGTAGCCTTCCGATATCAGGTGAAGCCGGCAACTCCAGCCAGAGATTAAGACCACCCTCTGGGAGAATGTATTTTACTCCAGGCGGCGCGTAAAGCTTCAGAAGCTTCGCCGCCTTTTCCATGCGACCACGGAGTGTAACTCGTAACTGAGCAGCATAGGTTTCATACTTGCCAGCTATGAATGGCAGTACCGCCCTTTGTGTAAGCAGCGGACTCCCTAAATCACTTGCGGACTTGGCGGCGATAAGCCGTGACAAAATATTCCCACTAGCGGCTACACAGGCAATTCTGCAGCCGGGTGCAATAACTTTACTGAAACTCTTCATATATACTACATGCCCTTCGGAATCCATCGATTTGATCGTAGGCGGCGGAGGCGCATGGAAGTATAAATCACTAAATGGATCATCCTCAACAATAAGGCAACGGTAACTGCGGGCTAATTCCAGCAGACGTTGTCTTCTTGCTATGCTCATGGTTACTCCACTTGGATTCTGAAAAGTAGGGATTGTATAAATTAGCTTAGGCGGTCTTTGATCACACATTCTTGTGAGAATATCCACCCGCATCCCTTCACCGTCCGTAGGTACAAAAATCATCTCTGCACCTCGTCCTGCAAAAACATCTATAGCTCCTGTATAACTAGGAGCCTCAAGATACACTGTGTCCCCAGGTCCGACAAACGTACGAGCAACCAGATCAATGCCTTGCTGAGTTCCGCTTGTGATCATTACATCAGAGGAAGTAAGTGCAATTCCACGTGTTTTTAAATGATCTCTCATAATTCCTCGCAGCTCCAGATCACCTTGGAAGTTCCCATAGGTTGCCATAAGCTCCGGCTGCTGCGTAACTAATGATGCGAAGGAGTCCCCAATATTTTTTAGAGGAAGTAACTCACTATGAATTGCAGCTATATGAAAGGGATACTTAACTTCAGAGTAATCAAAATTGCGCCAAAGCTGAGCTCGCGGCAAATAATCATCATATACATCCTGCCAGCGACCATCTTCCTGACATCTGGTGTGTTCAGGGTCGGCTACAAAGCAGCCTTTTCCTTGTCTGCAATAAATAAGTCCCCGCTTCTCAAGCACATCGTATGCCTTGCTTACTGTAACCTGGCTTACTCTCAAAGCTGTAGCCAAACTTCTTACGGAGGGCAGCCGGACACCTTGCTGGAGCAATCCTGATGAGATCCGCTGACTTAGGGTTTCACTGATTTGATGAGGCAGAGATTTACTGCTGGTTCGAATCAAATCGATATGCATGAACCCCTCACCTCCACTGTTATATTCAACGCTTTACTGTTATACAGTACTCCTATTATGATAGCACCAAATCGAAAGGTGGAGAACTCATTTATGGATATCAAATACTCGGCCGCAGCCAATCATCTAGGATCGTCAGCCGTTCGTGAGATTCTAAAGGTTACACAGGGCAATGACATTATTTCACTTGCAGGCGGGCTGCCTGGGGAGGATTTGTTTCCCTTGGAGGCAGTACGAGACGCTTATAACCGTGTACTCTCCAGCGATACCTCAGCGCTTCAATACGGACTAACCGAGGGCTTTACTCCACTACGTGACAAAATCGCTGAAAGACTTACTCGGCAAGGAATCCCTGTAACAGCGTCTGAGATGATTCTGACCACAGGTTCCCAGCAAGCCATAGATCTACTATGTAAAATACTACTTGATCCCGGTGATGCTGTACTTGTTGAAGCCCCCACTTATCTAGCAGCTTTACAGGTACTCGGCTCTTACCGAGCTGATATTCATACGATAAATAATGACGAGCAAGGCATTCTGCCAGATCACCTGGAAGATCAAATACAAAAATTACGGCCCAAACTCCTATATGCAGTTCCGACCTTCAACAATCCTTCAGGAGCAACCTGGAGTAAGGAACGCCGTGAAAAAGTGGTGGAAATTTGCCGCCGCTACAATGTTCTTATCTTGGAGGATAATCCCTACGGTGAAATAACCTTTGAGGAGAATAAAGATCTTTATCCACCCTCACTAGCGTCCATCGACAGAAGTTATGGTGGCGATTATTGTGTCGCTTACACTGGAACTTTTTCCAAAATCGTAGCCCCTGCCCTGCGTACCGGCTGGATTATCGGCAATTCCAATCTAATCAAGACCATCGCCAAAGCAAAGCAAGCAGCTGATCTGCATTCTAGCACCATTGACCAGCGCGCTTTAGATGAACTGCTGCTGCATTTCGATATTGAGCAGCATATCCGTGTCATCTCACGAGAATATTATTCTCGAATGAAGCTCTTATCGGCGGAACTCCGATCACAGAACTGGGAAAGAGCTCATTTTCTGGAGCCACGAGGCGGTATGTTCCTATGGCTAACGCTTTCCCAAGAGATCAACACGAAGGAATTACTTCCTCTAGCAGTAGAGAACGGTGTTGCTTTTGTTCCAGGTGAAGTGTTCTATTCATCACAGCCCCTTAAGAATAAGATGCGTCTGAATTTTACACATACGCCACCTGAGCTTGTACCCGTTGCTGTTCAGCGTCTGGAGAAGGCATTGGTACAATGGCGGGAGAGTCAACCCTCCGTTCAATCGTAATCATGCTAAAAAACCCGGCTTCTTCATCCTTTATGGGATGAGTAAGCCGGGTTTTTTTTATTTCTCAGCCATGCTTAGAGTAATTTATTTCTTAGATACTTCTATGCTATCTTTATTGAGCCTAAAATATCCATTTTCAACGAAAGACATGATTCGACTGACACTTACCCCTGTTTGAAGGGATATATTTAATACCATCGTGTCGGGTGAAGTCTCTACGATACGCCTGATTCTCTGATACATCTCATCACAACTATTGCACATCCTCTTATTGTTTCGTTCATATAAATGTCCGCAGAACCCGCAAATCTGATAATTACCCATGCTACACGTTTCCCACTTTCTACATATCTTCTTGCCACGAGCATAAACACCTTCGGCGTCTTTATAAGGATGGTAAGCGTTGCGAGAAATATAAGGATAATGTATAAAGTGAAACTTATACTTTCTTATATTTTAAAAAAGCGACGTGATCCGGTTTCCCGAGATACGCCGCCGCTTGTATAGTTGTTGTTGTTATCATAACGTTGCAGTTAGGAAAGTTTGCCGTAAGCCGGGTTCTGTGCTCGTCGTGGTTCAATCGGGAACTACCCTCCCACCATAAGCGACAATCATCTATCTAGGCCGTACATTACTGCACAGCTCCAGCGACCAACCTAGACGCGCCTCAGGCTAAGGCTGCCTATTCCAATAAAGGAATCTGCTGCGTCTCATTAGGTCTTGCTCCAGATGGGGTTTACCAGGAACGAAGTCACCAGCGTTCCTCGGGGTCTCTTACACCTCGGTTCCATCCTTGCCTGTGCCGCCCTAAGGCGGCCATCGGCGGTCCATTTCTGTGGCACTATCCTTCGACTCGCGCCGACTGGACGTTATCCAGCATCCTGCCTTATGGAGCCCGGACTTTCCTCCCGTGACGTCTTCACGTCACCGGCGATTGTCTGTCAAACTTTCCGAACAACATTATATATTATACAGACATCACATGTCTGGCACAAGCATTATTAAATGGCAATTTTATAGGAACTTAAATGGCTCCGTATTCACCTGCGAAGCATGTACAGCTGTATCGTACTTATGCTCCACCAGTTTCCCAGTCATCCATTCTGCTACTTTCTCTTTCATGATCTTCTCTGCATTATGTCCTGGATCAATCAGAGTGATCCCAGCGAGCACGGCATCCTGTGCTGTATGGTAATCAAGATCTCCCGTAACCAACACATCCGCACCGCGGAAAATAGCACTGTTATAATACTTTCCACCCGAACCGCCGAGAACAGCCGCTTTACGAATTGGACGATCCAAATCACCCACAACACGTACATGGTCAACTTTCAGACCTTTTTTTACCGTCTCAACGAATTGCCCAAGTGTGGTAGGCTCTTTGAGCTTTCCAACCCGCCCAAGCCCTAAACTGCGGCCTTTAAGATCCATCGTGTACAAATCATAGGCAACCTCTTCATAAGGATGAGCCTTGAGCATAGCCTGTACCACTTTATTGCGGATACTGTGTGGCACGATTGTCTCAATACGGATCTCCTCAGCACGCTCCAGCTTCCCTTTTTCCCCGATATAAGGATCTGTGCCTTCTCCCGGAATAAAAGTCCCGTATCCCTCGATATTGAAGCTACAATGACTATAGTTGCCGATTGCCCCTGCTCCTGCATTCAAAATGGCATCTAGTACCTTCTGATGATGATCCTTCGGCACAAACACAACCAGCTTTGACAATTGCTCTGAATGAATGTCTTTGATAGGCACTCCGTTTTCTATGCCAAGTGCTTCCGCCATCCAATCGTTCATTCCACCTTCGGTAACATCCAAATTAGTGTGACTGATGTAAACCGCGATGTCATTTTTAATCAATTTTTCATACATCCGGCCCATTGGAGTGTCTGTTTGAATCCCTTGCAGCGGACGAAAAATAATCGCATGGTGGGCAATGATTAGATTACAGCCGAGACGAATTGCCTCTTCGACGACTTCATCATTAACATCCAGTGCAACCAGCACATTGGTTATTTCTTTCTGTAAGGAACCTAGTTGCAGACCGACTTTGTCCCAATCTTCAGCTAAATGCTTTGGAGCCAGCTGCTCCATATATTGAATTACTGTTTGTCCTTTGGCAAGCATTGCAGCACCTCCGTTATCTCCTTGATCTGTTCTCGAATTAATTTCCGTTTATTCTCCGCAGATTCGAGTTCTGAACGTGACAATGATGTCAGGATGCCTTCCAATTTCTGAATCTCTCCCTGCCACTTGGCAAAAAACACTTCATTCGGTGCTTGGATCAGAAAAGGCCCCATCTGCAGCAAGGTATCCTGACCACGAACCATAGCAGAATTACCTAGCGTTACCTCACGATATACATTGGCATTCGTAATTCCAGCATTAGTATCCTCTGGAACAGCTGTTAATACTTCATATAACTTGCCGTCTTCTTCCAGAATACTTTCAGCGGTAAGAACCCATTCATTATTTAACAGCCAGCGGCGCAAAATATCCTCGCCCACATTCGGTTGAAGTACCAGTGTTGTAACATCCTTTAGCTTGCCTTGACTCTGACCACGGTCTAAAATCGAAGCAATTAAAGCCCCTCCCATGCCAGCGATCGTGATACAATTAACTTCACCAGGTTCCAGTACCTCAAGGCCATCTCCTCGACGCACCGAGATTACCTTCCCTAGTCCGGCCTCTGCAACGCCCTTACAAGCAGCATCAAAGGGACCCGGGTTTACCTCACCTGCTACTGCGAATACAGCCTTACCGCTTTCTACAGCAGCCACAGGAAGCAGAGCATGATCAGAGCCGATGTCTGCCAACCTGCTTCCTTGCGGAATTTGTTCCAGCAATTGCTGAAGTCGATCTGATAATTTCACATTGTTCATGTTGCCACCCACGTTATCCATTTTTTTCGAAACAAGAACAGCAGGGCCAAGCCTACCGCAATTTTTAAAATTAGCATAAACGAAATCCACTGTGGATAATCCTGCCTCAATAAAAGAGCATCGAGTTCCGGCATCATCCATAGTGATACTCCCACTGCAAAAAAAACACTGGCAACGCCTTTAACTTTGTGATGTAATAGCCAGCTCAGCCACACCATCATTACACAGAGTGGAAGCCATAAGAGCTCAAGCTCTAGCATCGAAGCCTCAGGGCGTTTTCCACCGAAGAATCCCGCATATAATAAGGCCCAAAAAGCATAACCGCAATACTGCAGCAAGCCTATACGGAGCACAAATCCCAGAATACACCATAACAAGCCGCAAGCCCCAATCAGAATCGGTCTCCAGAGCTGAGGATCAAGATCATGCAAAGCAATCAGCCATAGCCCAAAACCAAGCGATAACACACTGCCCAGCCCCGCCAGGATAAGACTAATAACATGATTTCGGGTCCTGTAAACCGCTGAGTATCCATAACAAATAATTAATACGGATAGTGCTGTTGCAAGTTGCAAAGGCCAGGGAAAAACGCTAAAATAAAGACTAATCAAGAAAATCAAGGAAATAATTCCAAAACCAAACAGCCAAATTTTGATGTTTCCCTGCTGTAGATTCTTCAGCGAAATCGGATTTCTATCCTTCGCCGCAGCTTCATCATCATACAGGTTGGTTAAGAAGTCGCAATATTGCTCTGGTAGCAATCTGTTGTTTCTCCAATATTGAATCTCTTTTATAATAATTTCGCGTTTTTCCAAATTCACTGGCTCATCCTTCTTTCCAGATACACAGGGTCAGCACTTTTAGGGTCGTAATTCAAATAAAAGAACCTCCTGCTACTGAGCAGCAGAAGGTCCAGTTCATGAAATACTATTCAAGGAAATCCTTAAGCCGTTTACTGCGGCTAGGGTGACGAAGCTTACGCAACGCTTTAGCTTCAATCTGGCGAATCCGTTCGCGGGTAACACCGAACACTTTGCCCACTTCTTCAAGTGTTCTCGTCCGGCCATCATCTAGGCCAAAACGCAGACGAAGTACATTCTCTTCACGCTCCGTGAGCGTGTCCAGTACATCCTCCAGCTGTTCCTTCAGCAGTTCATAAGCTGCTGCATCCGCAGGAGCCAAGGCTTCCTGATCCTCAATGAAATCTCCCAGATGAGAATCGTCTTCTTCACCGATCGGTGTTTCGAGCGATACTGGCTCTTGGGCAATCTTCATGATTTCTCTAACTTTCTCAACCGTCAGCTCCATCTCAGCCGCAATTTCCTCTGGCGAAGGTTCACGTCCCAGTTCTTGCAGTAATTGACGAGAGACACGAATCAGCTTGTTGATCGTCTCGACCATGTGTACAGGAATACGAATCGTACGTGCCTGATCTGCAATCGCGCGGGTAATAGCCTGACGAATCCACCAAGTTGCATACGTACTAAATTTGAACCCTTTGTTATGGTCAAATTTCTCTACCGCTTTGATCAGACCCATGTTACCTTCCTGAATCAGATCAAGGAACAGCATACCGCGTCCAACATAACGTTTAGCAATACTTACTACAAGACGTAGGTTCGCTTCAGCGAGACGACGTTTGGCTTCCTCGTCACCATTCTTAATCCGCATAGCAAGCTCTACTTCATCGTCAGCCGACAACAGCGGAACGCGTCCAATTTCTTTTAGATACATACGGACAGGGTCATTAATCTTAATCCCTGGCGGCAGTGACAAATCATCATCAAAGCTGAACTCATCGCCCTCTTTGTCTTCATTGTCCTCATTTGGCCGGAGGCTGTTAACCTCCTCATCGTTCTCGTTTACAACTTCAATCCCCAAATCACTGAGTTGTTCATAGAACTCCTCCATTTGCTCGGGGTCTTGATCAAACGGCGATAATTTCTCCATAATATCTTTGTATAGCAATGATGATCTTTTCTTGCCTTGCTCAATAAGCTGATCCTTAACCTGATCCAAAGTAAATTCTGCTTCCAATTCAGTATGCTGATCGTTCGCCATAATTCGACTCCCTCCTCCCTAGGTACATCCTGTCAACATTTCATTGTCTCTCTAGGGCTATAATCTCACTTGCTATTTGTGCCGCACGCAAAAAGTCACCTGACTTTTCCGCCTGAATCATCTCTTCACGCTTCTGATCCATCTTGCGCTGCAGTGGGTATTTCCGTACTTCACGGATACAATCATCCAGCACCTGCATATTCCAGTCTGGAGGTGTATCCATCATGGAAATTGATGTAGCAGTTTTCTCTAGACGATCATCCTGAAGCGATGATAGAAACCGACTAATGCCGGGTGGTTTGCCTTGCGCGTAATAGGCATATAGATAAGCGGCAATTGCCGCATGATCATCGATGTTGAAATCTTCTCCGAGGCGTTCGCCCACATACGTGGCGGCTTCCGGGTCCTGAATCATAAAGGACAGTAGACGCCGTTCCGCAACATGATAAGCGGGCAGCAAAGTTGGTGTCTGCACTTGCCCTTTTTTATGCCTACCATTATTCCACCTTTTGTCGTTATTATCCCCTTCAGGGATGTTTTTTTGCATCGATGCCCTAAGTAAATTACAATCCTGCTTCAAACTATCATATGAAAGTTCCAGCTCAGAAGCGATTTCCCTTAGGTAAACCTCTCTCTCTGTCGAGGAATGTAACGAAGCAATGACCTCCAAAGCTTCTTTGACGTAGGCAATTTTGCCATCTTCCTCTAGGAGTATATGGTTTTTTTTCAGATATATAAGCTTAAATTTTATGGATGAAACCGCTGAATCAATAACCTGATCCATAAACCTTTCTCCACCATGCATTGAGATGAATTCATCTGGATCGAGTCCGCTTGGCAGTAAGGCGATCTTTACACGCAAGCCACTGCCTTCAAGCATTGGAATGGACTTCATAGCAGCTGCTTGTCCTGCCCGGTCACCGTCATAAGACAGTACAATTTCATCGGCCAGACTCTTCATCAGTGCTACATGACTTTCAGTTAAAGATGTTCCCATTGTTGCTACACCGTTATGCACACCTGCTTCCCAGGCCGAAATGACATCTCCGTATCCTTCAAAGAGGACGATTTGCCGCGTTTTGCGGATGGATGCTTTGGACTGGTGCAAATTGTATAAAATCCGGCTTTTGTTAAACAATCTACTCTCTGGAGAATTAAGATACTTGGGTTGTCCTTCACCAAAAATTCTTCCGGCAAACGCAATCACCTTGCCTGTGCGGTTCGCAATCGGAAAAATAATCCGACCACGGAAACGGTCTATATAGCCTTTACCCTCACCTCGGGCAGACAAGAGTCCACCTTTCTCCATCTCAGCAAGGTCAAAATTCCGTTTCTCCAAAAATTGTAGCAAAGTATCCCAGCGGTCCGGAGCATATCCGATCTGAAACTGGTCAATCATTTTATCGCTGAAGTTCCGGGCTCTTAAATACTCCATTGCGGCTTTGCCGTGTTCCGTATTCTTCAGCAAGTAATGATAAAACTTTGCAGACCATTCATAAGCTTGAATCAACCGATCGCGTTCCGGATCAGGAGGAGACATTAGGCCTCCCTTACCTTCAGGAACGGGAATATCACTTTCTTCAGCCATTATTTTGACGGCTTCGGGGAAGGTTAATCCTTCGATTTCCATCCTAAATTTGATGGCATTTCCACCCATGCCGCAGCCAAAGCAATGAAATACTCCCCGGTCGGGGGTAACTGTAAAGGAAGGGGTTTTCTCCGAATGGAACGGGCAGAGGCCCCATAAATATTTCCCCTGCTTGGACAAATGGACTACCTTACCGACTGTATCGACAATATCATGACGTGCAAGCACGCTTTCGATAACTTCTTCCGGAATATTCCCGTGTCCGCTAGCCACTTCAACCACCTTCAATTCTTAACAAATAAATATAATTCGCTATTGCTCCACATTCTCCTGCAAAAGTATTAAAAGTTTTGTCATTTTATGTTGAAAATATATTTTTTCTTCTGCCGTTATAGGTTTTGGACCCTTAGAATAATGTCCCCGTCTTCGTTCCACGGCCCTGGCATGCCTGCCTTCCAACATAAAATCCATTTTGGAATCGTCATATTCCTGGCCACGAAAAGAAAGAACACTGCAACGTTTCCCGAGCGCAAGTGCTGCGAGACCATAGTCCCCAGTCAATACCACATCTCCAGCAGAAATATGATTGGCAATATATAGATCGGCGCTCTGATCTCCCCGGTCCACCTGCACAACCGTTACACCCTCTTCAGCTTTCAGTGCATGGTCATAAGAAGATACCATCAGTACCGGCACACCAAAGGCGCGGCCAACTTCAGCAATCTCTTTTTTGACCGGACAAGCATCCCCATCCACGACTATAGTTCTAGACCGGGACTTCTTCTCCATGATCATCACCAATTTCCTGTGTAATATATATACGCCCTTACCGCAAGAAATCCTTCTTTCTATGCATAAATACGGAACGGATGTCAAATGACGCATTGGCACCGTTCCGTATATTTATACCCCAAACCAACATTCTATACCATAAGACACAAACTTTTCTTATAGATGTTGTTCAAAAAGCTGTCCTTTAATCAAATGTCGAATCTTGAATTCAGCCGGGAACTTCGGTGCTAAGTCGTTTACCAAACGAGCTTGCCAAAATCAGCAAACGCCTTGGAGTCAGCATCAATACCAGCTAGCAAAGCTAAACGGTTAGCACGTACCTGCTCATCCTCTGCCATAACCATAACGGAATCGAAAAATGCTGTAACAGCATCTTTTAGACCCGAGAGAATACGGAGTGCTTCTTCGGCATTATTCGCGGACATCGCTTCAAGATACGGTGTGTGTAATTCCTGCCATGTATTGTACAGCTTCAGCTCAGCATCTTCTTTAAGTAAAGAAGGATCAATCACTTCACTGGTTGCTTTAGCTGCCAAATTACTGACACGAGTGAGTGAATCTACTGTAATTTTAAAGTCTGCTTGGTCTAACACAGTACCCATAAGCGCACGGCTTCTGCCCACAACATCTACCACGTTGTCAAAGCCAGCTGCTGTAACAGCGTCCACAACATCATAGCGTACATTGTCGGATAAAAGTCGTTTAACACGCAGACCGAAGAACTCGTACAGGTTTATACGTAGTTCATCGTCAGAATGTTTCGAATTCCCTGAATTTTTATGAATTTCAATCGCTGCTTCAAAAATCTCGCGCAGCGTAATCGGCAATTTATGCTCCAGCACGATTTGAACAATCCCTGCAGCCTGGCGACGCAGTGCGTAAGGATCCTGAGAGCCTGTTGGGATAATACCGATAGAGAAGCAACCTACAATCGTATCGATCTTGTCCGCAATGCTGACAACTGAACCGGCATCCGTCGATGGTACTGCATCACCCGCGAACCTTGGCTGATAATGCTCGAAGATTGCTTTTGCCACAGTTTCAGGTTCTCCTGCTTTGCGTGCATAATCTTCACCCATGGTGCCTTGAAGTTCTGGGAATTCATAAACCATTTGAGTCACAAGGTCGAATTTGCAAATATCAGCAGTCCGACTTACTTCAGAAAGGGTTATATCAGACAATCCCAACTTTACAGCAAGACAATCGGAGATTTGGCGAATACGACGCACTTTATCTCCAACACTGCCAAGCTCTTCATGGTAGACGATATTCTCCAATTTGGCTAGTGCATCATCAATCTTCATCTTTTGATCTTCTTGATAGAAGAATTTGGCATCTGATAGACGAGCACGGAGTACCTTCTCATTACCCTTAGCAATAACATCCAAAGATACTGCATTCCCGTTACGCACCGTTACGAAGAAAGGCAGAAGTTTGCCCGCTGCATCAAATACCGGGAAATACCGCTGATGCTCACGCATCGAAGTAATCAGCACATCCTGTGGAATGTTCAAGAAAGATGGGTCGAAGGTTCCGAACAACACGGTTGGTGTTTCAACTAGGAACAGTACTTCCTCCAAAAGATCCTCTTTGATCGCAATCGTCCAGCTTTT
The DNA here is from genome assembly GCF_050277435.1 of Paenibacillus sp. NPDC101420. Classification (NCBI taxonomy): domain Bacteria; kingdom Bacillati; phylum Bacillota; class Bacilli; order Caryophanales; family Paenibacillaceae; genus Paenibacillus; species Paenibacillus sp. NPDC101420. Next base: position 17,591 of record NZ_JBNNSE010000010.1, read on the forward strand.
TTCTTCAGCCAATTGATTGATTTGTTTCAGGATCAATTCTTCCCGTTCCTTCACGTCTACAAGGACATGCTGCGCACGCATGCTCTCAACATATTGTGCAGGCTCCGAAATTACAGTCTCTGTACCCAGAAAACGATGTCCACGGCTCACATTACCCGCTTTTACATCCGTAATTTCCAAATCAATAATATCTTTCCCGAAAAGAGCAACTAACCAGCGAATCGGACGCACGAATTTAAAATCGTAAGCTCCCCAACGCATGTTTTTCGGAAAAGTCATCGCATTTACAATCCCTAAAAGCCCTTCTGAAAGAAGCGAAGCTGTCTCTACCCCAGCACTATTTCTAGTAGCATATATATACTCTACTCCAGCTAACTCTTTGAACGTAAATTGCTCCGGAGATACACCCTGACTACGGGCAAATCCTAAAGCAGCTTTGCTCCAGTCTCCGTTTGCATCCAGTGCGATTTTGCGTGATGGTCCTTTGACTTCTTCGCTGATATCCTCTTGCTTCTCAGCCGCATCCTTAACAAAAACAGCGAGACGACGTGGCGTTGCATAAGCAGTAACTCCAGCATGGGTAATCCGTGCAGAATCCAACCACTTGGATGTTCTATCTTGCAGCTGTTCCATCGCAGCGCGGATAAAACGTGCAGGAATTTCCTCCAGACCGATCTCAAACAGGATATCTTTAGACACGGTCAGCACCTTCTTTCTTCAGCAGCGGGAAGCCAAGCTTCTCGCGTTCCTCAAGATATGTTGCCGCTACAGAGCGGGCAAGATTACGCACTCGGGTAATAAATCCAGTCCGTTCAGTAACACTGATGGCTCCACGTGCATCCAGCAGATTAAAGCTATGTGAGCATTTCAACACGTAATCATAGGCAGGGAACACAAGATGCTGCTCCATCGCTCTACGCGCTTCTTCTTCGTACATGTTGAACAGTGAAAATAGCATTTTTACATCAGATACTTCAAAGGTGTAAGTAGAATGTTCAAACTCCGGTTGATGAAAAACATCACCATAAGTCATGCCGCTAACCCATTCAAGATCAAATACATTTTCTTTATCTTGAATGTAGGATGCTAGCCGCTCCATTCCGTAAGTAATTTCTACGGCAACTGGATTGGCCTCAATTCCACCGACCTGTTGGAAGTACGTAAACTGAGTGATTTCCATACCATCTAGCCATACTTCCCATCCTAGACCTGCACAACCCAGTGAAGGGTTCTCCCAGTTATCCTCAACAAAACGGATATCATGCAAGAGCGGATCAATGCCGAGTGCTTTCAAACTATCCAAGTAAATCTCTTGAATGTTATCAGGCGATGGTTTGATAATGACTTGAAATTGATGATGCTGATACAGACGGTTCGGATTCTCCCCATAACGTCCATCGGATGGGCGACGTGAAGGCTCTACGTACGCAACTCTCCATGGTTCAGGACCTAGTGAGCGTAAAAATGTCATAGGGTTCATCGTGCCGGCGCCTTTTTCAGTGTCATAAGGCTGTACGATAATACAGTTCTGTTCAGCCCAGAACTGCTGCAGCGTCAAAATCATCTGCTGAAAGTTCATAATACCGTCTCCTTCGCTTTACAAGTTTTTTAGTTCATCTTGCTTAAAACTTCTTACCATGGAGGCGGCATTTTTCGCTCCTGACAGCAACAAAAAACCCCCGCCCCCATGCCTGATTAACAGACATAGGGACGAGAGCTTAACTTATTCTCCCGCGGTTCCACCCTACTTGATTCCATTCCTTGATTCAGCAATATCACTTGCTAAAGACAAGAACGAAATCCACTTTCATTCGCCATATCCGTACTCCCGGGTGCCATGTTCATGAACATTGTCCCGCCAGGCTCTCACTACCCCCAGCTCGCTGAATCGCGACAATATCGCTCATTACTTTCCCGATCAATGCACGTTCTCCCGAAGTGGAGCAAAACGGCGATAATCTTATAATTAAACTGTTCCTATAGTAACGGAAAAATCAGATTTCGTCAAATCTTGTACTTGTCGAGCTGATCCAGGAAATTCTGTGATTTTAGCTTTAATCCAAGCTGCACATCCATAAAGGCACGCATAATTTTTTTTAGCTCATCACGGCTGCTTTCTTTGACATCCACATTCCCTAATCTAGTTAGATCAAGTCTGGCGAATAAGCGTAGTAATTTCAACGCACGAGCAGAGACCTCCATTGCTGGAGGATCATTATGTTTACAGCTGCGGCAGAGTGCTCCACCAAGGCGAGGGCTTATCAGCAGTTGTTCATCAGGCTTTTCTGCTCCACATATCACACAGGTGTCGAACTCTGGACCATAACCGGCTGCTTGCAAAATCTTCATTTCATAAACATTTATGATAACTCCAGGTTCCTTATCTTCTTCAAGTGCGTTCAAGCAGGCCGTAAGCTGGCGAAACCAGAAGCTCCCCGTCTCCTCATCATGCAGGACTTTATCAAGCAGTTCACAAGCGTATGATGCATATGCTGCTTTAATCAAATCCTCACGCAGAGGGTGGTGAGACTTCGTGATCTCGCCGGAATTCAGCGTTCCAAGACCTCCGTTATTTCTAAAAAAAACAAATTCCCCGACGGTGAACAGCTGGATCAGGGCAGCATGGCGGCTCTTAACCTTCTTAGCACCTCGTACCAGAATTCCTACTTTCCCGGCGTTCTCGGTGCAAAGCGTAATAATTGCGTTCCCCTCGCCGTAGTCCATGCTGCGGATGACGATCCCTTCCACCCTGTGTAGCATGCCTCTTCCCCCAACCATTCGGCAAGCAACCAGTCCTTATTGCGCTTCTTCATCACAGACCTTCTCTTCTTCCACTAGCTGTAATCCACTGTCTTCAAGTGGATAGCCAGCTTCCTTGTATAGCAGGTAAGCATCGACGTCTCCTGTCATTGCAAAATACTTCCACGAAAAGTTTCGCATTCGTATTCATCCTTTCTTGGGAAAGACGATGTCTCTTCAAGAATTAGGATGTGCGATGAGCCAGGTTCTATCCTTGCAATTCCTGCCAAACGAGGAATGACGGATAAAGATCTTAAAGGTCTTTATGGAAGCCCAAATCCCGCAGAACGCGGTCCTGATTACGCCAGTCTTTTTTCACTTTTACCCATAGCTCCAGAAAAATCTTCGAACCCAAAAGGTTCTCAATGTCAGTCCGAGCACGTCTGCCAACCTCTTTCAGCAGCGCACCTTGCTTACCGATAATGATCCCCTTCTGAGAATCACGTTCAACAAAAATAACGGCAGACACATGCACAACACCATTCGGCTCAACCCTCATATCTTCGATAGCCACAGCAATGGAATGCGGTACTTCTTCGCGCGTCAAATGCAGAATCTTCTCACGAATTAGTTCTGCGCACACAAATTGCTCAGGGTGATCCGTAATTTGATCTTCTGGGTAGTATTGCGGACCTTCTGGTAAATACTTAGCGACTTGCTCTAACAGCGTGTTAACATTGCTACCCATCTTGGCAGAAATTGGAATGATTTCAGCAAAGTTATGCAGCTTGTTATACTGAGCCATAAGTGGGAGCAATGCTTCCGGCTCTATTTTATCGATCTTGTTGAGTACAAGAATAACTGGCGTCTTAAGTCCGTTTAATTGCTCAGCAATGTATCGGTCTCCACCGCCCAAACCATCTGCAGCATCCACAAGGAACAGCACAGCCTCAACTTCACCCAGCGTGCTCATTGCAGTTTGGTTCATGTAGTCGCCTAGCTTGGACTGTCTTTTATGAATACCTGGTGTGTCCAGGAACACGATTTGCGAATTATTCGTTGTATAGACCCCATGGATTTTGTTTCTAGTGGTCTGTGGCTTATCCGACATGATTGCAATCTTCTGTCCAATAACCTGGTTCATGAGTGTCGATTTGCCTACGTTCGGTCTGCCGATAATTGCGACAAAGCCTGATTTGAATTTCATATTATCTTCCTTCCATACTTTCCTTCTAGTTCAATCTTTTTCAATCATTCAATCTTTTTTAAAGCTTTTTCGATTCCCCCTAAATCCCCCTTAGCCAAGGGGGACTCCAAGGGCCCTGGCCCTCTGGACACCCGGAAATAGGCGTACCTGCAACGTTCGGCGGGATTAGAAACGGTCGTGCATGAGCGCTTTCGTCCCCTATCGGGGACACGCTTCACTGTCGCTTATTCACACGGTTCGCATTAAGCTCACCATGGATAAAGATTACTGAGATGCAGCTTACAGGCAGGGTTTCAAGTTACGATGTGCAAAGAATCGCTAGCGGCTTCGCCGCGGCGCTCACCTCGTAATGTTACTCTAACAACACATAATTTGCATCATTCTAGCTTAATTGATGATGACTGCACAATTTTAATTGTACTTTGTACAACTAATTTGAGTTTGAATTTATGTTTTGGTGTTTTAGTTGTATTCTGTGCAATTAAATCCTGTCTTAAGAGCCAAATATAGACTATATCATAAATTTAATTACACTATCTGCAACTAAATTCATTTTTGTTCAAAAGAGTAGCATTTAACTGTACATTGTGCAATTAAAGTAGCAACCTTCGTCTAACTATACCTGATTCGCCTTTAAACAGGCATTAAATCAAACCCTCATTTTATTCTGGAGCTTGTCCTTGCTTCAGATCTACGGGACCAAAAGCGCCGGGAAGTAATTCTCCCACCGTGGTCTCAACAATATCGCCCTTCATGTTTCCAAGGATAACCTTCATGTCTGGTGAACACAACTCAATCAGAACTTGGCGGCATACACCACAAGGAGATACGGGGCCATCGGAATCGGCAACAACGGCAATTGCCTTGAAAGAACCGATAGCATGACCGTCGGCAACGGCACGGAATAACGCAGTCCGCTCTGCACAATTGGTTGGGCCAAAAGCAGCATTTTCTACATTACATCCGTAATGAATATGACCATCCTGATCAAGGAGGGCGGCTCCGACTCCAAATCGGGAGTAGGGAATATATGCCTTAGCACGTGCTTTAATCGCTTCTTGCATAAGAAGAGCGGAATCCATATTTGGGTCCTCCTAAAGTTTTGTTAGCATTACTTCACTGATTTGCTTCGTACAAAACTTGCTTCGAAAGCATCCACTTAGTTTTGTTAGCATTACTTCATTGAATTTTCTTCGTACAAAACTCGCATCCTAAACATCCAGTAACCAAAGAGGCGGAATCGCAAAACGCGGGTCCGCCTCTCCCCTGAATTGAATTGTAACCTGATTATGACATAAGTCCGGTAATCCAGTCCATCACCGGGTGGTAAAAAACATAGACCCCGACTAAGACAGCAAACACCGCCGTAAGAAGCACAGCTCCTGCGGCGGTATCTTTTGCCCTCTTAGCCAGTGGGTGAATCTCCGGCGAGATCAGGTCTACCGTCGCTTCAATTGCTGTATTGAGCAACTCGGCGGTTAAGACAAGCGTGATGGAGAAGAGCAGCAACATCCAACTGACCAGCGGAAGTCTGAACACGGCAGCGGCAACAAGTACAACCACAGCCAAACAGCAATGCACCTTCATGTTAAGCTCGGATTTGAATGCCGACACGATGCCTTGCGATGCAAACCGAAAAGAGTGCCAGAACTTCTTATGTCCTACCGCCGTGTTCTTCACCATTAGCGAGTCAACCCAACCTGAGCTAGTACTTCCTCTTGCTTAGACATCATTTCAGCCTCTGAAGCTTCATCCTGATGATCATATCCTAACAAATGCAGAAATCCGTGCACAAAGAGGAAACCAAGCTCACGCTCCAGCGAATGACCATATTCCTGCGCTTGCTCCTGAGCACGAGTTACGGAAATGATGATATCTCCCAGTACATCCGGAACATCTTCCAGCGCTTTGCCTTCTTCTACTTCGTATATAATGTCCAGCTCGTCCTCTCCGCTTTCATTCATCGCAAAAGAAAGTACGTCCGTCGGACGGTCAATTCCCCGATATTCTAAATTCAACTCATGTATACGAACATTATCGACAAAAGTAAGAGCTACCTCGCCCCGATCGATCCCTTCCGCTTCACCTGCTTTTTGCAAAATATTCTCCAGCAGCGTAATGAGATCGTCCTTTATCTCGTATTCTTCCTGCTCGTTATCCCAAACGATCTCCAAACTCATGGGTTAGCTGCCCCTTCCTCTTTTTTCGGCTTACGCACATCTTCTGGGTATTCGATCCGTGAATGGAAAATCCCCATGACCGTTTCTTTCAGCGTCCGTGCAATAATGTCCAATTCTTTAATCGTTAAATCACATTCATCAAACTGATGATCATCCAGTCGACTTTTAATAATCTTCTCAATCATCGTTTCCACCTGAAGGACGGTTGGTTTGCGCAAGGATCGCACCGCAGCTTCAACACTGTCGGCAATTCCTACAACAGCCGATTCCTTCGACTGGGCTTTAGGGCCAGGATAACGGAAATCTTCCTCGGTAAAATCAGGCTCTACACCTTTTTCTTCCGCTAGCTTCAGGGCTTTATGGTAAAAATAATGCAGGAACGTCGTCCCATGATGCTGCTCAGCTATATCACGAATCGGTTTGGGCAGCTTATATTCTCGTTGCATTTCCACCCCATCGCGGGCGTGAGCTACAATGATAGATTTACTAAGCTTCGGTTCAATAGAGTCATGTGGGTTTTCCATATTATTCTGATTTTCAATAAAATAAAACGGACGTTTTGTTTTACCAATATCATGATAATACGATCCTACCCGGCACAATAAGCCATCTGCTCCAATCGCTTCTGCGGCCGCTTCTGACAGGTTACCTACCATTACGCTATGGTGGTAGGTTCCTGGTGTTTCCGTAAGAAGCTTGCGCAATAAGGGATGGTTCGGATTAGACAACTCTACCAGCTTCAGGGCAGATAGAATGCCAAAGGTAGCTTCAAAGAAAGGCATCAGACCAATCACAAGCACTGCAGTCAAAAGCCCACTCGCAAAAGCAAAACCAACAGCATATAGCGTGCTTACATCTTTCCACTCACCACCAGCTAAGAGGGTCAGCATAAAGACGGTCACACAGCCAAAAAGGGATACCATAATCCCGCCTTTTAATAATGTGGAACGCTGGCCTGCACGATGAGTGGCAAAAATAGCTACATAACAAACAACAATTGAAAAGAAGCCAAAGGTAAAATCAAACACCGAATTCTGCTGAACATTCAAAATGATACTGGCGAGTATACTGATCAGAATTGAACAGAAATACGCTAATGTCATATCCAGAAGCATCGTGATCAGCATAGCGCCGATAGCTACCGGTGCCAGATACCCGAGATAGGAATGGACATCCGTCTGCAAAATTGCGGTCAATCGCATGGAGATGATCGTAATAACAAACACAAGCACCAGCATTAATAACTGGGAATTATTATACTTGAAGCCCGCAGTTCCGCCAGAGTAACGGATAAACACCATCAGACCTGCAGATAGCATGGTAGCAAGTAATAACAATCCAACTTGAGGCCAATAGTTGACCTCATTGCTTAGCAAGCCATTCTCATCCAAAAGGGCGTACAGCTCAGGGGTGATTTTTTGCCCTTTAGCGACAAGAACGTCCCCTTGTTCAATAAACACATCAGGTGTGTTCTCACGAGCCTGTACCTTCGCTTCCTTCGTTGCATCTTCGTCATAGAACTTATTGCTTGTAATAACGAGCCGGACTAACTCTTGCACAACCTCACGCGCCGTACGCTGACTCAGAGAGCTGATACTGACCTGCTCCGCCACTTTGGCGCGCGCAGTCTGGGCGTCCGTGATTTGATCGTTCATCAGCCTAGTCACAATATCACGAGCGACAGGCTTCATTTCGATAATGTCCTGAGAGGTCAGTCGCGGAATCTTAATGTAAGTTTCATCTGGAATGACATAGGTCTGCTCTTTTATGACAGATTGCATTTCTTCCAAAAGATGATCGGAATAAGTGCCTCCGCCCCGATTTGAGGCTATGAAATTCAAAATAAAATCACTGGCTCTCTGCGGGATTTCATCACGATAAATTTCAGTTTTATCACTTTGCGAAATCAGGTCATCCTGATTCAGGCGATCAATCCGGTCCAGCAGTGATGTCACAAGATTATCGGCCCGCATCGGGATAATTTTATACTTAGGAGATACACCTTCGGCTGCTTCTTCCGCTGCCTTTAGTGTTGCCTTCTTGTCCAAAATTTGCTTGGGCGCTGTTATCTCCTTCGCGCTGAGCGTATTCTCTTTAATATCGTACCGCTTAGGCAGTAGATCGGGCGACAGACTGAAGTAGAACACAAGTCCGAGTAACAGGAAAAGAGCATAGCGTGTCGCCGCGCTATACTTCCATCCGTTGTTCGTATATACAAATCCGCTTAATTTAGATGGTTGCTTTGAAGCCATGAAGACAATCCCCTTTATTGGAGGTTTTCGGCAGAGCGGTCATAGGCAACGATAATTTTCTGCACCAGGGAATGCCGTACTACATCCTGCTCCGCAAAATAAACAAAACCGAGTTCTTCTATGCCGGATAAAATCGCTTTAGCCTCAATCAAACCGGATTTCTTGCCGCGAGGCAGGTCAATCTGGGTAACGTCACCCGTAATCACCATTTTGGACCCGAAGCCGAGTCGAGTCAAAAACATTTTCATTTGCTCAGGCGTTGTATTCTGGGCTTCATCCAAAATAATAAATGAATCATCCAGCGTACGACCACGCATATAAGCGAGCGGAGCAATTTCAATCAACCCCCGTTCAAGTGCCTTAGCCACCTGATCGGGCCCCATAACGTCGTATAAGGCATCATATAACGGACGGAGGTATGGATCTACCTTTTCTTGCAAATCCCCTGGGAGGAACCCTAGACTCTCTCCTGCTTCTACTGCTGGGCGCGTAAGAATGATACGCTTAACAGAACCTTCTTTAAGTGCCGTAACTGCAAGCACTACCGCCAAGTAGGTCTTACCCGTTCCTGCAGGACCGATTCCGAATACAATATCACGCTTCTTGATCGTTGTCACATAATGCTTCTGGCCAATCGTTTTGACACGGATAGGCTTTCCACGAAAAGTTGTTGTAATTTCTCCCTTGAACAAATCGAGCAATTGATCGACTCGAAAGTCTTTCGCCAGCTCCACAGCGTACTGCACATCACGTTCAGTAAGTATGTAACCGCTCCGAATGAGGGACAGCAACACATTAAACAATTGTCCCAGCATGTCTACTTCCCGCTCCGCACCACGTATCGTTAACTCTGCTTCACGGGAATCAATAATAGCAGGAATTTCACTCTCGATGATTTTTAGGAATCCATCTTGCGGGCCGAACAGCGATTGCGCTTCTCCCGCATTTTGCAAAGTAATACGAATGCTTGCAGTCTGTTCTGACAAGTAGCCTCATTCTCCTCAATTGTTTACTATTGGCAGTTCTTCGGAAATTTTTTCTTCTACTTCAAAGATCACTTTCATATAAACTTTACCATTCTCTTTCTTCTCATGCAAAACTTTTTGACTTTTGATGACGCTATCAACGCCATAACGTGCCAAAATATCATTCTTCGCTCGCTCTATTCCCTTTTCAAATCCAGCCTCTGGAGTTAATGTCTCACTTGTTTCACTAATCTCCATTTCTTTCTCAGTCATTAGGCCCAGCGGCAGCTTAATGGACCGCCAGGACAGCGGATCATGCTCAGTAAGTGTTCGTGATTTCTCAAAAGGAGAATCGCCATAACCCCATAGCTGGATAGCCCATTTACCAAGCACCAGATAGGTTCGGTCCTTACGCTCCCCTGTATATGAGCTATTTGTTGTTGTAAGAGGCACCTCTATATTGTATTCATGCCACACTAAACCCTTAACCTCACCTTTAGCCACCACGTACTGTACATTCTCTTCGTCGCCTAAAGCACCCGAGATCAGGATATCCCCTTTTTTAACCCGTGAGTTACGCGCTACAACCGGTCTGCCCTGCTCCGCATATATTTCAGTTACCACCGCATCTGTTCTGCTAATCAAATGCCGCTGACTAAGCAGAGGTTTGATATCCGGCTGTTTAGATTCTACCACCTGAATTTTAATGCTCGTCCCCGTCCGCTGCACCCCTATCCATGAAACGCCGGGTAATTGGGCCAGGAGCCCCTTAGAGAGCTTGTCCGGCTCATCCAGACGCCATATCCATTGAAAAGGATACACCCCCTCCTGGCGAGCAGCTGCCAATATATCCTCGGAGGCAATTTTTTCATTCCCCTCGACTCTAATGCTCCATACCATCGTAGATAACATAAAGAGCATAATCCCGAATATCAATATTCCCATGCCAAAAAATTTACGTTTCCAAAGCCGCGCCATCAAAAAAGGCAGTCCGCTTCTTCCTGTAACGTGCATCCGACAGCCTGTCTTCTTTAAAATCGGACGGAGGACATAAAAATCATTCAGAAGCAGCTTAAGGGAAGCGCCGCCCTCAGCGGGCCTCACATCCCAAATCACTATACCTGCTTCAGAAATGACATTAATGAATCTCTCCACCTGAGGCCCCGTCACATGCAGTGTAACGAATCCCCGCAGTGATGAAAGAGGTGGTTCCTTCATGATTTCCCCTCGCTTTCTTTATATCTGATCTCTCCGATAATGCCTTCTACCGCCAGCTCCTGACCAAGAATATTGCGAATGACAAGATCCTCGCCTGTGATTTCAAGCGATCCTTTAGCTAACGCGAGCTTAAGCTGGCCTGAGGAAAAATGCAGCACGCCGCGATGATTCTCGATATACAGTTCCTTATTGCCGATCAGGGTGATCCGGGGCATTTCCTGTAGTAAGTCCTGTGGTAAATCCAACACCCCGTTTGTCCATCCCCGCAGCCTGCGGCCAATACGGGTCATAAGTAGACGCTCCCCCTTCCTGCCTTCTGTACACCTTATGCGGCAACGCTTTTGTTTATGAGAAGAACTCATAAAGGAGCACCTTTCAGGTATAAAAAACATAAAAAAGCCTCAGCTTTCCTATCGTTAAGATAAGAAAGCTAAGGCTTAATTGTTACTTGACCGAAAATTACGATCTTCGGGAGGAATGCGGCTGGCGAGCACGCGGAGGTCCTAGAATCTCCGCCCAAACCACACCATTACGCAGCTCATCCCTATTCCCTGTTCTATTTGACTGAACATCTGTATCAGGGGATGAACTCTTCGTCTTCTTCGATCTAGGATCTGCTCCCGCTATTCCATCAAAAGCAGATTGAAGACGCCGCACCTCTTCCTGCATTCTTTGTGTGCGTAACTCAACTCCGTCATCAGCATGCTCCAAAGACATACCTTCTCCAGTAGAATAATCTGGTGTCGGGATGTACGCAGGCTCTGGAAAGGCTGGTGATGCGTCATACTCACGGGAGGATGTAGTAACAGGAGCAGGAAACCCGCTACCAGACTGTTCTGGCTGATCTCTGTTCCCGTCTACATCCTTATTACGGTGGAGAGGATTCCCGTCTCCTCCACCGAAGGTCGGCATCCCTCCGCGTGTAGTACCTTTGGGTTTGTTCTTCGTAGCTTTGTTCACATTGGATACAATCGCGAAGATAATAACCGCAACAATATAGATCCAGCTCATGGAGATTCACATCCCCTTTTATTTATTATTGTTAGGACGGTTATTGTCGTCCTGATCATTCATTTTGCCGAGGGAACCGCGCATTTGGGTATCCGCCTCGATATTTTTGATGTTCATGTAGTCCATCACACCGATTTGACCATTTCTGAGTGCCTCAGCCATCGCCATAGGCACCTGAGATTCAGCTTCCACAACAAGCGCCTTCATCTCAACTACACGCGCTTTCATCTCTTGCTCATGAGCGACAGCCATTGCTCTGCGTTCTTCTGCCTTAGCTTGTGCAATACGTTTATCCGCTTCTGCTTGTTCGGTTTGAAGATACGCACCGATGTTCTTGCCTACATCGATATCCGCAATATCAATAGAGAGTATCTCAAAAGCAGTACCTGAATCCAGACCTTTCGACAATACCGTCCGAGAAATCAAATCCGGGTTTTCCAAGACATCTTTATGTGAATCACTTGAACCTACTGTCGTTACAATCCCTTCACCAACACGGGCAATGATTGTTTCTTCACCCGCACCACCCACGAGACGGTCGATATTAGCACGTACAGTTACACGTGCTTTTACCTTAACTTCAATCCCGTTTTTAGCGACAGCCGCAACAACTGGTGTTTCAATTACACGAGGGTTAACGCTCATTTGTACCGCCTGAAGCACATCGCGTCCTGCAAGATCAATAGCCGCTGCGCGTGTAAATTCCAAAGGAATATCTGCACGTTGTGCTGCAATAAGCGCATTAACCACCCGGTCTACGTTACCACCTGCGAGATAGTGGCTCTCCAGTTGATTAATATTCAGTCCAAGACCTGCCTTAGTCGCTTTAATCATTGGATTAACGATTCGACTTGGCGTTACACGACGCAGTCTCATCGCTACTAGGGTAATAATACTAATCCTAACCCCTGACGCCAATGCAGAAATCCAGAGCATGACCGGGAAGAAGCTTAAAAAGACACTCAACAAAATGACTACGACTACCGCAATCAACAAAAAAGTAATTAAAGATGCTTCCATAACTTTACAACCTCCAGTAAATTATTGTGGAGCTACTATTCGCCATACCTTTTATCTTTTACCTTATTCCTTAATTTCCTTCACTACAATCCGTCCGCCCTCAACTTTTACAACAGAGATCGGTGCATTAACGCTAATAAAGCTGCCTTCAGTAACGACATCTACTCGCTCGCCGCCAATCATAGCCGTTCCGGATGGACGAAGTGGAGTAACACTGTTTCCTATAGCTCCAACTAAGCTTAACTTCTCTTCAACAGGTACAAATCCCTGATCTTTAGAGAGCGTATCCTTTAAAATAAACCTATTCCAAATTCCACGTTCTTTAAATGCGACAGCCACAATCACAATGACTACTGTTGCAGCCGCGAATGCGATACCGAGACTAAACAATGCATGTGTGAAGCTGTATGCTGCGCGTACGACACCTGCCACAAGGCTCACGGAACCAAGTATCCCCAATATCCCAAAGCTCGGCACGAATAGCTCCAGCACAAGCATGACAAGTCCGATTATGAACAAAAGCCAAGTCTCTGATCCGGCAAACCCTGCTACAGAATTTCCGAAAAAATATAAAACAAAGGCTAATGTCCCAATAATCCCAGGTGCACCGAAGCCTGGAACGATCAACTCAATCACAATGCCTGTGATCCCGATGAATAGCAAAATCGTCATAATAATCGGATTCGTCAGAAATTGCGACATTTTCTCGGCACCCGTATGCTCCACACGAAAAATGTCATCTGTAGTATAACCTAACCAAGTAATCGCCTCTTCTGGAGTGGTTGTAATTTGATCAGCATAACCAGCTTTTAAAGCTTCGTCACTAGACAAGGCAATAATTTCACCCTGCGCTTTAGATACGCCAAGATCTGGCTTATCCACAACCAAATTACTATCGACCATTCCCGCAGCAATATCAGGATCACGCTCATTTAGAGCAGCGGCTCCAATCATTTTTGATTTCCAGTAGGAGACCATCTTCGCGTCATCTACTTTCTGGCCGCTACTATCTACTAGAGATGCAGAACCGATCATGCTGCCCGGCTTCATGATGATTGCACCTGCGTTAAGTGCTATGTAACTGCCTGCGGAAGCGGCATCACCTTTAATAAAAGCAGCCGTAGGTATGTCACTATCTCTTACCATCGTCCCAATCTGTTCTGCTGAACTCACCAGTCCACCCGGTGTATCCACCTCCAGTACAATTAGAACCGCTCCATAATTAGCAGCTTCGGCAAAGCCTCTTTCCAAAAAACTTTGCAGACCTCTTTCAATTTTCTGATCAACCGGAATAATAAACACAGGGCCTTTCTTCATCTCACCATTCGCAGCCTTTGGTGCTTTTGGTACCGTTACATCAGCGCTGACATTCGGGATAAACGGCGTTAAGAGCAATAGCAGTAAAACAACTGGAATGCTGGCTAACATAATTTTCCGTAATCTTTTCAATGTTTTTACCTCCTTTCTTCAACTTGACCCGGGACACATAAACTTTATTACGTTGTAAGCGTAATTACGTTTCAAAACAAAGAAAAGCACCCCTTTTACAAGGGGTGCTGGCGCTATATTATTGCAGAAATTGCTGAACCGCTTGGTTCACGAGTTTACCATCGGCGCGACCTTTGACCTTAGGCATCAGTGCGCTCATGACCTTACCCATTTCGCTTTTCGAAGAAGCACCGGTTTCCTGGATGGTCTGCTGTACAATTGCTTTAATTTCTTCTTCGGAAAGTTGCTCGGGAAGATACTTAATAATAATCTCGATTTCTGCCTTCGTACTCGCGGCAAGCTCGTCGCGACCCGCTGATTCAAATTCTTGGAGGGCATCTTTGCGCTGTTTGATTTCACGACTAAGGATATCAAGCACTTCGTTGTCGTCCAATGTTCTCTTCAAATCTATTTCAAGATACTTTATTGTAGAACGAACCATTCGAATCGTGGAGAGCGTGAACTTGTCCTTACTCTTCATCGCTTGCTTCATATCTTCGTTCAATCTCTCGCTAAGATTCATGCGTGGGTAATCCTCCTAAAACTTTCTCTTACGAGCAGCCTCAGACTTCAGCTTTTTCTTAACGCTTGGCTTTTCGTAATGTTTGCGTTTCTTCACCTCAGCCAAGACACCATCTTTTGCGATGGAACGTTTAAAGCGACGAAGTGCAGCATCAATTGTCTCGTTTTTGCGAACTTTCGTTTCAGACACAGTTTCCCCTCCCTCCGACCATACCGTCCAAGAGCATAACACGGTTTATCAAATTCCATTATAGGTCAAACGGAAATAGGGTGTCAACCTTCGTGTTATTCTTTTTTTCTGGCAAGTTCTTCAACATTTAATGATTGTACTATGCGTGAGAAGCTGAGTTTCCTGTGAGAGCTCCCAGCTTGGCCCCACCAAGCAAGTGATAATGAAGATGAGGCACAGCTTGTCCACTATCTGGACCACAATTATTGATCAAACGATAACCAGATTCGGCAATCCCAAGGTCGATAGCGATCTGTTGCGCTACACTGTGAATTTCTGCAATTAGCGGAAGATCCTCAGGTGTGACATCATTCATGGAAGCAATGAACTTCTTTGGAATGATCAACACATGTACCGGTGCAGCCGGCTCGATGTCGTAGAATGCAAGAATACGTTCGTTCTCAAATACTTTTTTGGAAGGAATAGTACCCTCAATAATTTTGCTAAACACGGTCTCCATAGAGTGCTTGCCTCCTAAAAATTGGTGAAATTTCACTTCATCATAAGATAATCATACAGGATAATCACCAATTACGAAAGACGCTAGAAGATTCAACATCCACACTCTAAAACTGTATCTATTACAGAATGAAATCCGTTTACAAATGAAGTTGAGCTATATATACACCCGTAGGGCCTAAAAAGGCAAAAAAAAGAGAAACACCCTTCACAGCTTATAAAGCTGATTCGGCGGCGGACGTATGAAAAGGAGTACATTCCCGGTCATACGTCCGCCGAGGTGTTTCTAAAGTAATGTCGGCTTAGCTGTATTATAACAGCGCGTTGATGCTGTATCTGTGATATCGATCACACAGTTTAGAATGCTTCACATTTTTTCCAAAAGGATACGAGATCCCCCTCCACCTTGTTCAGCAGGAACTACCACCAGCTTGCGCGGCAACCTTGCACGAAGCTCTGGAACGTGGCTGATAATACCGACAGACAGCTGGTCATTATGCAACCTTTCAAGTGAAGTAATCACTGTATCCAGCAGCTCTGGGTCGAGAGTACCAAACCCTTCATCCAGGAAGAAAAATTGCAACGGATATTGCCCACGCAGCTGGATCTGAGCTGAAAGAGCAAGTGCCAGCGAAAGGGATGTTAGGAAGGTCTCTCCGCCAGACAGGGTTGAGACAGGTCTTCTCACCCCGCCGTTCCCGTCATCACGGATCACAAAGCCGCCACCCGAATCAACCTCCAATGCATAACGCTGTTTACTCAGGAATCGAAGCCGCTGGGAAGCGGACTGACACACCTGCATCAATTGTTCCTCAGCAATGTACTCAACAAAGGCGTTCCCACGTAAGACCGTCTGTAGTTTGGAGAGTTGATCTTGCATAGATGCGTGCTCAATCCGCTTAGCTTCAAGCTCCATCCAGCGAATATGTCGATGCCGCAGGTCCTCCAGATCACGCTCTGCACGTGCTCTTGCCTGAAGAGATACTTCATCCTCAGCCTTGCTTTGTCTTAAGATCCCCTGACTTTCTTGCCATTCTTCTTCACTTAAGCTGGCTCCGTCAAGCTTCTCTTCAATATTACGCAGTTGCAACGAGACCTCAGCTTCTTCGGCACGATGAGCACGTACTCGGGAATAAGCCATTTCCCTTGCTTCGGATGTGAGCGCTGCTCCTTCAACCTCGGTGGCTGAACTAAACGGTGAAGAAGCCAAGCTTTGTTCCCAATGACTGGTAGCTGCTACGTAATGTTCACGCGCAGATTCCGCAGCCTGGCGAGTAATCGCTGCTTCCTTAACCTCATGCTGAGCCTTCTCCGCCGCTGCGAGATGTGACTGCTTGCTTGTCTCCATAGCAGTTAACAATTCCTGCAGACGTCCTTCACATTCCGCTAGAAGAGGAGCAGCAGCACGACCATTCGTCCACTCCAGTAGACGCTGTTCTTTTTCACGCTGCAATTCTTCCTTGCCTTCGATCTGTGTGATCCACTGAGCCAGCTCTTTATCCAGCCCCGTTATGGTTTCTTGAAGGTTCTGCACTGAAGCACTTTTCTCCTCCAGAAACTTGACACTGATATCAAGTCGAGATCTAATTTCTTCAGCTTGTGCATCCTTAGCTAACAGATCACGGTAAGCTTGTTCCACTTCTCCAGGTGCCATATCCGGGAACTGCTGTGTCCAGTTCTGCCGTAGAGCCGTTAGCTGGGCGCTGAGTTCCTCAGCTTTGGCAGCAATTCCTTCTACCCAGCTCCGTTCACCTGCGACAGCTGCCGCTTCTTTGAGGCACAGCTGCTGAACCTCCTGCATCGATTGCTGCCACTCTACCGCAGTTCGGCGTACTTCACCTGACTGTCCTTTTAATCCCAAATGTGCAGCTTCAAGTTCTGCCAAGGCTTTTTCATCTGGAATGATTAAATTGGTGGAAGTAACTGCACTACTTACTTCTGAACCTGCAGCTGCAGGGTGGTTTGCCGCTTCGATGACTTCATTTCCAAATACCTGCTCCAGCCATACTTGATCCTGTTCGTGAAGACCACGGAACAGATGACGAGCTTCCAAAGCCCGTCTAGACAATGTTCGAACTTGCTGAAGCTTCATTTCCAGTTCTTGTTGCTCTAAGCTATCCTGCAATAATGCAGGTGCAGGATGATGCTCGCTGCCGCATACAGGGCAGGGTTGTCCTTCTTCCAGCTCCTTAGCTAGTGCTAACGACAATCTGTGAAGCTCTTGATCCTTCATAGCCGTTTCCAAAGTGCTGACATGTTGCTCCAGGCGGTCCGCTGCAGTACGCGCAGCTTCTTCTGTCGCCAGCAGCTTCTCTTGATGTAGCGCCGCCTCGCGGATCAGTTGCCCGCGAGCAGCTTCCTGCAGCTCGCGACGGCCCTCGGCCTCCGCGAGTCGCGCCTGCGCAGCCGCGAGTGCAGCGTCACGCTCGCGGCGCTCCTTCTCCGCCGAATCCCACTGGGATTCGGCGGAGTGCAGCCCTTGCAGTCTCTGCATCGCTTCTTGCAGAGACTGCCGCTCCTGGGAGCGGACACCGAGCGGCTGCAAGCTCTGCTGCAGCTCTTGCTGGCGCTTTTGGCCCTTGGCCAAAAGCTCACGCTCCCGGGCCATGCCCTCCCGCAGCTCCGCTAGCTTGCGGGAGGCCTCTTCGCGGCGCTCGCGCAGAGCCGCGAGTTCGCGCCGCAGGCCGCCGAGCTCGGACTCGAGCTCGAGCGCGCGGCGGTAGGTGCCGGCCCCCTCCCGGAGGGCCGGCTCTTCCGCCGCAAGCGCGGCCTGCGCAGCAGCCGCGACGGCAGCGGCACGCGCCGCCTCCTGCTCGGCGGCGGCGGCCAGCACCTCTTGGCCCTCCGCGCGGGCCAGTCGGCTCTTAAAGGCTTCTTCCGCGCTGCGCCATGCTTTCAGCGCGGGAAGCCTTGCCTCGGCCTCGTCAGCTTGGCCGAGCTTCTGTTCAAGGAGGAGAATCTCCTCCTCCTTGGCGAGCAGCCCCTGCCGCTGCAACTCGCGGCGGGTCCGTTCCTCTTGGAGCTCGCGTATACGCGCGAAACGCTCCGAGACCTGCAGCGCCGCTTCCAGCTTGCGGCGGCATTCCGCAGCATAAAGGGTGGCCTGCTCGAGGCGCTCAGCTGCTGCCTCTACATCTCCTTTGCCTGCGCTGCCAAGACCCTGCTGCTCAGCGATAAGCGCGCGGAGCGCAGCCTCATTCTCCTTCACCCGGCGGCTAAGCTTGATCGCAAGCTGATCGCCATACTGTTCCAGGTGGAACAGGCGCTGCAGCATTTGCCGGCGATCTACGCCACGAAGCGATAAGAATTCGGCAAATTTCCCCTGCGGCAATACAACCGCTCGCGTGAAGTCATCCATTTTAAGACCAATATGCTCTTCCACGCAGCGCGTAACATCTGCGAGCTTATCCGCCATAACATTATCACCGTCAGGTGTGATTTCAATGAAACGGCTAATCGTGTTGCTGACAGTTTGTTCACCAGTCCGCTTGAACTTCCTTTCAACACGATAACGATGTGCCCCCGCGGAAGAAGTGAGCTCAAAGGTAAACGCCACGCTAAGTGTATCCTCAGAGTGATTCATAATCCCCTGTGTTCCGTTAACGGCACGTTCCACTTTCCCGTACATTGCCAAAGTAATAGCATCCAGCAAGCTAGACTTGCCGCTGCCCGTAGGTCCAAAAATCCCAAACAGACCCGTCTCACACAGACTTTCAAAATCTATTTCTTGCATTTCTCTATAACTCTGTAAACCTGCTACTTTTAATAGAATAGGCTTCACCTTAGTTCTCCTCTCCTTCCTCCGGCTGACGCCGTTCTTCTTCGGTTAGCTGTAAGAACAGCTCTATCAAGCTATCCTCCGGTTCTGCTCCACCTGTCTGACGCTGATAGAATTTACGGAACAATTCTTGCACCGGCATTCGTGAACGGGCAGTTTGTTCGAGCTCCATCTCCATTTGCGGGTAGATTGGACGAATATGAATGATCCCCTCGCGTGATTTGCGCAGGCGCTGAATATCATTCATCGACATGGCTTCACTAAGCCGAATCTCCAAATCTATAAAAGCAGAAGCATCTCTACCTTCATCCAGCCAGTTATATACCTCCTGCAATCCACCTGTGGAGCTCCATCTTACAAGCGGACGCCCACAGCGAAGATAGATTTCTTCAAAGGTTGGCTCACCACCCGGCGCAACATCAATCAGCGTCACCGATTTAGCCTGTCCTGCTTCAGAAAAACTGTATGCCAGCGGAGATCCGCTGTAACGGATCATTCCTTCCCCTTTGACACGTTGTGCGCGATGAAGATGACCTAGTGCAGTATATTGCGCTCCACAAGCCAAAGCAGAAGGATCAACGGTATACGCTCCGCCCACTTGAATTGGACGTTCCGAATCACTTTCCACACCACCAAGCACATAAATATGGCTCATCGCCAAATTTACAGTCTGCGGCGTGAATTCCCGTCCCAACAGCTGCATGAGCTTGCCTACCCGTGCGCTATAAGCCAGTCGAAGCTCCTCTTCTCCGCTATCTCCTGCAAGCAGTTCACCGAGACGCGCCTCGGAGGGATAAGGAAGAGCTGCGATTTTGGCGATCTCACCCGTGCGTGCAGCATGAACAGTCACTGGCTCTGAGGTAGGAAGCCCCACTAATGTAATCCCCTGCCTTAATACAAGCGGTGAAACTGAAGATACGCGCTCCGGTTGATCATGGTTTCCGGCAATCACAACAAGGGGCCTGCCCCCTGCAGTCAGCCTTGCGGCAGCCTCATAGAATAGTTGTTCTGAAGCCGCTGGTGGATTAACGGAATCGTACACATCTCCCGCCATCATTATCAAATCCACTTTATGAAAATCGGCGATCTCCACCAGTTCATCTATGAACTGCTCTTGCTCCTTCTGCCGGCTTCTTCCTTCCAGCGTTCGGCCGAGGTGCCAATCTCCCGTATGCAATATCCGCATCTTCGTCCTCTTTCCCCGCTCCTACGCGGTAATGAATAGATTTATAATTTCACAGCATGTCCGCCGTCAAAAAAGTACAGCCAAATCTCGCTGATCGGTTCTCCCAAAATATCATGTAATGCCTTGCTGTATAACTCTAGCTGAAAACGATATTTTTCCTTAAGCGCTACTAACCCACCCTGATGTTCTAAAACAGAGTCCGTCTTATAGTCTAACAGAATAATCCGGTCCTCTTCGCGGAACAGGCAGTCAATGACCCCTTGGATCAGCACTCCTTCACTAAAGCCTTCATTATTATTTCCATGGCTTAGCTCTGTGACGGCTTTATTCATATAATCGAGCCCTCCATAAGCCTCGCCTGCGGGAAGCATATAACTGAACGGCATTTCTCTAAGCTTCCAAGAAGAATCTATTAATCTACGACCAAGCTCATTCGTATAAAAAGTCTCTATCTGATCGGGGGATACCGCCTCCACCTGCTCAGCAGTTAGAATAGCTAATCTCTGCAAACGGGCTAATGTTTCTTCCACAACTTTAGGATCAACAGAACCCTCCAGCGGAATATGCTGCATAACCGTATGGTAGGCTGTCCCGCGCTCCGCTGGGGTTAGACTGCGCTTTTCCATAAATTTCGGACGCCGCAAATGCAGACTGTCTGCTCCTGCCACATCTGTACGTTTATTGTTTTCTGTTGAGGTGACAGGATAGCCACCTTCCTCTAGAAGATCATAAGAAGGCTGGTCCTGCATCGACAACAAAGATTTCAACTCTGTAACAGAGGTTTTGGCCGGAATACCAGAGGCAGCCGCAAACGGATAGGGCCATTCTAGTCTTCTAGCAATTTCATCGCTATTCACTGATCCATAGACACTTACAGATTCACCTTTTTGCAGCGCCTTGAGTACAGATTGACGTTCTTCTGCTTTGTCCTCTGAGTCATCCGAAGGAAGGAACGCCCCGGAATTCAGTTCGGAAGCATTCTGCACACTGATGCTCCAGTTCGAGACATCGCTGTGCAGCACTGTCGAGACTGTGCCTTCAGAGCCGCCTAGCTTCCGAAGAATAGCCGCCGCCGGATGCCGGATCAATGCCGGTCCAACCCAGTCCAGATAGCTGCGACCCCGGGCTAGTAAATGATCAGCAAGCAGTAGCTCATCCCGATTCTGCACACTGCTCCAGCTAGCAATTTTCCGTGGTAAATCTCTTACGGTACCGACTAGAATCATCTTATCTCTCGGACGAGTTAAAGCTACATATAATACCCGCATTTCCTCAGCCAATAATTCAAGTCGTGTACGACGATTAATAGCCAAATAAGGAAGCGTAGGGTAGCTGACCCGTGTTTCCCGCTCCACAAAACGTGGCCCAAAGCCAAGCTCCTTGTGCATCAGGAAAGGAGAATGCAAATCCTGCCGATTAAACTGCTTGGCCATACCCGCTATAAAAACAACAGGAAACTCTAAGCCTTTGGATTTATGGATAGTCATAATTCTGACCCCATTGCCCTCTTCGCCGCCACCACCAGCTACACCAAGATCTCCGCCATTCTCACGAAGCCGTGAAATGAACACCAGAAAACGGAACAACCCACGCGCCGCAGTATCATTCTCAAATTGAACAGCCCGATCATACAGAGCTTTAAGATTGTTCTGTCGCTGTGAGCCTCCAGGCAAGCCTCCAACCCATTCCAGATAGCCGCTCTCACCATAAATACGCCAGATCAGCTCACTGAGACTGCCTTGTCTAGCTGCATCTCTCCAGCTTTCAAGCCGTTCTAGAAAATTCTTAAGCTTTTGCTTCAGCTTTAGGCTGATTTGCGGTAAAGCTCCACTTCCAGATTCCACCTCATTAATGATTTCATCATTATTATCTGAGGTAACTTTCTCTTCCGCTGCACTTGCTGTTTCTATCACATGAGCCGAGAAAAGATCGTATTCTTCCTCAGCTTCGTTTGCATCTTGCATGTTCGCTGCCATTTGTACAGCACGATAGAAAGAACCATGGCTGTACATCCGAACTTTAGCCAGTTCCTCTTCAGTTAAACCAACAACAGGTGAACGAAGCACACCAGCGAGTGGAATATCCTGCTGAGGATTATCGACTATTTTTAAGAGTGAGAGTGCAATTTCTACTTCTGTAGCTTCAAAATAGCCTTTATTCAGATCTCCGTAAGCAGGGATTCCCTCCATCCGAAGCTCTTCAATAATTAAAGGGGTCCATATTCTCGCCGAACGAAGCAAAATCACGATATCACCATAAATCACTGGGCGCATAATCTTAAGCCCTTTATCATAAATCAGCAGCGGAGATCCGCCATTCAGGCCAGTCATCTGTGAAATGCGGCGAGCAATCGCCCGTGCTTCCAGTTGCGCAGTCTCACTTTCAATAGCTTCGCTTTCCTGAAGTGGAGTCTCACCGTCCTCAGTCTCTTCTACTTTACCTGCTGCCGCTCCGCGATCGATCAATAATAGCTCTGGTGCAAAAAAAGTATCTGGCCCCTTCTCTGCTGCACCCGGGAAATTCGCTCCATACACAAGCTCAGCGCGTTCGTCATAATTAATCTCCGCCACTGTCTCGTTCATAATCTGCCGAAAAATCATATTTACGGCATTTACAACCTCCATACGACTACGGAAATTACGGGCTAGATCGATAACCGAACCGCCGGACGATTCATTAGGCTTCTCAGATAACTCGCTTAACTCGGATTCGCCAACTGTATTACTGCCACCTCCGGCATTCTTAGAGCCAAAGCTACGGTATTTATCCAGGAACAGCCCCGGCTCTGCCAGACGGAACCGATAAATACTTTGCTTCATATCTCCGACCATAAATCGGTTACCAGGTGTTTCGCGGGAGATAAGCCGCACAATCTCTTCTTGCACACTATTCGTATCCTGATATTCATCTAACAGAACCTCATCGAATTGGGCACGGTACTCCATCGCTGCATCAGAAGGCAGGGAATGGCCTGGTAGAGAATCATGATGGCGCAAAATTTGCAGACAATAATGCTCCAAATCACTAAAGTCGACGAGACCCCGTCCTGCTTTTTCGATTCGATAACGTTCACCGAACGCTATCACCGTCTCAGCAAGCTCTGCCATAAGAGGAGCCGCTTCGTTCAGTTCTCTCAAAAAAACATCTGCAGGACGGCCAAACAATGCCTTCTGAAGATCTAAAATACTCTTCTTCACACTATCGCGCAGTTCTTTAACCATTTCCTGCAGTCCAGGATCTGTCGAATCCTTCTTACAAGCTTTCAATTTTCCAAAGTATACTTCCATGAAAATATCATATAATTCTGCCCATGGCCGTTCATTCACAGCCTCCTGCAATGCATTTACCATCTCAAGGTCAGTCGTCAAATTCTCGGCATAAGGCGCCGGGCCACCCGGCTGTAGCGCGATCTCCCGGCCTTGGATAAGCTGACTGGCTGCACCCGCAAGGGTCAGCTTCGCTTCTTCAAGAATACTTAGCACCCAAGGAGTTCGACCTAAGCTATCTGTGTCTGGTAATGAGAAATCAGCTGCGGTATCACGAAGCCACTGCTCTGGCCAAGGATGGCTGCGGGCATAATCATGCAGTCGCTGTATTAGCGCATGTACCGCATCATCGCTGCGTTCACCACTGAACCAGTCAGCAAGCTGTACAAATACACTATCCGCGCCATCTTCACCTACTTCACCGTATTTTTCCTCCAGCAGCTCTTGAAGCAGCTCCTGCCGCATCATCTCTGCTTCATGTTCGTTCAGGATACGGAAACCAGGATCTATAGGAATAATCTGATAATAACGCCGGATCACTTCCAGACAGAAGGAGTGTAGTGTTGTAATCGAGGCTTTCCCGAGCAACGACAGCTGACGGCGTAAATGGTCATTCTCTCCATTCTCCTCAAGCTCCCGATCTAGTGCTTCCCTAATCCGCTGGCGCATCTCGGCAGCAGCAGCTTTGGTAAACGTAGCTACTAGCAATCTATCTACGCTAAAGCCATTCTCTTCCTTGCTGATTTTGCGAATAATCCGTTCTACAAGTACCGCTGTCTTACCGGAACCTGCCGCCGCGGCAACGAGGATATCATCACCGCTCTCAGCGATGGCGCGCCACTGGTCATCACTCCATATGCTTCCTTCCGGTTTCGCTTCTATTTCAGACTTCATACTCACGGTGTAGTTCCTCCTTTGCGGGACAGCAGATCCCAAATAACGTCCTTCCCTGGCTTACCCAGATTGTTGTAGCCATTGCCTTCCACGGCTTCATCGAACTGGCAGACGGGTCTAAAGGAACAGAATGTGCAGGCTGTCTCTTGCCCAATCCGGTATGGCTCAATCGCCACATCACCTTCCGTAATGCGTGTCCCGATATCCGAGATCGTTCCCCGAACGGATGATAATAAGTGTCCCCACTGCTCTGGTGTAGCTACAGAGGCACTACTATAAAAACTGCCATCAGCTTTTACTGCTACAGGCACGATAGAAGAATACCCTTTGTCTAAAGTCGTATCCATCAGGGATACTACCTCGCGGTCTGCTGTAAGCAGTCCTTTCATCTTGAAGCGTTTCAGCAATTCTTGTTCTGCCTGTTCCTTGTTCATCCCGTTAGATGAGGTTAACAGTGGGTCATGTACGTGGAAATACAGTGTCCCTGCTGGAAGCGCCGGTTGCCCGAGCCATTGCTCCGAGTACGTAAGCAACACATCCAGATAGGTCAGCATCTGTAGCGATAATCCATAATACACCTCGTGCAGCTTGAGGTCTTTTTGACTCGATTTATAATCAATCACTCGCAGAAGAATTCCATTCTCTCCACGGGCCATGTCTACACGGTCAATCCGTCCAACAACCTCCATCACACAGCCATTCGGCAGCGTAATTCTTAAAGGAGGCAACTCCTTATCCGGTCCAAAATCCAGCTCCAGCCCTACCGGCTCAAAGCTGCCTCGGCGGGCATGCTCGCCCAGAATTACAGAAGCACGTCCAACAATATTTTTTAGCTTGCGTGAGATGTATCCGTAACGTTTAGAGCTCATCAGAATTTCACCCTGCAGCATCGGCGATAAACGTTCTACCGTCTCACTTGCCTCACGCCGACATTCTTCAGGAGACAAGCTTCCCCAGCCGCGGCCCTCTTCTTTCAGTCTTACCGCCATGTCACTTAACGCAGCATGGAACAGTTGTCCAATATCAGGTGCTTGCAGCTTATATAGCTGGCGTTCCTTCAGTCTAAGTCCGTAAGATGCAAAATGGGAGAAGGAGCAAGCAACAAACTTCTCCATCCGGGACACACTGCCTCGCAGTGTCGATCCACCGTACAATCTAAGGCTTGTTCCACGTTTTAGCTTCGTTCCCACGTTACGGTAGAACAATGAACTGAGCAGACGTTTCAATTCGAGACTACGAATATCATCAGCAGCGAACCAGTTATACACATCCCACCATAATTCAGGTATCTCCGTCCCCTGGCGCCACTGGCGTAGCTGCATAATCAATGCACGAAGACTCTGTTCTGGATGACCAATGTAACCGAGGTGAATGGAATCTCTGACTTCTTCTGGTAGTCCTGCAGGGGGAAGTGCTGCCAAGCTGTGCTCATGAACCCTTTGGAACATTCTATGCAAATGACGGATTACCTCAGAGGGAAGGAGCGCCTTACCCTCATCATCAGCAGTGGCGTAGCTAATCCAGAGCTTTCGACTTCCTGTCGTTAGCGCATTATAGATCAAAAACCGCTCGTCCAGCAGTTTACGAGAAGCACCAGGAGCAAGCTCCATACCGGCGTTCTCAAGTACAGAGCGTTCGCCTTCCGAGAGAATTCCATCCTCCTTAAACTGCGCAGGCACAACACCTTCATTAAATCCAAGCAAAAAAGCGTATTTAACTCCCGTTGGTCGAGTCCGATCCATGTTACCAACCAGTACTTGATCGAGCGCGGGAGGAACAAGTCCCATCTTAAGCTCAGCAAGTCCTGTCTCTAGGACTCCGGTGAACACATCAAATCCAAGTCTCTCGTTGCCCATCATCTCGACGATCTGATCTAGAAGATCAAGCACTGCACCCCACAGCTGACTATGTTCTCTAGCCTTCTCGGGTTGCCCCTTCTCCATAGCACCGACACTAAGTTTCTCCAGCTTTCGGGCAACATCCGTCTCATCAAGCAGCTTGTACACTGCGGTACATAGTTCAAGGCCGCTTCTACTCTTCTGTATCCGTTTCTCAAAAGCAAATAGAGGACCCGTTATACTAGCACGGCATCGCTCCATTGTAGCAAGCAGTTCTTCATCCATCTGTCTGCCGCCTTCCAGCGACAAGCTAGGAATCCCTTTCCATGAACGGCCATCCGTCCAGCGATACCCTTGAATCCCACAAGCCAGCACATAATTCTCTAAGGCGTCCATATCCTCACGCGTAATACTACCGTCCAGCGGTAGCAAAAGCTCTGTCTTTACACAGCGGAATACATCCTCGAAGCGCCAGCGTCGACGCACCACATCCAATGCGGAGCGTACAAACTCTACCAATGGATGGTGCAGCTCATTTACCTTCTGGTCCAGAAAAAAAGGTACTCCGTAATCTTGGAACAAAGGTTTAATCAGTTGCTCGTAATCTCCAATATTACGCATCAATACGGCCATTTCACCATATTTTGCACCTTCATCTCGCGCCAGTCTGATCATTTCACGCAGTGCTCCCTCAACCTCTGCTCTATGAGAAACTGCTGCGCCTATAGATATCGCTTCATTTGCCAGTTCATCTGCACCCATCCAGACCTTTCGGCGGTCATATCCCCTTTCGAGATGAGCAAGAACAGGACTTTCTTCAAAACGCGGAAGAACCGCTGGCTTCAGAAGCTCGTCCCACACATCAATGCCTAGCTCTTCAGCTATTCCACGCAGTTTAATGTAAGTAACCGCAGTTGGGTGAAACAATTCAAGCTCATTCAACTGATCTCCATAGGGATACGAACGATCAAGTGTAAGGGACACGGTCAGCTTCGATGCTTGCTGCATCAATTCTCGAAGCACTTCGAATTCCTGCGGGGTAAAGCCGTGGAACCCATCTACCCAAATCTCCGCCCCGCGAATGTAAGAGGAATCAGGAATATGCTCAGCTAGTTCCGCTAAACGATCCTCTTCGTCGATATAGAGGCGTGACATTTCCTTCTCTAAATCGCTGAATACCAGCTGTAAATCATCCAGCTTGCCTTCAAGAATAGGACTTCTTGCAATAGCGCCTCGCATTGCGGATAACTGCTCCTCTAAATCAGAGGAAGCCAAGCAGCAACGCTTCATCTCCGTATGCAGTTGATTCAACCGTTCCACAAAACCCGGTCTGTCGGCAGAGGCACCGAACAATTTCAGTTCCTCTTTACGGCGACTTATGATTTTGTAAATCAACATCTTTTTACCTTCTTCACTGATCGGCAGACTAGCGCTGCCTCCAGTTTCCTGTTTCACTCGATAGGCAAGCCGAGAAAAGCTCAGTGTCTGCGCCCGAATGCTTCCCTTCACATTCCCTACGGTCAAAAGCCCCCGTTCTGCTCCAAAGGAACCTTGTTCCGGTACAAGAATAATGATCGGCGCGCCAAGAGGCTCCTTCTCTAATGAAGAAGAAATAGACTCCCATATTTTTGTTGTCTTGCCACTACCAGAGCGGCCTAGTAAAAAGGTTACCGTCATAAATGATAGACTCCTTCCGTAGCGGAGAAAATGTATATGAAACAAGGTGAAATACTCACCGTTTGATAATGTTCAAATGAAAAAGTTCAGTCGTTCCTCGTCCCCTCAGTATAACATAGCTGCACAAATCAGAACATGCGTTTGCTAGTATTTTCTAATGATTTACAATAAAAAAGCTACGAAGTAAACAGCAACTAACGTATTTTGGTGACTTGCTGTTTAGTATTTCTAGTTTGTTAATACCTGGTGCGCAACGTTCGATGCTTTCTGTTTGGAGCGTTGAGTTAGGGTTCGAGATTCGGGTTCACTTATAGCGTTAATCTGCCAGTTAGCTTAATAGATAACATTGAACTATAGTTAAATATTTATCTAATCGATGAAGTATAACGTTCTTGTCCTAAGTCAGGGGCAAGAAACATGATTCCTTAATCAAAAAAAAGCCGCTAAATTAGCGACTTTCAATCAACATTTTTCTTTTCCTAAACCTTTTCCTTTGTATTTAATCTAACATGAGTGTTTCTTAATGAACAGTTGTATCTGATAATCCCACTGCAATATTCCAGTCACAATAATGTTATGAAGAACAAAATCTGGACACACATCGTATTCCGTCTTTGCCCTTTCAAGTAAATTTTGTAATACAGCATTCTTATTCTCTTCGGTACAAATTGCACACAGATAGTCCCCTTCTGGTAGCACAGTCAGCCCCTCTAAAGATGGATATTTCAAGCAAACAGCAAATAATCGTGTTATTCCTTCAGTCGTGAACATTCCTGCCATATCTTCAAACAGAAATTGTGAATGCAGAGACGTTTCAATTTGTTGATAGAAATGTCTGTGATAGTCCCATAAATTCTTAAGTGTGGGGCTTTCCATTTTATTCGAAAGCATAATTACCCTTTCCTCTATGTGTCTGACAAAGTAATTTTCACTTTGACTATAGCCGTCGTGGAACTTATTTTCATAATGTAGATAGGCACGTTTAATTTTCGATTTTGCATACTGCAGTCGAGCAATTTTATCGTCTGCTCTTTTTTCTGCTTGTTTTAGAAATGCAATTACTTTAGAGAGATCATTCTGCTGCAAAATATCTTTAATATCCATTAAAGTAAGATCCATTGCTTTGAGCAGTTCAATGGTTTGCAGCTTTACGAGCTCCTGCTCGGAATAATATCGATATCCCGACATTTCATCTTTATGGCATGGCTTGACTAATCCAATACGATCATAGTGCCGCAAGGTCTCAGTGGTCATCTCTACGATCTCTGCTGCTTGCTTAATTGTAAAATAGTTGTTCATATCTACCCTCTTGACCTTTTTGTAACACAAAAGTTTATGATGATTAAAACATATGCGACTGATAAACGCAACGAAATACAAAATGAATTTATTACCAGAGAGGAAGGAAAATATGAAGAACTAAATCATGTATCAAAGGATTATCCTTTGTTGCATATCGGAATTTGTCTGCATAGCAGCTTAAGATTGGCATTCGTAGGACTGGCAATATTTTAAAAGAAAAGTGATTTAACGAAGGAGCGTTTTATAATGAAAAGTACTGCAAAAAAATTACTAACTACTATAGGCATATTGGTGACACTATTGATATCATTAGCAGGATGTTCCTCCGACTCCACTTCCATGGAGGAAAAAAATTACACCATACCTGCCCAAAAGATTGATACCTTAACAATTGATGTAAAGGACAAAAAAATAAATATCCTCCAATCTAAAGATGAACAAATTCATATTGTTTACTATGAAAGTGAGAAAGATTTTTACAAGATTGATCTATCTGACGATAAAAAACTGTCAATGGTAAGTGACAGTAATAAGGAATGGAACGACTATATCGGAGGAAAAGGTTCGCAAGTAACCAGAACTATTCAGGTATCGATACCTGATGCAACTTTAAAAAATTTGACTTTAAAAACATCAAATGAAAGTATTGTATTACCAACAATCGTGTTTTTAGGGACAGTGGAAGTAAACATAAATAACGGAAATATCCAACTGGACAAATTGAATGTAGGGACGGCTATAACCCTTGAAACAAAAAACGGAAATATTAGCGGTTCAATTTCAGGGTCATATGATGATTTCGCGATCTTAAGCAAGGTAAAGAAAGGAGATAGCAATTTGCCTGCCAATAAAGAGAATGGTTCGAAAAAATTATCTGCTTATACAAATAACGGCGAAATTACCATACAATTTTCTGAGTAGCCAGTAGTTAAATATTGGATCGTATGAAGTCAGATACAATATTGAAAGGGATAACCCCTGTTTCACTTTTGAAACTTCTGGTCGTACCCTTTCGACTATTCTACCGGCCTATAACCGATAAAATATCCGTCTTGTAATGGAAAACAGCGGCTTATACTTTCTGGATTACATTCGGACTCAGGAGTCGCTATTCATGAATTTCGTGCTGTTTTGGCAACTTATCGGACTAAGCGGACATACCTTGTTAATCCCGAATCCTACTCTTCTTAGAACATAGCAAAAAATCCGTAAAAAGAGGCCTCGATCGAAGACTCCTTTTACGGATTAAAATCCATTGCCTATATATGAACAGCCAGCTTATTTCTTACTCCGCACTTCAAAAATCGCAAACTTCAGATAGTGTCCTTCGTTAACGCCTAGAATCTGCGGATGGTCTTTGCCTGCGGCACGCCATTCCACAAGTCTCAATACTTTACCTGCATCTTTAGCTGCGTCGGCAATCGTCTCAAGGAATAGATCCGGCTGCATGTGGTAAGAACAACTTGCAGTAACCAAATATCCGCCTTCGTTCACCAGCTTCATGCCGTGTAGATTGATATCCTTGTAACCACGGCAAGCACCTGCTACTGCACTTTTAGTTTTCGCAAACGCTGGAGGGTCTAGGATAACTACATCCCAAGTTTTACCTCCACCTGCTGTCATCGGCTTGGAGGTATCTGTTTTGGTTGTTTTGCCTCCGGATTTAGCATTTGTAGACGCTACTGTTGATTCCGTTCCGCTTGCAATCGTCGCCCGCTCCGAACGTTCCTCCAGACCTTTTACCTGATTGCGCAGGTAGGCAAAAGCATCATCCACTACAAATTCCACTCGATCACTAAAGCCATTCAGCTCCACATTGACCTTGGCACTCTCTATAGCATGAGCGGAAACGTCAAGGCAGGTTACTTTTTTCGCACCATACTTGCAAGCATGCAGAGTGAAGCTACCTGTGTGCGAGAAACATTCCAGCACTGTAGCACCATCCCAATAAGGGAAAGTTACGTGTTTACCACTCTTGTTTACCGGCAAAGTTTGTAACGAGCCATCTTCTGTTTCGATTTCTTGCAGCGTAATGCCACTTCGTCCACCCCAGCCCTTCATGAGTGGGGCAATGGATGCTCTATTCTCACGCTGATCAAAGAAGTAGCCTGTCTTTTGGCCCTCTTCGATATCTACTACCAGCTTAAGGCCATTCTCACTTACGGTAACATGACGTGGGCATTCCCCGTACAGCACACCTGTAGTCTGCTCCATCCCTTCCAGTTCGCGCACGCTAACATCACTGCGTTCATAAATACCACGCGGTGCCATAACCTGTACAAGTGCTTCAACAATCTCTGTACGGCGCTTGTCCATTCCGAGTGTAAGGAGTTGTACAACCAAAATATCTCCGAACCGATCCACAATAAGCCCTGGCAAAAAGTCCGCCTCACCATAAACCAAACGATATGCATCTGCCCCAGGGAGGAAACGTTCTCTATGTTGCAGACAATTCGTAAACCGTTCTACGAAAAAAGCTGTATCCATGATCGCCAGTGGTCCCTGCGATACAATTCTCACCCGGATTTGCGATGCTGGATTGTAATAGCCCACGGCCAAAAACCGGCCTTGATGATTTAGGACATCTACTAATCCCCCTGCTTCTGGGTTTCCTTCAACTGATGCAACTTCACCTGCGTAGACCCATGGATGGCCCTGTTCTAATCTTTTTTTGCGATTGCGTTCTAAAATAACCGATGCCAATGACTTCAACTCCCTGTTTCTCTAAAAATGATTTTATACATGTCCTACACGTTACTTTCATATATTGGTGTACAACCCTCGTCCAAAGGAGTATGCCCAATGTTCCGTGATCTGCTTTTCCCTATTATATATGGTCTTGTCATTTTTCTGGCTGGCATGAAGCTAATGGAAACAGCGTTGTCCAAGCTTGCAGGGCCACTGTTAACTACAAGCCTGAATAAGGCAACCTCTACACCTATCAAAGGCTTGATCGCAAGCAGTGTACTGTCAGCCCTGCTTCAGAGCAGCACGGCTGTAACTGTGCTAACGATCGGTATGGTGAATGCCGGCCTGCTCACCTATGCTCGTACACTTGGCATTATCCTAGGCAGCAACATCGGCACCACTTTGACCACAGAGTTAATCGGACTTCAGATCAATTCCATGGCATCGCCACTGCTGGCTGCCTCACTGAGTCTGTGGGCCGCAGCGGTTATAGCTGGCGAGTTACCGCATACATCACGGGCAGCAGCACTATGCCGGAAAATATCAGAGCCGATGCAATTCATCAGCCTGGCTGTATCAGGATTCGCCCTAGTCCTATGGGGAATCGCAGTCATGCAGTCCATTGGCGGGACGCTTCAGGAGAGTGGCCTATTCCTTTGGTTCCTGAATCATGCTACCACAAGTGCCCTATGGGGACTCGCCGCTGGTGCCTGCTTAACTGCCCTGTTACATAGCAGCGCAGCAGTTATCGCCATGGCCATGGGCATTGCTGCCTCGGGTGCCATGCCACCAGAGCTCGGCATAGCCATCGTGCTCGGTGCCAACGTCGGTACCTGCGTCACGGCAGTCATCGCTTCCATCGGCGGCTCGTCTTCCGGCGTCTTTGTCGCTTGGTCGCATGTTGTCCTCAATGTAAGCGGTGCGCTACTGTTCCTACCTCTTATTGGGCCCCTACAAGCAACTGCTGCATGGATTGGCGGAGGAGCCGCCTCACAAATCGCCCATGCACAGACTATTTTTAACGTAGTATGCTCGCTAATCGCACTGCCATTATGTTACCTGCCTGTATGGTCAAGACTGGAGAAACGTCTTCAATCGTAACAATATACTGTAACGCCTGATCCCAAACTTTCCACAACTGTACTATTATACTTCAATCGAAAATATTATAAAACCGCGATCCATCGTAAAAAGTGATTACCGTCGAAGATGTTGCGATCAGAGCGAATAAGATTAAAGCAATATAGTCATTTCTTGAGAACGGACGACTGCTGTACCAAGTCCGTTTTCTATTAGTTCCGAAGCCACGTAACTCCATAGCCGTACTAATATTCTCAATTCGCTCAATGCTAGTCAGAATCAAGGGCATTAGAATCGAAATGATATTTTTAAGCCGCTTAGGCAGCTTTTCTTTTCGAGAGATGTCTATTCCCCGTGCCTGAGCAGAGAATGATATATTCTCATAATCTCTTTGGATATCCGGAATGTACCGCAGCGCAAGCGATACAGAATATGCAATTTTATAATTCACACCAATCCGGTTTAAAGACGCTGCGAATTCACTAGGATTTGTCGTTAGAAGGAACAACAGTGCCATGGGAATGACTACTGCATACTTAAGGGCAATATTTAATTGGTAGAATAGCTGCTCATATGTAACGGTATACCGACCTACAAGATGAACAATATCATGACGTGAACCGTAAACCTTTACACCTTCCAAAGGAGAAAAAATAAAGATAGCTATATGATTAAGCACAAAGAAGATCAGGATAAAATATAATACGAAAGCATAATCCTGAAATTGAACTTTAGAGACTCTAAAGGCAATCAAACTAAATAATAACATCACTATTAGACATCTTGTATCATATGTAATCATCCCTGTCACAGACCACACTATAAATAAAATCAGCTTAGTAGCGCCTGTAAGACGGTGAATAGGTGAATCTTGCTTCGTAAAAGTTAACATTGTGGCCTTCATCCGCCCCGGCTCCTCCTGTCGTATGCAATAAATCTTCTTACGAACTCTTCTGGCTGATCCAATTGGACCCTCATAGCCAATGTAAATAGTGAGGTCTCTTTCAAATTAGCATTCCTCACTACTTCTATATTGGTTAATACTCGTTCAGGGCTATCATCAGCAAGCTTAACACCATCAGACAACACTACAGCTCTATCGGCATACTCCAACATAAGATGCATATCATGCGTAATCATAATGACCGTCATTCCCTGTTCCCGAAGCGTCAAAAGAAATTCCATCATTTCGTTGTAGTGCCTATAATCCTGTGCTGCAGTCGGCTCATCTAATATGATCACTTCCGGCTCCAGGATCATAATAGAAGCAATAGTCACACGTTTCTTCTGACCGTAGCTGAGCGCAGAGATGGGCCAGCTACGAAAAGCGTATAGACCGCATATTTTCAAAACATGATGCACTCGCTCACAAATAATCTCCTCGGACACCCCTCGTAATTTAAGGCCTAGCGCAACCTCATCATATAAAAGCGTCTTAGAAATCATATGATTAGGATTCTGCATCACGAAACCGATCCGCTCTGCCCGCTCCTTAATCGTATCCTTGGCAATATCCCTTCCGTTCATCAATATCGAACCGGAAGTGGGCTTATAAAAGCCACAGATAAGCTTAGATACCGTGGATTTCCCAGCACCATTTCTCCCAGCTATACAGACCATTTCTCCTTTATGAATAAGAAGGTTAAGTTTATGAAGTACTGGTCTGCTCTTCTCATAACCGAATGAAACATCATGTAACTCAAGGATAGGTAGACTCTCACGTTTATCCTGCTGCGAATTATTATTATCATACCAGTACTCAAGCTTGCTGGAGCAAGAGTCCAGCCGAATTTCATCTATATGCTGTGGATTCATATCTGATGCAATCGTACATCCTGCATACTTTAAAGCCGTTAAATAGAGAGGTTCCCGAATGCCTACTTCTGAAAGTAAGCGAGTGCTTAATAGCTCAGTTGCTGGCATATCCGCCGCAATGCGTCCGTCATGGATCACAATAATGCGGTCCACCGCACGGTGAAGTACTTCCTCGAGCCTGTGCTCGATAATAATAACCGTTTTACCGGTCTCTTTTTGCACTCGGTCAATAAGCTCAATCGCTTTTGTGCCGGTATATGGATCTAAGTTTGCCAAAGGCTCATCAAACAACAGGATGTCCACATTACCAACCAGAACACCAGCTAAGGTTGTTTTCTGCTTCTGACCACCTGACAATTCCTGAGGTGACGCTCCTAAATATTCGTGGATATCCACGGCTGTTGCCGCAGCCACTACCTTTTCTATCATTTCGGCCTGTTGAACCGCGTGATTCTCCAGACTGAAGGCGATATCCTCTCCAACTGTTAATCCAACAAATTGTCCATCCGGGTCTTGTAGTACAGTCCCTACCTGATCCGACAATGCTGCAATACTAAGTTCTTTCTGCTCCAGACCCATAATTCGCAATGACCCAGACATTTCACCTTTATAGGCAAAAGGGATGAGTCCGTTTATACAATGAGCCAGCGTACTTTTTCCAGAACCAGAGGGTCCCACAATAAGTACCTTCTCCCCTTCGGCAATCGTTAAGTTGATATCTATGAGTGTAGGCTCCTGCTGTGCTCGATATTGAAAACTAAAATCCTTAAATTCAATCACTGCTTTTTTCATCCTTGACCTTCCTCTTAGCTTCGTTTGAAGAATTTCACTTCCATTATATGTTTTACAGCCATAAAAAAGCCGGTGATCTCCACCGGCTTTTGGTTTGGATTATATGCTACTCAGGCTTCTCTGGTCAAGCTGCCTTGCTTCGTTCTTGTCTTTGCATATGCAATTGCGAGTAGTGAGCCAATCACTGCTACAGTGACTATATTGGATGCTCCGGCGATAAGTCCTTGTGTGAATACTTTATTCGCTGGTTCTGCATAGATTAGAATATCCAGTACAGGTGCTACTAAGAACCAGGCGATTGCGTTTGCTACAATCTGGGCCAGATTAAAACGAATCAGTTCCTTTCGTCCGAATTCCCCGTCATGAATCCCAATTCTAGCCACAAGCAGACCAACAACGAGCCCAACAATTCCAGAAGCGATCACCCAACTGAACCAAGGGGAACCATAAAAAATCGCATCCTTCAGTGTATGTCCGATCAGGCCAATGAGTAATCCGGCAAACGGACCGTACAACAGTGCAAACAATGCCAGTAAAGCGTATGTAGTCTCAATGTTAGTGTTTGGAATTCCGGATGGAATCGAACCGAACCTGCCCAAAATAACGAATAAAGCAGAACCGATACCAATCGCAACAATCGTCTTAATCGATAACACCTTTTGTTTTGCCATATTTTCATCTCCCCCAACGCTTCTCTTTTATTTTGTGTAATTATACATCGGAATAGTCGGAATTAATATAGATTAAAATAAAAAAATCTGCAAAGCAACATTAATGTTGGCTTTGCAGACCCAGACCACTTATAGAGTTATTATGTGATTTGCTTTATCTATTTCACAGTAACGGTTACCGTCACTGTCTTGGTGCCAATCTTTCCTTTAATGGATGCCGTTCCTTTGCTCACAGCTACAATCTGGCCGCTAGCAGATACTCTAGCTACAGAAGGCTTAGAGCTAGTCCACGCCGCACTTCCCGTAACAATAGCGGTCTTCCCCGTATCATACTGCGCAATCACAACTGCATTCTGAACAGCTCCCGGAGCCATCTTCAGTCTATTCTCGTTGACAGTCAACTTCATTAGCTTAGGAACTACATTAATTTTGACACTAGCAGCGAGCCCTTGGTAAGAACCTGATAACGTCGCAGTTCCTTCTGTTATGGCTTTAACAGATGTACTTTTAACCGTGGCAACTGCTTCATTCGAGGACTCCCAATTCATGCTGCTGGAGATATTCCCCGTCTTACCATTAGAGTAGTAAGCCGTTACCTTTATGGATTTAGAACCTTTAATATTCAATTCAATCGCATTCGGTTCTACAACAATTTTAGTAACCTTTTGTTCAATAGTAACCGGGATACTAATAGTCTTATTAGCGTAGGTTCCCTTTAAAGTGGCAGAACCCTTCACCAGCCCTTTGATTACCTTGCCGGAAGAGGTTGTCTTGATAATTGCATTCGTACCGGTAATCTCCCATTCCATAGTACCTGTAGCATCGAGTTCATTCCCATTTTCCATCACAGCTTTGACTTCAGGAACAGCCTTCTCTTCACCAGTAACAACCACAACGTTTTCCTCTGGTCCGAGCAGGATATGAACCTTATC
Source organism: Paenibacillus sp. NPDC101420 (assembly GCF_050277435.1). Classification (NCBI taxonomy): domain Bacteria; kingdom Bacillati; phylum Bacillota; class Bacilli; order Caryophanales; family Paenibacillaceae; genus Paenibacillus; species Paenibacillus sp. NPDC101420. Next base: position 54,800 of record NZ_JBNNSE010000010.1, read on the forward strand.
TTTAACTGTAACACTTACTACAACACTTTTTTCCCGGATAGCCGCTTTGGAGGAGGTAGGATTCTCTGATTTTATTTTGCCGACAATATTAACAGTACCAGCCTTTTCAGCAACGAGCTTGCCATCTTTGATGGTGGCGATCTCATCGTTGGCAGAAGTCCACTCGATTTCTTGACTAAGATCCAGCTTCGTTCCATCTAGCTTGGTTCCGTTGACCTTTGGCAAACTAACGGAATCCTCTGTGTACATGTCCAGTTCCTTTTTATCAGCTTCCAACTCAGTAATCGTAGGGTATACCGTCAACTTAAAGCTTTTACTAATCCCTCTGTACTCTGCTTTAATAACCGATGTTCCCACTGCTTTTGCGGTGATCGCTGCAGCATCAGTACCCGCAGTAACCGTCGCCGCGAGTTGGTTGTCCGAACTCCATACTGCACTATTGGATACATTCGGAGTGGAATTCGCAGCATCTCTAACTTCTGCTTTAACGTTCAAGCTCTCACCCATAAACAAGAATTGATCGCCTGATGGAGTAAGCAATAACGCCTCGTAAGGAGCTCGTACATATACATCCACAGTTTGTGTAATCCCCAGATAAGATACTGTAATTACAGCTTTTCCTGCGGACAGTACTTTAATTTCTCCCTTGTCTACAGTAGCGACACTTGTATTAGAAGAAGACCATTCCGCTTTCTCTGAAATATCATTTGCGGTCGTCTTTGTAGTCTCTTTGGTAAAGGCAGCTACTTTCACCGGATTATCGCCAACGAGCATTTCAATTTCCTTAATTACGATGCCCTTATCATTTTTAAGCTCAATTTCAGAATAAGGCAATTTGACTACAGCTTTAAAGGTTGCTGTTAGATCCTTGTATTTGGCAGTAATGGTTGAAGTACCTTCACCCGCCAATGTGATTTTACCTTCTGCAATCGTCAATACGCTTGTATTGGAGCTGCTCCAAGTGGTATCAGCCGTTACATCCTTGGCAGAAGTCGCTGTTTCGCCACCAATCGCATTGGCTTTGACCAACAGTTTATCCTCTTCGTCACCCAATTTATAGTTCCCTTCGGAGCTATATTCGAGCTTCAATTCTTTGATCGGATGTGAAACCTCTACTTCTATAGTAGCGAGTGCATGATTATAAGTAGCTGTAATAATAGCCTTTCCGCTATCTATTGGAGTCAATAAGCCATTTACTACTTTTACAGCGTTAGTGTTAGAAGAATTCCATACCACTGCACCGGTCACATCTCTTTTGGAGGAGGACCCTTCCACATTCGCATATACCTTCAGTTGCTTTGGCGTTTGTCCAACCGTAAGCTGCACTTTGGCTGAGCTTTCAAACTCAATCGAGTTGATATCGCCGGCAGCTGCAAAGACACTTACCGGAAAAACCGCAGTAGCTAACAATATCATGATGAGGAGCATTTTCGTCATTTTCCTGTACACAGTCATTTGTTCTCTCCCTTAGGTTATAATGTCGTTTGGTGGTTTATCCCCACACTCTTTTACTTATATCGACAATTGTACACCAAGTGTTTACCCTATAACTCCATAAAGCCAAATTCAGGACTTTCAGACTAGATAATCAGGTGATAGGTTGATCAATATATTAGGAAGTAATATGCTAGCTACTACATTCTTTTTTTGAACCAAGGGGGCTATGATGAGTTTAGAGAACTTTCAACTAGAGACAATCCCTACTCCAAAAGAGGAGGATAGCTTCCTTAAAGGGGTAAAAGATTGCATTCCTACACTACTCGGTTATTTGAGCATTGGACTTGCAGCAGGTGTTGTTCAAAAGACCGCCGGGCTGAGCATTGCTGAGATTGCCTTGATCAGTCTGATGCTTTATGCCGGTTCAGCACAGTTTATAGCTGCTGGAATGATAGCTGTAAGCAGCTCGCCTGTTGCTATTATCGTTACGATATTTATCGTGAATCTTCGTCATATTTTGCTTAGTGCAGCTCTGTCACCTTATTTCCGGCATCTTACCCCACTGAGAAACATGCTGGTTGGAACCCTGCTGACAGATGAGACCTTTGGAGTTGCTATTAATCAAACGGTGAATAAGCAACAAATTAGTGAAAAATGGATGCATGGCCTTAATCTCACTGCCTATTTAAATTGGTTTATTGCGAATATAGCAGGAGCTTTTTTGGCACAGTGGATTTCTGATCCAGATCAATTCGGTCTACAGTTTGCTTTACCTGCCATGTTCATTGGCATCCTTGTTATTTCCATGATTGATCGTAATAAAATAAAACTTGATTTAGTTGTCGCAATCCTAGCAGTAATCATCGCTGTAGCTAGCTCCTTCGTATTCTCCGGTAGTGTGGGTGTCATTATTGCAACGGTCATTGCGTCAACAGTAGGGATGGTGCTTGAAAAATGGAAGTAAGATGGGATGTATTTTTGATTATTCTAGGGGCGGCTTTGGTAACCTTCATTCCAAGGGTGGCTCCATTAATGATTCTAAGCCGATTCGAATTGCCTGAATGGGGAATGCGCTGGTTAAATTATGTTCCTATCTCTGTTATGGCGGCACTAATAGGTCAGGAGATCCTCTTAAATGATGGAAAATTCCCACCTATAGCTAATAACGTTGAGCTTTTTGCGGCAATCCCTACTTTTTGGATCGCTATAAAGACCCGGAGTTTGCTAGGAACTGTACTGGTTGGGATTGTTTCGATCATGATCCTGCGGATGTTTTTTTGATCATGCAGGGGACCCCAAAAGCAATGAGTTACTGTGGCTGCTGGTCCCCCGTCTCTTATCTGACCACTTCTTGGCGCTACTCGTAAGAATTCATTATCAGGAATAGCTGCATTATTTCTACGTAACGATCAGGATTCATCAGGCCAGTTTCGTCCATAAAAGAGTTAAAAAGATGACATAGTACAAGTCATTTATAGTGATTGCAAGCGAGAGCTTCTCTTTCAGGCGCTCCGCACCACCTTCTCAGCGATATCGGGGGATTTATACCCCTCTTTTTCACTTTTCGCGCCTTTCGGGCGATATCTGGGGGATTTATACCCCTCTTTTTCACCTTTCGCGCCTTCCGGGCGATATCTGGGGGATTTATACCCCTCTTTCTCACCTTTCGCGCCTTTCGGGCGATATCTGGGGGATTTATACCCCTCTTTCTCACGTTTCGCGCCTTCTGGGCGATATGGGCGTTGTTTTGGGCTTCTTTACAAAATCACTGCTAATATATGTACCACTTTTCCAAGAATATTGTCCCTGGAGTCCGAAAGTATGCTGGTATCTCCATAGAAAACCGCAAGATTAGGAGAGAGCTATACCTCTCCCATGTAGCAGCTATTCCTCTGCTATGCGGTTGCATTTCTCAGCTAACGCCAAACACACAAAGGAGCAATTCTCCATTAACGGGAGATTTGCTCCTTTGCTGTCTTTTAACTAACGTCTATTCCTTAACGAACAGCCAGCTTAAGACCGCTCTGACTAACCCCGACCAATTCGCCTCGGCATTCGTTCACACCAGCTTCGGTGATCTTCACCTCACAAAGTTCTCCTTGAAGTGAATCCTCTCCATCAAAGAAGACCTGCAAATAGTTGTCGCTGAATCCATGCTGGATATTGCGGCCCGGAGCTCCTTTAGCGGATCTTTCCGGAATCACACTAAGCGTCTGTCCTACAAACTTACGGGCATATGCTAATTGCATTTCTTCGGATAGATCAATCAGCTCCTGCACGCGTACATTTTTGATCTCCTCATCGATCTGATTCTCCATCCGCGCTGCAGGAGTACCTGTCCGCTTGGAATACGGGAATACATGCATCTCCGAGTAATTTACAGCCTTCATGAAATCGTATCCGGAACGGAACATCTCATCGGTCTCACCCGGGAATCCAACGATAACGTCAGTGGTAATCCCGACATCTGGCATCGCCTGGCGGATCAATTGCATTTTGGCGTAATACTCTTCTGTCGTATATTTACGGCGCATCGCTTTCAGCACATCATTATGACCGGCTTGTAACGGAATATGCAGATGACGGCACATTTTGGAGGAACGATTCAGCACCTCAAGCAGCTTCTCATCAATCTGACTAGCTTCAATAGAACTGATACGCACCCGTTCCAGACCATCTACCTTATCTAGATCCCACAGTAAATCGGAAAGACGGTAATTATCAAGATCATCACCGTAACCTCCGGTATGAATACCCGTTAGTACAAACTCCTTATACCCTGCTCCTACCAATTGATGCGCTTGAGCTACGATGCTTTTGGGATCACGACTGCGAGAAAGTCCACGCGACCATGGAATGATGCAGAAGGTGCAGAAGTTGTTACAACCATCCTGAATCTTCATAAAAGCACGCGTCCGATCCGCAAAGCCTGGCACATCCATCTCTTCGAACTCACGTGTCTTCATAATATTACGCACAGCATTGACCGGCTGACGTGAGGCTTCAATATTCTTCACATGTGTCATGATCTGATCGCGGTCCTGGTTACCGATGACAAGGTCAACTCCAGGAATATCTAGAATCTCCCCAGGAGAGGTCTGTGCATAGCAGCCTGTTACGGCTACGATGGCCTCTGGATTACGGCGCACGGCGCGTCGGATCATTTGACGGCTTTTTTTGTCACCTGTGTTAGTTACTGTACAAGTATTAATCAGATATACATCGGCGGGACCCTCGAAATCAACCTGCTCGTAACCTTCATTTTTAAATAGCTGCCAAATGGCTTCGGTATCATAGAAATTCACTTTACAACCTAAAGTATAAAACGCTACGGATGGCATCTCTTAAGCTCCTCCCATTTCTCCAGATTCATATAATATACAAGCAGCGGCAACCATGCCCGCTGTCTCACAGCGCAGAATTCGCCGTCCTAGTCCTACGGATACTGCCCCGGCTTCTTCTGCCTTGAGGCATTCCTCCGGAGTAAAACCTCCTTCAGGACCTACCACAACCATAACTTTCCCGCCAGACTGCGGCGAAAGCGATGCTAACCATGGAGCGACGCTGCTTCGAAGCTGTAAGCCTTCCTCTTTTTCATAACAGAAATAAACAGCATCATACTCACTAAAAGTCTGCAAAAGCTGCTTCCAGGACAACGGTGACCCTACAGACGGAACGATGTTCCGATGAGCCTGTTCGGCAGCTTCCTTACAAATTTTACGCCAGCGATCCAGTCGTTTGCTTTCTTTACGCTCGTCGTATTGCACTATTGTGCGTTCTGACAGAAAAGGAACAAAGCCTACAGCACCAATCTCTGTACACTTCTGAATGACAGTTTCCATCTTATCGGCTTTAGGCAAGCTCTGAGCGACTGTAATTTTAATTCGAGGTTCATGCGTCATCTCCAGGGACTCCAAAATGTTCACAGTGACTTCCCCAATTTCAATCTGCGCAATCTCTACTAATGCCTCACGGGAAACACCATCGCTAACAATAAGCTTGTCCCCTGCCTTACCACGCATCACTTTAGCGATATGACGGGCGTCTTCCCCATCAATTCTCACGGTATCCGCACCAAACTGCTCCGGTGTAACGAAATATCGCTGCATCTCATCATCATCCTGTTCATAAATTCAGTAACAAATATAAACGCCTTCAGCGTCCTTATAAGGACGGTAAGCGTTTAATCGAAAAATATAAGTCATAAAGTATAGAGTGGTACTTATACTTTCTTATATTTGAAGAAACGGCTTAGTCGCCCTTATAAGGACATCACCCGTTTCTTCAAGAAATATAAGGTTCGGTCAGACGAAAATTAACTATCAAATTTTGATCAAATTACATAATACAATGTTTGACAAAGGTTGAACAGACTTCATCCCTTGCCTTAGCTGCCAAAAATTCTTAGAGACAACTGTACAAATGTTCTCGACATTTCACTAGCCCAGCCTGCGAGCGGATCAATCGTATACGTCCGTAGCCCAGGAATAAACAGAATCAATAAAAAGAGAAATACAGCCCATTGTTCAAATTGCTGTAATTTGCCGCGGATCGAACGTGGGGCGATATCTTCCACAATCCGATAGCCATCCAGTGGCGGCAGCGGAATAAGATTGAACAGAAACAGAAAGAAGTTCCATTGAATGAAGGTGCCAAAGAATAAGTATACAGCCTCGAGCATGCGATCATTCGAGATATTATCTAGAACTCCAGTTGCCGCAAGTGCACCGTATATTATAGCACCAATAATTCCTAAGAGCAGGTTACTGATTGGTCCCGCAGCCGACACGATGACTCCCATGAGACGAGGACGACTAAAGTTATCGCGGTTTACCGGAACCGGACGTGCCCAACCGAAGCCAGCAACTAGCAGCAGCAAAATACCAAAGAAATCGAAATGAACAGCAGGATTAAGCGTCATGCGGCCAAGTAATCTTGCTGTTGGGTCACCGAACTTATTCGCGAAATATGCATGACTGAATTCATGTACTGTAAAAGCAATTAAAATTGTAATGAGCAGGAAAGGAAGCTGATCTAAATCTACTCGAATTATATTTTGTAATATATCCATCTATACCTCTTTCCGGCTGTAAACGCCACCCAATCTTCCTCACGGGATATTTCAATAATCTCAAAACCAGACGCTTTTAGCGCGTTCGCTACAAGTCCTTCTTTATCTTTATATATACCTGAGGTAATGTAGAGGCCTCCAGGCTGAAGCGCGCGGTACACATCATCCGTAAACAATACGATGATTTCCGCCAAAATATTCGCAACTACAATTTGTACAGGCAATGTCACGCCAAGGCTGCCTTCTTGCTCTTGCTTAGCAGGAACGGCTCCTTCTAGTGAGTGACCAGGTCTAGCGGATGGCCACATCTCTCCAGCCGCTGTATCAGCTACGCCTTCCCCGCCCAGCAGCGATAGAAGATCGCTCTCTTTTACCGTTATGGATGATTCAAGCTTGTTAAGGGCTACATTCTCCCGTGCACTTTCCACAGCCACCGGATCTAAATCTAAGGCCAATACGGATTTTGCACCTAGCAGCATCGCACCTACAGCCAGAATTCCTGAACCGGTGCCGACATCGATAACTTCTTCACCGCCGCTAATATTCTTTTCAAGTGCACGGAGACACAAAGCTGTTGTAGGGTGAGTCCCAGTACCAAATGCCATGCCAGGGTCGATCTCAATGATGGCTTCATCTGGACTCTCAGGCGTATATTCCTCCCAGGTTGGTTTAATGGTAAGACGTTTGGATACGCGTAGCGGTTTGAAATATTGCTTCCAAGCATGCGCCCATTCGTCTTCATCCACAGTCTTCCAAGAAATCAACGCTTTGCCTGGATCAATCCCGTACTCATGCAATTCGGCTACCCGTGGAGTCAATTCTTCTATAACAGCATCCATATCTGTGGAATCGGCATAATACCCTTTTATGACCGCTTCCCCTTCAGGAATATCATTCAAAGGTTGGTCGTACAATTCACCGTAACGTGTATCCCGTTCTTTATTCAGTGTGCCGGATTCCTCGATAGAAACCCCACCCGCACCAGCTTCATATAAAAAATTCGAAATCATTTCCTGTGCTTCTTCTGTTGTATGTATCGTCACTTCATGCCATAACATCTTTATGTAATCCTCCTAAAAGTTTTGTGAGCATTTGCTTCATTGGTTTACTTCGTGCAAAACTCGCTTCGAAAGCATTCGCTTCATAGTATAACATTTCTTATTGGTGTAACGCCAAACTACAGCTCAACGACCTGCGACGTCCTCTTTACGCCTACAAAAGCAGTTGAGCGAATGATCATCCACCATCCCCGATGCCTGCATAAAAGCATAGCATATTGTAGTACCCACAAACTTCATGCCTTTCTTCTTTAATGCCTTACTCATCTCATCAGACTGAGCCGTCGAAGCAGGTACATCTGCACGAGTCTTCCAATGATTAATAGTTGGCACACCTCCGACAAAGCTCCAGAGATACTCTGCAAAGCTGCCATATTCCTCGCAAATTTGCAAATACACACCCGCATTACGAATGATAGCATCAATTTTCAATCGATTTCTAATAATCCCTGGATCACTCATTAGCTCTGCCATTTTGGCTTCATCATAATGGACAATCTTATTCGGATCAAATCCGTCAAATACCTCTCTGAAACGCGCCCGTTTTTTTAGTACCGTGTACCAGCTCAGCCCTGCCTGCATCCCTTCCAGCATAAGCAATTCAAACAGCTTTTGGTCACCATACAGAGGCTTTCCCCACTCTTCATCATGATAGGCAATATATAGAGGATCATCATTGACCCAAGCACAGCGAGTGACTTCCATCATTTCCTCCCCCTTTAATTATTCATAGCTAAACCTTTACAACGTCTACTCACTGTAAACGAAAAAAAGGGAAGAACACAAGGTTCATCCCCTAAAAAAGTTATTCTATTTCCTTTAATTATGCTTCTTCTAACTCTTATAACCGGATCTGCACTCTCGTTTCTTTATCCGGATCATCAGTTGTATAGTAGAACATATAGATAGTAGCTTCTGTACCTTTAAAATCCTTATACACATCAATGGCCTTGTTGTTTCCATCCCCCGCGAAATTGACGGTTAGCGGTTTACCTAGGATGCGCTCCTTACCCAACCCAATATGTGTCTGGTTAATTCCACCGAAGCGAGCATCTTCACTTCCAGTTTCTACATAAAGATCGGATCCTTGCATATAGTATGTCCACTTCACCGGATACCCGTTGAGTTGCTGGATAATCGTCTGTTTCTTTTGAGAAATGTTCGTTAAAAGAAGCGGTATTTTGTCATCATTATTTTTGGTAATTTTATAGCTGCCATGCTGAGTCACCTTATATTTAGCTACAAAGGTAATCGGAGTCTCTTTCGTAATTTCAAGATCGACTGGCCGTTCGAAACGAAGCACTGTCAGCTCCGGCTCACCCTCTGGAGATCTCCATAAATTCCCCTCAAGCGTCTTGCCTGCTACTTCAAGAGCATACTTTTTATAAGGGAAGCCATTGTCTATATCCTTACTTCTAACTGTGACTCGAATTTGAGTAGGCGACACAACCATATTCTCCAGCGTGTAATCAGTCTCACCTGCCTCGAGCGGCAGATTTAGACTGGTTTTTATCGTCCCGCTCTCCATCTGCTTTTTACTTAATTGAAGATCGAATGAAAGTGGTCCATTAACATCTTTTTCTTTCTTCATATATTGCAGCTTATAAGTCGTTTGACCACCGGAAACATCCTCCGCCTTAAAGTATTGCTGCGCTGTATACTCCCCTTTTTCTCCTGGTGTACCGAAAGTACCTCCAGGCAGCGAATTTATGAGCGTTCCATTTTTGTAACCGACAATATTTGGATAGGCCCATTCTTTTGCTTCTGGCTGATCAAAAATGATCGCTGAAGAGAATAACATTTTCTCTTGACCTTGGGTAAATGGCTTCACCTCTATGCTGCGCATCCCCTCCTGTCCAATAGGGAAGCTCTGTGTCTCCGTCGAGTGAATATCCAGCGGCAAATCTAACGATTGTTCACTAAAAGCCTGAATATCATTTGTAACTAGCTGAACATTCACGGTGTCCTTCTCTGGTGTCCATTCACTTTCGAAATAACCGTTATAAATTTGGTTCTTTTCGTCCCAGTTCAGATAATTATACTCTCCAGAACTTTTTCCCCCCTCAGTACCTTTCAGGGTCATCTCAGTCACACGCCAAGTTTCACTGTCCTGTCGTTGTCCAACATCCAATGTGAATAAGATGACCGTTCGATTCTCATCCACAATGGCGGTATGTAGCTTTAGCGTCACTCCGTCCTTTGTCACCGATTGATCCAGCTTTTGACCGAGGTTTTGTGCCAGTGCCGCCTGAATACCACCTTTTTCACGGAGCATTGTATCCCAATTATAATGAACTGCCGCATATACTGGCGCCGCCGCTAGAAGTAATGAAAACGATGAAACAAGTGCTATTTTGCTCCAGTTTCTCCCCTGTTTCTGGCTACCACTGCTCATCCGAGCGTGAAAAGATGTTGTATTTTTATGTTCAATTCTCTCCCACATGCTTTCAAAATCAGGATATGTTACACTTTGACCCTCATTTAACTGATGCTCCAGCATATTCTCCAACTTTTTCATAAGATTCGCCCTCTTTCCGTTCAATTTGAACCCCAGCCTCCAGCAAAATTCTCCGCAATACCTTTAGCCCTTTATGCAGCCTTGATTTGGTCGTCCCGAGCGGGATGGATAGCAGGTCTGATACTTCAGCCAAGCTGAAATCATGCATGTACCTAAGCGTAATCACCATCCGAAGTTTGACTGGCAACTGGCTCAAATATTTCGCCCATTCCATTGTCGTCTCCCGCTGCTCAATCAATCGTTCTACAGGGATTTCAGGAGACTTCTTAAATAAATAAAGATTGTCTGATATTTTTTGCTGTAAAGTACGCTTCCGTTTCAAATGATTCAGGCAATGGTTGACCGTTATTTTCATAATCCAAGCCTTCAAATGCTCTACGTTCTCACGATTCGTGTGAAATACGGTAATGAACACATCCTGCGTCAAGTCCTCCGCATCCGCCGCGTCATGCACCATATAGTAGCAGGTCCGATATACATCCTTGTTGTAGGCTTCGAATAATTCCCGATTAGTCTCCAAATCTTTCTCCCTCCTTTCTTATCCGTGATATCTATATGACAACCAATCTCTGGAAAAGGTTCGTTTTTCTGAGCATAAACTATAGATGCTAGTAATAACAGATGAAAGATAACAATTAAACTCGCAACACAAAAAGCCACTCCCCATAAATCTGAGAACTGGCTTTCCTTAATATTCACGCTAACAGCATACAGAAATTAAATGATATTCATAACCTCTCGTGCTTGTGTATCTAAATCCTGGGCTGAGGAAGAAATATTATTGAAATCATCTAAGGCTATTTGAATCTGCTGTTGACTAGCTTCTATATTTTCTTGCACCTGGTTTGTTCCTTTGGAGATCTTATTGATTTCCAGCGTAATGGCATCCACACTATCTTTCACTTGAATGATCGAATCCTGCACCATGGAAGATAGCTTCCTAACTTCTTTTGCAACCACGTCAAAACCACGCCCAAACTCCCCGGCATGTGCCGCTTCAATTGCTGCGTTAAGCGCTAACAGTTGCGTTTGCGAAGCAATGTTACGAATAGTTTGTACAATTCCCTGAATCGATACCGCTTGTGTCTCCAGATTAGCTAGAGTCTGTGTATTTTCAATGGATACTTCGGCTATTTTATCGATACTCAGCAATAGTTCTTGACTACGTTCTATGCCTTTCTCGGCTCTATGATTTAAGCTGTCCGACATCTCTTGCATCCGCTGTACCACAACACTCATGTTATTTTGTCGATCCGTGATATTAGTCGCTATCTTAGATACGCCAATGACCTGTTCATTATTTTCATCATAGACAGGCATATATGTAGCTTCCAGCCATACCGCATTTCCTTTTGCATCCATTCGTTCGATCTTATCCTGAACACTTTTTCCTGAAAAAAGATCCTGCCAGAACACCTCATAGCCCGGGCTATTTACAAAGTGAGGAAAGCAAAACTCTTTATGATGCATCCCATACATCTCTTCTTTGTTATACCCCATCGTACTAGCAAAAACGTCATTCACATAAGCCACTCGTCGATCAAGATCAAACCTTATAATCGCTAAATTTTTTTCTAAAGATCGGACAACAAGCTCATCGGTAACTCCCTGAGAGTGTACCATTCCCATATAATAATTCCTCCTGGATATCTATAAGTTACTCGTCGCGTCATCATGAAGTATATCTGAACAATTATACGCTCTTATTGCGCAGAGAGAAATACATGATTCTTATTAAATTTATTAAAATTCGTTGTTAAAAAAGGCCAATGGCGAGCGAGTATTGCTCTTTTCTAATAGATTGATCCCTGAAATACTTTTAAGTGATGATAATTAGGGAAAACCTCCCTATAAATACACGAATATCGAAGATTTATCTCTTTTTTAGGGAAATGCTCCCTTTAATCTTTTAAAATCAAGCCTTTTTCTATTTTTAAGAGTTATTTGTGGGAGATTCTCCCTAAAAGCTCACATTTTTAGGTGCCTGGAGAAAAATACAGGGAGTTTTTCCGTAATTATTTTTAACCACAAAAACCCCAGCCGTAATTCCAGCCAGGGTTCGAAGCAAGTTCCTATTAATACTAATTTGTCTCTTGCAAAATGCACATACCAAACGGTCCAGCAAACATAGCCTCTTATATGTACATTTCCTTATTTCTTGGATCCGTAATCTCCGATCTTAATTCCCCATACCGAATCCTTCTGATAGGATGCAGCCTCCTTTAAACTTGGAAGTCTTACATCCAGAGGACTGTGTCTTTCCAAATACATCACAAACGCCTGGCGAAGCCCAATCTCAGCATCCAGTTTATTAAGTTCGTTCGGGTGTTTCTCCATCTCGGCTAATTCTACTTCCCAACGATATAAATCGCTTGCCTCTGATCGTTCCAGCCGAACTTTTTCAGTCAGCTCCCGCAGCTCACGGTAGGCCTGTTTTACTTTTGAAGAGTACAGTTGCTTCTGATTCATAAAAGTTAAGAATGCGATAAGTAGTGCTAAACCTATCCATAAAATAACGTTGTCCATATTCTCCCTCCTGCTTGGGCTATTCTCCTAATTATACACACCAGAACGCAAAAATACCCCACAATGTGAGGTATCTGCCTTAGTTTTTAGCATCTATTCTTTTTTCATAATTTCATGCAGCTGACGTTTGTCTGCTTCTAAAGCCCGGGCCTGGGCTTCGATATCCTCCAGATCTGCCTCCGCTGCTGAAAACTCTACGTCCTCTGCCTTCGCCTCGTACAGCATTTTCATCTTCTCGGTCTTTGAGAATATTTGCGAGTTCTCTCTATCCATAGTATCGATCATCTCCCTTCTTATTAAGAAAATTATTATTCAAATCATCCCGCCTGCTTCTTCAATTAAGCGTAATGCTTGATCATGGGACTCCGAATTCAAGATCACCGTTAGTAAAATATCTCTACCCGTCGGTCCTCCATCTCCGCCATGACTCATCCCACTGGCGCTGGTATCAGCAGCAGCTAGTATACCTGTGTGTGCACGCTCAGCAGTCATGGAGTCCATTCTGGCAACATTGCCTGTCACTGGGTTTACCCCTGAGCTAAAGCTCGTGCCTCCATATCTACTGAAGCGATCAACGGAAATTTCAATGGCCCGAAGTGCACGGAGCTTACGAGCAACACCCTCCGCTTCCTCAGGACTTTTAAAATAAGCCAAAATAGATCTTTCCGACATCTTATCCCCGCTCTCGCTTGAAATTCAGATATCTGTTGCATTCCTTTATATTGTCTTCATTTCACTTCTTTTATGCCCTTTTTTTCTCATACTCCACTTATTTACTGGGAATTCGACATTTTCCTCGACGCTTCCCTGCAATATAGTGCTAAAGTTGTATATTCGATTTGAAGTTATAGCTGTAGAATAAATTTAATTTTCATAATTTTTTACATTTTACGCTGAGGAGGAGAACTACAGATACACCCGTCAATATAAAAATTCATTTGGGAGGATGAACTTATTTGAAACGTACCTTTAAACACTCTATTCAAAAATTTGGTATTGGGGCGGCGAGCTTCGGACTGGCTGTTTCTGTCCTTTTTCCATCCGCTGCATTTGCGAACTCATCCCTTGAAACATCAACTAACCTAGCTAATAATGTACAGTCTCAAAGTGTGACCCCTCATAACTACGCGGGTGTGCTCAAAGGTTCAGCACCAGTATCCGTGATCGTGGAATTAACTAATAAACCAGTCAGTGTGTATGAAAATGAGGCTAAAACTTCTTCTTTACGATCCTCAGTCTCCTTACAACGCAGTAAAATTATCTCAGAGCATAAAAGCTTTATTTCCTCAGCGCAGAAAATCGATGCCGACATCGGTTTTGAATACAGTGAGATTTTTAACGGATATTCCATTACTCTGCCAGCCAATCAAGTAAACAAGCTGTTAGAGCTTCCGGGCGTTGCAGCTGTTTATCCAAATGATGAAGTACATGCGTTAGCAGATAGTCTAGAGGTAGCGACTTTGCCTGTTACACGTTCTTATTCGGACAGTGGCAATCTTATAGGTGCGGATACACTACATGCATTAGGTTACACAGGAGAAGGGGTACAGGTAGCGGTTGTAGATACCGGCATCGATAAAAACCACCCTTTATTAAAGGAGAATTATAAGGGCGGTTACGATGCCTATGATCAGGATAATGATCCGTCAGAAACACCTCCTGATGCCAACTTCCCTCCAAAAAATGGTAGCCCATATGAAACCTCGCATGGCACTCATGTAGCAGGTACAATTTTGGATGTTGCACCTGAGGTAGATTTGTACGCGTATCGCGTACTTGGCCCTTACGGTTCCGGTCCAACAGCGGTTGTAATCGCGGGTATTGAGAAAGCGGTCGCTGATGGAGCCGATATAATTAACCTCTCCCTGGGCTCTGATGTTAACCAAAGCTATTCCGCAAGTTCAATCGCGATAGACAACGCCATAAAGTCGGGCGTGAATGTTGTAGTTGCCGCCGGTAACGCTGGACCGGATGTAGGAACATTGGGCGAACCTGCTGGATCTCAACTCGCACTTAGTGTAGGTGCTTCTACTACCCCAGTGAATACCCCATTCTTTGATATTGGCGATGTTAAAAAAATTCCAGGGACCTTAGCAACTTACTCCCCAGACTTAGTTGATAATATAGCTGGCAGTAAGATCGTTTACGCTGGTCTTGGAGGTACTTCCGATTACACAAATTTGGACGTCAAAGATAAGGTAGTCCTTGTCGATCGAGGTGTGCTGAGTTTCGGAGATAAATCTCTAAATGCCAAAGCAGCTGGAGCCAAACTTGTCCTAATTGCTAATAATACTACTGGTGAAATCTCTCCCACCCTTGGTGCGCCTGGGAATTACGTTCCTACCTACGGAATTACTCAAGCAGATGGCAAAAAGATAAAAGCTCAATTGGATGCTGCTAAAGATATCATCAGTTACTATATAGGGCTTGAAGTCAATCAGTTAGCAAACTTCAGCTCAATGGGTCCGGGGATGCCGGATTATCTAATCAAACCTGATGTTGTTGCGCCAGGGGTCAGTATCAACTCCACAATTCCTAGCTGGAATGGTGATTACGAACACGCTTATGGCTTAAAAAGCGGCACCAGCATGGCAACCCCACATGTTGTAGGAGCTGTAGCTTTGCTACTGAGTGAAAACTCTGATCTTAAGCCAAATGAAATTAAAGCACTGCTAATGAACAATGCTGATCCTATCTTTAACCGTGATGGGAATCCTTACTCACTGTATCAACAAGGTGCAGGTTTAATTAATCTGGAGAAATCGGTAAACGCTAAATCCATCGCTAAAGTCGGAGAGAGCTTAATTAGCGGCCTTCCTGGGACTGTAGAAATCCCTTATTACACAGGTTCCTTATCCTTTGGCTTGCTCTCAAAGGGAGCTAGTGTAACGAAATCAGTTTATGTAGAGGACTTTAAAGGGATTGGATCAACCTACACGCTGTCCACCGAATGGCTTACAGAAGCGCCTGGTGACATTAGTATTAATATTGCACCAAAAAGTATTACCTCAGGTGTAGATCATTATGCACAATTTACACTGAAGGTTTCTGACACTGCAAAAGAGGGAGCATATGAAGGCATCCTGTTCCTAACCTCTGATACAGAAACTCTTCGTCTTCCCTTTAATGCACTTGTTGGCGATAAATTCAATTTAGAGCCTGTTAATCAACTTTCTTTTGAAGATCCACAGATTTCTCCTAATGAGGATGGACGCTCAGACGATACCACCTTTACCTTCTCTGTCAATGAAGAGCTGGATGGCATAAGTTTCGTAGCCTCTTCAATAGATGCTCCTGCGACAGTTTTAGGTGCAGTTTATTCTATCGATGAAAAGGTCTATCGTGGCGTGTACGAAATTACAAATTGGGATGGAACGTTAACAGACCTGGAGACCTCCGCCAAGTCCACTTTACCAGATGGTCACTACTACATCACTCCTGTGCTTCCCAATGGACAACTGCTCGAGACACAAAAGATCAAGTTCACAATTGATACCGAGAAGCCATTAGTTTCCGGCATCACACTTGAGGAGTACGAACGTGAGGCGCCAACCGATCCTGGTGCGGCAGAAATTAGTGGGTTCATTGATGATGACCTAATGGCCTATTATATTTCTAATACAAAACCTATTGGAAACTGGTTTACCGTGTACGCCGAAGGTAAACATTATGATGGAAATACTTATAAATTCGGTGGAGTAATTGCAGGTAATGGTGCTTTTTCCATTGACGTTCCGGTTAACGAAGGGCTTAATGAGTACAAAATCTATGTGGTTGATAAAGTAGGTAATGGCGCAGACGACGATGATTATGCTCAGCGACTGCTTTATAGCACAGGGGATGGTATTTTCAATGTAAATCCGTCTCTATCTGCAGCCACTATTGATTTGGGACAGCCGGTAACCGTTGATCTAGGGTATTCCGTGACTGATGAGGTTTATGGCATCTATGGGGCTTCATTCGCTGTCATCTACGATGGTTCTCTCGAAAAACCAGCGATCCAGCCAAGCGTACAACTGGCTACGTATCAAGAGGAGAATTTCTCTGGTGTTGCACTTACAGAATTCTCAGAAACCTATGATCTCGGAGACGGCCGCAAACTGACACAGTATAGCGTCAATCTATCAGGTGGTGCTTATCACGGCTCTGGCTCACTAGGCAAAATAACCTTCAAACCATCTAAAGCGGGAAAATACGACTTGGAGCTATACGATGTACAGATCTGGAATGATGCTACAACATCAACAATCCCATCTGGTGTGAGAACGGTAAGCGTAAGTGTTAAGACACCTGAAACACCGAAGCCAACACCAACTCCATCAACTGATTCATATGTACCTACAGCAACCAGTGCTCCCGCTTCTGGAATCGCATTGAAATCTGGGAAGCTAGTAGAGACTGCAGATCCAGCAGGTAGCAAGCCTTCAGCGGTGTTCAACATCTTAGACACTGCATTAGCCAATTCGATCCAGAATGCAAAAGATAAAACTTCTGTTCTTGATCTTAGTGATGTAAGCTTCAATAAATATAGCCAAGTTGTTATTTCTCTTACACCGGCCCAAGCCGAGCAGTTAAAGAAATCGGAGAATGCACTCCGCCTAAACGGTAGTGGGTTCAATGTACTTATTCCAGCGGCGACTCTTCCGGATTTCATCAACAGCAACGGCTTGACCCTTACGATTAGCCTGACAGATGCAGGCAACACAGCAATTTTAGCAGGTAGCTCAGCAGCAATAAATATCGGTTCTTCCATTCTCACTATCAAAAATGGTTGGACAACCGGAAAGCCGATCATCCTTCAGCTTAATCTAAAAGCCAGCAGTCTTCATGATGCACGAAAGACTGCCGCTTATGTAGAATCAAAGGATCATAAATGGTCCTATCTACTACCTGGTTCTATCTCTAAAGAAGGGATTCTACAGTTTAACGTTACTGGTGACGGTTCTTACAGTGCAGCATCCCGAAAAATAAGCTTTAAAGATATTGGCACACACTGGGCTCAAACCGATATTGAAATCCTTGCTTCACATGGTATCATTGCCGGCAAAGGAGCCGATGGCAGCTTTAAACCTGCTGACACTTTAAATCAGGCAGAGCTTCTAACGCTCTTCGACCGTCTACTTGGAAAAGGTGACACTTGGAGTACTCGCATCAAAGAAAGTGGATCTCGTGATGTGCTGACTCGCGAGGAAGCAGCTCTTATCATCGCTAAGGCTCTTGGTGCTGATCTTACAGTAGCCAAGACACCTTTAAGCTTTAAGGATGCGGATAACATCGCTGCGGAGGCACGCAACGCTGTAGCCTATGCTGTAACCAAAGGTTATCTCAAAGGTGTTACTGCGGACAGCTTCAATCCACAAGGTACATTGACTCGTGCACAAGCAGCAACAATTCTGAGCCGTGTGCTTGAGGACCTACGTTCTTCGAACAACATCTAGTTGCACTTTAAAAGAAAGCCCCAGCAGCCAATGACTGCTGGGCTTTTTCGTCTATAGGTCACATTTGCGTTTCCGAGGCAGTCATCGGACTCAGATGACCTTAAACGCTGGATTATGCGATATTTGGCATGCTAACGGACCCCATAGTCGCTATTGGCATGAAAAGCACCGTATGAGATTGGCTAGCTTGTCCCTACTAACAGTCGACATAAGCAAACTGCCTTAATCAAAAAAGCAGAGCAGCGATCCCCAAATAACGGGAGGATCGCTGCTCTGCTGTATTATTTATTTACTCAATTAATGAAGTTAGAAATATCAGTCCCCGCGGAACGCACGCTTCACACGATCAAAGAAAGATTGCTCATGTTCATGTGTGTTTTCTCCATTTAGAGAGGCGAACTGTCGCAACAAATCTTTTTGCTCATCATTCAGCTTGCTAGGTGTCACAACAATGACTCTAACATGCTGGTCACCTTGGCCAGATCCACGTAGACGTGGAACACCTTTACCTTTAAGTCGGAAGAAAGTACCGGTCTGCGTTCCCGCAGGAATCTTCAGCTTCACTTTTTCCGTTAAGGTAGGAATCTCAATCTCATCGCCAAGTGCAGCCTGTGCAAATGTAAGTGGAACCTCGCACATAATATCATCGTTCTCACGTACGAAGAAATCATGCGATTTGACACGGATGACAATATACAAGTCTCCAGCAGGACCACCGCGTAAGCCGCCCTCGCCTTCGCCAGTCATGCGCAGCTGCGCACCGTCATCGACACCGGCAGGGATGCGTACATGAATCTTACGCTGCTTCTTAACTTTACCCTGTCCGCTACAAGTCGTACATTTTTCCTTAATAATCTTACCTGTACCACTGCAATGTGAACATGGACGACGATTACGCATCTGTCCAAGTGGTGTATTCTGTACGAATTCCTGTTGCCCACTACCATGACAAGTGGAACAAGTCTCTGGTTTAGTACCCGGTTTAGCCCCGGAGCCGTAGCAGGTATCGCAAGTTTCCGTACGTGGAATAGTGATATCAGTTTCTTTACCGAATACCGCTTCCTTGAATTCAATGGTCATCGTATACTGCAAATCCCCACCACGCTGTGGTGCGTTAGGATCACGACGTCCGCCGCCGCCAAAGAACATATCAAAGATATCGCCTAATCCTCCGAAGTCGCCACCGCCGCCTCCGAAGCCGCCCATACCTTGGTTAGGATCAATATGGCCATACTGGTCATATCTAGCTCGCTGTTGTCCGTCGCTAAGAACATCGTAAGCTTCTTTTACTTCTTTAAACTTAGCTTCAGCGTCATCTGCTTTATTCACGTCTGGGTGATATTGGCGCGCCAATTTCCGGTACGCTTTCTTCACCTCGTCGTCTGAAGCATCTCTACTGAGGCCAAGCACTTCATAATAATCGCGTTTATCTGCCACTGCTTTCACCTCCGTACATTACATACTCAAATTCCTAATTACCTGCCAAAGAAACCATTATACGATAAAACCCCAGGATCTGACCATCCAGTTCCAGCAGATGTTTATTCTTACAATATCAGAAGGCGCATTCGCGAAGAGTGTGCAAACTGATATTACAAAAGGAAAGTCAAAACACGGGATGACCCGGTTTTGACCTTCCCTTCTTAACTATATAAGAATTTATCAGTTACGCCCTATACACTTATCGTTTAAGGTTACCCTTGATTCTTATCTTCGTCAACAACCTCGTAATCAGCGTCAACTACATTGTCTTTCTTAGGAGCGCCTTCAGCAGCTCCAGCGCCACCTTCAGCACCTTGCTCTGCTTGAGCAGCTTGTTCGTACAGCTTCATGGACAACTGTTGTACAATCTCAGTCAATGCTTCTGTAGCTGCATTGATTTCTTCAAGATTGTCAGTTTCAAGTGCTGCTTTCACTTTATCTTTAGCTTCGTTTGCTTTTTCAACTTCGGAAGCATCAGCTTTATCACCAAGATCTTTGATCACTTTCTCAGTGGAATACACGAGTTGGTCAGCGCTGTTCTTCGCTTCTACCAATTCTTTACGCTTACGGTCTTCCTCAGCGTGAAGCTCGGCATCCTTCATCATTTGTTCTACTTCTGCGTCGCTCAGACCGCTGGAAGAAGTGATAGTGATCTTTTGGCTCTTGTTAGTGCCTTTATCAGTTGCAGACACATTCACGATACCGTTGGCATCAATATCGAAAGAAACTTCGATTTGTGGTACGCCACGTGGTGCTGGTGGAATCTCGTTCAGCATGAAGCGTCCCAATGTTTTGTTGCCATTCGCCATTTGGCGCTCACCTTGTAGCACGTGAATCTCAACGCTAGGTTGGTTGTCAGCAAAGGTCGAGAATACTTGGGATTTACTTGTAGGAATTGTAGTGTTACGCTCGATCATCTTCGTGAACACGCCGCCTGCAGTTTCGATACCGAGGGAAAGCGGAGTTACGTCGAGCAATACAACGTCCTTAACATCACCAGTCAATACACCCGCTTGAACAGCAGCACCAAGAGCTACAACCTCATCCGGATTCACACCTTTGTGTGGATCTTTACCTGTAAGCTTCTTAATTGCATCTTGTACAGCAGGAATACGTGTAGAACCACCAACCAGAACGATTCTGGTAAGGTCTGCAGGCGTCATACCAGCATCAGACAATGCTTGACGAGTTGGTCCCAAAGTACGTTCTACTAGACCAGCAGTAAGCTCATCAAACTTCGCACGAGTCAAGTTGATCTCCAAATGCTGAGGCACTCCGTCAACTACAGTGATAAACGGAAGAGAAATAGTGGTTGTCAGTACGCCCGACAATTCTTTCTTCGCTTTTTCAGCTGCATCTTTCAAACGTTGTACAGCAGATTTATCTTTGCTCAGATCAATACCTTGCTCTTTCTTAAATTCGGATACCAGATGATCCATAACCACTTGGTCAAAGTCATCGCCACCAAGTTTGTTGTCGCCGCTTGTAGCTTTTACTTCAAAGAATCCATCGCCCAGTTCAAGGATAGATACGTCGAACGTACCGCCACCAAGGTCATAGACTAGGATAGTTTGATCTTCGGATTTCTCCAGACCATATGCCAAAGCTGCAGCTGTTGGCTCATTCACAATACGCAAAACTTCCAAGCCTGCAATTTTACCTGCATCTTTAGTAGCTTGACGTTGGCTGTCATTGAAATAAGCAGGAACTGTGATAACTGCTTGAGTAACAGTTTGGCCAAGATATGCTTCTGCATCGGATTTCAGCTTTTGAAGAATCATTGCTGAAATTTCTTGTGGGGAATAGTCTTTACCATCGATGCTTTCTTTATGGTTAGTACCCATGTGACGTTTAACAGAGCTGATCGTACGATCAGGGTTAGTAATTGCTTGGCGTTTAGCTGTTTCACCGACGATACGCTCGCCGTCTTTCTTAAAACCTACCACCGAAGGGGTTGTACGTGCGCCCTCTGGGTTTGGAATTACAACGGCTTCGCCGCCTTCCATTACGGCAACGCAAGAGTTCGTGGTTCCTAAGTCAATACCGATAACTTTACTCACAATAATTTGCCTCCTCTAAAGGTATATGGAGCATTCGCTCATTAAAATAATAAAATATTTAAAAAATTCGATTGGTACCGATGGTGGACAGATACTGCCCGTCCTATATATACAGATTACATGCTGACTTTGACCATAGCAGGACGAAGGACTTTATCTTTCAGGAGGTATCCCTTTTGGACCTCTTCCGTTACGATACCCTCTTCGTACTCCTCGCTCTCCACCTGCATAATAGCCTGATGGTATTCAGGATTAAAAGGCTGTCCTACTGTTTCCATAGCTGTAAGTCCCTCGGACTTCAATACCCCATCTAGCTGACGGAAAATCATATTAACACCCTTCACGAAAGCTTCGGATTCTGGGCTGCTAGGAGTAGTCACTAAAGCACGCTCAAAATTGTCCAGTACTGAAAGCAATTCAGTCACGAGCTTGGAGGTGGCATATTGAGCCAACTCTTCTTTCTCCTTCTGAGTACGACGACGGAAGTTATCGAAATCAGCCTGCGCACGCAGCGCACGTCCTTGATATTCATCAGCGAGATCCTGCAGACGTTTTACCTCCGAACCTGTGTCTGAAGCACCTTCACTAATTTCTTCTGCCGTAAATGAGTCGGTTTCCGAAGCTACATCAGCCTCAGGTTCCTCATTTATCAAATCTTCTTTGAATTCATTAGCATCTTGAACTTGTTCCTTTTTCAAGTTGTCTTCACCTCCTTAAAATCATTCATTAAAATCATTCACGTAATCAATGTTGACTCTGTTCACTTATACCAGTGTGCCAGCATCGCTGTCAAATCTCGGGATAAAATGCCCAAGATCCCCATCACTCTTGCATATTCCATTCGTGTCGGACCAAGGATACCAATGCTCCCCAGTGCCTGCCCATCAAGAGAATAAGTGGCGGTGATCAGACTGCAGTTAGCGAACGCTTCATGATTGTTCTCCGTCCCTATTCGGACCTGGATACCTGTGCCGCCTGTTGTAGGGGCCAGCATTTTGAGCAATGTAGGCGTCTCTTCCAGCAGATCAAGAATGCTTTTCACCTTGTCAACATCCTTGAACTCAGGCTGTGTAAGCATATTCGTCGCTCCACTAAGATAGATACGCTGCTCTTGATCACTTTCCAGCGCAATGTCTAGCACTTGCATTAATTCTTCATAATGTGAGATGTGACGCTGCATTTCCTCGCCAAGCTCGGAATACAGCCGAGTCTTCAGCTTATAGAGTGGTACATTGACCAGCTTACTATTCAGTAGGTTAACCACTTTCTCCATCTCGGAAACGGATATCTCCGGTGGAATGTTCACCGTACGGTTCTCAACTTGACCCGTACTTGTAACAATAATCGCTACAGCGGTTTTATCATCTAGTGGTAACAACTGAAAATGACGCAATGATGTATGAAAAACCTCCGGTCCCAGAAGGATGGAAGTGTAATTCGTCATATTGGAAAGAATCATCGCCGCATGTTGGATTACCTGCTCCATCGCATTCAGCTTCTCGGCAAAAAAAGCGCGGATCGTGCCCATCTCTGCCGTTTCGGCGGAATTCCACGGTACCAAATGATCCACATAATATCGGTATCCTTTATGGGAAGGTATTCTCCCCGCCGATGTATGAGGCTGCTCGAGATAACCCAAATCCTCTAGGTCAGCCATTTCATTTCGAATAGTTGCAGGACTGTACCCTACATCACCCCGTTTAGAAATGCTGCGAGATCCTACTGGTTCTGCCGATGAAATATAATCATCTACAATTGCATTTAGTATCATTCTCTGGCGATCAGTTAACATGTTATCCCCTCCTATCGGCTGTTGGCTCCGATTCGTTAGCACTCGACTCAGATGAGTGCTAACCACTAATACAAAAATACCAAACTGACATTGACATTGTCAAGTCAGTTCAGCATCTTAAGTACTGCTATTTCATCGCAGGCATGCTGCTTTTTACAATTCACGCAATCTGTCCATACCTTTTCGGGAAAAATCTCTTTCTCAACAACTTCGAATCCGTTTCTAAGAAAGAAATCTACGGCATAGGTTAGTGCCATGACCTTAGGGATTTTCTGGTTTCTGGCTTCCTCAACCAACTTCTCTAAAATCATTGAGCCTACACCTTTGCCCTTACCTTCGTCATTCAGACCGATCGAGCGAATCTCTACAAGATCATTCCCGAGTCTGAAGAGTGACCCACAGCCAACGAATCTGCCGCCAATTTCTGCAACAACGAATTGATCGATCTGGCGTGTCAGCGCCTGCCTGGAACGGGGCAACATGATCCCGCGCTGTGCGTATTCTTCTATCATCAGATACAACGGTTCAACATCTTCTATCACAGCATTTCTGCAAATCACCTGTGCGTCTCCTGCTGGAGACGAATGGCGGATCATTTCCGTCTTGGCAAGCACTTTAATTCACCCCTCTGTTGATAATATGAATAAATATACAACAGAGTGAATTACAATTCAAGGGGTATTTTAAAATTAAACTTCTGTCAGTGCGCCTACAAATTCCGCGAAAACATCGTTCCCGAAAAGGATTCCTTGCTTGCTGAGTCGATAAGTCCCCTCTTCGTGCTCAAGTAGACCCGCATGCAGCATCTTATGCAAGGATTTCGCAAATACATCCTCTATCGAACGCCCAAATTGCGCTTGAAAAGCCTCATTAGAGACGCCTTCATGCATACGTAACCCAACCATCATAAAGTCCTCCATCGCTTCTGCTTCAGTGATTGGGTATGCGTCTAATCGAGGCAACCCTTTACGTGTAGCTTCAACATAAGGATTTACACCCTTAACATTAATATGACGCTGGCGACCCACATATCCATGTGCACCTGCTCCAAGACCATAATAATCTTCATTACGCCAGTAAGTGATATTGTGACGACTCTCCATACCTGGTTTTGCGAAGTTACTGATTTCGTATTGGTTATAGCCCGCTTCCTTCATAGATGACATCAACAAGAGGTACATTTGCAGTTCATCTTCTTCATTAGGAAGAGGAAGTTTGTTCTTATTAAATAGGGTGTGAAAAAGAGTGTTCTCCTCCACCTTCAAGCTGTAAATAGAATAGTGGGGTAAATCAAGCTCCAAGGCCTTACGAATACTTTCGCCCAGCATCTCTACAGTTTGGTTCGGCAAACCAAACATAAGGTCAACCGACAGGTTGTTAAGACCAACTGCACGAGCATTCTCCAAGCTGCGGTATACATCGTCAACATTATGAATCCGGCCAATGCCCGTAAGGAGTTCGTTCTGAAACGCCTGAACACCAAAGCTCACCCGATTCACGCCGCCTTCTTTCATAACCGCCAACTTTTCTATATCCGTAGTTCCCGGATTTGCTTCCATAGAGAACTCGATATCTTTATCCCAGTTTGGGAAATGTGTCCGAACTGATTTTAGAAAATAAGCCATCTCATCCGGCTTCAGTACTGTTGGGGTACCACCGCCGACAAAGATCGTTTTGATAACACCCGGTGGAGTGTTCTTGACGGTCAGCTCCATTTCTCGATCCAAGGCTTGGAGATAATCCATAACCGGCTGATCCTTGAGAACGTAGGAATTAAAATCACAATAAAAGCACTTATTGGTACAAAAAGGAATATGAATGTATACGGCCTCAGGGGGACGGCCATTAGTATTCGTGGTCATTAGCTGTCTCCTTTATATAAAAATATCGTTTGACTAGTGTAATCTAAAAAACAAGAAAAGGGAAGCCTGACGGCTTCCCTCCAAGGACGATCATTTATAAATGATCTCTATTTTAAAATACAAAAAAGTATAAGTTTTCGTTATCCTATATATTTTGTATTTCTCGCAGAAACGGATACTGTCCCTATAAGGACGGCTAAGCCGTTTCTTCTTAATATATCCGCATTTCCACGAGTTCTGCACGTTCTCCTCCGTTAGTTTCATGAATAACGATCCGAACAGCGTCCGTAAGGACAGGGTTCTCTAAACGATGTACGTTCTTCCGGCGATGATTGTCTTTGACGCGGAACATGACTTGCCACACGCCATCAATGAGCAACTCTACATCGTAAGCCTTTACTAGTTCAGGAATCACTAGAAATGGCGTTTCATGGTGATGTAGGTTGATAAGATCCTCATTAACATCATCGTTAAAGGTAAAATGAATTTCAGAGACTGAAGCAGCATCCGGGAGACGCGCCTCTACCCACTCCGTTCTACCAGCAGTCATCGGCTCAGAAACCCAGCTATGTGGCCCTGCAAAAGGTCGAACATACCCGTCAGTGACTTTGGATGCAGCATATGCGGATGTTTCTACCGCAAAGCAGAAATGCCTGCGTACAAGCTGTTTCATGCTCCACTCCATCACCGGCTGATCTGGCTGATGATCCTCCAGCGCTGAATCAACTACAGGTTTAACGCCTCTCTCAAATGTAATAACACCTGTGATTGGGGTTTCTGAAATATGCAATTGAATATGCTCATTAGCTCGAATAATAGCGAAGATATTACATTCGCCGATTGAACTCCACTGCTCCTCTTGTACCGGAACATCAATCCATTGCTGCTCTCCAGCTTGTACTATTACAACATCAACCTGTCTACACTCTGCTGGAACGTAATTTTCCGCACGCCCAGTCGTCCATAGCTCAACGGTCAGCTCTGACTGAGTACTTGCTGACACAAGCAGCTTCAACCCAAGGATATTTCCTTCAACCGGAAACAAAATTCCTACGTCATGAGAAAGCTCATAAGCTTCAGCTGGTCGATCCAGTACTATGCCTTTCATCGTACTGGACGCATGAATCTCACTATTTCTCGCGAGATCTAGCGGATCTTCGTTGCGCAATCCAATAATCGAAGCATCTTGCTTTAACATCACCTGTTGCAATTCATGCATATGCTGCTTGCGAATTTCACGAGGGGTTACACCTTTGATGACGGATAATGCTGCACCTGCTCCAGCCGCTTCACCCATGATCGCACAGGTTGCCATGACGCGTGTTGTTCCAAAAGCCACATGAGATGCGCTGATATTCCGACCCGCGAAGAGTAGATTTCGCACATTCTTCGAATAGAGCGAACTAAATGGAATATGATAAATCCCATCCGCATGCAGATGCTTCGAGCCGCTCTCTTCTGCGTACATCCCTTGCGGTGGATGCAGATCAATCGACCATCCTCCGAATCCAATCCGGTCTTCAAATTCACGCTGAGCAAGAATATCATTTTGCGTTAAGATCGTATCGCCAACAAACCGTCTGTATTCACGTTTACCCGGAATTGAGCCCACCCACTCCAGCGTCATATTTTCGGCATCAAAATGACCTGAGTTTTTAATGTAATCCCAAATCCCATAAATAACAGAGGATAGCTCATCACGTATACGTTCATTCTCATCCACTGTATCAAGCTCACCGCCCCACTCAATCCACCAGTAGTGACAGCCTGAATCTCCACTCCGAATGACCCGACGGATCGGAATCGACGTTGTTGTAATATCCTTCGCGAACGATGGAGCAACATAACGAACCGGTTTTCCTGTATCCTGTGTATAAAACAATAATGTACTGCCTAATGTAATGTTATCAGGCACTTCAGGTGCCCATTCCTCATTAAACTCATGGCGGGCTTCACGTCCTAATCGGAAGTCAGCTCCTGCCAGGAAGCCAACCAAACCATCGCCCGTGCAATCGATGAACGCCTCACTCTTGAACGTAATCAACCGCTCAGATCCCATCATCCAACCAATCACACTGCGAATCGTCCTATCCTCTGCCTCACCTTCCGCTTCCACTTCGCGTACATCGGTATTTAGGAACAGGCTGATATTCGACTCTGCCTTCACGGCTTCGAGTAAGGTTAGATCCCATAAGTATGGATTTCCCTCCGGGTTCCGGTATTGATTCTCGATGAATAACTCACCCATAATGCCTGTCTCACGTGCATATCGATTTACACCATGTCCTGTTGCACCACATACCCATACCCGAACCTCTGAACTCGAGTTACCACCAAGTACAGGACGATTCTGCACTAGTGCTACCTTTAACCCTAGGCGCGCTGCAGCGATCGCCGCGTTCATTCCTGCAAGTCCACCACCGACCACTGTTACATCGGATTTAACCGTTTCTGTTCTCATGTTAGTACCCCTCCTATAGTTAGCCTTTCACAGCCGAACTTGAAATCCCTTGAATAATGTATTTCTGACCCACAAAGAAGATAATAATCATTGGAATAATCGCAGCCGATGAAGCAGCCATCATCCCGTTGTAGTCCACATTGTTCTCAAGAATAAAATTCTGCAATCCAAGCGGAATGGTATATAGTTTAGGGCTTTGCAAGAATACAAGCGCATTCTCATAATCATTCCATTGCCAGGAGAAATCGAGAATAGCAAACGTTGCTATTGCTGGCTTCGCTAATGGCAGAATTAAGCGGAAAAATATCTTATAATGCCCCGCCCCATCCAAAAAAGCGGATTCCGTAATTTCCTTAGGAATGCTCATAAAGAACTGCCGAAGCATAAATACACCGAAGATTGAGAACATGGCTGGTAAGATCAGCGCCCAATGCGTATTGTAAATCCCAACCCAGTTAAACATGATAAACTTTGGAACAAAAAGCACCTGAGGTGGAACCATCATCATGGATAAATATATGACAAATAGTCCATCTCGACCTTTGAACGAAGTACGTGAAAATCCGTAAGCGGCAAGGGCAGATAGAAACACAGCCCCCACAGTTCCAATAATTGAAATCTTAAGTGAATTTAAATAATACGGAACAAAATCATGACTTCCTGTCCATACCCGAATATGATTGCTCCAGTTGAGAGATGAAGGCAGCCATTTGTTAAACACCTCGGCAGGTGTCTGAAAGGATGTGCTGAGCATCCATAGGAAAGGCACAATCATAAATAGTCCTAGAACAAACATGATGACCGTTACTGGCAGTTTCACCTTCATGTTTCCTGCGTTTTCATTCATACCGCCTGCTCCTTTAAATTATGGTTTCGGGGCCCCCCGCAAAGCTTCACTTTGTGGGATCATTTAGTAATGAACCCAGCGCTTTTGGCCGATCCACTGAATGACTGTAATGACGAGAATGACGGCGAACAAGAACCATGAAATGGCTGAAGCGTATCCCATATCGTAATAACTGAACGCTGTTTTATAAACGAATAGTGATAAGACCGTCGTACTTCCGCTAGGACCTCCAGCCGTAATGGCTTGAATAATCGAGAACGATTTCATCGTCATAATTAATCCGGTAATCATTAATAAGAAAGTTGTGGGACTAACAAGAGGCCATACAATTTTCCATGTTGTTTTGAATGTGCTTGCACCATCGATCCGGGCAGCCTCCAGCTGTTCTGTCGAAATTTCCTGTAATGCAGCTAAATATATGATCATATTGTAGCCAAGCATCAGCCAGATTTGTACGATATCAATGGCATACATTGCGGTTTCCGTATCCGCAAACCATCCTGGCGGCGATGTTATGCCAATCCAGCGAAGCATTTCATTGATGGGTCCTTGTGAAGGCTGAAATAGCAGCATCCAGACAAATGCAACGGCTACTCCACTGGAGATATACGGTAGGAAGAACATTCCACGTAATACGCCTTTAAGATACACACTGCGGTTTAGAAATAGCGCTACAATAAATGCGAGCACCATCGATACTGGAACCGATATCAGGAATATCACCGTATATTTGATCGAGGCATAGAAATTATCGTCATGGAACAATCGTTTGAGATTATCCAGCCCAGTAAATTGCCAATTCGGATTTGAAAATTGATAATTCGTAAACATGAGGACAAAGGAATAGATTGCAGGAATAATAAAGAATAAGAGAATACCAATCATATTCGGAAGAATAAAGGTCATGCCGATCCAGCCTTGTCTGTCCATCCAGCTTCTCCGCTTCACGGTATCGCCGCCTTTCGTATGCTGAAAAATGGGTACACGAAAGAGAAGAACGAAGAAATCTTCCTCCTTCTCTTTTGTGCTAACTATTTCATTATTTCAATAACTCTTGCGAACGGGTTTGCATATTCTTCATCGTGGTTTCAATATCTTGCTTATTTAAGAAGTATTTTTCATACTCTTCTTTACGTGCATCAATGGCTTGTTGAGTTACATTTAGCTGGAAGGACGGGAATTTGCCGAATACAATTTTATTCATTGAATCTGTATCATATTTGTCTTCCACACCCTTCATGAGAAGGCT
The DNA here is from genome assembly GCF_050277435.1 of Paenibacillus sp. NPDC101420. Taxonomy (NCBI): domain Bacteria; kingdom Bacillati; phylum Bacillota; class Bacilli; order Caryophanales; family Paenibacillaceae; genus Paenibacillus; species Paenibacillus sp. NPDC101420. The sequence continues at coordinate 84,601 of NZ_JBNNSE010000010.1, forward strand.
CATTGCTTCCTTACTATCTACACTCTTAGAGGCTGGAATACGACCCCCGCTTGCCATTGGCAGCATACCGCCATCCGCATACCATTTTGCGAACTCCCAAGCTGCATCCAGGTTCTTGGATTTAGCATTAAGAGCAAGCATGTCACCCACACCGCCCGAATATTTATAATCCTTTTGATCTTTATTCACTTTTGGAATAGCGGCGAACGCGGTTTTGAAATCATGCGGATAGTCTTTCAAGTTGTTCGCATTTCGGAAAATAAACTCACCTGCTGCCAGCATTGCCGCTTTGCCTTGCAGGAACATGGTGTCAACCGGCATTTTACTGGTCAGTTGCTCGCCATATTCCGGTGTGGATTTGTCCACGAACATCATGTTATGCAATATTTCCAGGTGTTCTTTCCATAGATCATTCCCAAAGTTTGAAGTACCATCCGCCTGTTTCACACCCATTCCAGCAAGCGTACCGTCCATCGTTGTTGAGAAGGAGGAATCTGCCTGCAATAATCCGTACACACCAGGCTTCGTTAGCTTCTTCGCATACTCCTCAAGATCTGACCAGGTCCAGTCCACCGCAGGAATCGGTAATCCTGCTGCATCCAGCATATCTTTGTTCAACCATACAAACGCCATGTTTTTCTTTGTAGGAATCCCATAGTACTTATCATTGATTTTCCACATCGCTGCGTCCTCGCCGATCTGGCTGTCGATATCATAATCTGTCTTCGTGCTTAGATCCAAGGCAACGCCTGCATCCATACGTTTCTGTAAATGAGCAAGATCGTAGTTCATGAAAAGGTCTATGTTTTGATTGGTCATCAAGGCAGTATCCAGCTTTAAGTTTCCAGCATCATCATTTACATTACGGATATACTCGACTTGAATGTCTGGATGATCTTTATTCCAGTTATCAATTACAGCTTGAGGCCCGGCTTCTGCAGGAACTGCCCCCCACATCGTAAGTTTTATTTTCTCCTTTGCTGTTTGTCCATTTGCACTGCCCTGCGCATCATTACTTCCACTAGTACCACAACCAGCCAGCATCGTACCTGCTAATAAGACAGAAAGCACTGCAGGATACCACTTTTTCTTCATCGATATCTTCCCCCTTGGAAGGATTATGTGTTGTGCTCTACGTCTATAACTTTATCATCAGAGCGGATTCTGGGGGATGAACTACATTTGGGAAACTATAGAACGTTTTTTGGTTCTTTGCGAAATTCATTTGGCGTGACGCCACACCACTTTTTGAAAATTTTAATAAAATAATTATCGTTCTCAAAGCCCACCTGCTGCCCAATCTCACTAATTGTTAGCTTCGTCTCTGCAAGCAGCATTTTTCCAGCCTGAATACGCCGCTCTTGAATATAATTCGTCAATGTTTTCCCTGTCTTTTTCTTGAATAAGTCACTTATATAGCTGGCATCCATTCGTATCAACTCTGACATGGATTTGAGCGAGATGTCTTCAGAATAATGCTCTTCAATATAAGCAATTATTTTGTTCATCTCCACATGATCTGTCGGTCCCGTTTGTTGCTTCTCAGGAAACCATTTATCGGCCTTTTTCATCTTCACCATTCGCTCCAGCTCGGCATGAACCTTACCCATGGTCTGCTTCAAACCTTGGAGATCTAAAGATAGCTTCAGAATGTAGTCCGAAGCTCCAAATACGAGCGCTTGCCGAGCGTATTCAAATTCACTCAATGCGGTCAACATTACAAATCGGCAGTCGAAGCCTTCCTCTCGCGCAACTTGAAGGAGCTTCACCCCATCCATCACTGGCATATTGATATCCGTCACTACCACATCAGGTCGAAGCTCACGAATCATTTGCAAGCCTACTTCTCCATTCTCCGCCTCACCTATAATTTCAAACGGGATTCCAGCCTTTAAGAATAACTTCCGTATACTTTTAACCGCGGGTTGTTCATCATCCACAATTAACGTTCTCCACATGTGAGCTTACCTCCATCGTAAGGTTTTGAAATAAGAAGTGGAAAATGGATAATCACTTCAGTTCCTGTGTCTGATGATACAATGTCCATGCCTGTCCGTTGATTCTTGAACAACAGCTCTAAGCTCTCCCTAATATTCTGAACACCGATTCCTTTTCGTTTGCGTGCAGCCTTATTCAGCTGTGCTCTTTCTATCCCCATGCCGTTATCTTTAACCTGCAGATATAGTTGTTGTCCAGTCACCTTAGCGGAAATATCAATTTTCCCTTGTTTCACAGACTGACCGAAGCCGTGAATCAAGCTATTTTCAATTAAGGGCTGAAGACAGAATTTAGGGATTAATGCGTACTGTAGTTCCTCGTTGATATCATATTGAATCTCAATCCCATGTCCGAAGCGTTGCCGCTGAATCTCCATGTAAGATTCAATTAGTACAATCTCATCCTTTAACAGAATCAAATCCACTTCAGTATTTAATGTTGTTTCCAATATTTTGCCTAGCGCAACACAAATTTCATAAATTTCATCATCATCTTTATCTAAGGCGATGCTCTTTATCGTATTCAATGTATTTAGTAGGAAATGTGGATTCATCTGCGAAAGTAACACCTGAAATCGAACGAATTGCTTCTGTTTTTCTTCAAGCTGAAGACGCTGCAACAGCTCATTTAAATCATGGATCATTATATTGAAACTCTGAGTCAGTGCAAGAATCTCTCCCCGCCCTTGCTCGGGTAATTTCATTTTGAGATTGGTTTTAGCGGTCATCTCCATCTTCTTCTGCAGCTTCTTTAGCGGCACTGTAATCGTCGATGATATAAAATAAGTTAATAGAACAAATAGCAGGAGTATGACTCCAAATACAGCAAAAAATCGTTGCTTCTGCTTATACACCTCAAGAAATAGCTGTGCTAGCTGTACCTTTTTAACGACATAACCATTCAACTCTTCGATGTAGCTGTATGTGTATAAGCTCTTCTCCTTCGGATCGATGATAGATGCAGCACGCTCTGTCTGCCGCTGGTGGTCACTCTTCACAATACTCTGCGCAATATCTGGAGAAAAGGTCTCATCCTTATCCGGATTAAGCATCATTCTCCCTGAGGCATCGAGCAGAAAAAAAGAACCTTCCTGTTTACTCCCTAACGTTGATCTAGTAAACCACTCCTCATAATCGATACTTAGCCTTGCATAGGCATAAATGTTAAAACCATTATCACGCATAACCTCATAGAGGCTAAGCATTTTCTTACTTGTTGTACTTTCCCGGACCACATTATTCTTGTCATTTGGATTCCATATATATCGATTCGCTCCTTCTCGCTTCAATGCTTGAACCCAATCCTCCGATTGGATTTCATCGTAGCTCAAGGTTTCCCTCGGCATAAAGGAAGTGTATGCGTTTCCATGAAGGTCGATTAAAGTATAATACACCGTCGCTCCACTCATGAAGAATGTATTTTCAATCGCTCCAAACTTGTTTTCAACGAGCTTTTTTCTCGTGATTTCATCCGATTGCTCGGGATTCTTCATTATCGATAAAATCGTTGTATCTTGTTCAAGTAATGACCCTGTTTTCATAACGAGACTCATGAGATCAACAAAACCATTCTTAATCCCAATAAGCTGCTCTATGTTCTTCGTTTCCGCATTATCCTGAAGCATTTGTTCTGTCTCTTTGAAGTTATACAGAACGAGCATGGCAATGGGTGTTAGTACCAACAGTAAGAAAGCTAACAAAATCCGATTCTTAAAGGTACTTGGCGTAAGTTTCAAATATAATCGCTTCACGAGGACTCCCCTCACTTTGTATGTGCTTACAATCCTTCCCCCTATTGTAATCTGCTCCTGCTTAAAAAAATAGAGCCGGGATATTCTCCCGGCTCTACCTATTTTCTACTCATCGATCTTCAGTACTGCCATAAACGCTTCTTGTGGTACTTCTACACTACCCACTTGCTTCATGCGTTTCTTACCTTCTTTTTGCTTCTCCAGCAGCTTCCGTTTACGGGAAATATCGCCGCCGTAACATTTAGCAAGTACGTTTTTGCGCATCGCCTTAACGGTTTCACGCGCAACCACCTTCGTACCCACAGAGGCTTGAATCGGCACTTCGAACATTTGACGAGGGATAATCCCACGTAGTTTCTCACAAATGATACGTCCGCGGTTGTATGCACGGTCACGGTGAACGATAAAGGACAAAGCATCAACCTGCTCATTGTTAAGCAAGATATCCATCTTGACCAGATTCGAACGACGGTACCCGCAAATTTCATAGTCGTAGGATGCGTAACCTTTTGTACCTGATTTCAACTGATCAAAGAAATCATAAACGATTTCAGACAGTGGAATCTCGTAAGTAATCGTTACACGATTAGTATCAAGATACTCCATATTTACGAACTCGCCACGTTTGTTCTGGCACAGCTCCATTACGGTACCTACAAAGTCGTTAGGCACGATGATTGCTGCTTTAACATATGGCTCTTCAATGTAGTCAATCGTTCCGATTTCCGGATAATGTGACGGGTTGTCGATTTGAATCATTTCGCCATTGGTCAGCATAATTCGATAAATAACACTCGGTGCTGTTGTAATTAGCGGCAAATTGAACTCGCGCTCAATCCGCTCTTGAATGATCTCCATATGCAAGAGTCCAAGGAATCCGCAACGGAAACCAAATCCAAGCGCGCTCGAGCTTTCCGGCTCAAAGCTTAGCGAAGCATCATTAAGCTGGAGCTTCTCCAATGCCTCACGAAGATCGTTATAATCGGAGGTCTCAATCGGATATAACCCGCAATATACCATCGGGTTGATCTTACGGTAACCTGGAAGCGGCTCAGCAGTAGGATTCTTTGCGTCAGTGACAGTATCACCGACACGGGTATCTCCAACATGCTTGATCCCAGCTACGATAAATCCAACATCCCCGATGTTCAATTCATCGACAATGGTCATACGCGGCATAAATGCGCCAACTTCAATGACCTCGAAGGTCTTCTCAGTTGCCATCATCTTAATCTTCGATCCCGCACGGATTTTACCGTCCATTACGCGCACATAGACGATAACGCCTTTGTAAGGATCGTAATGAGAGTCAAAAATCAACGCTTTAAGCGGCTCTTCTGAATTACCGGATGGCGCAGGAACCTGCTTCACCACCTGCTCCAGAATTTCCTTGATCCCAATACCGGCTTTGGCAGATGCCATAACCGCTTCACTGGTATCCAGCCCGATAACATCCTCAATCTCCTGCTTTACCCGGTCAGGGTCAGCGTTTGGCAAATCAATTTTGTTAAGCACAGGTAGGATTTCAAGGTTATTATCCAGTGCTAAATACACATTGGCCAGTGTCTGCGCTTCAATTCCTTGAGCCGCATCCACAACCAGCAGTGCGCCTTCACATGCTGCAAGACTGCGGGAAACTTCATAGGTGAAATCGACGTGTCCCGGTGTATCAATCAAATTGAGATAATACTCTACACCATCGTCTGCACGATAGGTTAAACGCACGGCTTGCAGCTTTATTGTGATACCACGTTCGCGCTCCAGATCCATCTGATCGAGTACCTGTTCCTGCATTTCACGCGTGGTTAGTGCCCCCGTGTATTCCAAAATGCGGTCAGCTAGTGTCGATTTACCATGGTCTATATGTGCAATAATCGAGAAATTGCGAATTTGTTGTTGTCTTTTCTGAACGTCAGTCATTCCTTACCCCCACAGACAGCCTGATATTAATCCACTTATTATAACAGTACAAGCTTACTCCATCAATCCCGCCCTTACGTAAAACAGAAGAAACAGCTATTCACGTACCCGTGAAATAACTGTTTCTCCTGAAATCATTGTGATTCTTCCGCCGAATCGAACAATGAGACTACCCAGCGTATGCCCTTTTGAGAAGCCTGCTGCAGAAGGCCTGCCGTTTTATCCGCTATCACATCGACTGTCGGCTTTTGTTCCTCAGGAATCAAAATCTGCTCTGGAGTTTTCGTATTATACCCATCTACCACCTTCTGAGGAAGATCTGTAGTTGGCGCAGGATTGCTATTCTGAGGCAATGGAGAAACAGGCGTATATGCACCTGTGAGAGGGTCGATCACCATCGGAACATACACATAAGTCTGCCCACCTTGTGTAACCCCATTCTTAATCGGCTGTGATTGCATGCCCGTCACTTGACTGGTTGGCGTAGTCGATAGGTCGGTCCAGCCTGGCAGCAGCTTAGAGACGGTTGCCCCTCCGCTGCCACTAAACTGCATACCTAAGAGTATGCCGACCCCTGCCCAAATACCGACCATAACCAGTTTTTTACCGAAACGAGACATGTAAGCCACTCCTTTTTAAATACTTGGTAATAAAGCTGTTTATTCTAAATTAAATGTCTGTAGCTCAAGAAGCTCCGTTCGACTTTTGAGGTGCTGTAGCATTGGTTTGTCCCTTGCTCTCTTGGGTTGTGGGATTCGTCGCCTTGCCAGCAGCGTTTACCTTCTCCGAGTCATGACTGCTCCAGTACACATCCGCAATAGCGTCTGCCAAAATATCAGCCGTACGCTTTAATTCCTCTGCTGTATTATCAATACCGCCCACTTCAATCAAGACACTGTTAGGTGAGAGGGTTTGGTTGTACTCCCCGTTGTTTCCTTTACCCGCAGCTTTTCCCCATATTCCGCGAGATATTCCTGGGTAACTCTTTTCAATCGTTTGATGAATCTTGTTCGCAAACTCTTCGTTCTTCTTCCAATCTTTATTCGCATGTCCAATAATAAAATACACCTGAGCGTAACTTTTCCCATCAATCACTGCAGTTGTTTTGCCATGACGCTGCGAGTCGCGGTGAATGTCGATAAGTTCACTCATTTCTTGATTTGAGCTCATCGCAGATTTAACCAGCATTCGAGAGTATTTGTAGGAAAAATTCCAGTTATAGTCGGCAATTTTTGTTAGAAAATCTTCTTTGGCATGAACTGTACCAATCCCGCGTTGTTCCAATCTTTTCGTAATATATGTTCCTACAAGCATTACATTTTTAGTTGAAACCGCAGAGCTTGGATTTTCGTTCGCTACTCCTAGTAGAGGGTTATAGGCCTCCCGAGGATGTGAATGATAGATAAGAATCCGTTTAACTGACGTATCCTTGGTATTATCTGTCTCGCTTTGCGGTTCACTCTTATCCGTACCTCCCGCAGCTCCTGATGGCTCAGGAGACGGAGCTATTGTCGCTTCAGGCTGCTGTGCTGGAGTATCTTCGGGCTTGTCCACTTCGTTTGGAACCGATGGATCAACCTCTTCCCCTCCACCCTCAGCCAGTTCATCCGTTCCCGGATGATAATCAACAGGAGCTCCTGTAGAGCCACCCGATCCTTTTCGCAAAAGAAATGGATCATCCGCTGCCAAGCCTGGCACTTCACGAGAAACAAGACTCTTCGGATCACTTGGGTTCACACTGGTCAGCAATTGAAATACAAAGGAAGTTACTTTTTCACCTGAAAAAGCGGAAGGCTCTTTCCCTTGCGGTAAATGGGGGACCTCCATCCCCAACAGCTCCATGAAAAATCCACTCGATAGGGAGGCCGCAAGCCCCTTCATAGATGGAATGGGTGAAGAGTTCAACTTCTGTCCGGCCAATCCACCAGCGCCAAGCAGCATAAAAAATACTAGCGAACCTCCGGCCAACAGCAGCATCGTTCTTCCCAGCGATAAAGCATCCAGCACTCTTCCACGTAAACGGCCGATGTTCCAAAGCTGAAACCATTTTTTATTCATTATATTTATGTCCTCCTCCAGCCCTCTGTAATCTCTTATACTCCAAATCTATGAGCGAAAGAGAAATAGTAGAACCCTAAATGAGAGAATAGACATAGAGTCCGGCGAGATACTGTACATCAGCATCCCGCCGGACTTGTGCTAGCTATGATTCAATTAGTGGGTATAAGCGCCGACATTCTCAGGATCGACCGCATCATGCAGGGCCGCGTTCAGACCACTGGCTACAATATTGGCGATGCCTTCAATAAATTCATCGATTTCCTTAGGTGTAACGATCAAATCATGTCCTAGTGGCTCAAGTACTTCCTTCACTAATGACAATCGTTCCTGCTCAGAAATATCGTCTAGCATCCCCATAATTTCCTTGGTGTGACCAGCTCCTTGCCCGAAATGATTCTTCATCATCTCCAGTACATTATTTACAATGGTCGAAGCATAGCAAACTGTAGGAACACCGATAGCAATACAAGGAACACCCAGAATTTCCTGCGTCAATCCGCGCCGTTTATTGCCAATCCCCGAACCGGGGTGGATACCGATGTCGGCAATTTGAATCGTCGTATTGATCCGTTCAAGCGAACGAGATGCCAGCGCATCAATGGCAATAATAAGATCCGGCTTTGTACGATCCACGATCCCCTGTACAACCTCACTCGACTCGATACCGGTCAACCCTAACACCCCGGGAGCAATAGCACTTACCTTACGGTAGCCTGGAGAGACCTGATCCGGCACGAGCTCATAAAATTGCCGAGTAATGAGCGCATTCTCCACCACCAGCGGCCCCAATGAATCTGGAGTCACATTCCAGTTCCCCAATCCAACAATTAGTACAGATGCATCCTTACCAATCCCAATCCTAGTCAGGAAGTCCTCGAATTCGCGAGCAAAGACTTCAGCTACTTTTTGCTGCAAGCCAGTATCTCCATTGCGCAATGCTGGTACCTCAAGCGTGACATAATTTCCAATCGCGCGACCTATCGCCTGTGATCCGGCAGCGTTAGCCACACCAAGCCGGGTAACTTTTATCCCATCAGACTCTTCCACTTCTTCGTTTACACCAGGGATTGGCGTCCTTTGTGGCCCTTGAGCCATTTCCTTTGCCTCTAACGCCAAGTCCGTGCGTACCGAATATAGCTGCAGATCCGGTTCCATTGTTCCAGCCTCCTAAAAGTTTTGTTAGTATCGCTCCATTGAATTACTTCGGACAAAACTCACATCGGAAGCGATACTTAGTTTTGTGAGTAGACACTTCTTTGAGTTACTTCTAACAAAAACTCAAATTGCAAGCTTCTGCCTATGCTCTTTTGTCGATAGTGTGCGAGAGAAAGCCCTTGTTTATGCAGGTTAAAATGGTTTAATTTGAAAGCTTTAAGTATTGCTTTTTACTACCGGTCATGCTAAACTATTTTAAGTTGTGAATCATTTGATAATGATTTCGAATGTCTTACAGGAGGTGAATGCAATGCCAAATATTAAATCCGCGGTTAAACGCGTAAACACGAACGAAAAACGCCGTGCACTGAACGCTTCCCAAAAATCCGCGCTTCGTACAGCTGTGAAAACTGCTGATGTAGCACTGACAGGTACGGAAGTTGAAACTGCTCAAGCTGCTTTCCAAGCTGCTTCCAAAAAGCTGGACAAGGCCGTAACTAAAGGTCTGGTTCATAAAAATGCGGCTGCCCGCAAAAAATCCCGCTTGGCGAAGAAATTGAACGCTCTTAAGGCTCAAGCCTAAGACGACATTCATAATGAGCAATTGAAGAACCTGACCGCTATGTTTCATACGGTTGGGTTTTTTTGTGCCTACTATTCTATAAATATAAGTAATAGTTTCCTTTAGACGTTAGTTGAATGAAAAAAAAACCACCTTAGAAAGGTAGTTTTCTTAAACGATCAACTTTTCTCTTTTGAATAAGTTACTTTCATTCCGATTAGGCATTTTTCATAGATGGATCATCTCCATATACTTTTTCCACTGCTTAGTTCAAGTACCTAGCCGCAACATAAACAACTCCAGACCAAGCACTTTATCTATAGCTCCTGTCTTCATCTTATAATCCAGATCAGCTAGTGCACTTAAAATTTGCCGCAGACGTTCACTTGAGAACTTGTGGGCCTGCTCCCCTGCAAGCTTTACTGCATAAGGATGAAGTCCAATCTGAGAGGCAATCTGACCTTGCGAATAACTATGTGCTGATAAATCCTTCACCTGTAAAATAATTCGGAACTGCCGCGCAACCAGCGCAGCAATCTTAATGGGTTCTTCCCGCTGCTTCAACAGCTCATACAGCGTATCAAGCGCCTTATCTAGACGCAGATTAGCGATATCCTCTACAAGTGTAAACACATTTTGTTCCGTTCCGCGATGCACCAGACTCTCTACTGCTTCTGCGTCTACGGTTCCGCCCTTACCAGCGAACAAACATAGCTTGTCCATTTCCGCGGATAAGCCCTGCAAACCTGTCCCGGCATTAGTGATAAGAATCTCTGCGGTGCCAGGTGCCATCGTACACCCCCGCTCACGAATCCCTTTCTCTACCCAGCGCAGCAGTTCTTCTGCCCCTAGCGGGTTGAAAGCTAATACCGTACCCGCCGTTTTAACAGTCTTCACAATTTTCTTACGCTCGTCCAGCTTGTCACTATTCACCATAAAGACGATCACACTGAAATCTACAGGATGCTGCAAATAATCACTTAAAATATCTATACGATGCTCAAGTTTGGCATTTTCTTTTCCCGCTGTAAATAACGATGCGTCCCGCACCAGCAATAATTTACGTTCTACCATAAAAGGTACAGTCTCAGCTTCTTCTACCACAGCCTGCACCGGCGTCTCAGAGAGATCAAAGGGAATAACCGCAAAATCGCGATCCTCTTTGGCAATCAGCTGGTCTTCCAGCAATGCCGCGAATTCATTCATTCGAAATTTTTCACTGCCGTACAAAAGGTACAGCGGTGAGATTTTCCCTTGTTTGATTTCTTTTATCGCCGTTTTGGCATCCATTCCGCCACTTCCTTTTCCATTCATCTAGCCCAATTTGCCCAGATTCCTATTGTAGCAAAAAAAACGACATAAATGCACATGCAAAAACGGAGAAACTCTGGCAGCCATGGCCAAAGCCCCTCCGTTTAAGCGGCGCATCTATATAAACGCCGGAGTGAGAAGCCCTAGAAACTTCCCATCCGACGGTCATACCGATGTTCTTCAAATCCTATACTTTCTAGTTCCTGTCCGGTTGCTATAGTATATTCTGAAACTTCGAAAAATGTTCCAGCCTCAATTTAATTTGTTGACGTTGAAGATGGAGTCTTCGATGGTGTCGCCCCAGGTGATGTAACCGGCGTTGAAGAAGCTGCTGCTTCCTGTACAGTGTACACCTTAGTGGTATTCACACCATCTTTCTCCGTCACATACGTGAACTGCGAGCTATCCGCCGACCATTCTCCAGAAATCCAATTTCCTTCTAATGGATAAGAAGTCACTGCTATCCTATCTTCCACTGTACCTTCGGGTGAATTCTTATAAATAACAAGCTGTAATCCAGCAAACTCAACGGCATAATGCCCATCAGGGGAAGTCCAAGTCTGTACATTAGAATCATTAGAATCATTAGAAATGTTAAAACCCATAACGCCCATTCCGAAGTCATCAGAAGTCTTTAATGTTTCCTCCGTAGATGGCGCCGAATCAGCTCCGATCCCTTTATCTATAGAAGCAGGTTGATCCTTCTTATCAGCTTTGGACTGATTATTACCGCCAGCACTAGTATCCGGAGTTTGAACTTTCGTTATAGTATCCGGCTTCGGCGTCATAATCTTCTCCGTAGGATTGGGCTTCACATTATTTGTTGGTTCTGGTATCGACCGTCCTCCAGATCCAGCATTAGTTTCTGTTGGAGAAGTCGGCATCGACGCAGGGTCTACCGGCCCCATCGCTCTATCTAATGCAGCGTTATCCTCATTCACATCAGGAGCAGCTGGTAGAGCCCCCGAATCCGTTCCGCTATTAGCAGGCGCAGCCTCATATGATTCAGCAGAAGTAGAAGTTTGCGAATCAATAGCCATATTATTAGCACTATCGCTGGTCGCTTTACTACTATCCTGCATCATTTGTTCTACCTCTGCCCCAGGCATTTTATCCGGCATATTAAAAATAGCGATCCCTAATATTACGGCAGCTGCGATAGCTCCAATGCCTGTCCGTGCTGCTATAGAGGTTCCCTTGGAAGGTTTACCGCGGGAGCTTTCACGTGAAAATGGAACTACAACTGGTTCCTCGGTTCTCACAGCGCTTTGTTCACGGCTGCTTCGATCCAATTCTGCAAGCTGAGGTAAAATAGAGTCAACCAGACTAAACGGGGGTTTCACGTCTGGCAACTGCTCCAATTCTTTGGAGAGAAGTGTCAGCCGCTCAAAGACTTCCGCGCAGGAAGGACAATTATCGATATGACGGAACATCTCAACAATCTCATCTTGGCTCAAGTCTTGGTCTATATAGCGGTGCATCCATTCCATCACCTCCGCGCATTTCATCCCGATACACCACCTTTCTGGTACTCCTGAAGTCTATTCTGCAGCTGCTGTCTGGCCCTAAACAGATATGATTTCACTGTATTCAAAGGCAAATCCAGGCAGTCTGCAATCTCGTTGTAAGAAAAATCTTGTAAATAGCGCAGGACGATGACCGTCCGATGATGCTCGGGCAATTGATCAATCGCTTCACGTATATCCTCAGCTAAATAAGAGGATAGAACCTCACGTTCCACATTGTGTTTATCCTGAAACACCATTTCATGCTCATCAATAGAAACTGTAGGTTTAGTTCTTCTGAATTTATCAATGCAAATATTGGTAACGATTCGCTGAACCCACGTTTTGAACTGGGCCTTTTCCTCATATGAACCGATTTTGGTATAAACCCGGATCAAGGCCTCCTGAGATGCATCCAGCGCATCTTGTTCATTATGCAAAATGTAGAAGGCGGTTTTATATACATGCCCTTCAATTTCTCGCAATAGGGTGATTAGAGCGTCGCGATCGCCCGCTTGAGCGGCTCTGATGAGTCCCTGCTCCACCACGAAGGTTCCCCCTCTCTATGCAATCTTACTGACGCGCAAGACTGCGAATTTGTTGCAACCCTGTAATTAATATTTTTAGAATACCAAACTTTTCTTAGAACGTCATGTTAAGCCATCTTTTATAAAGTGCTATCGCACATTTCATAGCATTTCGCAGCCAATAATTCCTACTAAGCATACAGGGGAAACTTCAATCATTCAAATACTCTTTTGAATAACTTTATAACAAAAATGACACAAGTATAAACGCCTTCGGCATCCCAATAAGGCCGGCAAGCGTTTAGGTAAGAAATATCTCCCATTTCCAAAAGAAACGGCTTATCCTCCTGTCGGAAAAGAAGCCGTCAGTAAACAAGAAATAACCTTAGAATCGAGCACATAACTCTATTTATATAACACAATCTTGCAGAGCATGAACACTGAGTAGTTGTCCCTAGTTTCATCATCCACAACATACGCCTCTCCATTCTCAAAAATATGAGGGTTATTGTAATTCCTCTCTAATCTATAGATCTGGCCTTCCGTCACCTTACAACCATGGAATGCCGACGCAATTTCTACGTATTCCGCATCCTCTTCATCAGCTGCAAGATACAGCTTTTTATCATGATAAGCAGGCATATACTCACTCCCGGTCCGATAATAAACCATTCCAATTCGTAGACGTCAGTCAAACATCATAACTCTTCTACTTTATAGTTTATTGCCTTTGTCCTCATTCTATACTTTATGAAAACATATAATGTAAGAAAATCTGAATGTCGGAAAATATGTATATAAAAAAGGTTGTACGGCTGACATGCGTCAGCTATACAACCTTCAATAAATCTATCTATTCGAATTAAGAAAAAACAGAATTAAATACCTTTTACCTCTTTAAATTTTGCCACATACTGAGCCGCAAGATCGGTAATCTGATCGTATCGACCATCCTTCGCAGGTGCAGTCAAATTACCCCCGATTCCTACTGCTATACAGCCGTTGGCAATCCATTTTTCCATATTATTCAGATCCACGCCACCTGTTGGCATAATGTTCACATGCGGCATAGGGCCTTTAACCGCTTTCACATAATCCGGACCAAACGCACTGCCAGGGAACAACTTAAGCACATCCACACCAAACTTCAATGCTTCCTTCATTTCATTCAATGTCATGCAGCCAGGCATGTACGGTATACCATAAAGATTACACATTTTAGCTGTCTCTGCTTCAAAAGAGGGACTGACCACAAATTCCGAGCCTGCAAGAATGGCTATTCTCGCCGTTAATGGATCAAGTACAGTTCCTGCTCCAATCACTGCGCGATCTCCGTACTCCGCTACCAATCGTTTAATCGCCACATCCGCATCCGGAGTAGTAAAAGTTACCTCAATATTATTCAAACCGCCTTCGATACAAGCAACGGACATTTTAAAAGCTTCCTCAGCACTATCAGCACGAATAACGGCTACAACTCCAACCGACGCCACATTCTGCAATACTTTCATTTTCTTCATCAGTAGACTCCCTTTCTCTTGGTACGATCATAGATGAATATGAAATACTAATTTAGATAAACTTTTTTATTAAATTTACTAATCAAAACGATATAATCTATAATCAGATAGTAATAACAATACAGTTAACAGTCAATACTTTTTTATGGATTTAGAGATATAAATTTATCGAAATGACCAATAAACCCTTGTTTTATAAGGAATTATTGGTCATTTGTTTTCTTTTGTCCAAAACAACATTTGGATTAAAAATCATTCTTTTATTGTACAAAACCGATTTATGTGATAATTTCAAATTATACATCATTATACCGGGATAAATTCATTACCCTAGGAGGAACTCAAATGAGTAAACAGTTGGATGCCGTCACTTTCGGGGAGCCGATGGCGATGTTTTATGCGAATGAAACGGGTCCCCTGCATGAAGTATTTTCGTTCTCCAAAGCGTTGGCAGGTGCCGAGAGCAATGTTGCTACAGGCTTATCGCGCTTAAATCATCCTACAGGTTATGTTACGAAGCTTGGCGAAGATAACTTTGGTCATTTCATTGCTCAAGCAATGAAGAAAGAGAACATTGATACCGCCAACATTACTTTTACTAAAGAAAATTCAACGGGTATGTTAATCAAATCAAAGGTTGTTACAGGCGATCCTAAAGTCGAATACTTCCGCAAAAATTCCGCAGCCTCCAAGCTTAGTCTGGTTGATTTTGACGAGGCATACTTTAATGCTGCAGGACATTTACACGTAACAAGTATCTCCGCCGCCTTATCCAAGAGCTGTCATGAATTCTCTGTTCATGCTATGGAGTTTATGAAGCGACAAGGAAAGACGGTCTCTCTCGATCCAAATCTGCGCCCTAGCTTATGGCCGGATACAGAAACGATGGTGAAGACGATCAATGATCTGGCTACACGCTGTGATTGGTTCCTTCCAGGACTCGGTGAAGGCAAGATTCTTACAGGTCTAAGTACGCCAGAAGAGATTGCGGACTATTATCTGGCGCGTGGCGTCAGCTTAGTCGTCATCAAGCTCGGACCTGAAGGCGCTTACTATAAATCCGCTGAAGGAGAAGGTTATGTAGACGGGTTTAAGGTAGAGCAGGTCGTTGATACCGTAGGTGCAGGTGATGGGTTTGCCGTTGGTGTAATCAGTGCGATGCTGGAAAAGCTTCCGATTGCTGAGGCCGTCAAACGTGGCAATGCGATCGGTGCGTTAGCCGTTATGTCACCTGGCGATATGGATGGACTTCCGACCCGTGAGGAGCTTGCAAAGTTTATGCAGCAGGAGGTTTAAGCACATAGATTTGAGTCAGCTTTCGCAACATAATCTCAGTAAACTTCTGTAATTCTCATAAATAGCTGAATACAACCAAATCTACACAACATAGCTGTACTCTATACAACTATATCGAGTCAAAATCGTTTTTTCTCGGCTTTAATTGCACTTTATACATTTAAAAACCAGGTGAACATCGCTGTCAGCAATTTCCCGCAGAAATAACTGCACAAAATACAATTAAACTCTCAATCCAGGAAGCACAAACTAAAATAGTTGCAGAAAGTACAATTAACCACAAGATGAAACAACAACGTTACAGCCTTATAGTCTAGCAGCTCTGGAGTTTTATTATTAAAAAATGCCGTCTCACAGTTGATCTGTGGAACGGCATTTTTTTGTGCTTCTATAGCTTGTAGTCAGTTATATAACTTCACGGACTGCCCTTGTTGCAATGTCGGCGGAAAACGATAAGTGATAGGAACAGAAGCGCCCTTATCCTCGATACAAGAGAGTATAATCTTAGCAGCTTGCATGCCCATTTCGTAAGCAGGCTGACGAATTGTTGTAATGACCGGATTATAAATTTGCGCGAACTCCGCATCATCTATACCGATGACAGACAATTGTTCCGGAA
Source organism: Paenibacillus sp. NPDC101420 (assembly GCF_050277435.1). NCBI lineage: Bacteria > Bacillati > Bacillota > Bacilli > Caryophanales > Paenibacillaceae > Paenibacillus > Paenibacillus sp. NPDC101420. The sequence goes on from NZ_JBNNSE010000010.1 coordinate 100,825, forward strand.
TAGCGATGGCATTTCGATTCGCATATTTCAAAATCTCTGCTAGCGTGATATCGTTCGTAGCCAATAACGCTGTCGGAGGGTCCGGCAACGCTAAAAGGCGCTTCAGTCCTGTAGCTAATTCTTCTTTTGGCACACTACAAATATACTCCTCACGCAGCGTTAGGCCCGCTTCTTCCATCGCTTTTTTATAACCACTGATCCGCTCTTTACGAGGGGTAATCGCATGCTCCCCTAGCGGCAGGGTGACCAGAGCAATTCGCTCATGGCCTTGCTGTGTAAGCTGTCCCACACCTATCTTGGCCGCCATTTCATTGTCGAGCAGCAAACTCTGCGTAGTGATTCCATCTACGAGACGATCCATAAACACTAACGGAAAATCAGCCTCTATTAGTCGGCTGTATGCAGATGGATTGTTCCCCGTCGGAAAAATAATCAAACCGTCCACCTGGCGGGCAACTAAGGTTTCGACGTACTTGCTTTCTTTTTCCGCATTCTCATCGGCATTGCATATGATTACTTGGATTCCGTGTTGCTGCAGCTCGTTCTCGATCGCCCGGATACATTGAATAGACAGCGAATAATCGATATTAGCAACGATGATTCCGACCATATGCGTCCGATTCTGTTTCAGACTGCGCGCAAGTCCATTCGGTTGATAATTGAGCTCCTCAATCACAGCCTCGATCCGATTTTTCGTCGCTTCACTCATATATTTAAAACGTTTGTTCAAAAATTGGGAGACCGTACTCTTCGACACTCCCGCTTTTTGAGCCACATCATCAATTGTTAACTTCTTCATCACTTCGGCTCCACTCTTCTCAAAAGAAAATTACTTTATCAAAAAGTATAGCTTTTATTGGGTGAATTATCTACTAAGGAGTATTGTTCATAAAATCCATATAAAGCTTATTTTGTTGCTCTTCCGATAAAAAAGCCCAATTCTCATCCAGCCACCCCAATCCAGCTTTCATAAGAATATCCGCTTTACGTTGTTCCCCGCCCACTTTATAATCCATGATTAGTGTTTCTCCCTTAATTTCTTTAAACCCAATTGCTATAGCAGATGTTGGAATGCTCATGGTCTCCATATCATAAAGTACGGTTTTCTCTTTGTACTTTTTATCCCTTGCATGTTCTAAGTAACTGAGTACGAGCTGCTCATGCTCCTTATCAACAGCAATGATTGACTTGTAATCTAATAGTGTATAATCATAGGATTTAAGCGTGATCGGTACCACAGTTTCCCCTGCCGCTGCTTTTTTAACATTAAGCATTGAAAATTCACCATCCTCATACATACCTACACCAAGAGTCTTTTTGTAAGAAGTTAACAGGACATAATCTCCCGCTCCAAAAACCCCACTCAAATATTGATAAGTACTTGCCCCTCCCGCATAAAGAGGAAAAGTATATATCCTAGTAGCCGAAGAAGCCGATAGCTCCGTCTGGTCCTTCGAGCTCAGGTAAAGGGTGAACGGCTCTGTAGGATGTGTGTACTTTGGCTTCTTGTAGTCAACCATCGGGGGTGGCGGCGACCAGAGGATTCCCGCTGTTGTCTCCACGGCATATGCTTTGCTCTTATCTCTGCTCATTGGTAAAGGCATGTAATATTTCTTACCGCTAATCTCAAACTCTGCTGGACTTGTCGGAGGCTCTGACGCTTTGTCATTAGTAACAGGAGTAGAAGAAGGTAGTATCGCTGCGGCTTGTGACTGCACCGATGAAGATTGGACTGGACCCTGACTCTTCCATGCGCCTATAGGCAAGTTAAGTGCACCTATCAACAAAATCATAGCCACACTGGTCAGTAGCACACTTTTGTTTATTCGATAACGTCTGTGATTTTTATTTTTAAGCGTAGCAGCCTGTTCGATCTGAATCATCAGCTCAGGTGTAAAGCCATCTTCAATAAAAGGCCCTTTGCCTGCTTGTGCATACCAATCATTCTGTCCGATCATCACCGGGTTACTGTCATCAGCTTTTCCTCTCATTCTCTCTCCTCCTTCTGGATGGCTTGCTTAACCTTCTCCCTCGCTCGCGCGAGTCGAGATTTCACAGTCCCCTGAGCTATATTCAGCAAATCAGACATTTCGGCAATCGATAGTCCATGCTGAATATCCAGTACAAGCACCTCTCTGTTCTTATCTGGTAGGGTCATAATAATTTCCCAGATTCGGTTCGCATACTGATTGCCGAGCGCTTCTCTTTCCGCAGACGGAGCATTTACAGTAACAGGTTGATCCCCAAATGGTATGAATCTGCGCCAAAAGCTATTTTTACTCCAGCTAAAGGCTGTATTTCTAGTAATCGTAAGCAGCCAGGTCTTCATCGACGATTGTCCCCGGTACTTCCCCACATTTTTATATGCCTTCAAAAACACTTCTTGGCTAATATCATTCGCTTGCTCACGGCTTCTAGTTAAGAAAAAAGCATAATTCCACACATCCGATCCATACTCCTCCATCATTTCCCGCAAGGTCATTTCGGACGCATACGCTTCTGCATATGGCATATCTTCGCTTAGCATGTTTCGTCTCACCCCTTGCCTAATAAGACTTTCCAAACTTGAAAAAGTTCCCTTTAAAATAAATAATTAGGTCATATATTACATAACAGCATAATCTCTATATCTGTCTTTTAAAAAGCACCACCGATGAACGCTTAAACGTCATCAGTGGTGCTCGCATGTCGGATTGGGGAGAGCTGAATATATCTAGAGATATAGGCGTTTCCCCTCATTTTGAGTGTACAAAGTGCAACAAAATGAAGATCCAGCTATCTTGGATTGCGTTCTATTGCACAAAATGCAATGCCTCCACCAACTTATATCGCACTTCAATCCCCTCAGCCCGCACCCGCATTTGTATCTCCCCCTGCTGATCCGTCCGGAATATAGATGCTTGGTTATCTCGCAATCGCTCCAACACCTCAGCTTTCGGGTGACCATACAGATTATTGACACCCGCAGAAATCACCGCTGCTGCAGGCTGCCAGAAGTCAAGCCAAGCTTCGCCAGAGGATGTCTTGCTCCCATGATGAGCCACCTTCAGCACATCAATGAAAGGTCCAGCGCTGATCCCCTTTTGCTTGGCCTGCTCTACAATCTCTTCCTCGGCTTCCAGATCCATATCTCCGGTGAATAGAAAGTTTCTACCATTCATCTCTAAGCGAAAAGCTACCGAATCGTGGTTCTGTTCTTCCAGTAGAGGAATGCCATTCTGATAAGGAGTACCCGACGCTTCTCCATCCCTTCCCTCCGGCCATAAAAAGGACAGCTCCGCCTGATCATCCGGGGAAAGGGTCATTCCTTGATGCACAGCATACAACTGAACATCCCTCTCTAGTGCAGTCCTCATCATCCCCATATAAAACTCGCGATCAACTAACGTTCCATTAAAAAGCAACGCCGAAACCGGAATCTCTTCCAACACAGCTTGGAGTCCTCCGGCATGATCCTGATCTCCATGTGTCAAAATAATCGCATCTAAACGGTGGATACCACGTTTTTTCAGCAGAGGCACTAGCACTTTAGCGCCAACCTCGAACGGACTTCGGCGAACGCGCCACTCTTCTTTTTGACCAAAGTTTAAGGTTCCACCACCGTCCACTAGAATATGTGCTCCTCTCGGTGTAGTGATGAGAATGCTGTCGCCTTGTCCAATATCCAGATAACTAATTGTACCTCTACCAGCTTGACCATACGACTGATAACCCCTATACAGCAACATCCCTAGTCCAACCGCCAATAGTAGAACAATCGCTCCGCTCCAGCGTCCAACCTTAGAAGCACCAACAGCAAGCTGTGCATTCCCCACTCTCCCAAACCCACCGTGACTGTTCACAGATAAACCAGCCTCCGCTAAAGGTCTCGTCTCATCCTCCATATATTGAGGTGCAGAACGAGCTTCCTTTCCTAGCTTGGCAACATACAGCAGACCATACAACAAAACATAGTACACCCCGATCCACAGCAGTGAAGGCGAGCCCCAAATCAGTACTCCACCGGTAAATTTGTTGATCCATTCCACTGCGTAGAAAGTAAAGTTATTCAGCAGCTCCGTAACATGCGCCAGTACGTTTGCAGCATCTTCCCACAGTCGTCCAAGCAGTAGCGCAAGCGTCCCTAGCGGCAATACTACAAAGGTAATAAAAGGTACAAAGACCAAATTGGCGACAAAGGACAGTAGCGAAAACTGATTAAAATAATAAATCGTGAGCGGGAAAGAAACTAATTGGGCCACTAACGTCACCGAGACCGCACCTTTAAGCCAGCGTGGCAGTATGCTCAAAAGAGGATTCATAAGCGGAACGTAGACCATCAAACCCAGGGTCACCAGAAAAGACAACTGGAAGCTGACACTGAGCAGCATATAAGGATTCCAGATCAACATAACCAGTGCCGATGCCGCCAAAATATTCAGTCCATCCTTCAACATTCCAACTCTTGCAGCGAGCAAGGCAATCATACTCATCAGCCCCGCACGCACAATGGACGGACCCGCACCAGACAAGAGGACGTATACCGGAACGAGTAAGAAAGTGAGCGTTAGTGCGGTCTCTTTTGTCAGGCGTAAGCGTCTTAACAGAAATAAAAGAACGCCTACATACACCGCTACATGCATACCTGAAATAGCGAGAATATGCGTCAAACCGAGCTGGGAGAACTGCTTAAAGGTATCCGGATCGAGATCATCCTGCATCCCAATGATTAAGCCCTTCATGTACCCAGAGTGGCGTCCTTGAAAAAGATGGTCCAGCTCAGCACCAAGGGCCGTTCGCGCGCTGTCATTTAAGCGAAGAATCGTTAACGGACTCCATGAATCTGGCACGGTTACCCTTACATTTTCCGCTCCCTGCCCCTTTAATAGCCAATGAATCTTCTTCGTATGTAAATAGGTACGATAATCGAAGCCTCCAAAATTACGCGCTACTGCCGGCTCTTCCAGCACACCATTAAGCAGCACCTCATCCCCTCTTCGCCACTCCGCAGCGACAGCAATTTCTTGTTCAGCCAGAAGTTTGATCTGAACTGCGATTAACTCACCCTCCCCCTTTTCACCCTGCTCTTCCACAGGATCAGATGCTTTTTCATCCCCTTCTGCAAGCAGGTTCATATGTGAGAGCTTTATTGTAAAATCAACCCGATCCCCATCCCGTTCCACGACGGAAATGATCTTGCCTCTAGCTTCCACGGGACTGCCATTCAGCTCTGCAATCGTGCTACCCAGCGCTTCAGGAATTCCGCTAATATTGCGAGCTTCGTTCCTCTCCCAATATCCAGCCGCTAAAGAAATGGATAAACACAACACGGCTATGTATTTCCAACTTGCTGTTCCCCACACCCTCAGACTCACCAGTAAAAATATTAATCCAGCCCACGCTAATAGCAGTCCGTTCCCTGAGCTTAAGCAAGCCGCTGCGCTTCCAGCCACCCAACATACTGTAAAGCTTAATAAAGGTCTTTCCTTCACGTTTCCTTCCCCCCTTTATCAATACTGAATACAAAAAAAGAACCTCTACATGCGCTACAAGAGCGCACGAGAGGTTCTTCCTCAAGCCATCTTATTAAATTAGTGTTGTACAGATCAGCTACTCTGACACTTTGATCATCGTTTCACTTGGCGGCTCATAGTTCTCCAATTGACGAAATATGATACCCTTGGCAGCCATCATCGCTTCAACCTTTTCCATATCCTTACGGTAAGGTCGGTAATACACGATTTCCACGATACCACTGTTCGCCAGCATATTAGCGCAGGTCCAGCAAGGCTCATCTGTCACATAGACGGTACTGCCTTCCCGATCGATTCGGTCTGTAAATAGCAATAGATTCTGTTCCGCATGAATCGTCCGGATACAGCGCTGTTTCTTCACCATTGTCTCTACGCCATCCACAATTTCCATTTCATATTGCTCCGAGAGCATACAGCCTGCCTCTGAACAATCAGGTACGCCCATTGGCGCCCCGTTGTACGCTGTTCCTAGCAACTTCTTGCCTTGTACCAGCACAGCACCCACATGTCGGCGATTACAGCGTGAACGAGTTGAGACCATGCAGGCAATGTCCATGAAGTAAGTATCCCAGTCTTTACGATAAGCAGCAGTCATAATTAATCTCCATATCCTTCTAAATAGTTGTTAACTATTGTAGCACATCCCCGCAAGTATTCACTAGGACAACGGTTGTAGCACATTCAACAGTACCTTCAATACCCTTTTATCTTCAAAATATTACTAAAGGCTTTAGCTTTTCTAGCATTTTGGGCCCGATCCCCTTCACCTTCCCCAAATCTGACAGACTACGAAAAGCCCCTTCACGGTTGCGGTACTCGATTATAGTCTGGGCCTTCTTCTCTCCGATGCCTGGGAGATCCATCAGCTCCTTAGCACCCGCAGTGTTCACATTTATTTTACCTTCCTGTGAAACGACTGACGCGGTAACCTCAAGCGCCTCCAAAGCAATCTCTCCAGTAACTGTTGTCCCCTTTTCATCTACTGGAGTCGGGACAGTATGATCTACTTGTGCAGTATCCTTCACCTTCTGAGCAGCATCAGACTTATCACTAACTTCAGCCTTTCCAGCACTATCAGTTTTCCCAGAAGCATCAGTCTTCCCAATAGCTTCGGCTCCCACTGTAACTTTCCCAGCACTTTGCTTATCTACCTTCGTCTGCTGGCCTCCCACTTTGCCCTCTGTAGCCGAAGCTTCACCTGGCTCAGCGACTCCAATCGCTTGTTCCATGCTTCCATTCAAGGTTTCCCATCCGGCAATGCCGGAATCCCCCTTGCTCCCTGCAGACCATAGCAACCCACCACCCAGTAGAACTACAACCACTCCGAGCACTATATTCCCTTTATTCAAAATGCGCTCCCCCTCACGAAAATTCGTCCTATACTTTTTTGTGAATCTTCATACATTCCTTTTATTGGAATTCCCTTTAATAATTCATACAAAACCTGTCATTTGTCCAAGGCTATCCTGCATACATATAACGAAGAGAATTCATGTCAGTTAGTAAAAAGCAATGCTAGAAAGGAGGAACCACAGGTGAAAGTAGGATTTATCGGAACAGGCAGCATGGGCAGCCTGCTGATCGACGCCTTTCTTTCTTCCGGAGCGCTAGAACCGTGTGATGTGCTTGCCAGCAACCGCAGCCTGAATAAGCTGCTGGAGCTTGAGAAGCGTCACCCCGGCATTTCCATTTGCGGAAGCAATAGGGAGACAGCGTTAGGAAGTGATATCGTTTTTTTATGCGTAAAGCCACTTGAATTTAAAACATTAACAGATGAGATCGGCTCATGTCTCCGGAGTGAGCAAATTGTCGTATCCATTACAAGTCCAGTTCAATTGCATCATCTGGAATCCGCTTTGCCGTCCAAAATTGCCAAGATCATCCCAAGCATTACGCACTGCGTCAAGAGTGGGACTTCACTGTGCATATTTGGCAGCAGGCTTAATAAAGAAGACAGGCTTGTACTGCTACAGCTATTGTCTTTCATAGGTGTTCCCTTAGAAATCCAAGAAGCACATACCCGAATCGCTTCTGATTTCTCCAGCTGTGGACCTGCGTTCTTAAGCTATTTCATTGAGCGCTGGATAGAAGCAGCCGTTGAGGCCACTGGAATTGAAGAGACATTAATCAGCCGACTCGCTGGTGAAATGCTGCTTGGAACAGGCAAATTACTGACAGAAGGGGAGTTTACCCCGCAAGAGCTTCAAGAACGGGTCGCTGTTCGCGGTGGCATTACTGCAGAAGCGTTAAGCCACTTACGTACCAGTCTAGATGGTGTATTTGAACGCCTCATCACGACAACGCATGATAAATATGATGAGGATGTTATTAAGCTTGATGAGCTATTCGGACACGACACTATTAATCAGGGTCCTAAAGAACGTTAGAACAACAAAGCCCGCAGCACGGATTTCTCCGATGCTGCGGGCAGAATTGCGTTCTTCGCTTAACCCACTACAATATTTACAAGCTTGCCAGGAACCGCAATAATCTTGCGTACGGTTTTACCTTCTACAGCTGCACTCACATTAGGAAGTGACAGCGCATGAGCTTGCATTTCTTCCTGACCCATATCCAGCGGAATCAGGGCGCGTTGTACGATTTTACCATTAACTTGAATAACGATTTCAACCTCAGCATCGACTGTCCATGCTTCATCATAAGCTGGCCAAGCCACGTAGCTGATGCTTCCTTCATGACCAAGCAGTTGCCACAGCTCTTCAGCAATATGCGGCGCCAGTGGTGACAACATTTGCACAAAGTGTTCGGCAGCTTCATGGGACAAGGTTTCTTGCTTGTAGGCATCGTTAATGAAAATCATCAACTGGCTAATCGCCGTATTGAAACGCAGATGTTCGAAATCCTCAGTGACTTTCTTAATCGTTTTGTGCCAAGTACGTTTGAACTCTTCCGTACCGCCATCTGCTGTGATTTTGGCATTGAGCTTACCTTCCTCATTCACGAACAGGCGCCATACACGGGACAAGAACCGGTGAACCCCTTCAACACCCTTTTCATTCCAAGGCTTGGTTGCTTCCAGAGGGCCCATAAACATTTCATAGACACGCAATGTATCTGCACCGAAAGCTTCAACAATTTCATCTGGGTTGATGACATTTCCGCGTGATTTACTCATTTTTTCATTATTATTTCCAAGAATCATGCCTTGGTTAACCAGCTTATGGAACGGTTCTTTCGTTTCCACTACGCCGATATCATAAAGCACCTTGTGCCAGAAACGTGCATAGAGCAAGTGAAGTACAGCATGCTCCGCTCCGCCAATGTACAGATCCACAGGAAGCCATGCTTTTTGCTTCTCAGGGGAGCACAGCTCTTGATCGTTTTTCGGATCAATATAACGCAGGTAGTACCAGCAGCTGCCCGCCCATTGCGGCATGGTGTTGGTCTCACGGCGAGCCTTCATACCAGTCTCAGGATCGATCGTTTCCACCCACTCTGTTACATTCGCAAGTGGAGACTCCCCAGTACCCGATGGTTTGATCGCATCTACATCAGGCAGTACCAGCGGCAGCTGATCAACCGGAACAGTCTTCATTGTACCGTCTTCCAAATGCAGAATTGGAATCGGCTCTCCCCAGTAGCGTTGACGGCTGAACAGCCAATCACGCAGACGATAGGTTACTTTACCTTTACCTACGCCCTTCTCTTCAAGCCAAGCAATCATCTTCGCAATCGCTTCTTCATTCTTAAGTCCATTCAAGAAATCAGAATTGACATGCGGTCCGTCTCCGGAATACGCCTCTTCTTCAACGTTGCCACCTTGTACGACTTCCACGATATTCAGGCCGAATTGTTTAGCAAATTCCCAGTCGCGAGTATCGTGACCTGGAACCGCCATGATCGCACCCGTTCCATATCCGGCAAGTACATAATCTGCAATCCAGATCGGTGCCTTGGCACCATTCACAGGATTGATTGCATACGCACCCGTGAATACACCGCTCTTCTCTTTAGCCAAATCTGTACGTTCCAGATCGCTCTTATGAGAAGCTTTCACACGATATTCTGCAATCGCTGCACGTTGTGCTTCTGTTGTAATGGCATCAACCAGTTCATGCTCTGGTGCTAATACACAGTAGCTAGCTCCGAACAATGTATCTGGACGTGTTGTAAACACGGTCAGGCTAGCATCGTGACCTTCAATTTCAAAGTTCACTTCTGCACCTGTGGATTTGCCAATCCAGTTGCGCTGCATATCCTTGATGCTTTCAGACCAATCCAGCTCTTCCAGATCTTCAAGCAGACGCTCAGCATATTCAGTAATTCTCAGAATCCACTGACGCATCGGTTTGCGGACAACCGGATGTCCTCCGCGCTCACTTTTACCATCAATAACTTCTTCGTTGGCAAGTACTGTACCCAGTGCCTCGCACCAGTTAACAGGTACTTCTGCTACATAAGCCAAGCCTTTGTTGTACAGCTGGATGAAAATCCACTGCGTCCATTTGTAATAATCTGGATCTGTAGTGCTGATCTCGCGATCCCAGTCGTAGGAGAAACCCAGCGATTTGATCTGACGACGGAAATTATCGATGTTCTTATCTGTAAAATCACGTGGATGCTGACCTGTATCCATTGCATACTGCTCTGCAGGAAGTCCAAAAGCATCCCAGCCCATTGGGTGCAGCACGTTAAAACCACGCATCCGTTTGTAACGGGATACGATGTCCGTTGCTGTGTAGCCTTCTGGATGACCTACGTGCAGTCCTGCACCTGAAGGGTACGGGAACATATCCAGTGCATAGAAATTCGGTTTGGTTGGATCTTCACCTGTCTTAAAACTTTTGTTCTCATCCCAGAACTTTTGCCATTTGGGCTCAATAGCCTGCGCCCGGTAACCGCCGGCAGGTATACTGTTTGTTTGATTGTCGCTCATTGTCTGCTCCTCCTTGGAGTATTACTACTTAGATTTCTTAACCAAGCATAAACGCCATCGGCATCCTTATAAGGACGGTAAGCGTTTATGCGAGAAATATAAGACATGAAGTATTTCGGGAAACCTATACCCTCTTATATTTACAAAAAAACCTCCCATCCCTAGCGTATTATCGCTAGGGACGAGAGGTTATAATTCCCGTGGTACCACCCTAGTTAGCGGCTGAATATACTTTATTCTGCCACTCACTTTGCACCCTTTAGCGGGGGTGAGGCGACGACGGTTCACCTAGGGCATCCATTATGTCTAGTGGATATCCTGAAACTTGCGCCGTTACTCCGAGGTGAGTTCACTCCGTTCCGTTAACCGGCTCGCACCTTAGTGCCGGCTCTCTGCAATAACGGTATAGAATTAATACTCCTCATCATCGATCAACTATATATACCGACTGTTCATCAGTAATATTCCCCAACATTATATACAAAACTGTTGTCTATAGTCAATGTTTTACCCTATTTACACGGGCTTTCGTTTGATTAAATACGTCATAAAGTGTTGAATAACGACTTTTGCAGCTGCGAAGAACGGTACAGCAAGGATAAGTCCGATCATTCCCGCCAATTCACCGCCAACCAGAAGCGCAAAAATAATGAGCAGCGGATGCAAATGCAGCTTCTTTCCCACCACCTGTGGTGAAATAATGTTACTTTCCACGATTTGGCACACTGTGTTAACCACTGCAACCAACAGCACTAAACGAAAAGAAACAGTCGAAGCCATCACAATGGCTGGTGCAGCCCCCAAAAAAGGACCCATATACGGAACAATATTGAACACTGCCACCACACTGGCAAACAGTAAAGCATACGGCATTCCGATAATGGCATACCCGATATAAGCAAGCACACCTATAATAATGCAGACCAGAAACTGTCCACGAATGTAGTTGCCGAGTGCATCATCGATATCTTTTAACAAAGTTACAATAGACTTGCGGCGTGCGCGGGGCAGGCAAGACACCACCGTCCGCTCAAACACATCAAAATCCTTCAGAATATAGAACACTAGAAACGGTACGATGAAAGCATTGAACAGCACATTAATCGTTGTCCCTATATTATCGAGAAAATTAGAAATCCCTTCAGCGAGACGACTTTCCAGTTGAAAAAACCAGTTATTCATCCCCATCTCGACCCCGGGCGGGATTAGTCTAGAATTCATATGTCGCATCAGCCCCTGGGCTTGCAGCGTCATCTCTGGCAAATGTTCATTCAACTCTTCAAGCTGCTCGATAAACATCGGGATAAGGTTAATTGCGATCACTGCAATCGCCGTTAGGAATACTGCATATATAAGTAGAACAGCTACACTACGCGGCATCTTCCGTCCAGCCAGCATACTAACGACGGGATTCAGCACGTAGGAAATAATCATAGCTGCCAGAAATGGAGCGAGGATTGCCTTCAAAAATACAAATATCCCCTGCAGCATCGGACGAAGCAACCAAACAAAATACAAAATGATCAGGGAGAGCAGCACTCCGATCATCCAGCGGAACCACTTACTTTGGGACCATTGCTCCATGAGTGTACCCTCCTGCGACTGTAGCCTGGACTAGCTTCGTAAATAAGTATATGTATGGCCGCAGCAAAATAACCATCAAGCACACAAAATAACCCCACAAAGTGAGGCTTTTGCTTCGATGCTGAATCAGGTACTTTGCGGGGAACCCAAAAAAAGCGCCAATAACCCTGCAGCTGATTTCAACTGAAAGGAGATTGACGCTTTAAGTACATAGATCATTCTTGCTTACAAAGCAAGCTTCATAGTTAAGACGACGCATGAATTTGCGGGAAATCCTGAGTCATATCATCCCCGGAGAAGAGATCGTCCAGCGAGCTGAGTGTGCCATCTTCTTCAACTTGATACACCGACATTTTCTCGCCGTTTACCGTCAATTCAATGAAACAGCCCCAGCAATAGAACTGGTGGGAACCAATCTTTCCGATATCTTTGGAGTTACAGTTTGGACACTTCATATAATACATTCCACCTATCCGTTAACAATATTAATGGCTTTTTGTAGCCGTTCTTCGCTCATTGCAGGAACCATTAGAGCATTCTCACCAATGGACATCTCATCAGAACAAGGCAGCCATTTGCGGCCTTCGATCAAATCAGTCACAAGCCCGTCACTGATTTCCAGCGCTCCTATTGTGTTTCCCAACTTTTGGTCAAAATAAACATCCGATATTCGTCCAAGTATAGTTCCAGTTGTAGTCAGTACTTTCAAATCCTTAAGTTTGTTCTTTCCTAGTAGAAAAGTACAAGGTATATGATCAGCATCTGTCTTATCAATCGACTCTTTACTACGAATCATGACAGCATCCTCGCCGTAGGCCACAATATCTTTCCATGCCACAAATTTCACATGGCCACCAAAAAAAGATTTGCTTTCCAGTTCAATACCCGTAATATTCCAGTTTGAATCGAGTAGGATATCGACAATCTTGCCGATTTCATTCCCCTCTTCAACTTCAAATACAGCCAAGCCGATCAGATCTTGTAGTCTCATGGCTGCCTCGGTCCCCTCACTTTGAGTGTACTTACGAGTTCTCAGAAAGCCAAAAGCCGAATCGCCCCGATACAGATCGAAACCTAGAGTAACTAGTCTCATTTACGTAGGCGATTCAAAATGGTTTCAACTTTTCGAGCAACGTACTCGATTTCTTCAGTAGTATTACCCAAACCGATACTAAATCGAATCGCAGACTCTAAAATATTTTGGGGAAGTCCCATTGCTTTCAGAACATGAGATATTTCCAGGGATCCTGAGGTGCAAGCCGAACCACTTGCTGCCGCAATCCCCTCCATATCCAGGTTCATCAGCATAACATCTGTCCCAGCCCCTGGGAAGCTCAAATTCAGAATACTAGGCAAAAACTCCTCGGTATTACCGTTAAGCGAGTAACGCTCCCGTCCAATCAGAGTATCCAGCTCCTCGAGCAGTCTACTGCGCAGGAGCTTCATATTCTGTTGACGTTCTGACAGCCCCTTAACCGCTATTTCAACGGCTTTAGCAAACCCAACTGCTCCGGCTAGATTCTCTGTTCCGGCACGTCTGCCGCGCTCCTGAAGGCCGCCATGAAGTCTTGGATGCAGTGGCGCTCCGCTTCGAACGTATAAACCACCGATCCCTTGAGGCCCATTGATCTTATGAGCAGTAAAGCTCATGTAATCTACTGGAAGCTCTCGGAGTGTAATAGGGAGTGCACCTAGAGCTTGTACAGCATCTACATGGAACAGAATTCCCCGTTCTCTAGCAAGCTGACCAACCTCCTTGATAGGCTGAACGGTGCCGACTTCATTATTGGCATACATTACGCTGATCAACACCGTGTCTTCCTGCAATGCAGCCTCTACGTCTGTAACAGATACCCTACCCGTCGAATCCACAGGGAGATAGGTAACTTTGAAGCCTTCCTTCTCTAGCTCTTCGCAGGTATGTAACACTGCATGATGCTCGATCTGGGTGGTGATAATATGTTTTCCTTTATGGGAAACTGCAGCTGCTGCTCCATAGAGTGCTAAATTGTCACTCTCGGTGCCGCCTCCAGTGAACACCCACTCGTCAGGTGAACAGCCCAAAAAGGCGGCGATATTATCGCGCGCCCCGTTCAATATTCTTTTAGCTGAACGCCCGAACTGATGTACACTCGATGCATTTCCGTATTGTTCTGTCATTATATTCAGCATGACCTTAGCCACCTCGGGATGAACCGGGGTTGATGCGGCGTGGTCCAAATAGATGGATTTCATATTCATTTCTCCGCTTCTAGAGTATAGGAAACTAGTTCTTCTAAAAATATAAGAAGGTATAAGTTTCACATTATACATTATCCTTATATTTCTCGCTTAAACGCTAACCGTCCTAAAAAGGACGCCGAAGGCGTTTATACTTGGAACTATTAAATTATACCGCGCGAGAAGTGAGTTTTCCACAAGCGAAAGAACACAATATTGTAATCATTTCCCTATGAAAGCTAGGATTATAGTAGCCAGTTCTCTTCAGAGGTTACCTCAATGCCATTTTTTCTAAGTAAAGCTGTAGTAACGCCATTTCCGGCTATTTTCTTCCCTTTGAATTCCCCATTATAAATCATACTGCTGCCGCAAGAAGGACTGTTTTCTTTAAGCACTACCATCGTAGCTGATACCTCTTGGGCTTTTGCAAGCGTAATATAAGCACCCTCTAAATACATATCTGTAACATCTGTACCTGATCGATCCACTACTTTAGCCGTCCCTGCCAGCACATCCTCGCCATTCCCACCAATGATTTCGGCTGGTTCTCTAGGCGTTGAGAATCCCCCCAGCAACTCTGGACACACAGCAATCGCTTGATTCTCATTCAAAAGCTTCTGAATTTTCTCATCCAAACAATCCGTACCATTATATCTCACCTTCATGCCAGCTAGACAAGAGCTTACCAAAATCACCAATGAGCACCTCTTTCTTCATTCATTCCGCTTCGTTTATAATAAGAAATATTCCGAGCATAACATGATGAAATTAAGCTGTAAACGGAGTGAACTTCTAATCTACTGACTGGGGAGTGTAAATAATGTGCGGACGCTATACAATAACCGTCACTATGGAAGAGTTGATGGTCAGATATTTTGCGAATGATTCAACCATTATCCACTATGCCCCTAAATATAACGCCGCGCCCATGCAGCAAATTCCGGCAGTCATTCATACAGGTTCCAGCAATAAGCTCGGGGAGCTGCGTTGGGGCCTGGTTCCTTCATGGGCAAAGGATGACAAAATCGGCAATAAAATGATCAATGCCCGGGCAGAATCGCTGCTGGAGAAACCTTCTTTCAAGCGCTTAGTAAGCTCACGCCGCTGCATCATCCCATCTGACGGCTTCTACGAATGGAAGGTGCAGGGCAGCAGCAAACAACCCATGCGGATCATGATGCGCGATGGAGGTATTTTCTCTATGGCCGGATTATATGATATTTGGATGGACCCTGAGGGTAATAAACTAAGTACCTGCACGATTATAACGACTACTCCGAACGAGCTTATGGCTGAAATCCATAATCGCATGCCGGTTATTTTGAAGCCTGAGGATGAGACAGAATGGCTGGATCGGGGCAATCAGGACACCACTTCTCTAATAAAGCTCCTGAAACCGTATGATCAACAACTAATGCGAGCCTATCCAGTTTCCACGGCTGTCGGAAATGTTCGGAATGATGCAAAGGAATTAATTGAAGAGGCACAGAAATAGAAGGATAATTTATAACGTAAGCATATAAAATCTTATATTAAAAAACATCTTAACCCTGCGGCATAACCGCAGAGTTAAGACCATCGACGCTCGATCTTAGACCGGCGTCTCATCAATTGATGAGACATCTGGAGAAATCTATCCGCATACAGCCCGGAGGAAAGATTGTTTCGAATATGCCATTCGCCATTCATCCTAATTCTGTCCCGCAGTGCTGGATCATGCATTAAAGATAAAGCAGCATTCACAGCTTCATCCAGCTGCCCTCTTGTGTATATTTTTCCAGTATGATTATTAATGACAAGTCTCCGAATGCCATCCGAATCCGTAGTAAGAACGGGACAACGACACAACATCGCCTCGGCTACTGCGTACCCAAACCCCTCGAGAATAGAGGTTGAACATAACAGTCCACCCGAGTCACCAATAATGCTCATATAATCTGCCATTTGCCCGTGAGGAACATTGGAATGCGAAATCAAACGTGAGGAAATCCCTGTCTCGGCTACAAATTGTTCGAAGCTCTCTTTTTGCTCCGGCTCAAACAAAGTATCGTCCTGAAAAATCCATAAATAAAGCTCGGGATGGATCGCCAGCAGCCGTTGTCCGATTTGTAGAAATTCTCTCCAGTTCTTATTCGTTTGAATTCGTCCCACCCAGCCGAGGATGGGAAAGCTTTTTGCGGGATAATTGGTATATCCAAACTGATCGCAATCGATCGGATTGTCAAAGCAATATTGACTAACAGATGGAAATCCACCTTTAAAAAGCGTCTGCAAATGAGTGGTTTCTGGATAGAGCAGTGCATCGGTTAGCTTGTGAATCCGCTCATTAAAATTACTAATAACTTGCTCCGCTTCATCTAAGGTCCCCAATCCCTGCACCTCAAAAACAAGCGGCCCCTTGTAACCAAACCCTCTAAACCTCTCCGCTAAGTAAATATCCGTACACACTACAATCAAGTCAAAAGCTTCCCGAGTGAGCAGTCCCCTGATCTCGTCATCATTATTGGTAATATAGGTTTGAATATTAGGGATATTTTGCTGCCCTTTTCCAGGGTGTGTGTACAACAAATGACACTCTACACCGCGATCATGTAATGCTTGGCAGCGCACTCGGTTCAGGGTCTGCATGCCGCCGCTCGGGTTGAAGAAGGTGAACAAAATCTTCATTACGATCACTCATTCACATATTATTTTAGGAAAAATAGATCTTCAACAAATCATACAAGTCTGTGCTTCGAAACAGCTCATTATAGTAGTGATTTTTAGTCGATGGGACATGTCTATGCCGGAATCCAATCAAGCTATGATCATCTGTATAATAATTGGAGATCGTGTCTCCACCGGTAGTAATCAAAGCCTCCAGCATATATTCAATATCGAGTGCTCCAATGAAAATCTTGGGACCTAGAACTATCGTGTAGGGAGTGGCCAAGTGCTCTAGCGCTCCACAAATCGCGTGCGACTCCACAACTCCTGGCATGTAAACAAACTCTGTTGCAGGATGAGGGATTGAACCTATTAGAACAGATGGTTGACCCGTAAGGGATAAATCCAGCACCCGACACTCATAATTGCTATACGTCTGTTCATACAAATTCTCTATCCTCGCTATTTCCTCCGCACCAGCATTTACTACAGGAAATAAAACGGTAATCATAGGACGAATCCCTCTACGGAATCGCGCCTGATGGCGGGTCAAGTGGTACGTATATCTCCATCTCCGATGATTTTCAGTGGAATGTAACTGTGCAGATACACTAAAGGTAGAGTCCACGCGATAATTCACCAGCTCCACGGGGATAAAGCGAATATCACAATGTTCAGCAAGTCTCAGCCAGTAATCATAATCCTCCACCGGCTCCATTCCGTACCCCCCAACAAGCTTCGCAACCTGCGATTTGTACATGAAAGAAACACCAATAAGCGAGTAATCCAGCAATCTCTCTTTGGGCTGTGACTGGTAATTTCGCTGAGTAGCTAGCTGATGCTCGTTATGAAGTAGGTTTCCCTCGTTATCTATACTTTGAAAAGAACTGTACACGATTCCTAGCTCCTGCGGCCCCTTCACTAGTGCACCTCGAAGGATTTCGAGAAAACGGGGTTCATAAACATTATCGCTGGAGACCCAGCTCAAATACTGAATACTGGGTTCGCTAAATAAAAGATCAAAGCCCGTATTCAGCGCATGTGCAATACCCCTGTTCTGTACATAAGAGATAATAGTTACCCTTGGATCCTCGGCAATTATTGATCTCACAAGCGGTTCCATATCTGGCGCACCATCAATTACAATGATCAGTCGAAATTCGGTGAAGGTTTGGCGCAGAACAGACTCCAGAGCTTGCCGGAGGAATTCCGGCTTTTGGGTATACAAAGGCATAACTACTCCTACATCCGCCATGATTTTTACCTCTCTCTACATTGGAGTATAAAATTAGTATATTTAAATTCCACCTTTGTGCCTGTGTGAATGCCTCTAAGAGCTTTTATTGCGCCTAAAAAAAAGAAGCAGCCACCCAATTCTCATCGGTGGCTGCTTCTTGATTTCCCAAAAATACTGTTATACAGGTAAAGAAAGTGCAGTAATCTCCGTTAATTCAGATTGAAGCACTCTTTGTTCTGTAACAAGATTTCCGAACTCGTCCAATCCGTACATGGAGCACACCACATTAGCCAATGGATAAGGACTACTTACCTGAACCTCGTAAGCGACATTCCCTGCAATGAAGAACTCTCTGATATCAGAACTCATTGCTGGAACATAATAACCTGTGACATAAAGCGGTGTTAGTGCAAGCGTTGAATACGGAACGCCGAAAACTTCGACGATCATCATTGCACTCGCGTTACTTGTGTTGCGAACGCTGACCACTACATTACTTGCTGCAGTACCAGTAGCTCTCGTATTAGTAATAAGACCTGTTGTAAAAGCCATTTCCATCACTCCTCCCCTCATTTTCTATCAATTTATTCAGGATTAATTTGTAAGTTGCGAGGCAAGAGGAAGGGGAGATTCATGGAATAATAGCATACCTCTCATATTTCCAATTTCCGCGATTTTTCTGATTCCCTTGTCCAAACACAATGAATCTCAATTCATATATATATAGCAAACTAATAAAGAGGTGAAGCTCATGGCAACAACAACAGGCATCATTACGAACACAGGGACTACCCCAGCATCCAACGTGGTCATTAATATCGATAATGACAACCTTAGTTTTTCATCTAACGTAGTCTATCACGTTTACGTATGGAATACCTTGGTTAGTAAAGGTTTAGTCTACTCCAACTCATTAAATGTTAATGCGAACACCAGCCAGTTTCTCAGTTTTAATATCGCAGGCAATTCAGCTTATGAAGTCCAATTTCTCGTAACTGGAAACGCACCGGCAGACACGATTATCACGGTGTTCGGAACGGATTCGTCAGGAAACGTCATCCCCCATCAAAGAGTGCTGCAATCCGAACTTACTTTCATAGCTCAGCTGAACCCGTAAGTACCGAAAACTCTATGACGAAAGGAGCTTTGCATGGTTAATATTCAACTTTCGCCGAGCACAAGCACTCAATTCGAGCCCACCATCGCGGTAAATTGGCTTAATCCTTCGGTTATGGTCGCCGTAGCTGTAGATCTTCGAACAGGCCCTCCCAATATAGGTTTGTACAAATCTATTGACGCAGGTGCCACTTGGACAACAACGTTATTACCGTTACCGACAGGATTTGCAGGCATCGAAGCACCACATATTGATTATATTTTTCCGACCACGTTCGTAGTATTGGCTCACGCCTTCGATTCAGATGGTCTCAGCGGGTCGATCGTTTCCTATACCTCTGTCGACAACGCCTCTTCATTCGGACCGCCAGTCATCGTGAATCAAGGGTTTGGACAGTTTGTGAATGATGACCAGGTGGTCGTTGTCACCGACAAGGCTGGATCAAGTCCCTTTTTTGGAAATGTATATACTGGTTATACGCATGATTACAACACACAATTCATACCAGGAAATACGATATTCTTCAATCGTTCCCTAGATAGCGGTAATACTTATTTCAGTCCTGCCCTGCTGTCTTCGGTCGAAGAATTTGAAGAATTCCCCGGTATAGCAATTACATTAAACGGGATTGTTGTCGTGGGATGGATCAATCAGCCTCCCGGTAATACTGATCTTAAAATTCGCACATCCCCAGACGGCGGGGTCAGTTTCACCCCTGAAACCATGGTCGCCAGCGTTGTAGTCCCACCAGATCCATTGCCGGGATATACATTTAGATGTCTGACATACCCTTCCCTCGCAGCGGATATTTCTAATGCACCGACGACGCAAGGTAATGTCTATGCTGTATGGCAAGATTTTCGAGAAGGTTATTCCGATATTTTTCTTGCTACTTCCACCAATTTCGGTGTGGATTGGGGTACACCAATCTCCATTACGGGCAGTCCAGCGGGCTCCCAAAACTTTTTCCCAGCCATCACCGTGTCCCCTGCGGATGGCGCAATATTCGTTACCTATTACACTAATCGAGTCAATCCCCTCAACCTTGATGTTTATCTAGCTACATCTAGAGATGGGGGGATGACGTTTACAAACACCCGTATAACGACAACTTCCTTTGACGTCACCGGCATTCCCCTAATTGGGGACTACATCGGCAATGCCATTGTCCCCCAAACAGGCCGTCTAGTGAGCGTATGGACGGACACGCGGACCGGTACTGAGAACATCTGGTTTGGTGATAATCAATAAGCTATTAATAAACTTCTGATGATTAATTAAAAGGATGCCGAACGAATATAGGGCATCCTTTTTTTTGCGTAACGAGAGTAACCTGGACCTTTCTCCCGGTAATCGAGATGACAAGCTTCATTGACTACTCTGAATGTGATTTTCCCATTAAAAAAGCCCCCAAAAAGGGGGCTTAAACATCGATAATGCTATAACTTTAAGTTTTTTATTCCAAATACATTAACTATATATAGAACATATAGTTGTCAGCCAAGCTCTCTTCTTTATAATTAATCAAGTCATGAAGAGTCGTGGAATCTAGTACGTCGGCGATGCTATCGCGAATACGCAGCCATAAATCGCGTTTTGCTGCATCATCTTCTTCAGTAAAATCTACTGGAGAAATTGGGCCCTCTAGCACACGAATGATGTCACCCGCTGTGATAGCACTAGCCTCACGTGATAAAATGTATCCACCGTATGCACCACGAATACTTTTTACCAGTCCTGCGTTACGCAGAGGAGCAATTAGCTGCTCCAGATAGTGTTCAGAAAGTCCATTTTTCTCAGCGATACTCTTAAGTGAGGTCGGTCCTTCACCAAATTTCAGTGCAAGCTCCATCATAATTGTTAGTCCGTAACGTCCTTTGGTTGATATTTTCAAAGGGGCACCTCTTTCGGTTTAGTGTCTAGTTATTGTATACTATTGATTCGGTAAGTCATGCGTTTGTCATATCAAGGTATTCCGATGATTACTCTTAGTTTATGTTATCATATTCGAAGTCACAAATGAAATGGCAAACGAAACATTTTGCAAGAATGTTCACCCCTGGTGGACATTTTTCTATTCTCAGCCTCTTATTTTAGGCTTTACAGTAGACAGGTATGTTATAATACATTTTGAGCCGGGTGTTCCATGAATGACCGGTATTTTGGGTACAGAAATGGTGATTACGATGACAAAAGCAAAACAAGACACCCGTGTCGTCGTCGGCATGTCCGGAGGGGTCGATTCCTCCGTCACGGCGCTTCTGCTCAAGCAGCAGGGCTATGACGTCATCGGCATCTTTATGAAAAATTGGGACGATACCGACGAATTCGGAGTATGTACAGCCGAAAGCGATGCAGAGGATGTTCGCCGCGTATGCGAGCAGATTGATATTCCTTACTATACCGTTAATTTCGAGAAGGAATACTTCGACAAAGTATTTTCGTATTTCCTCGATGAATATAAGGCCGGCCGGACGCCGAATCCAGACGTCATGTGCAACCGAGAGATCAAGTTCGGAGAGTTCCTGAACAAAGCCCTTCAGCTTGGCGCCGATTATGTAGCGACTGGACATTATGCGCGTGTTATAGAAGAAGATGGTGTGTACAAGCTACTCCGCGGTGTAGACAACAATAAAGACCAGACCTATTTCTTGAATGCGCTGGGACAGTATCAACTCTCTAAAGCAATGTTCCCGATTGGTCATCTTCCGAAACCGGAAGTCCGGAGAATTGCCGAAGAAGCCGGACTCTATACTGCCAAGAAAAAAGATAGCACAGGCGTTTGCTTCATCGGTGAGCGTAACTTCCGCGAATTCCTCAGCCAGTATCTTCCAGCACAATCGGGTGATATGGTAGATATAACAACTGGAGAAATCAAAGGCCGCCACGATGGACTTATGTACTATACATTGGGTCAACGCCAAGGCCTTGGCATTGGTGGCTCCGGTAACGGTGAACCTTGGTTTGTAGCCGAAAAAGACCTTAGCCGCAACATTCTTTATGTAGTTCAAGGAGACAAGCACCACAGCCTGTACTCCACTAGTCTGATTGCCTCCGGTGTAAACTGGATTAACGGGCAAGAGCTAGGTCTTGAGCCGCTAAAATGCACCGCCAAATTCCGCTATCGCCAGCCTGATCAGGGCGTGACCCTTACAGCACGGGAAGACGGAACGATAAACGTAGACTTTGATGTTCCACAAAAAGCGATAACACCTGGCCAAGCCGTTGTCTTTTATCTCGGTGAGCAATGTCTCGGTGGCGGAACGATAGAATATGCCGAGAAGGTTGTTCCTTCAGCGCAAGCTTAAGTGTAGTCTATAACTCACAACATTAACTCTAATATACGAAAACACAAGAAATAGCTGTAGTATGTACTGTTATATTACATTCTTAGCTCTAACATTTAGGTTTTAGTTGCATGAAATACAACTAACCGACTTTGAAGCGAATAATAACCAAATGAACGCTTCAAATAGAAATAAACAAACAGCAGTTCAGGAAACTCTCCCTGAACTGCTGTTCTGTGTTGTTTCTATTTACTGAGCTACTGCAGCTTTATCTGCAGATACTGCGATGTCGTTATAGTAGAGCCCTGTGCCATCACCAATCGCATAATTCAGGACACGGTTGTTAACTGGGACTACTACTGCACGATAAAGTGTTGGGAATACTGGAATTTCGTTTACCATGAGCTGTTGCCACTCTTTATAGATCTCTTTACGTTTGTCTACATCAAATGCAGCCTCGGAAACCCCTTCGGCGAGCAAACGATCATTCTCTGCACTTGCATAACGAGGGAAGTTATAGATTGCATCTTTACCGTATAGACCTGTTGGGTCGACGTCAATCCCTACACCCCAAGCGCCTTGATACACATCAACGGTAGGATCATCCTCACCATTTTGACCAATACGATCATAGAAGGTATTAAACTCTACCATTTCCAAAGTTACATTCAAGCCAATTGCTTTCCAAGATTGTACATAATATTGAGCCAGCGGTTCAGCAATGTCTCCACCAGTCATCGAAATGAAATTAATCTTCAGCTCGCTGCCATCTGGATTCGTTCTAAATTCACCATTAAGCTTATAACCTGCATCATCCAAAATTTTCTTGGCGGCTTCTTGATCGTAAGCTACACCCGGATTAGTAGCATCATGGAATTCCGGATGGGAAGGTGGAATTAAAGTTGTCGCATTCCAGCGAAGACCATTATAGAATTTCTTACCCACTGTATCATTGTCTACAGCAGCCCACATGGCTTTACGCAGGTTCACATCCGCCATTTTAGCTTTAGGATCGGTAGCAACGACTTTTTTCTCTGCATCCCATTTCCCCAGCTTAAATCCAATATACGTATAAGCACGGTCTATCGCACCCAGGAATTCAACGTTTGACATCTTTGCATTATCCGGGAATTGATCAACAGGGAAGGAATCCACTAAATCAACTCCACCAGATTTCAACTCCTGTACAATCGTTGTAGGGTTGATAACCTTCAGAATTACCTTATCCAGTTTAGGAGCTCCACGCCAGTAATCGTCATTCTTAACGAATACTACAGATTCACCAGGAACAATACTTTCCACTTTGAAAGCTCCAAAGCCAATCGGCTTTTGACGTAATTCAGGAGAAGAGGAAATTTTCGCAACATCCATGCCACCAAAGATATGTTTGGCTAACGGATAAATCCAAACCCCACCTGTTAACAGAGAAGGTGTAGATTTCAGATAAGTAATTTGCAGTTTCTTATCACCCAGCACCTTAATTCCAGAAATGGTCTTGGCCTTACCGGAGTGGTAATCATCCATACCTTCAATATTTGTAAAGTCAGAACCATAACGTGGTCCATCATATTTCGGATTACCAATAACCTCATGCGCGAACAACCAATCTTCTGCTGTTACTGGCTTGCCGTCCTGCCAGTTCACATTGTCGCGAATCGTAAAGGTAAAGGTACGTCCATCCTCCGAGACTTCATACGTTGCTGCACCATCATTTGTATATACATAATCTTTATCCCATGTTAACAAACCTTCATCAAACCAATTCAACACTTGTGCATCCGGATCTCCGGAATAGAAGTTCCAGTTCAAAGTACCTTCAAATGGACTGTCGGAAACGAGACCAAAAGTAATCGAGCCTCCATCAATAGCTTCACCTTGATTTGTCTTAATGTTACTGAAATCTTTAATGTTATAAAGTCCGTCTTCTGCTTCAGGTGCTGCCGTCGCTTCTGCGGTTTCCGCAGGAGCACTGGCACTTGGTGCTGCTGTTGACTCAGCCGCTCCGTTGTTGTTCTTGGAGCCACAGGCTGCAAGGGCGAACAACATTACAAACATTAATGAAACTAGTAGTGCCTTTGAACGGATGGGTTTTCTCATTTAATCATTTCCTCCCTTATTATCCTTTTCTTTGTCTTGCGTCGGTCGCACGTTTGAGCGCTTGACCCACATTATTTATACTCAACATCAACACCAAGATCAGCAGTGATGCGGGTAACCAGATCCACCATCTGAACTCAAGTGTCTGCGGATTTCTCGCATAGCTCACTAGAGTGCCCAGACTGGGTGTACTTTCCGGAAAACCAAAACCTAGAAAGGATAGGCCTGATTCCAATCCAATATTAGCTGCCAAATTCAAAGTCATCGTGACGATAATGATTGAGCTTAAGTTTGGCAGCACTTGTGAGAACATAATTTTAAGATTGGAGGAACCTAATGTCTTTGATGCCTGAACGTAATCGAGTTCCTTCTCTTGTAGCGTTTTGGAACGTATTAACCTGGCAATCCCCATCCATAGAAAGGCAGTCATGATAAAGGAGAAAGTTAACGTATTGTATTTAGGAACTGCACTTACAAAAGCTATAACAATCATTAGAAAGGGTAGAATCATGAAGAAATCTACAACACGCATCGAAATATTATCTATCGTTCCCCCAAAGTATCCAGAGAACAAACCTACTAGAATCCCAATGATTCCCGTAAAAAAAGTAACCATAAAAGCAATCGACATGGAATTTCGTGTGCCTATAATTAATTGACCGAATACATCCCGCCCTCCATAATCGGTCCCAAGCCAATGTACAGCCGAAGGCTTCTCATACAGTGCGAACAAGTCAACCGTAACAATCTCTTTTTGATCTAAAAATAAGGAAATCCCATAAACGGCGGCAATAATCGTAAATAGGAAAATCAGTGAGACCAAAGCCAGTTTATCCCGCACGATCTCACGCCAAACAATCCTGAAGCCTGATGGACTTTTATCTGTTTCCTGCAGCAGAGCTAACTCTGCGCTTGTCTTTGCCATTTTATTCACCTCAAAGTGTTCATCTTCTTATTTAATCCGGATACGCGGATCTACGATACTTAAGATAATATCTGATAACAACGCACCGACGATGGCAGCAATCCCATATAGAAGAACGAGAGCCGTTACTACGCTGAAATCCCGAATTGTTATCGAACTGAGGAACAACATACCCATACCCGGATAACTAAAGATGCTTTCAACGAACACCGTTCCGCCGATCAGTCCAGTAATCTCATATCCGAAAAATGCAGCAATTGGCAGTAAGGAATTTCTCAATATATGTCGATTGTAGACGCGCGACTCTGAAGCACCTTTTGCTCTTGCGGTGAGGATGAAATCCTTTTGTTTCGTATCAATAATCTCATTCCGCAGGTATTGTACTGTCCCCACCGTTGCAATCAGCGCCATTGATAACGCGGGCAGTAGCAGATGATAGAATTTACTCCAGAAGTGGCTTAGCGTACCCGGAACTTCTCCAGGACTAACACTGCCGCTAGTAGGAAACCAATGAAGATGAAATCCGAAGAGCCATACCATTAAGAGAGCGAAAATAAACAATGGTGCGGCAAAGCCAATATAGGTGTATCCAGTAATGAGGCGATCCAGCCATGAATCGTTATAACGACCACTAGTAATACCAAGTGGAATAGCAATAAGGTATGTAAGGATCAGCGTGACAATCGCCAGCCAAAGTGTATTCATGAGGCGTTGACCGATAAGCTCTGATACAGGCATTTTGAAACGGAAGGATTGACCAAAATCACCTTGAATCGCTTTAGTGATCCAATCCCAGTACTGGATGTACCACGGATCATTTAAGCCTAGTTTTTCTCTCATCGCATCGATGGCCGCAGGATCAATATTTGGATCAAGCATCCCTGATAACGCATCTCCCGGCATCGCCTTCGCCATTAGAAAAACAAGAATACTTAATAGAAATATTTGAGGAATCATAATAAGAATTCTACGAACAATAATCTTCCACATATTCTCAACCTTTCTCAGGCAAGGCTACCAGATGAGTCTCGGAAATGGATTTCAATGGATAAGGCATGCCTTGTTCATCAAAATAATTCCGGTGCGCTTGTTCATATTCCAGACTTACTGATTTTCTAAACTCCGTCTGCTTCTCTCTTTGCTTAGGATCAATATCAGGAATGGCAGCAATTAGACGTTTGGTATAAATATGACGAGGATTGTCAAAAATATCTTTAGCAGTCCCTTGCTCCACATGACGTCCTTTATACATAATCCCAATGTGATCACACATATGCCTAATGATTCCGAGATCATGACTGATGAACAGAAACGTAAGATTCAGTTCTTTTTGAATATCCTGCATAAAATTGAGCACCTGTGCCTGTACGGAAACATCCAGCGCAGAGACAGGTTCATCCGCAATAATCAACTTCGGTTTGAGCGCAATAGCTCTTGCAATACCGATCCGCTGCCGTTGACCGCCTGAGAATTCATGCGGATATTTAAGAATATTTTCAGGGCTTAATCCAACCTGCAAAAGCAATTCCTGCACACGTCTTTTTTCTTCGCCCGGAGACATCTTTTCGAAATTACGTAAGGGTTCAGCAATAATATCCAGCACACGTTTCTTAGGATTCAAGGAAGAGTACGGATCCTGAAAGATCATCTGAATGTCCTTGCGGATATTTTTTTGCTTACGTACACCCTTTGAAGCCAAATCCTGTCCTTCAAAAATCACACTACCTCTAGTAATAGAATTGAGTCCAATGATTCCACGACCAGTAGTCGTCTTACCTGATCCGGATTCACCAACCAAACCGTAAGTTTTGCCTGCTTCAATAGTAAAACTAACATTATCAACTGCCTTGACTACGCCAATTTCTCTTCGAAAAACGCCGCCGTGGATTGGAAAATGAACTGCTAAATTTTTAACCTCAAGAAGTCCCATTGTAGATTGCCTCCTCGTTAGTATCCGGGAAATGAAAGTTATTATGGCAGGTGCAGCGAACAAAATGCCCTGGGGCTACTTCATGCAGCTGCGGATTTTCCTCATGCTCCCATTCCGGAATCCAAGGTGTTCGGGCCGCGAAACGGCATCCTCTACGCGGAAGATTCTGTAATGGTGGGACAATTCCCTGAATCACATGAAGTCTAGACTTCTCTTCTTTAACGGTTGGAATGGAGTTCAACAAGGATCTTGTATACGGATGCTTTGGATTAGACGTTAACGTATAAATATCTGCGATTTCTACGATTTGCCCGGCGTACATTACCGCAACCCGGTCAGCCATTTCACTGACAACCCCTAGATCATGGGTAATTAAAATAATGCCTGCTTGCATATCGTTTTTTAATTTTTTTATAAGTTCAAGAATTTGCAATTGGATGGTTACATCTAGTGCCGTAGTCGGCTCATCGGCGATCAAAAGCTTGGGGCCGTTGGCAATCGCAATAGCAATCACAACCCTCTGCCTCATTCCACCAGATAATTCGTGGGGATACTGCTGATATGTATGTTCGGGACGGGAGATTCCAACCTTGGTCAAAAGATCAATGACCTTCTCTTTTCTTTGCTTCTTCGAAAGCTTGGAATCATGTAGGATGAGTACTTCTTCAATCTGTGAACCGATAATCATGAGTGGATTTAATGCGGATAAAGGATCTTGAAAAATCATAGACATTTCTTGACCGCGCAGCTTGTTGAGTGCAGCAGGAGACATAGTAACGATATCCTGACCTTTGTATTTGATTTGTCCGTCTATTTTGGCCCTTGTGTGCAATCCCATAATTGAAAAGGCGAGCGCACTTTTTCCTGAGCCGGATTCTCCAACAATGGCAAGAATCTCATTTTTGCGAACGGACAGGGTAACATCGTCTACTGCAGCATAATAGTCATCTACGATTCTGAACGATGTGGACAAATTCTTAATTTCTAGTAATTCTTCGCTCAAATTAATCCCCCTAACGGCAAAAGTTTCAAAATTTACCCAATGAAATATTATGTAAATTTTGATATAACAGCATTCTTTTCATGAAACATATCAAACATAGACTGTTATGATTATTAACACCATTAAGAATAGTACAAGTACTTCCATCGGAATTAAAACTTGTTTCTCCGTAACTTTGTAGTTCATTTTAATTAACTTATGGTAAATTATCAATCTTTTCCTATAAAAAAAATTCGTTCATGTGATTAAAAGTAACGCAGACAACAAAAAAACGGCTCTAGGCCGCCTTTTTTTGGAATAAATATTTTTTGTGTTACATTAAATTTATTTGCTTATTAGCATTAAAATGGAAGATACTACAGTCACTGGTGGATTATTGTTCTCGTCGGAGTCGTTGGTTATGACGGATTTTAATTTCATTCCCTTGCTCGGTCGCTTGATAAAAGACACGCTGAGAAATCTCCTTAGGCAGATACTCCTGCTTCACATAATGCCCCGGAAAATTGTGCGGATATTGATACCCTTCATGCCCTAGAGCAGTAGCACCTTTATAGTGTGTATCACGTAAATGTAGCGGTACCTCGGCGGATTTAATCTCATCCATACTCGCCATTGCATTTGAAATAGCAGTATAGACGGCATTAGACTTCGGACTCTCCACCGCGAAAAGAATGGCTTGCGCAATGTTCAGCTTCGCTTCTGGCCAACCGTTATTTCTATAGGCTTCAAGCGCACTCACCGCTTGGACCATAGCCTGGGGATTAGCTAAGCCGATATCCTCACTGCTCGCTGCAATTAGTCGACGAATAAAAGTCATCGGGTCCATCCCCAATTTCTCTACCGCATACAGAAACCAGAACAAGGCAGCATCACTAGAACCTCGAATGCTTTTGTGAAAAGCAGATAGAACATCATACTGCGTCGATTCATCTGCCTTCACAATGGGGCGCCGAATCGACTCTTCCGCCACCTCCAACGTGATATGCACACTCCCGTCTACCTCTGGAGCAGTAGTTAACGCTGCAAGTTCCAGAGCATTTAAAGCCCGCCTGATATCTCCATTAGCCATGGTAGCAATATGCAGTAATGCTTCTTCATCGACCTGAAGCTCCATGAATCCAAGCCCTCTATCCTTGTCTGCTAAAGCTCTGCGCATCGCGACCAGACTGTGTTCACTCGTTAGCGCCTCTAGCTGAAACAAGGTAGAACGGCTCATAAGTGCTCCGTTAACGTAATGGAACGGGTTCTCCGTAGTTGCGCCAATAAATGTAATGGTACCTTTTTCTACTGCTGGCAATAGCGCATCCTGACGTGAACTGTTAAACCGATGTACCTCGTCCAGAAAAAGAATCGTCTTAGAACCGTAAAGTGTTTTATTATTTTGAGCTCGTTCAATGACCTCCCGCACATCCTTCACAGAAGCCTCCACCGCATTCAGGCGTACGAATTCACCTTGTGTGTGATGAGAAATGATATGAGCTAATGTTGTTTTGCCACATCCAGGAGGTCCATAGAGCAAAATCGAAGAGACCTGGTCTGCCTCGATCGCTCTTCGCAACAGCTTTCCCCGGCCTATGATATGTTCTTGACCAATATATTCATCCAGATTCTCCGGTCTCATTCGGTCCGCAAGCAACCTTCCGCTCCCGTTGTCCTCTCCCATAGAAAATAAATCCATAACTCCACTTCCTTGCTATATTCTTATAAAAGCCAATGTACATCTCCCATTATCATACCATAGACTTATTTTTCACAAAAAAAATAAAAAGAGCATGATCTCGTCTTAGAAAGGCGGGAGCCATGCTCTTTTTTCAAAATATACGAAAGTATAGGTTCCACGCTATACTTTATCCTTATTATTTCTCACATAAACGCTTACCGTCCTTATAGGGACGCCAAAGGCGTTTATGCTTGAACTGTACGCTAGCAATTTATTGCCAGCCGCATTTTTGATATGATTTTTCGAATGCTCTCTTCCGACAGATGATACTTCTTCTGAAGCTCTGCTACGGAATCGCCTTTTCGATGACAACTGAAAATTTCCTCATTGCGGTTTGCTATCTCTTTCCTCGAACCGCTGTTCTCGCCCCATCTAACCCGCTCTTCCGTTTTCTTCGGGATGTAGAGCAGTTCACCTTGGATGTATCCCTGAAGCTCTTTGAGCAAGCCAGGGGGGAGCACATCCTTCCCATTTACATAACTCAACTTGCATTTCCTCCTTCAACAGGTGTGTTCCTATGCGTCCGTCAACTACTGATAAAGTAATTTCCACGTCACCTGCCTCCTTTCTTCTCCTCATATTTGGAAAAATCCGTAATTTCATTATATAAAAACCTCTTGGTAGCGTCTACATTCTAATTCACATTTCGTAATCCTAATGAATAATCGGTACATATATCTCATGTTTTGAAATAAGGAGGCCTTACGGCCTCCTCGCTTTAAGCGGGTTTCCGTCTTAGACGGAAACCACCTCGTATACTGAAATCATTTCACTCAGCCTCCTTCCAGAAGTGTTCTTGCCCGGCCGGACACTTATTATTAAGCCATACCCGTAGGGGAGTTACAAGTTCAAAAACAGTTATAACTGTTCTCCACCAGTCTTAGTTCCCCTCAGAATCGCTTTCAACCGCCGTTTGCACATAGGAAGGCATTTCCCCATTATGGAGTAACCACAGCTCGTGAAGCGCTCGTGTACAACCTACATACATCAGCTTCGCATCCCATGCTGTCGCTCCGTAATGGTCTTGATCGGCATCTGCTAAGATGACCGCATCAAATTCCAAACCTTTAGATAAATACACAGGTAGTACCGATAATCCACCCTGATATTGAGTCATACTACCGTCGATCAGATGAATATCTTCAAAATGCTGCTCTAGTTCAGCGTACAGCTCTGTGGCTTCACGTAGACTACGTGTCAGCACAGCCACCGTACGATATTCCCTTCCAGACAGGGACTTCAGTGCCGATTGTATAGTGCTCAAACGAGCATTTCCTTCAGCTTCCCGTTCTCCGACTATTTCTCCGTAGGCGATCATCCGAACAGGGTCACCACTACGAAAGACAGGAACAGCCAACAACGAACTTTCTACTCCCGAGGATAGAATTCCATTAGCGAAGTCTATAATTTCCATGGTTGAACGATAGCTGCGTGTCAACGCATGGTAAGCCGTGTTCTCAGGGGCAAATAAGGTCTGCATCTCTTCCCATGCGTGTACGCCTTTATAAGCGTGTATACCCTGCGACAGATCGCCTAGAATGGTAAAGGAATGTCCACGCACGTATAAATCCAGTACGGCAATTTGGAAGGGGGAGAAATCCTGGGCTTCATCGATCACCACATGATCAAAACGAGCGCCGCCTTCGTTCCCATTCAAAAGATAATAAATATATAACAGAGGTGGTAAATCCTCTTCACGTATAATCCCTTTTTTCAGCTCTTTTGCCGTTTCCTTCAGCACAGCTGCTGGAATATTCTCAGGTGGATCCACCGGCCAATCTTCCGGGACTTTAGCCGCACGAAAGATTTGCTTGTAGATCGTCAGCGGATCATACTTAGGCCATTTTGCACTGTATGCTTTTTCTCGTGCAGCACCTTTTTTCTTGCGATCCTTCATAGCTGCAGCTGACGGACTTTTCTTCAGCTCCATCTCAATCCAGCGATGTATCCGTGCCATTACACGTTCCTTACGCTTCGCTGGCGGATAAGGGGCGTACTCCTCATTATGCCAGCGCAAGATCATGGAGCGGCGCAGTACAGCACCTTCCCATGGGATAAAATCACCCTCAGGTACCGAGCTGCTTTCCAATAGCTTGATGCTGGACTCTATTATTCCCATCAACACCGTAGAACCCTTGAAGCGTCCAGGTGTCTCTTCTGTAATCACAGGCATGCCGCCCGGAGTTTCGAACCAACGGTTCATCGTCTCCGTAGCATCTTGCTCTGGAAGCTCCAGACCTAGTACATTTGCAGCCCAATCCGGGAAGGTGCTCTGGGCAATATTTCCTACACCAAGTTCAGGCAGTACATCCGAAATATAATCCAGAAACATTCGGTTCGGTGCAAAAATAATCATTTTTTCTGCAGAGACCTGATCTTTGTATTGATACAGCAGAAAGGCTAAACGGTGTAGTGCAACTGTAGTTTTACCACTTCCCGCTACGCCCTGTATGATCAATACTGTATTTTTGGCGGCACGGATAATCTTGTCCTGTTCCTCCTGAATGGTCGATACGATATCGCGGAGACGATTATCTTTGTTCTCACCCAGGCGATAGACGAGAAACTCATCTGACACCACAGGTGCGTCACTCTCCCGGTTGTACGTATCTGCGACCCGCTCCAGAATCTGCTTCCGGATCACCACGTTGCGCTTGAGGTATACCAGTCCTTCTATCAGCCCCTCAGGAGCTTCATAGGAGGCAGGCTCCGTACCACCGGTAAACGAATAGAACAGGCTTGCTACCGGTGCGCGCCAGTCGATGACTAGCGGACGGTCGCTTACCTGCTCGCGGTCTACGCCGATTTTGCCTATATAGAGTGCCTTCCGCTGCTTCTCATCATTGCCCTGAAAATCAAGCCGTCCGAAATAAGGCTCCTGCCGAAGCTTGGCAAGATCTTTGCGCTTCTGATCACGGTTCGCTTCTAACACCTGTTCCGTATAATCGTGTCCCGTGTACACCGGAGTCTGGTTAAGTTTCTCCAGTAAGGTGTCAATCTCAGTAAGCGCTTGATTCAGCCTGTCTTCTTCCTCTTGATAGGCACTTTGAAAGTTGTCTTCCAATTTCAGTTACCTCCTAAAAGTTTATCGAGCTTAAATTTTCATTCTCCTCATTCCCTCTTCTCACGCAAAAAGGATACCCATTGTAGCATAATCAGCACTAAAATACCAAATCTTTCAAGCGAACATATGACTACAGCACAGCTTGCAAAATAAAGTTAGCTACAAATAAGCCGGCAATCCCATACAGCGCAGGAGGTACTTCCTTGCCTTTGCCCACCGCAAGCTTCACGATCGGATAAGTAATAAATCCAAAAGCCATACCATCTACGATGCTATAGGTGAATGGAATCATGACCATGATTAGGAAAGAAGGAAAGAGCTCTGTTAAATCTCCCAAGTCCATTTCACGTACATTCTGTACCATAAGCCCACCGATTACAATCAAGATCGGAGCGATAGCACTGTCTGGAATGTAGGAGAGCAGAGGGAGGAACAGGAATGTCGCCCCGAACAGCAGTCCTGCCACGAGTGAGGTCAGTCCCGAACGTCCACCTGCAGCAATACCTGCATTAGATTCCGCAGCGGCTACTACAGGACTGCTTCCGAAGAGACCTGCAGCGATATTGGCAATAGAGAGTGCTCGTAAGCTACTCTTGAAGCGCTCAGGACGCCCTGCCATCATAGTCTGTGAGGCGACTAGCCCAATATTTTCAAATACAACAATTAAGAGCAGTAAGAAAACAGCAATCCAGAACACAAGGCTCACTATGCCGCTCCAGTCCATTCCCAGAAATAAGCTTTCATAACCCGTAAATACATGACCGGATGCCTGCTTCTCAGGCGCGTGAGCCGCTCCCAGCAAGTAGGCTAGACCTGTACCAACCAGCATACTGATAAGCAAACCACCGTTGGTCCCGCGGATAAACAGTACTAAAGCGAGTAACAAGGTTACACAGGAAGTGATAACTGCTGGATCGCTAAAATGTCCTATAGCAACAAACGTGGTCTGATGCGCAATCACAATCCCGCTTTTTTGCAGTCCTATAAAGGTCAGAAAAAGCCCTATCCCGACTGTAATGGCATGCTGTAGGTTTTGAGGAATCGCCTCACTTAGAATACGATAAAGCGATGTGAAGGCCACGATAGCGAATAACACACCGGTTATTACAACTACAGTAAGTGCCTCTCTCCAACCTAAATTCATTGAATGTACAAGTGTGTATGTGAAAAATGCGTTTATCCCCATCCCTGGTACCACGATGATTGGTGTCTTCCCACCGAAGGCCATCAGTAGACAGCCTGTAATGGCAGTCAATAGTGTAGCCACCATTGCTGGTCTAAGCGGCATACCCGCGTCATGAAGTATGGTCGCATTCACCATTACAATGTATACCGAAGCAAAATACGAAAGGATCCCTGCAGCCCACTCCCGTTTCCAGTCATTCTCAGGTGCAAGCCCTACACTATTTCGCCAAAAATTTGATTTCATGTACAAAAACCTCCACTGATATTAAGTTCCGCAGGCGGATATTACCCGGATAATAAGGCTTATAATCAACGGTTCATCCCGGTTCAATTATTATGCCTATTTGTGGTCTGCATCTTGCAGACCCGCCTGTTAACCACAACAAAAGGGCGTACGCAACTGGATTTCAGCTGGTCGCCCTTTTGGTCCATTTTACTACTACTATCGCTATAATTGAAACAGCTTCAGCTCAGCGATTCACTTACACGCTGACGCCTCCAGCCTCAAGCAAATCACGCACGGCAACACTGACCATGATCAGGCCTGCTACCGGCGGAACGAAGGCGTTACTAGCTGGTGGTTGTTTCGCTTTACGTCGATCCGGCGCATTCTCCGGAACGATCTTATCCGTAACATCCTGACGTGGCTTCATTGGCGGCTCCGTAGAGAAAACCACTTTCACGCCTTTCTTAATTCCTTCCTTACGCAGCTTCTGACGAATGACACGCGCAATAGGGTCATAAGTTGTCTTGGAAATGTCCGCTACCTGGAATCTTGTAGGATCCATTTTGTTGGCAGCGC
Source organism: Paenibacillus sp. NPDC101420 (assembly GCF_050277435.1). Taxonomy (NCBI): domain Bacteria; kingdom Bacillati; phylum Bacillota; class Bacilli; order Caryophanales; family Paenibacillaceae; genus Paenibacillus; species Paenibacillus sp. NPDC101420. The sequence continues at coordinate 136,052 of NZ_JBNNSE010000010.1, forward strand.
CCATGCTTGAGATCATTGGAATTCCACGGGACAGACATTCTTTGATTATGTGAACCTTATAAATAATCGTATCCGAAGCATCAAGTACATAATCAGGTTTTAATTTGAACAATTCCTCATAGGTTTCTTCCGTATAGAACATGTTGAGCGCAATCGCTTCGCATTCCGGATTGATCAGCTTCACACGGTCTACCATCAGTTCAGCCTTCTTCTGCCCAACCGTAGTTGTGAGTGCATGAATCTGGCGGTTTACATTGGTGATGTCTACAGTGTCCTTATCTATCAGAATCAGTCTGCCGATGCCGGTACGCGCCAAAGCCTCAACTGCTATACCGCCAACACCGCCGATGCCAAGCACCGCTACCGTGCTGTTCTTCATTATTTCCAGACCTTCCGGTCCGATCGCCAGTTCCGTGCGTGAGAACTGATGTAGCATGAGGTTCAGCCTCCTTCAAAAGCTTTGGCGAAGCAGAAATCTGCCTCGCCCGCTTCGATTAGTTAATTATTCTTTTTCTTTCTTCGGTTTAAGTGCCAGCTTAATGTGCAACTGCTCCAATTGTGAACCATCAACTGGCGAAGGTGCATCCATAAGTAGATCTGTTGCACTTGCCGTTTTCGGGAATGCGATGGTTTCACGCAGATTTGTACGACCGGACAGCAGCATAACTAGACGATCTAAACCGAAAGCGATACCACCGTGTGGAGGTGTACCATATTCGAACGCATCCATCAGGTAGCCGAACTTCTCATAAGCAACCTCTTTCGTAAATCCAAGGGCTTCGAACATTTTCTCCTGTACTTCGCGTTTGTAAATCCGCATGGAGCCTCCGCCTACTTCATAACCGTTCAGAACGATGTCATAAGCTTGTGCACGGATCGCACCTGGATCTGTGTCAAATAGATGCAGATCCTCTTCACGTGGACGAGTGAACGGATGGTGTTCTGCTACATAACGTTTCTGATCTTCGTCATATCCAAGGAGTGGGAAGTCTGTAACCCAAGCGAACTTGAACACGTTATCGTCAATCAGACCGAGCTGACGTCCAATTTTAACACGAAGGGCGCCTAGAACGTCTGCTACAACCTTTTTATTATCAGCGGAGAAGAGGAGAAGGTCGCCTTCTTCAGCGCCTGTACGTTCCTTCACAGCCGCAATTTCTTCTTCGGAGAAGAATTTCACAATCGGCCCTTTGAATTCGCCGTCTTTCACTTGAATCCATGCCAAGCCTTTCGCGCCATAGCGAGCAGCATAAGGTCCAAGGTCATCGATTTCTTTACGAGTCCAAGTGCCACAGCCTTTAGCATTTAGACATTTCACTTCGCCGCCTTTTTCGATTACAGAAGCGAATACCTTAACACCGCTAGTAGCAACAATATCGTTCATTTCTACAAGCTCTAATCCAAAACGGAGATCAGGTTTGTCAGAACCGTATTTGCCCATAGCATCAGCATAAGTCAACCGTTGGAACGGAAGCTCAATATCTGCTCCTACAGTTTCCTTGAACAGACGCTGCATCAGCTTCTCCATCATACCAAGCAATTCATCTTGTGACAGGAATGAAGTCTCAATGTCGACTTGAGTGAATTCAGGCTGACGGTCAGCACGCAAATCTTCATCACGGAAACAACGAGCAATTTGGTAATAGCGCTCAACGCCGCCGACCATCAACAATTGCTTGTAGATTTGTGGAGATTGCGGCAATGCGAAGAATTCGCCTTCATGCACACGGCTTGGTACCAGATAATCACGCGCGCCTTCCGGTGAGCTCTTAGTTAGGATCGGTGTTTCTACGTCGATGAACCCTTCACTGTCAAGGAAATCGCGGAAGATCTTAGAAGCTTTCGAGCGAAGCAGCAAGGTTCTTTGCATCTCTGGACGACGAAGATCCAAATAGCGATATTTGAGACGCAGTGACTCGTCTACTTCCACACCATCTTCGATGAAGAACGGAGGTGTCTTAGCTGCGTTCAGCACTTCAATGTCCGTAATTTGCACTTCAATTTCACCTGTTGGCAGGTTGCGGTTAATGGTTTCCTCATCACGTTTAACAACTTTACCTTTAACAGCCAGGACGTATTCACTACGAACCTTATCAGCAATTTGTAAGGCTTCGCCAGAGTAGTCTGGGTTAAATACAACTTGTACAATACCGCTTCTGTCACGCAGATCAATAAATAATACGCCCCCAAGGTCACGGCGAGTCTGCACCCATCCGTTCAAGGTTACCGTCTGTCCAATATGTTCTGGTGTTAATTGTCCACACTGATGACTTCTTTGCATAATTTATCATTCCCCTTCATGGTTAAAAATACATTTTTAATCTTTCTCTATACAGTCACCATAAGACGTTAGTCAGATGGTCTAAACCAGTGCCTGACCCAGCTCATCCAGCTTCACGGTGCGTTGCTCCCCTGTATTCATCGACTTCACGGTAATTACACCATTCTTCAGCTCATCTTCGCCAAGAATCGCAGTATAACGTGCCGACATACGGTCTGCGGATTTCATCTGTGCCTTCATTTTCCGGCCCAGGTAGTCACGTTCTGCTGAGAACCCTTGGCTGCGCAGAATATATAGCTGCTTAGAGATTTCGATATCAGCTTCCTCACCGAGAGCTACGAAGTACACATCCAGTGGCTTCGCCGTCTCCAGCTCTACCTTCTGATCCTCCAAAATGAGGAGAATTCGTTCAAGTCCAATCCCAAAACCAATACCCGGTTGATCCGGTCCACCAATTTCTTCAACCAAACCGTTGTAACGGCCTCCGCCGCCCACGGTATCAATCGAACCAATACCTGCTGCTTTATATTCAAACGCTGTATGCGTGTAATAATCCAGTCCTCTTACAAGTCGAGGGTTAATGGTGAATTCCACACCCATGATATCAAGGTGCATCTTCACCTTTTCAAAATGAGTCGTGCACTCTTCGTCCAGACTATCCAAAATGGAAGGCGCATCTGTAAATTTATCTTGATCTACCTTACAATCCAGCACGCGAAGCGGATTACGCTCAATACGACGCTGACAGTCACTGCAAAGGGTATCCTTCATTGGTCTTAAGAAACCCAATAGCTTCTCCCGATAAGCTGCACGGCTAGGTGCGTTACCGACAGAATTGATTTCCACTCTTACATCCTTAAGGCCAAGATCCTTATAGAATTGATAGCCTAAGGAGACTACTTCCGCATCAATAGCCGGATCCACAGCTCCAAAAGCCTCAATACCAAACTGATGGAATTGACGATATCTACCTGCCTGTGGACGCTCATAACGGAACATAGGTCCGATATAATACAGCTTACTTACATCAGGTTCACCGTAAAGCTTGTTCTGAACATAAGCTCTAACGACACCAGCCGTTCCTTCTGGACGCAGCGCCAGATCACGATCGCCTTTATCCTTGAACGTGTACATCTCGCCTTCTACAATATCCGTTGTTTCGCCTACTCCACGCTCGAATAACCCCGTATACTCGAACATCGGTGTACGGATTTCACGGTAATTGAAACGACGGCATAAATCTCTAGCCTTCCCCTCAATATACTGCCATTTCTCCACAGCTCCCGGAAGCACATCCTGCGTTCCTGTAGGTTTCTCAAATCTTTCTTTAGCCACAGTCTATCCCTCCTAAAAAATACCCCTCTAAATCTGCTCTCTTCATCACTTCATCATGCTAAACAAAACAAAAAATCCCCCGCCCTGTTTATAAAAAACAGGGACGAGGGATTATCATAACCAATAATACACCCGTGGTACCACCCACATTCCGGATCAGAACCATTCTGAATCCGCTCAAAGCGGTTAACGCCCGCCTACGCATAACGGCTACTGATAGCGGCAATATACATTGCCCACTTTCGCCGTACGTTCTCGGGGAGGTCATTCATTCGCTCATCAACAGAATCCTTGCAGCCAAGCAGAAACGATAGATCATCCATTGTACTGAATATCATCTGAATCTACAGGGGATTCCTCTCTGGAGTTGTGGGTCCTCGAATTACTTGTTCCCGTCATCAAAACCATATGATAAAATCGTATATTTTTAAATTCTACTGAACTACTGCGCTAAAGTCAAGGCAGGAAATGCGAAGATGAATAAAAAATTCGACAACTTTCAACTTTTGACCTTTAACTTCAACCGTTACAAAAAAAATGACCTGCAGCCAAATGCTGCAGGTCCATCATCATATATTATTAAAAAGGGGGTCATGCCTTTATTATAAACACGCTATATTAAGGAAACATGTATGTAATATTACGATTATATTACATTCATGAAAGCGGTTTATTTTAATAGATTGTTGTTAATCGAATTGCTCTACAAATGCTCCTTTGCCCCGAAGGGTTTCCACAACCTCATTATAATTCTCTTCTGCAACACTTAGGTCCATCACATAACGAAGTTTACTTAAATCCCCATCTTCGAGCTCTCCATCTGCTACATCCGCACTAACCTGGTCTTCATCCACGCTATAATGGGTCTCAGGCTCATCACGCGTTTCGGAGGCGGCAACACCAGGGGCCAACATAGCTCCAGCTGCCGGAGTGCTACCCGTTCCAAGCGTCCCCACTGTACCTGCGGCTAACGTCGTATTACTAAACGGGGCTATCGGAAACAGAATTCTACGATCTTCCCCAATAGGGTCCGTGAGTGGCCATACCTCCAAGCCATCTACCTTGTAACTAATCAATGCTATTTTAGCACCTTCTGCTTCATTTTCCGTTCTAAAATATGCTTGGATTTTTCTGGTCATTACCATTACCTCCTTTAGATTATAAGACTCAGTGTTATAAATTGCTATTGCAGGACCTTCAATATTTCACGAACGAAGGCAGGCTCATCTTTCGGGGTACGCGAAGTAATGTAATTACGATCAACTACCACTTCTTCATCTTTAAACTCCGCACCAGCGTTCACAACATCATCTTTCAACGGAGGATAACAGGTGATGGTACGTCCTTTAAGCAAGTCTGCACTGATCAGAATTTGGGGTCCGTGGCAAATAGAAGCGATAGGCTTACCAGCTTCGTTTGCTTCTTTCACAAACTTCAAAATATCTGCATTTTGCCGTAAATTTTCTGGGGAAGAACCTCCAGGAATTACTATCGCGTCATAATTACCTGCTTGAACGTCAGCTATGGCTTTATCGGCTGCGTAGGAGACTTCCTTCTTTTTGCCTAGTAAGGTCTCACCCTTCTTTAAACCAATAATGTCAGCTTGATGTCCTGCCTTTATAACTTCATCGTAAGGGACCTTCATCTCAGAATCTTCAAAATCATTAGCTAGTAAAAATGCAACATTACTCATGTGATAAGTTCTCCTCTCTGCTTGTGCAAATGAATAGGTACTTATTTATCTTTCTTGTCGTCTATTACCCTTCTCACAATGATTTCTAACCTCTAATCAGAAAATATCCCCGGTTAACCGCATCAAAAAGCCGCCTCCACCACCCATTTCAGGTACGCGGTAAGAGATTACGGCTTCTTCCTTTGATCACTTGAGATTCAATTTCATCTTCCGTCTTTTTGGCTAATGCATAGGCTTCTACAGGACTCCCTGTCGCTAGTGCCGGGATACTTCTCCATACCCATGCCTTCTGTGAATGTCTCATTACTAAGCTCCTTGCATCGTGCGGGATAACTGTCTACCTTTAGTTTATCCAGCTCCAAGAGGCTCTATCCGCACAAGTATCTTACTCACTGCTCATCCACAATAAAAAAAAGATGTCGAAAGTTAGCTCCGCTAGAAGCAATTTTCGACATCTTTTTTTTCATTAACTGCGGCTATCTAAAATGAGAGTAACCGGGCCCCAATTGGTCAGCGACACATCCATCATCGCTCCAAATACACCCGTCTCCACTTGAAGGCCGCCAGCTCTAAGCTCTTGGTTAAAGTAATCATAAAGTCGCTCAGCCTCCGCGGGAGCTGCTGCTCCCATGAAATTCGGCCGTCTCCCCTTACGACAATCCCCGTATAAAGTAAACTGGGATACTGAAAGAATTGCTCCCTCAGTCTCTGTGACACTGTAGTTCATTTTACCAGCATCATCTTCAAAAATTCGCAGTCCTGCTATTTTATCCGCCAAATATTTGGCATCCTTTTCTGTATCCTCATGCGTAACGCCAACTAGCAGCATTAAGCCTTTGCCAATTTCTCCGGTCACTGCCTTATCCACGGTTACTTTGGCGTCCTTACAACGCTGTACTACAACTCTCATCGTACTACTCCGCTCCTTGCCCTATTGCATGATCCGATTCACTGTATATACATCCTTGACTCGTTTCACTTTATCTACAACGGATTGCAGATGTTCCGTGTTACGAATGAGAATGGTCATATGAATCATTGCCATTTTATTCTTGTCAGAGCGCCCAGTGACTGCAGAAATGTTCGTTTTACTCTCGGAAACTGCCTGCAGCACTTCATTGAGCAGTCCATTACGATCATGACCTGTAATCTCAATATCCACACTGTAGTTTGCTTCCATCGTACCTTCCCATTCCACTTCAATCACCCTTGCTGCTTCTTCTCCGTCACCTTCACTCGGAATGTTAGGACAATCCTGGCGATGTACAGATACACCCCGGCCCCGTGTAACATACCCTACAATGTCGTCACCCGGTACCGGATTACAACATCGTGCAAAACGGACAAGTAAATTTTCAATTCCCTTTACACTAACACCATTGGTCGGTTGATTACGTTTTTCGCCGGAAGACTTGATCTCCTTCATCTCTGAAGTAAGCTCTAAATGATTAGCAGCTTCTTCCTGCTCTTTGCGCAGCTTTTCCGTCAAACGGGAAGCAATCTGCGAAGCGGTAATCCCACCAAATCCAACGGCAGATAGCATATCCTCAACATCGTTAAAAGCAAATTTCTTCGCTGCTTCTAAAAGCTTATCATCAGAAATCCATTCAGAAACCTCGACATTCAGACGCTTCAGCTCACGTTCAATCGCTTCGCGACCTTTTTCGACATTTTCCTCACGTTTTTCTTTTTTGAACCATTGCTTAATTTTGCTTCGCGCATGTGAGGATTGAGCAATCTTGAGCCAGTCGCGGCTTGGTCCGTACGAATGCTTCGATGTCAGTATCTCTACAATATCGCCCGTCTTCAACTTGTGATCCAACGGTACGATCCGCCCGTTCACCTTAGAACCAATCGTACGATTACCCACTTCCGTATGAATACGGAATGCAAAATCAAGTGGTACAGAGCCCGCAGGAAGCTCAATAACCTCACCTTTAGGCGTAAACACGAACACAAGATCCGAGAAAAAGTCCATTTTGAGTGATTTTACGAACTCTTCGGCATCCTTGGCCTCATGCTGAAGCTCCAATATTTCGCGAAAAAAAGGCATCCGATTCTCAGGATTCACATTATTGCTGGTTCCTTCTTTGTATGCCCAGTGTGCTGCTATCCCGAATTCAGCCGTGCGATGCATTTCCCAAGTGCGAATTTGCACTTCGGTTGGCTCTCCGCCAGGACCTACCACTGTAGTATGCAAAGATTGGTACATATTGGCTTTGGGCATAGCTATATAATCTTTAAATCGACCTGGCATTGGCTTCCAAAGGGTATGAATAATTCCGAGGGTTGCATAACAATCCTTGATATTATCCACAATGATACGGATGGCCAGCAGGTCATAGATCTCATTAAACTGTTTGTTTTTCGTACTCATTTTGTTATAGACACTGTAGATATGCTTCGGACGACCTGAAAGATCACCTTCAATGCCCATTTCATCCAGCTTGGCACGAATACGGCCAATTACGCTGTCGATAAATTGCTCACGTTCAGCCCGCTTCTTATGCACTAGATTAGCAATGCGATAATACTGCTGCGGATTCAAGTAACGAAGCGCAATATCCTCCATCTCCCACTTAATCGCGGAAATCCCCAAACGATCAGCTACAGGACAGAAAATCTCCAGCGTTTCATAAGAAATACGTCGCTGGCTCTCTTCAGATTGATACTTTAACGTACGCATATTATGCAGGCGATCCGCTAGTTTGATAACGATGACCCGGATATCCTGCGCCATCGCAATAAACATCTTACGGTAATTCTCGTTCTGCTGCTCTTCCTTTGAGCGAAAACGGATGCGTTCCAGCTTAGTTAAGCCATCGACAAGCATCGCGCAGGTATCGCCAAATTTCGCGCGGATTTGTTCCAATGAGACCGTCGTATCTTCCACAACATCATGCAAAAGCGCCGCAACAATAGATATAACATCCATTTGCATATTGACGACAATATCTGCCACCGCCAGCGGATGCAGAATGTATGGCTCCCCCGACTTGCGGATCTGCCCGTGATGAGCCTGATCGGCAAATTCATAAGCTTCCCGGATGCGGAGAAGATCTTTATCTTTTATATAGGCGCCAGCCTTATCAATTAATCGCTCTATGCCCATTCTCGTCGTATCCGTTTCCTTTCTATAATAAAATGAACCCGCAATCATTCTGAAATCTGCAGGTTCCAATCATTTCGCAAGCAACTTACGCTCTTGTTCAAAGTTGTCTATAATTATGACGCTTACGAGGGATTACGTCAACACTTGCCATCTCATGGTATTCAAGAAGTAAAAGTTATGAAAATCGGACAAATTAATAACACTTGTGAAAATGTTGTTGTAAAAATGTCCAGTTCTATTTAATCTAGTAAAGGCGGATTTTCGCTGGACAACATCATATCCATTAAGAAAGAGGAGTGAACTCCATTGCAACGCGAAATTCAAGTTAATGAAAAACTTCCATGGGGCCCCGGTTTTCTGTTAAGCCTACAGCATCTGTTCGCCATGTTTGGCAGTACAGTGCTAGTACCTAACTTGTTCGGGGTTGACCCTGGCATGATTTTGCTGATGAACGGTATCGGCACACTGCTATACATTTGGATTTGCCGTGGTAAAATACCTGCCTACCTTGGCTCCAGCTTTGCATTTATCGCACCCGTATTATCAGTGCTTGCTGATCATAAAGATGATCATATGAAAGGGTACTCGCTTGCTTTGGGCGCTTTCATCATCACAGGTGTTATCTTTGTGCTCGTTGCTTTGATCATCCGTTATGCAGGAACAAAATGGATCGATGTTGTCTTCCCTCCAGCAGTAATGGGAGCTATCGTAGCAACGATCGGACTTGAACTTGTGCCTGTTGCCGCGCGAATGGCAGGACTTATTGCCCCTGAAGGTGTTGCAGTTGCAGACTGGACTCCAGATGGCAAAGCAATCACACTTTCTATGGTGACACTGGGCGTAACCGTAATTGGAGCTGTACTCTTCCGCGGTTTCCCAAAAATCATTCACATCCTCATCGGTATCGTAACTGGTTATGGTTTAGCTTATATTATGAAAATGGTGGATACGGCTGCAATATCTAATGCGAATTTTTTAGCGCACCCTACCATTGTTACTCCATCCTTCGATTGGAATGTAATCCTGACTATCATCCCAGTATCGCTAGTAGTAATCGTTGAACATATTGGACACTTACTTGTAACCAGCAATATTGTTGGCAGAGATTTAGCTAAAGACCCTGGACTTGATCGATCTCTGATGGGTAACGGGATATCTACAATTATCTCCGGTTTTATCGGTTCTACTCCAAATACAACCTACGGTGAGAATATCGGGGTTATGGCATTAACTAAAGTTTATTCTGTATATGTGATCGGTGGCGCAGCAGTGATTGCAATTCTGCTATCGTTCTCCGGTACTTTCTCCTCCGTTATCGCTAACATCCCAACACCTGTAATGGGTGGTGTATCACTACTGTTGTTCGGTGTAATTGCTGCATCCGGTCTGCGAATCTTCGTAGAGCAAAAAGTTGATTTTTCCAAAGCCACTAACATGATTATGGCTACGTTGGTGCTTGTTGTCGGAATTAGTGGTACAACCCTTACTATAGGTAATGTAAAACTCAGTGGTATGGCTCTAGCTACAATTGTTGGTATCGTTCTAGCCATATTCTTCAAACTCATTGAAGTTCTTGGACTGTCTAATGAAGGTGGAGAAAGCGATAAAGCTGCTCACTAATTTATTTATGAATTAATAATTCAAAAAGACTGCTCCAGATCCATTTTATGGATTGGGCAGTCTTTTTTCGAATCTCTTTTGAGCAAAAAATTGCAAAGCAGCAACCCTCCGCTAGTAGTGACAGAGAATTGCTGTTGTTTGCACTTTTCCACATTATTCGATACATAAATCCCAATTTATTTCCCGGGAAAAGACAAGTTTATCGTATTAATCTTCGTAATCAACTAATGTAATAACTTCGATTCCAGAAAGCTTATTACGTCCAGCAAGCTCAACCAATTCAATCAAAAACGCTGCGCCTACCACTTTACCACCAAGCTGCTCCACAAGGCTAACCGAAGTAGCTATAGTACCTCCTGTTGCTAACAAATCATCAGCAATCAATACATTTTGTCCAGGCTTAATGGCATCCGTGTGAACAGCAAGTGTGTCTTTACCATATTCAAGATCATATCCAACCTCGATAGTCTCATACGGCAGTTTACCACTCTTTCGAATCGGCACAAAGCCTACGCCCAATGCATAAGCAAGAGGTGCACCAACTACAAAACCACGTGCTTCCGGTCCAGCGATCACATCGATTTCTAAGTGGGATACAAGAGCTTTCAAGGCATCAATTGCCTGGCGATATGCATCACCGTCTTTTAACAAGGTGGTGATATCTTTAAAACTAATACCTTCTTTTGGGAAATCAGGAATCACGCGAATACTATCTTTAAAATCCAAATTTTTCATCTCCTAAAAGTTTTGTTAGCATATGCTACTTTGAGTTCGGTTCGGCAAAACTTACTTCGTAAGCGTCTGCTTTGTTTTGTTAGCATATGCTACTTTGAGTCCGTTTCGGCAAAACTTGCTTCGTAAGCGTCTGCTTTGTTTTGTTTAGTCTTTATGATACGCCTAAACGGCGTGATAACATCCAATCCTGCAGTTCAGACAAGCTACCTTCCATGAAGTACTGCTCCATTTCCGCCATCTGCCCCAGTCTGACAAAATGTCTTGATGCTGTAAGGCTTTTAGCTGTAGGCTGCGTAATAAAGGTCACACTTCCGTGACTTCTTTCGATAAAATCCAGCTCCTCGAACACATCTAGCATATTACTAAGCATTCGAATACTTAATGAGGATTGTCGACTTAGCCGCAGCAGCACTTCATGTTCTGGCGTTGCAACAGCAGTGATCGAAGCCAGCAGTTTATAGAGTATTTTAAAATGATCCCGTGTCGGAATGATAAGTCGTTCTCGGCCATCCTTTATAGAATGCAATAACGCAATATTATCAGCATTAGGAAAAGCCTTTAGTAACGCGTCTAGTTGTTCAGGAGTCTCCGGCATATCCAGTAGACATAACAGTGAGACATGCCCTGATTCCTGAATCGAATCATCCTTAATAGCGGCGCTAATGCCAGCTTCTTTATCATATACCCAGAAGGACATTCCTATCAATTCAGTCTGTGAAGACATACGTCCACTCTGAAACACTGCTGCAGCACGATATGGGCCAGCACCGCTATAGGGAAGCAGCAGCTCTCTAATATGTGCAGCCTGCCGTACAGCGTCAGCAGCACCACGAAGATCAAATAATTGAGCATCCTGAACTGATAAATCCTGTAGCATCAGCTGTGGTTTCCTCGAGCCATTCCATTCGTTGATCGACAGTTCAGCCAGCACATTGATCGGGGTGCCCACAGGGAGCAGCTTAGCCAAATCCCCTTTACCAAAAGCTAAGGCTTCGATCGTACTCTTACCCTGTTGCAAGACGATCTTCAAGTGTTTTCCGTCTTGCCCCATGGTGCGTGTCTCTTTCACTGTAGCCCCGCGAATGATGAACTTTGGCAATGGATTCGACATCCCGAAAGGTGCAAGCCTTTCCAATTCAAGCGCGGTCTGTAGGGACACATCGGAAATCGACACTTCTGCATCAGCAGAAGTAACAGGAACGAAATGCTCCGGTGTTAACACAGTAGCAGCGTATTCATTTAATGCCGCAGCGAAGGCTTCTAAGCCGTCCCGATGCAGACTCATTCCCGCAGCTGCTGGATGACCACCGAAATGATCCATTAAGTTAGAACAAGAGGATAAGGCCGCATATATATCAAGTCCAGGAATAGAGCGGGCAGAACCTTTGCACATGCCGGTCTCCGGATGAATATCCAGAATAATTACAGGTCGATAGTAACGCTCCAGCAGTTTGGAAGCCACTATGCCTACCACACCCACATTCCAACCTTGTTCAGCAAGGACTATGATGTCTGGTATTTCTCCACCCTGAGTCACCTGCTCCAGTTTTGCAGTGGCCTCCACTACAATTCTTTCTACGACCAATTGGCGTTCTTTATTAAGCAGATCAAGCTCCCCAGCCAGTTGCTCTGCCTCATCAGTATGCTCGGTTGTAAGCAACGCCACTGCCCGTCCAGCATGATCCAGACGACCACTCGCATTGATACGAGGCGCCATTCCAAAAGCGATATTAACCGCGCTCACAGTACTCATGGTTACGCCGCTAACATCGAGTAAGGCACGAATACCTGGGAATCGAGAATTTCGCATACTCACCAAGCCGTTTCGAACAATCTCACGATTCTCACCCAGCAGCGGCATTAAATCCGCTACAGTACCGATAGCAGCTATCTCTGCCCATTCTTCGGGAGTTTCCTCCCCTAGCATAGCCTGGGCGAGCTTATAAGCTACACCTACACCTGCCAATCCTTTGAACGGGTAGGGGCAGTCGGGCAGCTTCGGATTAATCAACGTATAAGCCTCTGGGAGAAGCTCTGGTGGCTCATGGTGATCCGTAACAATCACATCAATCCCGAGTTCATTAGCGTAAGCAATCTGATGATAGGCGCTAATGCCAGTATCTACAGTAATGATCAAGGATACACCCTGCTGTAAAGCCCAATCCAAAGCATGATTATGCAGCCCATAGCCCTCATTAGAACGGTGCGGGATATAAATATCAAAGGAAGCGCCTAAGTAACGCAGCAAATGAATCATTAATGCTGTACTGGACACACCATCGGCGTCGTAATCACCGTAAATCAGAATATGTTCTTCTTCTTTTAAAGCCTTTCTAATTCTGGGAACCGCTTCGGCCATTCCTTTTAGAAGGAACGGATCATGCGGAGCTTCCACACCGCCATCCATGAACGATAGAGCCTCATGTGGCGTATCAATTCCTCTAGTCACTAATAGTGAGGATAAGAGCGGAGAAATAGAAAGGCTCCGGGCCATATCCCTTACGACGTCGGGATCGGCTGCCGGAGATTGCCATCTTGTTTTTGAATAAAGCAATAGCGCTCACCTTTCTCTCACCTTGCGAACTACTGAAGCAGCGTCGGAATATCATTATCCACCAATTCATAATTACTTTTGTATGGATAGCCAGGATCATAAGGAACTACGTCCATATGTACCTCACCAACATGAACAAACCTGTGCTGCAGCAACTTTCTTGCACATTCCGAAATATCCTGTGCTTCCATCACCGTAATACGCGGATTTACACTGATCTTCACTTGCAGATTCACATAATTCCCTTGCTCAAGTGCCTTCAAATATTCTACACGAATAACACCATGAACACGTTGTACGGTTTCAATAAAATTAGCTGCCTCCTCAGAAGGTAGCTCCTGCGCATTCTTAACACTAACAGTATTAACAATGAGCAAATAACCTTTACGTAGAATTAAGCATCCTGTTAAAAGTGCAGCAATAGGGTCCATATAGAGTAGAGGATGCCAATAGGTACCCCCCATTGATAACGATATCCCAACTAATACTGTGATAGAAGTATACAAACTGAAACGATGACTATTGGCATAAGCAGCGTGACTGCCATCACCTATTTTTTTAAAGTACCGATATTGATATTGAAATACAGCTTCTTTAAGTACAATAGATAGTAAGACAGTTACAAGTGCAAGTTCTCCGCGAGTGGATGACTGTCCCTCGGTTAAGTCACGGATTGCAGAGAAGGCGATTTGCAGCCCCCCCATAAGAATTAATACCGAAAAAAGTATAGCTAAAAGCGGCTCCTTATTCCCTCGTCGCTCTTCTATCCGCTGCTTGCTCTTTCTGCTTTGTTCAGAGCGCCATGGGAGAATATCCGCCAATTTAGCTGCAGCATCTGCTCCAGAATATAATGCATCGCCCATTAAAGCCTTGCTACCTGAAATATAGCCAAAACTCCCCTTAGCTACTGCCAAAGTAACATCGCTGATGATCCCTGTCCAAGCAACCGTCTTGCTTTGCGGTGATCGTTCTTTATTCATACGAGGCCCCCCTTACCACTAGCAAGTAATCTCATGATGATACAATACACATGACATACTACCCCAAAGATTTCGAAAGCCGCGTCGCATTTGACGCGGCTTTCTTAAATTATAAAGTTGATGTTTTTTTCATTCAAGTGTAGCCATGTTATTTCTCTAGAGACATTACCCTTTAGCCGGGTTCTTTACCTTTATCTTTTCACGCTTCTTAAGCAGTAGCCAGACCGGACTTGCAATAAAGATAGAGGAGTACGCTCCGAATAGCAATCCGATAACCATCGCAAGCGAGAACATCTTGATGGACTCGCCTCCAAGAATCAACAGGAAGAACGCCGCAATAAATACGGTAAATGCTGTGTAAAGAGAACGCATAAGCGTTTGAGCCACACTCTTATTCACAAGCTCTTTTAAATCCTCATAGGTTTTTTGTTTACCAAAACGCAAATTCTCACGGATACGGTCAAAGATAACGATCGTATCATTGATGGAATAACCGATAATCGTAAGCACCGCAATAATAAACGTCAAATCCACTTCCAAGCGGAAGATGGAGAAGATTGCAACGACCATAAAGGCATCATGGATCAATGAAACAATAGCTGCCAATGCAAACCGCCATTCAAAACGAATACTTACATAAATGATAATCCCTAGACAAGAAATGAGAACCGCATAGATCGCATTGCGTGCAAGTTCTTTAGACATTTCAGTATCCACGGTGTTAATCTCAAACGATGCTTTTTCGTCCAGCTTCAAGATCTCTGCTTTAAGAGCTTCATCTTGTTGCTCATCGAGCACTTGATCATAACGAACGTTAACCCGTTCACTTCCTATCGTAATGCTTGGCTCACTTGAAATCCCAGTTTTTTCAACTGCTGAATTAACCTCTTCCAATGTCAAATTCTTAGACAGAGAGATATCAACATTAGATCCCGCTTTGAAATCAACGCTGTAATTCAATCCAAAGGTTGCTAGGAAAATCAAACCTGCCACTGTAAGGGCGATAGAAAAAACATAGAAAAATTTACTCAAATGTACGAAATCAAGTTCTTTCTTAAAGCGCACGAATATCACTCTCCTTAACACCGAAACTCTTCGGTTTGTTCAGCTTACCGGCTTTAACAAGCTGGCTAAGCAACCAGTGGGAGAAATAAAGATTCGTAGCGATACTCAGAACGATTTCCACGATCAGTACCAATGCGAAACCTTTGACTGCACCTGTACCGAAGGCGAACATGACACCTGCCACAATAACAGTTGTGACATTGGAGTCCATTACTGTCCGGAAAGAGGATTTATTACCTGCTTTAACAGAGGAAAGTACACTTTTACCACTGCGCATTTCTTCTCTTATCCGTTCATTTGTAATGATATTGGCATCGACGGCCATCCCTATACCCAGAATAAATGCGGCTATACCAGGCAACGTCAATGTGAAGTCAGCTAAGACAAAGACTACAATTAGCAGCCATGTATGCAAGATCAGCGCAAAACTAGCCAAGAGACCTGGCAAGCGATACATACCGATCATGAAGATAAGAATAATCAAAGAACCCAAAAGACCGGCTTTGATCGTTTGATCAAGCGATTGTTTACCAAGTGTTGCACCCACACTTTGGGAGTATTTCTCAGTAAGTTTCAGTGGCAACGCACCAAGATTAATAGTGTCAGCCAGTTCACGTGCTTCTTTAATTGTATACTGACCGGAAATAGACGCACTACCATCGGTAAGTACTGCTTGTACCGTAGGATCAGATAGTTTGTTCTCATCCAAATAAATTGCGAGATTCTTTCCTAAGAGGCGTTTGGTAATCTCTGCGAATTTATCCTTGTCCTTTATTTTGATACTGATGATTGGCTGATTCAGGTTATCCCGTCCAACCTCTGCCGCACCTTCAACAAAATCACTACCTACCAGTTCGATCTTGCTGTAAGTACCTTCAGCGTCACCTTCAGCAGCACTACGGAAAGTCAGAACTGCAGGCTCCTTCATCTTCTTACGAACCTCGGCTTCATCAGTAACGCCTGCAATTTTCAGACGAATACGGTCAGTACCTTCAGTTGTAACCTCTGGTTCACTGGTTCCGAGCGCATTGGCCCGTTTTTCCAAACTTTCTGCTGTTTTCAACAGTGAAGCTCGGGACAACGCTGCTCCCGCTTCCATAGGCTCTGCATGGTACAAAATCTCAAATCCGCCTTTCAGGTCAAGACCAAGTCTAACCTTGTCCAGCAGTCCAGGAGTAGTAAATGCCATGACGCCTGTCAAAACGAGCACGGTAATAATAAAGCCCATTAGTCTCTTCATGCTCTAGCTAGTTCCCCTTTCATTCACTCAATATTCCTATTATAGCTACACGTGAAATGACCGTCAATTCACAGCATAGTCATAGCTATACTCACACAAAGAAACGGCCGCCCCTGCACATATCAGCAAGACATCCGTTTATATAGGAGATGTGAAGTTATTATTATTCTCTTACTTTACTGCTTTATAAAGCTTTTCGCAAAGAAAAGAAGCGAGATGTGTATTGTTCAGTTCAACCCCCGATAAGCTGCAAGAGTCAAATAAGTCATGTAACTATTGGCTTTTAAGGAATAAATATCATTTACCAGCTTATGTAAGGGAGGCATTCCGTCCTTATCATAATTACGACTGATACAATCCCAAATATCCTTGCTGGTTACATACTCATAGCCGAGGAGCCGGAATTCTTCAGCTTTGCTGCGGCACATGGCTTCGATTTCTTCACTATGTTGATCATGATTCCACTGTTCCGATTCCACGTGATGACACCTCCAAAGATCGCTCGTGTTCGTATGCTTACCATAGGTATTCGACCCAAGTTCTCTGCTTTCCTCCTTCCGTCACAAAAAGTTACAACTACTAAAACAAGGCATGCCGGGATAGGGGTATAGCATATCCATAAGAATAGACAAGTTGGCCAGCGTTTCATTTCATTTGGGGAAGAAGGCGTGACCTTTGAGGAAACAGAGCTTTATACAAGGAACTTTAATCTTGCTTGCCGCCGGCATCATTAATCGAATGCTTGGATTTATACCCCGAATTGCTTTGCCACGCATCATTGGAGCAGAAGGTGTGGGTCTATATCAGCTCGCGTACCCTTTCTTTATCGTGCTGGCTACTGTTATTACAGGCGGACTTCCCCTAGCAATTGCAAAGATGGTAGCGGAAGCAGAGGGAGAGAACCGCCCTGAGAAATCGCGGCAAATTTTACGGACTGGCCTTACCCTTAGTGTCGGACTAGGAATCTTCTTTACCATTGTTGCGCTGGTCAGTGCTTCATGGGTCTCCAATGTGATCTTAACAGACCACAGAGTTTATTATACTTTTATTGCCATGATCCCAATGATTGCAATTGTTGCTGTATCTGCAATATACCGCGGTTATTTTCAAGGTAGGCAGAACATGATTCCTTCCGCACTTTCTTCAGTTTTTGAGTCTATCGTGCGAATATTTTTTATGCTGTGGTTCTCTTGGCTGCTGTTACCTAAAGGTATCGCTTTTGCAGCTGCAGGGGCGATGCTAGGCGTAACGGTGGGAGAGATTGGCGGAATGTTAGCCATTCTGTGGCAATATTATGTCATCACGAAAAAGGATAAAAAAATAACCCCCATCTCAGAACAGCAAACGCTTGAGAAGGAAGTTATACCTCCTGATCCAGATGCCGTACAATCAACTTCCCCCATACTACGGCGTTTACTAGGTGTATCAATTCCTGTTACGGCAAGCCGGCTTGTCGGTTCTTTTTCCTATCTATTGGAATCTATAATTACCGTACGTAGTCTTGCACTAGCCGGAATCGCAACAGCCGCCGCGACTGCTCAATATGGGTCTTTACAGGGAATGGTTATCCCCTTACTGTTGCTTCCCGGTGCGTTAACTTCCTCTCTCGCAGTGTCTTTGGTTCCCTCCTTATCCGAGGCTGCCGCGAGAAAGGACTTGCCTACCATTCACAAACGAATGCACCAAGCTCTTCGACTCTCTCTTGTAACAGGGGCTCCCTTTGCTGTTCTTATGTATGTACTGGCAGTCCCACTATGCAACTTGTTATACGGAAATCCGGACACCGCTCCTATGCTAAAACTAATGGCCCCTTTCGCTTTGTTCATCTATGTTCAAGCCCCCTTACAAGCTGCACTTCAAGCTATGGACAGACCAGGAAGGGCACTCATCAATACTCTTATTGGGGCAGTAGTCAAAATCATTCTGATTGTTATATTAGCTTCACAACCAGAATACGGAATCTACGGCGCAATCATCGCCATTATTGTGAACAGCGTTCTTGTTACTCTACTGCACGGGTACAGCGTAGTCAGTCTAATTTCATTATCCTTACGAATAACCGATACCATTAAGACCTTATGTGCAATGATCATTATGGGAGCAGGCGTGCGTTATGTATACATCTCCATTCCCATTGCAGAAGCACAATGGATTCAATTTTTATTTGCCTCTGCGATAGGAATGGCCCTGTATTTCGGTCTCAGTCTATTAGCTGGCCTTATTTCCCTTCGTGATTTGGATCGACTGCCTTTCATTAAGCGTTGGCTTTAGAATGGTTATCGATTGTCCAAACGGTCAACATAAACTCGGCCTTTATGGTCTATGGAGCAAAGAAATACATCCCGAAAATCTGATACTCCCTTTTGGCGGATCTGTGTTCTTAGCCAGAACCTTGTTTTTCCTATCATTTCTAAATTATGATCCTGGACCTTTCCATCCATAATCAATGGAATAGGAAGCCCTTCATATCTGATTTTGTTCTTTGGCAGTTTAACTTTCTGACTGCTTACATCTGCATCCTCATCGGTCTTATTATTCTCAGCAACTGAACTGCTATTGCCTGTTTGATTGGAAGATGAAAGTCCTTTGTCTTTCTCGAAAACGGTAAGCTGTCCACTGGGCTCCAGAATCGCAAATTCCACATCAGCAGGACTAGCGATGTTCTGACCACGCAATTGCTGCAATAGATCATCAATATTGTACCTTTGTTTACGCATCTCTCCCCGGTGCAGCTTGCCTCCAGAAATAAGTATGCTCGGTTTACCGTCCATTAACAGCCGAATCTTTCTACTCTTAAGACTGAGCTGAGCAACCACAACTTGAATGATAACCAGTGTGGCCATCGGAACCAGACCTTCGTAAATCGGGCGATTAATATCCTCAATCACAAAAACAGCAATCTCAGCAATCATAATTGAGATCGTTAGATCAAATACAGATAGCTTACCGATTTCCCTCTTCCCCATGATACGCATGCACAGGAATATGAAGAAATACATCAGCACGGTCAAGAAAATATGGGTAGTGATATGCTGGGACATATAGCTTCGCTCCCCTCCACTCTCACCCGCAGACTTGTTTTCTCGGGCGGATTAATGTAACCCTATTCTGACCGCTCAGCACAGGGAACATTCGGAAGCTCACATATTAATTAATGGTAAAAAGGCTACAATGCCCATTCTTGTACTATTGGGGCAAGCCTTCCCATACAATGAATAATAACTTATGTAGATTATTTTCTAAAAAAACTTTAGGAGGTTGTACCATGTATTTAATCCGGCGCCTGTTCTCATGGAGAATAGCCAATCCTGTATTGTCTGGCCTATGTCGATCATTCCTTTGGATGCTGCTTGGCGCGTTTGTCCTCTCTCTTTTATTATGGGGCAGCGGTCTGAAGGAGCAGGATCTCTCAATGTACACTTATATAGTACACGGCATAGCCGCAGCATTCGGAGGACTAACCGCCGGTCGCAGAGCCACGAACAAAGGCTGGTACCAGGGAAGTCTTACAGGAGTCTTTTACGGGATTATCGTTCTGTTAATTGGATTTCTGGCACTGGATAGCTCACCCTCTGGTGTTGACCTTCTTTGGGTTCTAGCTGCGGCAGCAATTGGTGCACTTGGCGGAATGTTTGGGGTTAATTTACAGAAAAGCTAAAATTATTATTCCATAAAATTCGAAACATTCCTTGGAAATATGTTAAACTGTGATCATCTGACTTCATAAAGAGAATCAAGGAGGCTTCGAATGCTTTGTTTTACCAATCAATGAATCATATTGTTTTGTACACAGTTGCATTAGTAGTGATATTAGTATGGATTGGCGCTCGTCGAAATCCAATCATGGCATTAGTTGAAATCGGAAAAGAGATGCTGCGATCCTACAAGTTTTTGCTACTGATGGTAGGCATGTTTGGTGTACTGGTCTTGAATAAATACGAACTACAAATTGAAGAAAAAATGCATCTTACCTCAGACTATACATCATTTGTATTTGGGCTAGAGGGGCATTTTGTCCAAGCTGTTCAGGATATATTCTATAGTCCATGGCTAACGCCTATCATAGTTTTCTTCTACATTTTCATGCTTCAATCTGTACTAGCAGCTTCTCTAGGTGTCTATCTGTTAGATAAGAACCGTGTGATGCTGTACGCTACCTGCTATGCTATTATCATTAACTATGCTGTAGCAATTCCATTCTACCTATACTTCCCTGTAAATGAGGTATGGTCCTATGTACCTGCAGGCGTTAGATTTACTATGCTGGATGTATTTCCGAAGTTTGAGCAAGAGTACCGCCCTCTATCCGGTCTCAACAACTGCTTCCCGAGTCTACATACGTCCATTTCCGTTACGATGGCATTACTGGCATTCCGTTCAGGAAACCGCCGGTGGATGGTCATTACGAGTATTTCCGCAGTCGTAATCGTCTTTGGTATATTCTATCTGGGCATTCATTGGCTTACAGATATGATAGGCGGCACTCTGCTAGCAGTCCTAGCTTCAACAGTTGGTGTACAGCTTGCCAAATTAACCTTACGGGGACGTGAAGAATCGCTCACCGTTCGCAGCCGAATAACGGATATGCGTTAAACCCATAGATCACGATGAAAGATGAACATCAAAAAAGCGGTGTCATTCTCTTAATGAGAAGACACCGCTTTTTATGTACTTTTAAATAACGAAACTATACTTTCTCCTCCACGTCCGTGGCAACGGAGTGACTAATGGAACCGCGATCAAAGGTCAGTTTAGTTACATCATTGACCCGTAGAACCACGATATCATCGGAAATCTCCATGATCGTACCGTGAAGACCACCAATAGTAACGATTTTATCGCCCTTTTTCAGAGACTTCAACATTGCATTACGTGTTTTGGTCTTCTTCTGTTGCGGACGAATCAGCAAGAAGTAGAATACTACAAACATAAGTACGAATGGACCTACAAGACCCAGTATACTACCTCCGCCTGTTGCTGCTGCATATTGAAACATATTTCTCCCCCCTTTCAAAGCACATTAAAACATGGACCTCAACGAAGCTTTAGAAGCCTTTAAGATTATCATATAATCCGTATTTAGCAAAAAACTCATCGCGAAAATCAAGCAGCCGATCTTCCTTGATGGCTTCGCGCACTTTACGCATCAAATCCAACAGGAAGTGCAAGTTATGGTATGTCGTCAATCTAAGTCCGAAGGTTTCATCGGCTTTGATTAGATGGCGCAAATAAGCGCGGGAATAATTCCGGCATGTATAGCAGTTGCACTCCGGATCAAGCGGCCCAAAATCGCGGGCATACTTTGCGTTGCGTACAACGAGTCTTCCCTGACTGGTCATCGTTGTTCCATTACGAGCAATACGGGTAGGCAGAACACAGTCGAACATGTCCACTCCCCGGATTGAACCTTCCAACAGCGCATCCGGTGAACCAACGCCCATCAAATAGCGAGGTTTGCCTTGTGGCAGCAGGGGAACTGTATAATCCAGCACTTCATACATTAGCTGCTTGGACTCTCCGACGCTGAGCCCTCCAATAGCATACCCCGGGAAATCCATGGAAGTCAAATCTGCCGCGCTCTGACGGCGAAGATCCTCATACATACCTCCTTGAACGATAGCGAACAGCCCTTGATCATTCGGGCGAGCATGACTTTTCAGGCAACGTTCTGCCCAGCGTGTTGTACGCTCCAATGATTTTTTCACGTAGTCATATTCCGCTGGGAATGGAGGACACTCATCGAATGCCATCATGATATCAGAGCCAAGTGCGTTCTGAACTTCCATAGCTACTTCAGGAGACAAGAACTTCTTATCCCCATTTAGATGGGAACGGAAATGAACGCCTTCTTCGGTAATCTTGCGCATGTCACTAAGCGAGAATACTTGAAATCCTCCGCTATCCGTTAGAATGGGACGGTCCCAGTTCATGAACTTGTGCAGTCCGCCTGCTTCACGAACAATATCATGGCCAGGTCTCAGGAACAAATGGTACGTATTGCTCAAAATAATATGAGCATCCATCTCTTTCAGTTCTTCAGGACTCATTGTCTTGACTGTAGCTTGTGTGCCGACTGGCATAAATGCAGGTGTCTCAATCACACCATGTGGAGTATGGACTCTTCCAAGTCTTGCTCCGGATTGTTTGCACGTTTTGATGTGCTCATAAGTAATTGCTGCCATAAGTTAACCCATCCTCTTACCTTAGTAAATAAACATTGCATCTCCAAAGCTAAAAAACCGGTACTTCTGCTCTATCGCTTCTTCATAAGCAGCTAGAATATGTTCCCGACCTGCCAAAGCACTAACCAACATCACCAAAGTAGACTTCGGCAAATGAAAATTAGTAATTAACGCATTAACTACACTAAACTTATAGCCCGGATAGATGAAAATAT
The DNA here is from genome assembly GCF_050277435.1 of Paenibacillus sp. NPDC101420. Classification (NCBI taxonomy): domain Bacteria; kingdom Bacillati; phylum Bacillota; class Bacilli; order Caryophanales; family Paenibacillaceae; genus Paenibacillus; species Paenibacillus sp. NPDC101420. Next base: position 159,064 of record NZ_JBNNSE010000010.1, read on the forward strand.
CCGTCCAGCCACTACATTCCACTAGTGGACCGCCTTCGCATTGTCTTCCGACTGTTTCAAGTGTCCGACAAGAAGTTGTCCCTACCGCTATAATGCGACCACCTTGTTCCTTAGTAGCATTTATAGTATCTGCTGTTTCTTGAGACATTACAAAATACTCTGAATGCATAACATGCTCTTCAACCTTCTCAACAGACATCGGACGGAACGTTCCGAGACCTACATGAAGTGTAATATAAGCAATATTCACACCCTTGGCTTCAATCTGATCCAACAGTTCTTTGGTAAAATGAAGCCCTGCTGTAGGAGCAGCAGCTGATCCCTCATGCTTAGCATAAACGGTCTGATATCGTTCCCGATCATCGAGTGTTTCCTTAATATAAGGAGGCAGTGGCATTGTTCCCAGCCTGTCCAGAATCTCCTGAAAAATACCCTGATAAATGAACCGAAGCGTTCGTCCACCCATATCAGCCTCGTCCTCAATAACAGCACGAAGCTCATCACTAAAGATGATAACCGCTCCTGTCTTGAGTTTTTTACCTGGCTTTACAAGAGCTTCCCAACGATCGTCTCCCAGATTCTTAAGGAGAAGCACTTCAGCTTTAGCCCCCGTATCTTCTTTAGCCCCAAACAATCTGGCAGGAATGACTCTCGTATCATTCAGAACAAGCGTATCTCCCGGTTGAAAATAATTAATAATATCGGTAAAATGCCGGTGAGCCAGCTCCCCATCCTCCTTATTTACTAAGAGCAGTCTAGAAGAGCTACGGTCAGAGAGTGGTGTCTGGGCAATTAATTCTTCCGGTAAATGAAAATCATATGCGTCTACATTCATGGTCTGTCTTCATTCCTTAACTATAGTAACGTTCTGATAATAGTGTTGCAATATCTGCTTGTAATCATACCCGCTGTCAGCCATGCCTTTCACGCCCCATTGCGACATGCCTAGACCATGACCGTATCCTTGGCCAATGAACAGAAAGCCCGAACTGTTAGTAATCGCTCTGGCTGAGGAATCCCCACCCATCACTACAGTTCCACTACCGTTCACATTAACCTTACCTGATGCAGAGAGTACACCTGCGCTCTGTGAACTTCCAATCGTGCTGGTAGCACCGTCAGCGCCTAATACAGTATAACTTCCGGCTGGTACAATATCAAACAATGTACTTGGCAATCCATTGAACGCAGAACGGAACATATCAGGATATTTCACATCCAGTGCCTGACCATTTGCTTTCACCTGAATCGCTCTTCCAGAAGGGCCGCGCTGAGTGACCTGCAGATTAAGGATGCTAGAAGGAAGCGCGCTAGTTGTTTTACCCTGCAAGCTTTTTAGAAGGTCGGCAGAGGTGTATGGCCCTTTGATCCAGCTATAACTACCGGACTCATAGACTTTGTCTAGAACAACAGCATTCTCGCCTGGATTCAGCTTACCTACCGCACTTACACTACTTTCAACAGCAGGAAGCGGGCGTACATTGACATCTTTAGTGGTGGCTGTCGCTATATCCAGTCCCGCTGCAGTTTTATTTCCTGTCAATTTAATGTTATCCTCACGTGCGTATCCAGAGGTGCCATTAGCGAGCAGTAAATAATACCACTTCTTAGCGGTCGCGGTAGCTGCGACATCCTCTTTGCTGGGAACGCTGGCAAATGCATCTCCACCATTGCCCCATACCTCTGATGGATCAGAGGTTACTCCGCCACTGTTCGAGGAGAACACAGCCTCTATAACTTTACCACCGCTCATCAATACTTCACCGGCAGTAGCATCCACTGCCTTAATAATAACTGGAGCCTCTGATCCGATTCCGTTATATACCTGACTCAATGTAGAATCTACTACATTCGCTACTTCGAAACGGTTGCCTTGCGCCATTGCATAGCTTCGGGCCGCGACAGCCTGAGCCTTTAGAGCTTCATCCGGCCAGCTGGAGGAAACCTCTCCTCCAACCACTGCATACAAATATTGTTCCAGTGGCACTTCATTGATAACCGCTAGGGAACCTCTCAAATTACTTAGTTCCATATTTCCACGGTAGGTACGCTTGGATCTTTCTTCGAGCTGAATTCCAGCCTCACTGCCAACGGCCAAAAATTTAGCTTCATTTCCGGAAACCATATAATGATTAGCCTGTGTCTCGCTGCTAAGGTCCAGCCCAGCATCCAGACGCATGATTAACCCAGGTGAAGTTGCAGCAGACATAGCAAGCTGTGGCAATGCTGCAGACACTGCGGTCTGAACAGCACCCAAATCTTTGTCGTTCGCAGCTTCGCCTACCCATACCTCAAACTGAGCACTGCCATCACTTCCTGAGAGAAACACCTTCCAGGCATCAAAACCAGCAGCTGTAATACTACTCAGAGCAGTATCAGCTTCTTGTTCCGAAGAATAGCGACCCGCCGATAAATGCTTGTCCCCTTTCACCGCAGGGGTTTGATCAGCAGTAATGCCGAGTCCTGCCTTTACTACACGGGTAAGCCCATCCTTGGCAGCAGATTCACTGGCATAGACACCTGTATACAACTGATATACATTGGTTCCATTTCTAGAAATCATATAAATTTGAGGCTTATCAGAGGTGGACTGAAGCTTTTTAGCCGCATCGGCAGCTGTTTTCCAGCTTGAAGTCTCCATTACCTTTACTCTATAACCATCCACACTAACACGAATTCTGCTCTGGGCAGGCACCGATAACAAAGGAGTGCTCCCTGGTTGGTTTGACATCAAAGTGAAGCTTTGTGTGGATAACATAGTTACTACTGGCACGGTAGATTTATATTTACTACCAATATCGGCATAAAGGGCAACTCGTATCGTACTATTAGAATCGGCATGACTGGCACCCGCAGGGATCAAGAGACTTCCCACAGCAATCGCAGCTGCTAGCAATCCTTTGCTTAGTGGAGCTATTCCTCTCCATTTCATCTTCGTATGCTTCATCCAGCATCCTCCTTTTAAATGTAGTTACTGACTCAATGCTGCTCCGGAGGGAGCGGAAGGCCTAAGTGATGATAAGCGGCCGGGGTTACAATTCTTCCACGAGGGCTCCGCTGCAAGAATCCTATCTGCAGCAGGTAGGGCTCATAAACATCCTCAATCGTCTGACTCTCCTCACCAATTGTAGCAGCAATCGTATCCAGTCCTACAGGACCGCCACGAAAGCTTGAAATCATCGCTCTTAACATCTTGTGGTCGATGCTGTCCAGCCCACGTGGATCCACTTGTAGCATCTTCAGGGCTTCCCCAGAAATCTCAGGGGTTATAATCCCATCGCCGCGCACTTGAGCAAAATCACGGACTCGCTTCAATAGTCGGTTCGCAATCCGCGGCGTTCCACGGGAACGAAGCGCTATCTCTTCCGCCGCATCTCCGATAATCTCAATCCCTAAAAGATCTGCATTTCGAGCAACAATGAAGCTTAGCTCATCTATGGTATAGAACTCCAAGCGGCTGACCACTCCGAAACGATCACGTAGTGGCGCTGACAGCAGGCCAGCACGGGTGGTAGCACCTATAAGTGTGAAAGGCGGCAAATCCAAGCGTACCGAACGGGCACTTGGCCCTTTGCCGATCATGATGTCCAGCGCGAAGTCCTCCATCGCCGGATACATAACCTCCTCCACCGTCCGGTGTAAGCGGTGAATTTCATCGATGAACAGCACGTCGCCTTCCTGCAGGTTCGTCAGCAGGGCGGCTAAATCTCCCGGCCGCTCTATAGCAGGACCGGACGTTGTTCGTAAATTCACACCCAGCTCATTGGCGATAATGTTTGCGAGTGTTGTTTTACCGAGACCTGGAGGCCCGTAGAGCAGCACATGATCCAGCGCTTCACTTCTCATTTTGGCTGCTTCGATATATATTTTCAGGTTTTCTTTTACCTGATTCTGTCCGATATATTCTCCCAGATAACGAGGGCGTAAGCTTAATTCTACCGCTTGCTCGTCCATCATCAAATTAGCGGATATAATCCGGTCATCCATTCCTATCGCTCCCTTTCTTCAGGATATGTTCGGCTTTACTTAGCAATATATAATAGCCCAAGTGCTTTCTTCATCAACACATCTACAGTCCCTGTCTCTGCGCCATCTTTTTTCATAGCGAGCCACACACGGTCCAATTCACTTTCGGTATAACCCAATCCCTTAAGGGCATCCCTAGCCTCTTGCCAAGCTAACCCATCCGATGCTTCTTCCATTGGAACTGCAAATAATCCCGTTTGCATGGAAGCCATACTGAGTCCGTCCAGCTTGTCCTTCAAATCTAGGATCATCCGCTGCGCCGTCTTCTTGCCAATGCCCGGCAGTTTCGTTAAGAAGGTTATATTCTCTTGGTAAATTGCCGAGATCAACTGATCTGGAGTTCCACCTGTCAGTATTCCGAGTGCAACCTTCGGACCGATCCCAGATACCTCAATCAACTTGCGGAACAATTTTTGCTCCTCCCGAGTCGGGAACCCGAACAGAAGCGTCGCATCCTCACGTGTTTGATAATGAATATAGATCATTACAGGCCCTTCTACTTTAGCAAAAGCATAAGGGTTCGGGCAGAACACCCGATATCCTACGCCCTGCACATCCAGCACCACATATTCCGACTCTAAATGAACGACGGGTCCTCTTAAGAAATCTATCATTTTCGCAATACCTCATTTAATTTAGAATTAAGACTGCTCGAATGGGCATGACATACCGCTACCGCGAGTGCATCCGCTACATCATCCGGTTTAGGGATCGCCGATAATTTCAGTAGCAGCTTCACCATTTCCTGTACCTGCCGTTTCTCTGCCTTACCATAACCAACTACAGCCTGCTTCACCATCATAGGTGTATATTCCGAGACGGGTAAGCCACGCTGTACTGCAGCTAATATCGTCACTCCGCGGGCCTGTGCTACTGGCAATGCTGTTGTAACATTACGTGCAAAGAACAACTTCTCTATCGCTACAGCATCAGGTTTATATTTATCAATGAGCTGACCCATGCCTTCATAGACATGCAGCAGACGTTCTTCCTCAGGCGTGTGAGCCTCAGTCTGGATACAACCATATTGGACCGGGGTCAACTTATGACCTTCCTTATCCACAAAGCCAAAACCGACAATCGCCAGCCCTGGATCAATTCCCAAAATGCGCAAGCACGATCTCTCCTCTATAACAGGCAGTTTATTCCACCGTTTTCATCCATTACTCCGCTACGAAGCGAACATATGTATTCCTTCAAACCATTATAGCAAAAATACCCCTTCCGGGAGAAAAAAAGTTTACCCTCTGATGCGAAATGACAACTTTAGGCCTACAATGAGAGCCTCAAACTTTCTTATATTTGCAAAAAAAGCTGCCCTATAGCCATTAATAATGACTTTAGGACAGCTGATATGCTTAAGGATGCTATTGCTTATTCTGCATGACATGTTCGGCAGCCTCACGCGCATAGTCACTGAAGGTGGACAATACGCTGTTGTACTCTTCAATATCTTGTACACGAATGCCCTCATGAAGCTCTTTCCAAATACTTTCCGGCAGGGAGGATTTCAAGGAACCCATATCCATTTGAAAAAAGGTCTTCAGAACCTTTTCCTGTACCGGAGGGCCTTTAAACAATTTCAAATTTCCAAATGCATCGACCCCGATATAGGCTTCTTTTTTCGTTAGGGTCGATAGATCATTCACTTTTTGTTCCAGCCACAAATCTCCATCACTGCTGATGAAGCCGCTCCATGCAGGGTGTTCGTGAATTATCTTTTTAAGCTGAAGCGGGTTCTTTACACCTGGCAATGTCTGAACTTCTTCCCCAGATACATACGATATTTTTAAATGAACGGTTCTGCTGAGTCCGCTTTGAGCGATCGTCTGCAACAGTTGTTCGTTTTTTATGGTGCCCTTCTCTTTCTCCTCACCGCTGTCCACGCCTACTTTAAATACAGCTGCGGCCAACTCGCTTTCGGCACTATCCGTCCAACTAGAATCCGTCAGCAGTCCACTGATTTCCTCAGGTACCTGCATACTGCGCCATGCCAGTACAGTAAGAGCTAAACAAGCTGCCCCTACCCAAAGCGCCTTTTTCCAACGTCTCCATCGCTGCCAAAGTTGTTTTTTTATGCGCGACACGTTAATCCCTTCATTCTGGTTTTTCCCTATTGTGACCTGAGAAGGGATCATTTATGCGCTTTTCTGTGAATAATCGCTATTTTATCCTAATTGCAAGGTTGACCTTGCAGTATCGTTCAAGCGTTAGGAATAACCGGCAGCTTCACATGGCTTGGATATTTACTATTATGGTAAACAGTCTGCAGCACTGTAATCGCCTCTGAATCTTCATACGGGTTACCACCAGTATTCGTATTCGGGAAAGCAACGAATTTACTGGAAGAGGTAATCGAAAAACGAATTCGGTGTCCTACCGCAAATCTGTGAGCAATATTCGGCATGAAAATATCGTATTCCTCCACTTGCCCTGGCGTGAGCAGTTCTGGTGCATCAAACCCATGACGATATTTAGCTCTGACAATATAGTTAGATAACCGGATAGAGTCTCCATGTTCATTCACATCACTAAGCGTAACTACCCAATCCGTATCCTTACCTGTGCTAGCGGCGTAGATGACAGCAGACAATTCGCCAGCAATAGTCAATTCTTCCGTCAACACCTCACTAGTGTACACAAGAATATCATTTCGGAGCTCATATTTCCGCAAATTTTCAGGCTCCCGCTCACCGCTATCATTCATAGGATCATTTGGGTTATAGACATAAGTATCTTCTGGAGAGTGTTCCTCTGGCGCTGTGAGCAGCTTCCCGTCTCCTTGTCCTGAATTAGCACGGCCAGCACTGGAAAGATAAAACGGCGTAGTTGTAGCTTCAACTGGTGTCCAATCCTCCGACGTTCTCCACTGATTCTCACCAACGACATAATAAGAGGCTCTAGGCTCCTGATCTATTCCGTTCGGAATGCCTTTGAGGAAGCGGTCGAACCAGCGCAGTACAGAAACATCATAATCATAGACGACTGCATCATTGCCGAAGCTTACTCCCTCATAATCTCTGGCTCGGTTTGGCCCATGCTCCCATGCACCCAGACGGATTTTACGATTTGGCACATCATGTTCAGTCAGCATTCTCCAAGTCTCCGATACGCCAGGGCTGTCGCCATCATACCAGCCTGAGATCACATACATAGGGACCTGCACTTGATCCCCACGTTCCGTAAAGGTACAGTTTCTCCAGAAATCATCATACTCCGGATGCTGGCTCCACAAATCCCATGGTCCTGATGCTTTGCCGATCATTTGCTGTGGAATCTCCTTAATCGGTCTCGCATCGACGGCCGCTTCTGGGTTCACCGTAATGCCCCCAAAAATATCAAAATCCGTCCGGGTACCCACAGATTGTGCAAGCGTCCAAGACAAGAGTGGCCAAGAGCAAAGCGTCCCACCCTTACGCGCTGTATCTACAAACGGTGAGCCAACATTCACTTCATCCACAACAGCCTTCAAATTAGGGTGCCCGCTGGTCGCCGCCGAGACAACCACAAAGCCGAGATAGGACGCGCCCCACATTCCAACATTGCCATCTGACCAATCCTGCGCGATAATCCAATCGATCGTATCGTAGCCATCATCCCGTTCATTATAAAAAGGGATCAACTCCCCCTCCGAATCCGCCCGACCTCTTACGTCCTGTGACACCACTGCATAACCTTTGTTAGCCCATCTCATAAAAATTTCTTTTTTCCCGTTACGGTCATAGCAGGTTCTCACAAGAATCGTCGGCAGCTTGGTTCCCGGCTGAATGCCCTCAGGAAGAAACACATCCGTAGCCAGTCTCACGCCATCACGCATCGGAATCAGATCCGTACCCAAATCATTTACACCATACTCTGGCTTGGACAAAAGGGGATCATCATAAACAACCAGAGGCGTCAGCTTCTCATATCCTGCTTTAACAATCAGCTCGATGCCATACCGATTTGGCGTAAGAAAGGCAATAATCTCACCATCCAAGGTCACAATATCCAGTGCCGTCTCTTTTCGTAGCGCCCATACTTGTGAAGTAAGCTCACGGCCATCCAATACAGCCTGATACTGAATATGCTTTTGATAAAGATCACCATTACTTAGAACTATCTCATCATTGACCCATTCTGCTTTAGCGTAAGCGTCCATGTGTTCGTGGATTTTTTGAAATGGAAGAACGGTCTTGAACTGGGTATCCAGCGCATTGTATTGCATTTGTGTTCGTCTGCGTGGATCAACCTTAGCGAGCATAATTTGTTGTTCCGTAAAATGTATTTTCCCTGAATAAATGCCAGAACAGTAGAAGTTAAATGTAGTTGTGTTCAAGTATGTTGTCATCTATTTATCCCCTATCCCCAAATTTCTTCAAACACGCGCATCCAGTTGCCACCCATAATCTTTGCAATATCCTCATCCTTATAACCGCGAGCCACTAGACCTCTAGTAAAGTTGATAAAATAGCTATATTTTTCAAGCCCAGCAACGGTTTCAGTAGAAGGTCCGTCTCCTTTGGCAAATCCTAGCTTAGGTGCAATATGTTCTTTAAAATAAACCAATGACCAGAGCACATCGCTCATCGGCCAATCCGTTCCAATCCCGACATGATCCACGCCTACAAGCCGAATCACATATTCGATATGATCCAGCACATGATCAATGGTCGTATGGTTAGGATCTTCATGAACAAACCACGGCATAGCAAAAATACCGATGACTCCACCCGTCTTCGCTATCGCGATAATCTCTTCATCACTTTTACAGCGCATATGTGGATAGATAGCCTCTACACCCGTGTGTGAAGCAATGACCGGAGTCTTAGAATACTGACAAGCATCGAGCGTGGTCTGTTTTCCACAATGTCCCGTATCTACAATGATCCCGAGCTTGTTCAAACGCTCAATGAATCTTTTTCCATAATTCGTAATCCCAGCGTTCGACTGTTCTGCACAACCTGCACCGACCTGATTCTGATTGTTATAAGTTAATTGTAAAATTCTTAAGCCAAAATTATGTAACACATCTAATAGGTCCAGATTAGTACCTAGGCCATCCGTTTCTTGAGCTGTGATAATACCCGCCTTATGGCCATTACGCTTGGCTGCACGTATATCCTCTGCGGTTAAAGCTTTAACTAACCAATCTGCGGAGTCAAACTGAAGCTGAACTTCAGCCATGCTATTGATCATGCTTTCTAAGGACTCTAAATGAAGTTCCCGGTTACCCGCGGTAATTCCCGATTTATACCATTCACTTTTATACTCGGGGATCTCACCGCTGGCCGACAGCTTTGTGATCATTTTTGCTGGCATGCTGCTATATATCATCGGCTCATCTTTATAGGGCTCACACAGCTCTTTTATTTTTTTAGACACAGACTCTGGAATTGCGTTTGGAGATAAGGGACCTTGAAATAGCAAATCAATATTAATGTTCTGCTCATGCAAATGTACGGCCCGCTCTTCGTCTTGCTCCGTCAACTTGAAATCATACAAACCTTCATATGTGCTCATCATGTGGTCGCTCCTTAGAATGCAATTTCAATGCCTTTTTGTAATTTAACAGCTTCATTATAAATGAAGTTGGCTGCTGCTAAATCCTCTATTGCAAGTCCTAGTCCTTTAAAAAGAGTGATCTCATCAGCTGTAGCTCTGCCCTCAATATTCCCGCTGATCAGTTCACCGATTTCACCGATAATATGGCCTGAAGTAATCACGCCTTCGTTCAGCGCAATTAAATAATCCCCAGATTCATTATGCGCGGATTCCAATCGGTCTACATATAACTTAGCTAACCGTACGGTCTCCGAATCCAGCTCACGATCCGCTGCTCTACAGGCTCCAACCGCATTGATATGTACTCCAGGCTTCAGCCATTCTCCTTTGAGCACAGGCTCTGTAGATGCCGTTACGGTACAAATGATATCTGCTGGATTAACTGCCTCTTGAATAGACTCAGCCACAAGGATTTCCACACCATATTTACGGCTCATTTCTGCTTGGAAATCTCTTGCCTTTGCAAGTGTTCTACTCCAAACTCTGACCTCACGAATCGATCGAACCAGTAGCATCGCTTCCAGATGGCTTTTGGCTTGCTCGCCGGTACCTAGAATGGCAAGCACCTCTGCATCTTCTCTAGCCAGATAACGAGTGGCTACTGCACTAACAGCTGCTGTACGAATTGCGGTAATCTTCTGTCCATCTACTACAGCTTTCAGAACACCGGTAGAAGAATCGAATAACGTAACAAGCCCTTGATGGGAAGGTAAACCTGAGCCATGGTTGCTTGGAAACACACTGATGATTTTGGCGCCTGCTACTTCTTCACTCTGCAAAAAGCCCGGCATTAAGCCAATCAGATTGCCTTGGTGCAGCGGGAGTACTTGTCTTAAGCTCTGTATGGCTTGTCCTGCGGACAAGTCCTTCAAAACGGATTCCATCACTGTGATGCAAGACTCCATTGCTAATAGCTCAGCCACTTCATTTTGATTAATAACTAGCATAAGACAAACCTCCTTTACTTCATTGTGGCAACAAATGTGGGAACGCAAAATTATTCTTTATATCATAACTTATACGCTTTAAATATTCATGTATAAAGCTGAAAATCAGCAATTTGTCTTACCACGGGCTATTAGCTATACTTAATATAGTTCATATTCTATTTTAAGGAGCTGACGATTGATTATGTCTAGTAAAATAACTTTAGGTAGAACAAATTTGCAGGTACTCCCTCTCGGACTGGGTGCCAATGCTGTTGGTGGGCATAATTTATTTCCCGGCTTAAATGATGAGACTGGTAAAGATATCGTTCGCAACGCTCTTGACCATGGGATCAATTTCATTGATACCGCCTTTATCTATGGTCCAGGTAGATCCGAGGAACTTATTGGAGAAGTGCTGAGAGAAAGAGGCGGCCGTGACAATGTGGTTATTGCTACTAAGGGCGCTCACAAGATTACTGGCGATAAGGTTACGATCGACAACTCTCCAGCTTTTCTAAGACAGTCTGTGGAAGACAGCTTGAAACGCCTCCAGACCGATTATATCGATCTTTACTATATTCATTTCCCTGATGAAAGCACTCCTAAGGATGAAGCTGTTGGCGAGCTTAAGAAGCTGAAGGATGAAGGAAAGATCAAAGCGATCGGGGTCTCCAACTTCTCCATTGAACAGCTGAGAGAAGCCAACAAGGACGGTCATGTGGATGTTCTCCAATCCCATTACAACCTGCTGCACCGTGATGCAGAAAAAGAACTGCTCCCTTACACGCAGGAGCTTGGCATTTCTTTCGTTCCTTACTTCCCACTCGCGTCCGGCCTTCTTGGCGGCAAGTATAAGCAAGGCGATACGTTCAGCGACAATAGAAAGAACAACCCAATGTTTCAAGGAGCGACCTTTGCCAAAAACCTGGAGAAGGTGGACAAGGTTCGCCAAATTGCCGATGCCAAAGGTGTTGAAGTCGCACATGTGGTGCTAGCCTGGTATTTGACCGTACCTTCCATCGACGCACTTATTCCCGGAGCTAAACGTCCGGAACAGATCGTATCGAATCTCCAGACTCTGAAAGTTCAGCTGACACCAGATGAGATCAAAGCGATTGATTCAATCTTTAAGGCGTAATAGCGCCTTATAATGTAAAGGGGGTTGTCCTTGAAGTCATGAAATGGCTACTGGGGCAGCCCCTTTTCTAAGGAATAGCGTCACTGGAGTCCGCAAGCCTTAATAAATGATCAAGACTCGATAGCGCAGCTAGCCAACAAACAAAAATACAGGGCAGCGGATTCTTATCGAATATCCTAAATTCTTTGTATTAGTAAATATTGTTTGCTATACTTTCTCTGTGTATCAGTAGACTTAAATTTTTATACAAAGGGGAATTCCTTGATGATTATTCAACCTAAAACACGCGGATTTATATGCACAACAGCCCATCCAGAGGGATGCGCCAAACAAATAGAACAACAAATTGAATATGTAAAAGCGCAAAAGAAAATTGAGGGCCCTGCGAATGTACTTGTCATCGGTGCCTCTACCGGATACGGACTGGCTTCTAGAATTTCAGCTGCTTTTGGTGCTGGCGCCAATACCATTGGTGTGTTCTTCGATAAGGCTGCGGAAGGTCAGCGCACCGCATCTGCAGGCTGGTACAACTCCGCTGCCTTTGAACAACAAGCAGCAGAGCTTGGACTTAAATCACACAGCATAGTTGGCGATGCCTTCTCTGATGCGATTAAAGAGAAGACCATTGCACTGATTAAAGCTGAATATGGCACCATCGATTTAGTTATTTATAGTGTCGCTTCACCTCGTCGTACCCATCCGGTAACAGGAGAAACCTTCTCCTCCGTTATTAAACCGGTGGGAACAGCTTATTCGAATAAAACCTTGAACTTCCATACAGGCGAAGTATCCATGACCACCATTGAGCCTGCTAATGAAGAGGAAGTACGTCAGACCATCGCTGTAATGGGCGGCGAAGACTGGAGAATGTGGATCGATCAGCTTCAAGCAGCTGATGTCCTTGCAGATGGTGCTACTACCGTTGCTTACTCCTACATCGGGCCTGAAATCACTCACCCTATCTATCGGGACGGAACAATTGGCCAAGCCAAGCACGATCTGGAACAGACTGCGATCCAAATGAATGACCTTCTTTCATCAAAAGGCGGACGTGCCTTTGTATCCGTTAATAAGGCGCTCGTAACTCAGTCCAGCTCAGCTATTCCTGTAGTACCCCTTTATATCTCTGCACTTTATGAAGTGATGAAGGAAAAAGGCCTGCACGAGAACTGTATTGAACAAATGTATCGCTTGTTCTCTGAGCACCTATACGGTGAAGGCAAGGCTACTGCTGACGGAAGCTGCTTGATCCGCATTGACGACTGGGAAATGCGTGAGGATGTCCAGACAGAGGTTATGAAACGTTGGGACGAGCTGACAACTGATAATGCAGGTGAGCTGGCTGATCTTGAAGGCTACCGCCAAGATTTCTTCAATCTGTTTGGCTTTAGAACAGATGGCGTAGACTATGAAGCAGATATTGATCCTAATGTCGACATTCCGAATATGTATTAAAATGATTCTGAATACATCCATATGCTAATTCTGGATGTATAAACAAAGAGGTTGTCTGCAAAAGTAGTGAAGTCTACTGATGTGGCGGCCTCTTTTTTTGCACTTTGCTTACAACCTACCTATACGTCGTAGGGCATATTGGCTTAGCCTCCCACTTTGTGATATGGTTTGATAGAATACTGCAAGTTCTAACTTACATTCTAAGGAGTGAATCACTCGTGGTTAAGAAAATTAGTGTAGCGAATGGTGTACTTGACGTATCCCAAATTTCGCTGGGCTGTATGCGGATTGCGGATTTGTCTGCAAAAGAGGCTGATACACATGTACATAGTGCGTTGGAGCTCGGAATAGACTTCTTTGATCATGCCGACATTTATGCGGACGGCAAAGCTGAAGAGGTATTCGCAGGGGTACTTCAGAACAATCCTGGTATGCGTGATAAAATGCTGATCCAAACCAAATGCGGAATCCGCAAGGGCTATTTTGATTTTTCCAAAGAGCATATCCTACAATCCGTAGAGGGTAGCCTAAAACGCTTGAAGACCGATTATATCGATGTGCTCTTGCTTCACCGTCCTGACACGCTGTTCGAGCCGGAAGAAGTGGCTGAGGCTTTTGACATTCTGGAGAACAAGGGATTGGTCAAGCATTTTGGTGTCAGCAACCAGAACCCGTTACAAATCGAGCTACTGAAGAAAAATGTAAAGCAACCGCTGCTGTTCAACCAGCTGCAATTAAGCATTATGTTTACGGGTATGATTGATACCGGCTTTAATGTGAATATGACAAACTCCGGTTCGGTTGTTCATGATGGCGGGATTTTGGAGTACAGCCGTCTTCATGACATGACCATTCAGCCATGGTCACCTTTCCAATATGGGTTCTTTGAAGGTGTATTCTTGGACAACGACAAGTTCCCTGAATTGAACGAGGTCATTAACCGCTTAGCAGCTGAAAAAGAGGTTACCAATACCGCTATTGCCATTGCCTGGATTCTCAGACATCCGGCAAATATGCAGCCTGTTGTAGGTACAACCAATACGCAGCGATTGCGGGATATTGCCAAAGCATCCGATATTACACTCACCAGACCAGAATGGTATGAAATTTACCGTGCTGCGGGTAATATCCTTCCATAAATATCAAAAGCCACGAAGTACGCTAATATCGTACTTCGTGGCTTTTTTTGTGACTATAATTGATACCGTATAACTCATATAAAAAAAGAAACGGCATCTCTGCCGTTTCTTTTAAGGATGGACTCTCAGGGGCTCGAACCCTGGACAAATAGATTAAGAGTCTACTGCTCTACCAACTGAGCTAAGAGTCCACAATATAATGATTTACCTTACTATACTTGAAAAGCAAAAGCCCTTAGCTTAACGCATAAGAGCTTCGCTTGCTAATTGATACCGGCGAGAGGACTCGAACCTCCACGGTTTCCCTCTCGATTTTGAGTCGAGCGCGTCTGCCATTCCGCCACGCCGGCAAAGTATGAAGTTAAAATATGGCGCGCCCTGAGAGATTCGAACTCCCGGCCTTTTGATTCGTAGTCAAACGCTCTATCCAGCTGAGCTAAGGGCGCAAAATTTATATGGAGCGGACGACGGGAATCGAACCCGCGACCCTCGCCTTGGCAAGGCGATGCTCTACCGCTGAGCCACGTCCGCACACGGTATGTATTAGTGTCCGACTCACTTAAGAAGTGAGCCATGAAGGACTCGAACCTTCGACACCCTGATTAAAAGTCAGGTGCTCTACCAACTGAGCTAATGGCTCATGAAGCAAGAAAAATGGCGGAACCGACGAGATTCGAACTCGCGATCTCCTGCGTGACAGGCAGGCATGTTAGGCCAACTACACCACGGTTCCAAAAGATATAATTGCTTGATGAAAATTGGTTGCGGGGGCAGGATTTGAACCTGCGGCCTTCGGGTTATGAGCCCGACGAGCTACCGGGCTGCTCCACCCCGCGTCATTAAAAATATTTAGCTATTCATTACCATAAGAAAGCTTCATGGTGGAGGCTGAGGGGATCGAACCCCCGACCCTCTGCTTGTAAGGCAGATGCTCTCCCAGCTGAGCTAAGCCTCCATGTAAAGAAGCAACTCAATTATCATAACACAATTCAACCTGTAATGCAACATTTTATTTCAGTAGAACAATTACGTTTTAAAGAAATTGGTGACCCGTATGGGATTCGAACCCATGTTACCTCCGTGAAAGGGAGGTGTCTTAACCCCTTGACCAACGGGCCGTATTGAAAACAAAATGTTTTGACAACAAAAAAGATTATATCATGTATTTCGAAGTATAGCAATACCTAAATTAATATATTTTCACTTTTCTTCTATAATAGGCGTTAAAGTGATATCAAGCTTACTAGCTATCATCTTTACGACTCCTAGAGTAGTCAGGTTATTTGTGTCTAAATGGTCTTTAAATACGTCCTTATTAAGCCCTGTGAGGCATCTGTCGATCTGTTGAACGGCCCACGAGTCATTCCCTTCACCTCTACCACCCAATCTCTTGAGCAGCGTCTCTCGTGAGGCACACAAAGTAAAATGATGAACCTCTAATCCCTCATTTATTAGATTACCAGCAATGTCCATCCAATATTCTGGGTTGACTATGGTCATAGGTACGATAATCGTTCCCCTATATTCGCTAGCTATGTATTTTAACATGGAATGGTTAATTTCACGCCAAAGATAATAGTCCTGAAAGTCACTTTTTGTCATCACATCGGGAATGTTTGCTCTTATGTAATACCCTACATTCTCTGGATCGTATACAAAAGAATCAGGAAGTCTGCGATGTAATTCATATGCAGTTTCTGTCTTCCCCGCACCAAAAGCTCCATTGATCCATATAATCAAGATCTTTCCCCCATGAATAATTTATTAGTGACTCTATTAAACCACTTTATCATAAAAACCCTTACAAGCAAATTCACTCTACAATGCACAACAAAAAGACCACTGTCGATTACTCAACAGTGGTCTTGCGTGCTTGGCAACGTCCTACTCTCCCAGGACCCTTCGGTCCAAGTACCATCGGCGCTGGAGGGCTTAACGGTCGTGTTCGGGATGGGTACGCGTGG
>NZ_JBNNSE010000011.1:0-124166 GCF_050277435.1 Paenibacillus sp. NPDC101420
CAATTACGGGGGCTATTTATATTGAACAATAGATAGAGAGGGGAGTTGTTTTATGTCCATTGGGGGAGCAAACCAAGAAGGAGGGGGTGGGGATGTAGTGCCAATGTACCGATTGGAAGATGTAGAAAAGGGCTTACTCGGTCTTTCCAGTGAATTTGCACGAATATCCGCAGACCTAGCCAATACTAACGCAAAAATGAACTTACTTGAAGCAGCTGGTCTGAGACACGAAGAGAGCATTTTACAAATGGAGAAATCCACAATAAAAATGGAAGTTAAGTTTGGTGAGATTATGGGGAAATTTGATTCTCTTGAAAATAAGATATTCATGCTATTGCAACAAGCCAATAAGGATAGTGGGTCAGAACGTAAAATGTGGCTTGATTTTGTTAAGTACATCATTGGTATTACCATTGGCGTGATTGTGGCTAACCAATTTTTAGGGAGGTAAATATGCTTACACTGGATCAAGTAAGGAGTAAATCAACTACAAGATTGATAGGATTGCACCCGGTGGTTATGGCTGCTGCTACAGTGTTAATCGAGCGTTGTTATAAAAGGGGAGTACCAATCCTTATAACTCAAGGGCTGCGGACTATCGCGGAACAAGACGCTTTATATGCACAGGGACGCACTAAGCCAGGAAACATCGTGACTAACGCCAAGGGCGGGACCAGTTATCATAACTTTGGACTAGCTATCGATTTCGCATTATTACTCCCAGATGGGAAACAGGTATCTTGGGATTTAAAACGTGATGGTGATGGTGACAAGGTAGCAGATTGGTCGGAGGTAGTACAAGAGGCTAAAGCTCTTGGATTCGAGTGGGGCGGTGATTTTGTCTCTATTAAGGATGCACCACATTTTCAAATGACTTTTGGGCTGACAACCTCACAATTACGAGCGGGCGCTAAGCCGTCAGAAATCGCTATGGCAAAAGCAACGGCTGTTATAGATCGACTAAAAGAGGAGGTAAAGGAAGACATGAGTAGAATTGAGGAGTTAGAAGCAATCGTAGTTAAGCAGGATGAGCGCCTAGCAACTATTGAGAAGCGTTTAAATATCTCCGGCAAGGAAACCTATGCCATCAATTATACAGAGGCTATTACGGCTGCTAAAGCGGTTGGAGCGATAACTACATCGGCAGAAAAGTCAAAGATAGAACTTAATGTGATTCAAATGTTGTACAACATGGGATTATTTGCAAAGGGGGATAAATAATTAATGGACAATCAAAACTTAACAGATGTTCTAGCGTTCGCCTCGGTGATCGCTGTTTTTGTATTAGCAGGGGTACAGTTCGTAAAGAAAACTTTTAATGTTCCTAACAACGTGCTTCCTGCAATCGGTTTAGTCATTGGCTTGTTGATCGGGGTTGTAGCTTATCCATTTACGGACTTATCTTTAGTGTTACGTTTATGGTCTGGTGGCCTTGCGGGATTGTCAGCTACTGGATTATTTGAACTGGCGTTTAGTAAGAGGGATGGGACTACAAAAGAATAAAAAAATGAGTCCACTAGCTTCGGCTAATGAGCTTATTGTCGTTTACAGATTGTCCAGATAGTGTTAATGTAAAGTTACACGAATCGGAAGCACCGAAGCGTGCAGTCCGAAAGCATCGGCAAAAGCCCGTCAACCTTTATGGGTTGGCGGGCTTTTTTTTAATGCATATTGAAGCCAAACAAGGGGGGAAACATGTGAAATTGCAGATTGAAGATTGGGTGCAACGTCAATCAGTTTCAAAAGAAGCCGAGAGTTTGTTGAATGAAGCGGTAATATGTTATAAAGCGAGTGCTTACAAAGCAGGTATGTTATTTTCTTATCTGTTATTTCAAACCGTATTGAAAGAGCGTATTCTCTCTGCTAAGAAACCCGAAGATATACCGTTACCGAAGTGGAACGGGGCGATTCAGAATCTATTAGATGATGAATCCTGGGATACTGAAGTTACAGAATGTGTGAAAAGAAGTTCTCCATTCGTTTTCTTCTCAGTGACTGAAGATTTGAGGCAACAAGTTGCGTACTGGAAAAATCGTCGTAACGATTGTGCCCATGCTAAAAATAATTCTATACAAGCATCACACGTTGAATCCTTTTGGTCATTTCTTCAATCTAATCTCCCTAAGTTTGTAGTCAATGGTGGAAAAGCAGCATTGTTTGAAAAAATTAAAGTTCATTTTAATCGGCAACTAACCCCAAAGGGTGTTGACCCGAGTTATATTATTCAAGAAATACCTCTTGCAATATTGGAGAAAGATTATAAAGAATTTTGCAGTGAATTAGATGTGATTCTTCAAGAGGCGGATCCATTCTACTATTATAATATGGGGAATGTAGAAATTAAGATTTTTTGGCTTAAGCTGTTCAGTTTAGAAAGTGTTTTTGTTATGAAGTTAATTGAGTATCTTAAAGAGAACGATGAATTATTTATTCTATTACTATCACTTGACACAAGTAAAGTAAATTATTTAGTTGGAAACGATCAATACATTCGACAACTATGGTATAGATCAAAAGATTATATATCTCCTCAACTTTTTGTAGCTCTCTTGCGAAATGAACTTATTCCCAAGGATCAACAGAAGGAGGCGATCTGTCACTTGATTATTTCATCTCAATCAATGTCTCCGGATGATTTTACTGCTGACGATATGGCTTTACTTATTAGTAAGGGCTTTTTGGAACATTTTAAACGGATTGCATTTATCGAACACAACATTTCAAATTTTAAATGGGCAAATGACTATAAAAGGTGGATGGTTGTTTGGTACATAGAGCAATTTGGTCTTGATGAAGGGGTTGTTTCCAGTTTAGCTAGCTCATTCTCGTTTGGTAATAGTCCATGGCATTTAAGGGATGCATTGAAAGAAATGTTTAACAATAACCAAAGTTTAAAGAGTGATTATGTTAGGATCTCCGATTCATTAGGTCGTACATCTCCAGAATCACTCGGATTCTGAGGATTGTAAGATGTGCATACCGTATCCTTTATGATGGCCGTTATCCGTGTTGTCCGCGAACACTTTGAGTACAGAGTATACATAAAATAACCCGCCGGGCTTATGCCTGACGGGTTGTTTTTGTTTAGTCAAATCATTCAACACAAAAGAAGTTCTTCTTTAATAATTATGACGAAAAAAGTACTATTTCCATTTCATCTCATCAAATTCCCAAGGGAAAAATCTGTTGATTGAAATAGCAGTTTCCTCCCAAGTAGTTTTTGAGCAACGATCCAAAATATTTTGGATTTCATGTTTAATTAAAGTTATATCAAAAGAATCAACAAGAAGTAGACCACGAATAGCGATTGCTGCTTCACCGACAAAAAATTCTTTAAGTCCATTAGCAGTTGCTACAGTAGCATAAAACTGATCAGATCCAGATTTTTGTTTAACTCCAACATCTAGCACGACAGAAGTGCAAAAATCCTTTTTTCCTTCTGGTATTTCATGAAAATGGGCTTCTTTAAGAATCGGGTGAATCATGACATTCTCCATTCAAGTCTAGAATTCAATAAAAGGTATAAAGTGAGGCTGTTTTTTATTATTCAGACACATTAACATGATAGTTTGAAGTTCTGTAATTGTCATTATAACCTGTTCTAGAGAATTTTTCGAAATTTGCCTGATAAAGATTAAAAGAAACTTTTTGACCAGTTCTTACTCTTCTCAAACCGTCTGAACTATAGAACCAGAAACCGCCTGATTCCAATTTCATAGTATACCCAGCCCCTGCAAAAATCTTTGCTGCTTCAGTAACGATATATGCAGGAAGAGCACCCACAGTATACCCAGTATTACCAGAGGCTGCTAGAGCTTCTTTAGCTAAGTCAGATGATGATATCCAATTAAATTCAAAAGGGCTGATAACACTTTCCTCAACTACTGCGCTGGAATTTCCTGCGTTGGCTGAAGCCAAGGAATTGAACGAAAACGAACTGAAAAGTAAGAGAAAACTAAATAACAAAGCTGTGAAATTGTGTAATCTTTTCTTCAATCTAAATCACTCCTGTAAAAGTTTTTTCGATATAGCTATATATGAAAACTAAATCGAATACGACAATGATATACATAATGAAATGAAAAGTAAGGGGAAAAAAGTCGTAAAATGTAATTTGTGAATAATTAGTATAAAATACCTAAATAATTACAATATAGAAGTGATATTATCAAAAGTGAAGACATTTTATGATAGGTTAGGTTCGAATAAGATCAGCCTGAGACTTACCGACTATACTACGTATAGTAGAAAAGTTCTAAATAAACAGCTTAAACTAAAAATTCCGTAAATGCAGGACTCCGCAGCATGCCGGAATTATTTCAATTCCTAATAATCAGGATTCGAAAGTTACTTTTCCTGTGAAATAGAGTTCATATACATAATGTTCCAAATAATATATATTTAGAGTGCACAGATTATAAGTGGCAGTGATTCTGAACATGAGAAACGTCCCATTATCTTAGGGTTGTGGGGCTTTTTTCTGATTAGATAAAAATGCGTAGTTGTATTATTATTTGGCGTTCAAATCCTCGTCTTGAATGTTTTTTAATGCTCTTATTGATTAACGGTCTAGAATTAAGGAGGGAATGGTTTTATGGGGAAAAATGTGAAATTACTTTATTGCATGTTGGGAAGTGCCATACTTGCTTTATTAAATAATCCTATCCTTAGTTACGCTAAACTTGGAATGCTCGAGGGGGGTTATGGAAATAGCAGATTTGGTGTGTTTTTAGTTTTAATTACTAATATATTTTCTTTAGCAGGATTTATACTATTAATTTTATTCTCCATTATATTAATAATCAAAAATATAAATTTCAAAGAAAAGTAAAGGGATCACATAAAAACTCGCGGGCAGGTATTTAATACATAGGAGTGATCATGTTGAGCAATATATACAAAGTCCTAAAGATAGACTCTGAATTTCTAACGGCTGCTTTGTCACAGTCTCAATTAGATATACTTGAACGTCGTGGTGATCTGGCCGGCTGTATAATTGATTGTGAGGGTCCAGTTCAGAAATGGAGCCCAGTTAGCGTTAAGGTTAATGATGCTTATTACATGAGAAGTGAATTTGAGTTTAGGATGGTTTTGGCATAAGGATGTATAACAAATACCCCGTCAACCTTAATTGGTCGGCGGGGATTTTTTACTTTGTTGTGTATTCACTTACTTCAAAGGTTAGGATCTTATCATGTATTACATATTCAGTGCGTTTGTTGAAAGGACCTTTGTTGTTCTCGTGCTTATTAATTCCGTAACGTTCAGTTCCAGTAGAGGCGTCGTACCAGTTAATAAAGGCATTTACTTCAGACATCGGAAGATCAAATTCTTTTTCTTGTCCAGTTGTTAGGGTGATTTTTAATAACGCTTGTTCGCCAGAAGGTGTGTCAGGAGTGGCTATTGGAGTTGGTACTGGTGAAGCAGTTACCGATGGTTCTGGTGTTGTTGTCGCAGTCGGTTGAACAGTTGGTGTGGGTGTCGCGACTACCACGGGCGTGCCCGTAACACGAAGATATATAACGTTACTTTTGAAGCTATAGCTATTACTAGCTATCGAGAAACTCTTAGCATCTTTTAGAATAAATGGTATATTTTTATCGCCTTTGTTTAATGTTTCGTTATAAATGATAACACCAGTGGAATTATATATGGTTAAATGTGCATCTTCATTGCCGATAGAATAGCTCATGTTGGTTATATCAATAGATTCAGTAAGAGATTTACCTATTGGACCAGTGTAGGTTATACCAGATTGGTTTAGAAAAATATCATAAGTAGTTTCGCTTGCGAAAGCAGATTTGGTCGTGACTAAAAGCATTAGTCCGATTATTACTAAAAAAAATTTTTTCATAAATTACCCCTCTTTTTTAATATATTTATAATTACTTGGTGTCCATTAAGATTATGGGTAAATATGGATTGTGTCTAAACATAATTTCTTAGATTTGGAATAATTAGATTGTGTTCAATTAATGTACATAATTATGGGAATTTAGGGATTTACTCATGATTGATTAAAGAACGTTTGTTTGGTTATAATACAAACAAACGTTCTTATTTTGGAGGGATCAACATGAAGACATTAACCCCAAGACAATATGCGGCACTCCAGGCGATTAATAAACTGTCGGAAGAATCGGGACATCCACCTACTGTACGGGAGGTTATGAAGGAAATAGGGCTCACCTCCAGTTCAACAGCACAAGGGTTGCTTGATAAATTGAAAGCAAAAGGATATATCAATCGACAGGGCCGTACGCCGCGTTCATTGCAGGTGATCAGTGATGCTAAATGATACGTCTCGTAAACTTCTACTAATCTTGACTCATTACCAGAGACACTATGGGGTGTTGATGGCGGAAACATAGCATACTGAAAGATGCATTAAATCAAAAGATACGCAAAAAACCTGATTTAGATCCCCAAGTGTTGTCAGAAATCTCAGAGGTATTGGCTCAGTCTATGGAGGATCACAGCCCAATAACAATTACTTCGTTCGATGAATTAGAAAATAAAGTAGTGCACGGAATAGTTATGAGGGTTGATCGGCAGTTGGGACAGATTATATTTAGTCATGGTGGTGAAGTTTGGGAATGGATTAAACTTGAGGATATTGTAGGAGCAGTTTATAGTGAATTCTCAAGTGCTTTCGAATTTAAGAACCCTCCTTATAAAGGGATTTTTATTTAAATTACATAACATAAAGCAATGATTAGAAGAATGACCGTTCCAAGTACTTTGAATATTTTTTTGTTAATTTTTGCTCTATGCAATAGTTTTTCAGGTGTTAATTCGTTTACATATGGTGAGAGTGTTTGCAATGATCGTAATTGTTTATCGAAAGCATAAATAAGTGGGGAAATATTTCAGGTGAACTGTAATGTTTTTTTCGATCAAACCCCATATATAATGAAGAGGCAAATGAAGACATCAGGGTAACAGAGATATCTTGAGAACAGAAAAGTTTGCTTCTCACAAAGAAGGTTGGGTTAGACCAAGGGCTAATTCAACTAAAACAGGAGGAAATTATAATGGTTGAATCAAATGTAGATTTAATGGAGTCTGATATTTTCCAAGTCGATAAGGCATTAGAAAGCTGGCGTGATTCAGGTTTTGACTTATCTACTGCTGCTGGTGAAATCGTCGATAACTCAATTGAAGCAGCTGCAAAAATTATCAAAATTAAGACTTTTCAAAATGATGAAAAAAATATTAACAAGATCATATTCGCTGACGATGGTAGGGGGATTACTCCAGATATTTTGGCAAAGACACTCATGATTGGCTTTTCAACAAGGTACAATCAAAGAAGTGGATTTGGCCGCTTCGGTGTAGGTATGAAGGTAGCTGCTCTTAGCCAAGGAAGACGTATCGATATATTTTCAAAAGCTCATGGTCAAGATAGTTATTATCATGCATTTTTGGATTTGGACTTGATTGCTGTGGGGAGTCAAACACATATTATTGCTGAGAAAATCATTGCGTTTCCTCAAGAATATAAAGATTTAATGAGATGGAATGATAATAATGAGTTTGAGACAGGAACATTAATCATTTGGTCAAAGATTGATCGTCTTGTAAATGAAAGCACATATGGTAATTCTGCAAAAGAAGCAACTCAAGAGTTATTGAAGTTTTTAGCTAGAGCTTACCGTGTACAACTAGAGCAGGGTCTAACTATAGAGTTAGACGGAAAGATTATTGATCTTTATGACCCTCTATTTCTTAAGGAAAGTGAACGAGCATTAAAGGTCTTAGGACCACATAATTTTCCCTCCGAGGTAATTGATTGTTTTG
Organism: Paenibacillus sp. NPDC101420; assembly: GCF_050277435.1. Lineage (NCBI taxonomy): Bacteria > Bacillati > Bacillota > Bacilli > Caryophanales > Paenibacillaceae > Paenibacillus > Paenibacillus sp. NPDC101420. The sequence continues at coordinate 7,801 of NZ_JBNNSE010000011.1, forward strand.
AGATAGAATTAGACGGTCACAAGATTGTTACTACTGTGACTCTTTTACCTGAAGCTGTAAGAAAAGTGAAAGGTGACGGTGGATATCAAAGGTCTGCTGCGAAATATAAGGATCTTCATTTAAAGGACCGTGATGGATACGTAAGTATTCTTAGAAACGGCCGAGAAATATATTATGATGTCATTCCAAGATTGTTCCCTTCTAGGATTGAAAATATCGATAGATTTATTGGAATTGAGATTAGCTTTCCTGCACATTTGGATGAATATTTCCAGGTAAGGAATGTTAAAAGGGGTGCTGAGCCAGTAAAAAAACTGAAACAGCAAATTAAAGACTTACTTGTGAAACCGATTAAAGAAGCACGAAAAAAAATTAGCCTTACATTTACGCAGACTCAAGATGAGAATCGTAAAACAGAGCTCGATCACTTAAATGCACTCAATGCAGTATCAGAAGCAGAAAAGGTTTCGCTTCCAGGAAGAGCTGGTATGAATGTACCGTTAAATGAGCAACAAGAAATCATCGATGATCTCCTTGAGGATGTCGGAGTTAATAATAATCAAGAACTTGCTAATGCTATAAAACAGCAAATACAAGAACGTCCGATCATGCTAGTTGACTCATCTTGGCCTGGCAAAGAATTGTTTGATATAACTCATCTTAATGGAAGAGCAATTGTTAAGATAAACCATAGACATCCATTTATTAAGGAAATTTATGATCCGCTAAAAGAGGTTGCAAATAATAAAAGTGAGCTTGATGCTGAAGAAATTGTGGAAATAGCCCGAAAAGTTGAAACTGCTATTGATGTTTTGTTTATGGCCTATGCTAAAGCTGAAAATCTTCATTCAAATCCAGACGATGCCTATAGTGATCTACGAACACAGTGGGGTTACTTTACAGCTGCTTACGTTCGGGAAGCATTAAAAACTATTTAAAAAGAAGCTGCATCTTTAATGAGATGCAGCTTCTTTTTTTGTTTATATTTGTGGTAATATTTTCTTGGTTCACACCCCATATATTATGAAGGGCTATTAAAGTAAACAATATCCGGAAATACGCCATCATAAGCAATTGAACATCATGGGAAATCATGGTATGTTTTTCTTAACAGCAGCCGATCGGATGACGGAAGCTGTAATAGGATAAATGTATATGAATAGTGCTCTCTAAAAAATCGCGATCAGTGTTATAGCAACACTGAGAAAAGGATGGTTATTATGAGCCAAAAAAATCAAATGAGTCAATCTGTTATTGATGCATATTTATTGTTGAATCGTATGCGAGATAACGCCATTAAGTATGATAAAGGTAGTTACAAGCTTGAACGAATTGAACAAGCGCTGGATTATCTTCTACAAAAACCAGAAAAAGAAGGGGATCCCAAAGTAATTGTACGGGATTTAATGGGTAGTGCCGGTAAGAAGATTCGCGGTAGAATTAATCTTCTAAAGGAAAAAGCTGAGCTAGCCGGCTTAGACACACCTATTAAGCTTAAGGTTTCAGTTGATAATTCATTTGACCATAAGAAATTTGAGCTAATGGACGAATTGTATAATTCACAACTCAATAAAAGTGAAAAATCTATAATCAAAGATTTATACTTTGATTACAATACAGAAGAAATGGCAGCTCGTGATAATGTTCCAATAGGTACAATGAGAACTCGAGTGAGCAGAGCAAGGTTCAAATACGTCGCTGTATTAAAGTTGGCAATATGATTAAATACACAACTCGGTTATATAAGATGCTGCCTTGGCTAATTAGAGCACTAATACCTGAAGGATGCAAAGGAACTTATGTTCTGTACAGATATGAGCTTGGTGAAATCGTTCCAATATATATTGGTAGATCAGATACAGACTTACAGCGTAGATTATTAAATCATCCGTATTTGTATACAGCAGAATATTTTGAATACTACTCTTTCCAAACAGTAGAAAAAGCATTTCTATCAGAGTCGGCACTGTATCATTGCTTTCAAGACTCACTTTTAAATCAAATTCATCCAGCTACACCTGCACATTCGGATTTAATATGTCCCATCTGTAGACATAACTTCAATATGATTCGTAACGACCGAGTTAATATAATGTCTTAAGCCTAAAAGAACTCCTGCCAAATAAGCAGGAGTTCTTTTAACTGAGTCGAAACTTATATCCAATTATAGGGGGTTATTTATGGATATAAACTATATAAAATACCTGGATTACTCACATGAAGATGTTCATGACATTTTACTATCATTATTTCTTCTACAGTCATGGAAAGAAGTTTTTGTAGAGCCCTATAGAACTTTATAATGATTATGTCGCGTTCCTACACTTGTATAGAACGTTGTGGGACTCATGTGGCTCGCAATCGTAATGCATTGCTAGCGAGGATTTTCAGTTATATTGTCGAATTCAGTTAATGAGATTGTGATATTAATTATTATAAAATAATACAAATTTTGAAATATGAGAGGGCGTGATGGTATGAATCATTTTATTGTTTTTCAAAATGCAAGTTACGATGAAGAACGATCAGGCGGGTTTCTTTGGGCGCCAACTAAAAATAATGATGGTAGGACGTTTCACCATTGGACAGCAATGACTAATGTGAAAAAAGGCGATTTAATATTCAATAGTGTAGGTGGTCAGCTTTTGGATGTTATTACTGCACTTGAAGATTGTAAAGAGCAAGAGAAGCCAGTTGGCCTTGATAAAAACGAGCTTTGGAGAAACCATGGTTGGTATGTAAAAGGAAAATATGTTGGAGTCAATAATCCGATAAAATATAGTGACTATACAGAAGATATAAGCAATCTTCAGGCTCCAAGATACGCTCCTTTTAATATTAAGGGTGGTGGGAATCAAGGATACCTTTATCAGATCTCTCTGGAGTTTGCGAATTTCTTGTTAGATTTATTAGGTCTTACAAGACCTGGTGAGGAAGATATTATAATTGAGATTGAAAATGAGTTGCCTTCCAGTTTAGATCCAACCGAGAAAGAACAAATTGTGAAAACAAGAATAGGTCAGGGCCTATTTAAAACGAAGTTGTTGAAATTTGGATGTAAGTGTAGAATTTGCGGTATAAGCAACCCCGATTTTCTGATAGCCAGTCATACTAAGCCATGGAGGGTATCAAATAATCAAGAAAGACTAGATATCTATAATGGATTTTTGCTCTGTCCTGCTCACGATGCTCTTTTTGATAAAGGCTACATTAGTTTTGAAGATAACGGAGCGATTATAATTTCTGATGCTCTAGATGAGATAGGGAAAATCTTACTTAATGTACATATAAGTATGAAAATAGAGGTAATGGAACAACATGCGAAGTATTTAGCATTCCATAGGCAAGGTGTATTTAAGCATTAATCCCTTTAGTAAAAAAATTCAAAGCGAATAGCGACACAGGAGTGACCGGCAGCAGAAGTGAACCAAGCCACGCTATTTTGACGAGGATTGGGATAGGAACGAAATGTCGGATATCACAGCGGCAACACCATAACAAACAAAGCCCTGCTTGCCATTATGGTAGCAAGGCTTTTGTTTATAAATCGACTTCTTCCCATCCTGGTTGCAGTGACTCCAAATCTACTTCTTCGAGGGCTTCTGGTTCGATAATTACTAGTAGTGGTTCATGTATGTCAATTAACGCACCTATACGTTCGCTGATTCCAGTAAAAGTACCAATAGCTACTACTCTTCCGCACCTTCCACCAAATCCGCTATCGTGATTGTCATAGATACGCACAGACTGCCCCGGCTTTATTTCTTCCCATCTCATAATTTAGGGGGTGCTCCTAGTTCTTCAAAAGTTCTCTGGGACATTCCAAAGTAAGCAGCACTGTCATTTGAGTAATGGTACTGTCGTTGTATCGGTAGCATCAGTGACGTCTCCGGGATCTAATCATTGCAATGAAGGACAAAACAAGTGATACTCCGATAAGAATCCAAGTGATTATATTCAACATTAATATCCCTCCCACGTAAGCCCGCCGGCTAATTTATTTTCTGGAGCGAGTGTGTTATGATTGGGTGGAGGAAGGGGCTCAATCCCTTCCTCCGGGAACCTATTTACGTTTGCGTGGGACGCGGCGTTTTTTGGTTCCTTTTTTCTTTTCCTTTAGCAGTAGAAAAGCTGTGTAACATTGTACTGCTGCTGTTAGGAGTTGTACCCAATCCTTCATCCTTTATCTCCTTTCGGGAAGTATTACTTTCACTTCCTGTATTTAATATATCATATACTGTACATTAAGTCAAATATAAAGTTTGACTTCCTGTATTTTTTTTATTATTATAGATACATGAAGAAGTAGGAAGGTGAATATAATGCCGTTTTCGTACAAACCCTTATGGGTGCTATTAGCGAAAAATGAAATGAAGAAGCAGGATTTAAGGGATGCACTTGGCCTTGGTCCGTCCACTATAGCGAAGATGGGTAAGGGTGAGAATATCTCTTTGGAAGTGCTAGACAAGCTTTGTAGCCATTTCGGAGTACAACCAAACGATATCATTGAACATGTAGAAGAGTCGTCACAGGGATAACCTGAACTGCTCTTTTGCTGCTCAAAAACTTTTGTTTTATCTGTAATCAACTCTACGAGTATGCGTCATAATAAAACCCTGCTGACCATGATGGTTGCAGGGTTTTTGTTCATACATTAAATTTCTTCCTTCACGGAGGCAATGGATCCAATGACACTTCCACCAATGATTCCGGAGCGAAGCCAATTAGCGATGGTTATCCGATGTCTACAGTTAAATTTAACGGCGATGATTCTCCCAATACGATTTTCAAGCCACTTTTAAGAAAGCAATGTTCTGGATTCTATTCCCTAGATTAAAATCTTCAATTGCATTTGTAGTACCTCTTCTGATTGAGAATAGGGTTATACTCCCTGCCCACATAAACGCCCACAGAATGCCCACATATAATAGAAGGAAGACAACGAAATCCGTAATCGTTTTCTCAGAGAACCCTTTATTTTAACGGAGTTAGGTACTATTCAGACCATTATAAAAAGGGCAAACTGTAAACCGCACACAAGTTCACGAGTGGGAAAGAGCGCAATACATGACTCTTTACTAGAACTGTTAAACCCTTGACACCATTGGTGTTGAGGGTTTTTTTCTGTGGGGGTAAGGTTTGAAGGTTTTGTGGAAGGTTAATGAGCGCCCCCGTAATGCCCCCTGAAAATGTAGTTTCATTCGAGGATACTAAGCAGTTGGAGTTAGAAAAGGCAAAAGAAGAACGACTGCAGCAGATTGAACCTATAGCAGATCTAATCATAACGGCTGCTGGCAGGGATCTCCGAGCAAAGGAAATTAGATTTTTGGAATCATTAGAAACCGAGGATCTAAAAACCTTCACTGCAATGTTTACTGATACTCTTAATGGCTATGCTGCTCAGGGTTCTTATCATCCAAATGACCGATTTGAAGATTATAAAATTCTTATAACAACGAATGTAAGTTATTTATGAGCGAGGGTTGAAGATGTAATTCATTTCGAAAAAGCAGCAAGCAATAATCGACTTTATTGATAAATTCTAATTTGAATTTCAATATCAGCCCAGTATACGCGAAATTGCAGTAGCCATGGGGCACCAGTCAATATCGACAACTCACGGTTTTATTAAGCGCTTGGAGAACAAAAAGCTCCTGTCCTGGAGGAGGAATCAACAAAGAACCATAGTGCTCACCATAAAAGGAATGAATCAGGTAATTAAGGCAGGAGCATCTGAGATAAATGCCAAGGCTGAGCTGTGACACAAAAATAAGGGGCATAAGCCCCAATGCCGGATAATAAGACATGGTTCTGGCAGTTCGAAATTTCTAATTGATCAGACAATAATTCTTTCTGACATATTTCCTTCATCCTGCAAATGCTATTCCATTAAACGCAGCATTTACCATCCATATTCCGTTTCTCCCAACTTCTAAGTCTGAGTAAATAAAAAGTGAATAGCGAATTTGACCATTTGAAACAGTAGGAATATCGGGGAAATCTCCTGCGGTTATGGAGATTGTGGATGCTGTACTCTCTATAGGACCTGGACGGACTTGCGATTCATAGATTAGTGTGCCAGAACCAAGGATTCCGTTTCCGTTTCTTTCTATTACGACTGTTACTGAGGTTTCATCTGGTGTATCGAAAGCTTTATAGAAAGTTACTGAACCAGACAACCATATACGTACCTTGTTTGCATCTGGCGTTCCTACAATTGAAGATGTTTGAATTCCCAAATCTCCAATCAAAATTGGGTTGACGTATACGTACTCAATTGCACTCCCTAACCCAGACATATGTTCCGAAATCCGCATATCAAGAGCTCGTGTTGTCATGAGACTCACTCCTTTTTTATTTATAGAGTATGTTGTCCAACAAGTCTTGTGAGCCTTTTTTTAGAGTAGATAGGAGGGGAAGTATGAAAGCCATAACCATCATTCAGCCATGGGCAACGCTCATAGCTCTCAGGGAGAAGAAGTTTGAAACGCGCAGCTTTTCCGAACGACAAGCCCGAAAAGGAAATTGAGCAGAGAAGAAGTTGAGTTAATGGATGCGCTAGCTGCTCTAGAAGAGTCACAACAACTGAACAAAACTTATGAACGCTCAATAAGTAACAGTCTAGAACAACATAGATAGGATCGGATAGCACTTAAAGAGGTACGGCAGACCATAGCCCGACAATGGGAGGTACTAGAGTTCTATGCGAATCAAGTACATTGGGAACTGCCAAGCTTCGGTAGAGGTCATTCAAAGGTTAAGAGCGACAGAGGAAGTAAAGCACGTGAATTGTTGGTGGAAGGGAGCAACAAGGCATGACACAGGTAAAGGATAAGACAAACATTTGCCCCCGAGAGAGGGCAGAGGCAGCATATATCACGCTTAGTAGTGTCAAAGAGTAGATCGGGGGATTCGCTAAATGAAAAAGTCTAAAAAAGTAAAGCTACAAGAGCATTGCATGGCTTCAATACAGTTATTCAGACGCGTGAATAGCAGGATACAACGAATGTAATCCATTCTTGTGTGATACAATACCTGATCTAGTTAAGTATTTATCTTTGGAAGGAATAGAAAGGTTAAAGGAAAAAGGAGTAGCCGATGACAAATGAATTAATTGATAGGAATGAATCTCCTGTCAAAGTAAGTGACCAAGTAGAGGTAAGGCTCCCTACATATATCGGACACATCGTTATATGCAGCGGACCTGTAGAGTACCGTAAAGAGGATGTAGGCTGCTACGGACCGGTTACGGCATTAACGATCCGCAGAGAGGATTTAAAAAATGATAATTTTACGGCTGTTTGGCCATCATCCGACAGCATAAACCCAGCAACGCGGGGGCCGCACCAGATCATTAAGGGAGTAGGAGTATCCCTCCTCTCCCAAAGGCACAGTAGACGCATACTGCGACATAAAAAAAGATAAAAGTGATTATGCACCCTTATCTTTTTCAAGCAATTCTATTATTCTGTCTAATTTTTTCTCTATGCTAGCATTTTTATCTGAAACCTTGTTTTTAGTAAGATAATCTCTTTTTAACAGTAAAACCAAGGGAATCGCCCAAACAAATGCCAATGGTATTAAAAAAATATATTGCAAGATAGCACCTCATTAATAGTTATTGTTTTATTATAACAAACTAAAACTAAAAAAAAGAACTTATTTGAAGTTATTTACTGCGCAGTACGAAGATACATGACATTAATGGATAGAGGAGGTTACAGCACTCCTCACCCAAAGTTTATGACGCAGTAGACGCATACTATGAAGCAAAAGTATTTACAGCTTAGATTTCTCTTTATACTTTGACCAATTTATCCAAGATAAACTTATAAAACCTAACGCCATAAGCAGAATTTGTATTGGATCTCGATAAATATCGAATACAATTCCGATGCCAACAGAGAGAGGTATTAATATAAGACAAATAATAGAAAGCCATTTATTAATATTTTGATTTTCCTTCTTTATGTTATTCATGTTTATCCCCTTTCAAATAAATGATAATTATTAATAAATGTATTATATCATGTCAACTTAGGTTGATGTCCACATGCTGCACAGTACGAAAATACTGGGACAGAGATGGATTAATAGCCCTCCTCTCCCACAAGGAGGATATAAATGATGAATTGGCTGTACTGAACTTATAATTGGCTGAGACACATGGATAAGCATGACATGTATACGTTTTGATTAACACGCTGCATGGAAAGGTAGAAATGGCAACACAAAACGATTCTGAGGCATGGGCATTTTATCGGGATATGAAGGGAATTCGAATACAAGTGTTCATGAATATGAATCTGATTGCAAGTTTAGAGCCTACAGTATCAGCGCTGGATTAATTTAGGGGGCTGAGACCCCAATCAAAGGAGACGATACACGATGAATACTTATGAAGTATGAGGCCAGTGGAGTGAATGGGATATCCTTGGGCAGACGAACAGTACAAGGTGAAACTGCTGGGAAGGCTAAGTAATCATTTTGGGAATACTTTCAGGATGGATTGTGGGAAGAGAAGTTCGGCGGTTTCAAGGTCAGTGAATTGTTCACCAATCCAGCGACCTTCCGGGAGATTTGCGAGCGCCGTGCAATTGACTTCGCATATCAAGGAATGAAGATCGAGGTTGACGGGCAATGTGGCGTGATAGTGGGCGGCATGAATGTCACGATGTTTGAGAGAACAATCTGCATTGAATTGAATGACATATAGAAGGGCAAGGTCATAGCTTGAGTAGTTACAAAAAATGCTTCGATGAAGATACTTGGGACAGGTCCAAAGAGCAGATCGAAGAGATGGAACTTGACTATTAGGCCGAAGTCCATCGAGTCAGACCGAATAATTTTAGTAAAATGGGGCCCGGGTAATCATAGATCTTAACCATTAAAGATATACCAAAGTAATCCATAAGCTATTCCGAAGTAAGCAATCACACCCAGTAAAGAGATGGACAAAAGAATAATGATAACTTTCTTACCGTTCATAAAATTCACCTCTTATTTAATATAGCACGGGTTGAGAGAGGAACAAGAGACTTTGATAATCCGAAAGCGAGGAAATCATAATAAGCGATTGGTACTCAGGAATCAAAAGCAAGGAGATTGAATCTACAGGCGGTGGGCAAGGAAAGATTAAGAGATCACAACTCACGGAGGAAGAGAGAGTAAACCTAGATCTGAAATATTCCAAACCTACTGGTAAGGCTGCCGAGAGGCCATTTGTGATTAAGGGGATAGTAGAATGAAATACAAAGACACTCAAAACGCATTAAGAGCCGGTCATCGACAATTTATTTTTACTGCAAGCCCGGGCTTACCTGTAGATGTACTGGCTTGGGGACCGACCTGGGTGAGATCTAAGGATGCATACAACACATATCCTATCAGTACAAACATGAAGATGTTCTCTGATGGTGGAATGTATTTATACAGAAAAAAGCCCTGATGCGTCAGGCCAATAGCAGCTTTTATCCTCGACCAAATTATACCACAAAGGGGAATGAGGATGAACATCGCCGATAGCTAGGCTCCTGCAGTAAAGGTAACGGACTTAGGTCCAGCAACTGCCCTAAACTATCGACTCTCCTTTAAAGGCGTGGAGCGAGCATATAGGAAGGCTGATGCTGATGATAAAAAGGTGATTTCTGGAATGAATCTGACTGTGAGTTTGTCATTGAGTGGCTGAATTCAGGACGGAGACCAGGGAATAAGCGTAGAATTGAACGGCGAGCTGCCTATGAACGGGAAATACTATTGGATCCAATACGAATGCAGGCTTTAGCTAGTAATTCAAAGGCGGGAAGCCCAGCCAATCTTTCAGATGAATAACGGTTCCAATTAGAATATGCACTTAATCAATTAAGCGAACGGGAACGAGAATGCTATACTCTGGCACATGGGCAGTACATCCCACATTCTGAAATAGGCAAAATGGTCGGCATTACCTACGGAAGCGTTAGCGAATATATTCAACGAGCGCAGCGGAAGATTAGCGATACTGTAGAGGATTCTCTGTTTTTTGTCTAGTAAATGCCCACTATATATAGGAGGAACCTATTACAAAAGGCTCGTTAATAGCAAATATTTTTCGTTAATGTGACCCAAATCCCATTATCGAGGTATATGGATTGCTCATACGGTTTGTCTTTACTTTCCGTTATGGGAATAGCGACATGCCAGTCTATACTTTTTGAAGGTAAATCTTTCCTAATGTCGAAATATGGTATTAAGGGGGAGATTATTATATCTTGGATTCTTGTGATTTTTATATTTGTTTTTTTATTATTTTGTTCGTATATCAGAGCTGCATGGGTTAATTTTAAAATTCTTCAAAGAAAGGATGTTAGTGATTGTAAATGGTTCACAAGAACATATTATATTGCATCTGGTCCATGGACAACTCCATCTATCCTAAGTAAAAAAGACAAAGAATTAAGTCAAGAAGAAAGTCTGTATAATTATTATCGCGACGATCTAATGGGAGGGTTATGGTTAAAAACTGATAATAAGCAGATGGATAGAATATTGAAAGAATTAAGTGTAAAAGACTTAAACTTAGATGAAAGAATAATTCTTAAGGGTTATACCGACATTGATAAAATTGGAAAGAAGAGCAACTTCAATATATTTTCAATATTTATTCCGATGATAGTAGCTGTATTTATCGGTTTTGGAGCAGCTCATCTCAGCGAAAGCTCTTCGGTAGAAAAGAATGTTGCATTTTATGGAGCTATGGGATTAGTTAGTGTCTATATTATTGTAATTGCTCACCTTTCAAGACGTGAAGCGAAGACTTCAATAGTACGAAAATCATTAGATGTTTACGATGAAATTATTAAAAATAATGATCATGTTACGCCTCCGTTAAAGCAGAGGCGTTTCATAAGGAAATGAAAATACATCGTTAAAGCCTGAGTAAACCCTTTTTTTCATACAAAATGAGTCGCTGAAGAGTGGATCGTTTTGTATAGTGATGAAATACTTCATAATATAAACCCAAAAAGACGGCGAAGTAAGGTACATGGTAAATAGTAGCAGGAAAATCCTTCCTTAACGTCGAAATATGATGTCGATGGGAGGTAAGCTTTTTGATTACTGATAAAGATACTATAGAAATGTTACGTAATGTAACTCATTTACAAGAAGTAATGAGAATGGTCTATTCTTTCTCTAATGATGCCTATGAATGTCTTGAAAATTTTGAAGATGAATATAGATACGTAGTTTCACAAAATTATTTGAATATGGCCCAGAATTGTTTTCTTGAAATTGTTCGTATAAAGTATGAAAAAGAGTTGGTACATTATGGAATTGAAAGTTTCTTCCAAGCATATGATCACTATTCATTTCAGTTGAGACAAGTAATTACTGAAAAAGACGTAACACTTCCTGGTTGTCTGGAGCACATGACAGCTTAGGAGATAGCTGGAAGTCTTCCAATAAATTTATATCAAACTGGATTAATACTACAATGAAGCATTAGGTCTGTATCAAGCACCTTAGGGTGCTTTTTTATACTGAATATACAAGGGTTGCATAAGTTTTCTTAGTCATGCTTCATTACTCCTTTATAATATATTAATGTTACAGATGATATAGTAAGTACCGCAACCGATGTGGATATATAAGGGGATACATTAATGTGGAAACCTAAGATTCAACAAATAATTAAATATTTATTTATAATAATATGCATTGTAGCCTTTGGAATTTTCATTTATCCTGGAATATATAAGTATGATAAACTCGATCAAAAATTTCCAGTAATGATCAATCGAATAACAGGGGAAACCAAGATACTTTTTAGCGATAATTGGTCCACTGTTGGCAATATAGATGCACAATTAAGTAAATTTGAAAGCTACAAGAATGAAATATTAGAAACGATGAATTCACAGAATGAACAAATCAAAGAGAGTGTTTTAGAAAGTGTTCAGACAGAATTAGATCAAGTGAAAAATCAGGTTATTTCTGAAACTGTAAGCGAACCAAATCCAACATACGAAGATGGAACATCAGTGTTTGATGCAGTAAGGAATAGAGATACAGGGACAGAATCCGCATCTGAATTCGTAGCCCATAGAAAAGAAGAATTAAGTAGCTCAACTGGAATCACAAAGTTTGGACTCGGTGATACTAAAGAAACAGTTAAAAAATCTATGGGAACACCAAGTTCTATAATTAATAATGGGGACACATGGTTTTTTGAATCATCTATTGTTAATTTTGACAACGGAGTCGTTACAGGATGGAACGATCCTCTTAATGTCTTAAATCTAGAATAGATCTTTTGACCATACTCAATCGGGTATGGTCTTTTTTGTTGTACACCAATACCATAGGAAGGGGTGAAAGTTATGGTAGCAATACCGAGAAAAATCACGATCAATGCCTTTAATTTGGAGCTGGTTAAGGAGACTGTGGACATTCTGAACCTGATTATTGAAGATAAACGTATCCTTGGGAAGTCTGGGATGAGTATGGGAGTGGCTTAATGCCATCGAATGGAAAATGGAGGTAAAGCCCATAATCTAAACCCCAAAGCTGCAGAGGTGACGGTGTGGTAAGGTACATGGGTAAGAAGGAACTATACTCCTTAGTATTGAATAATTACAGTACATAAATCTGAGGAATGATCCTATTAGATTTGGATTTTGACTTAGATTCTGTAAAAAATGAGTATGTAAAAATAACTGCTAAAGAGTTTACCGAATCGTTTGAGAAATTCCTTACAATTACTAAGAGTGAAGATATTTTAATAACTGTTTTACGAGGTCATCTATATGTAGATCATGAGTTAGAAAACTTGTTGTCGAAATATATAATTAATCTAGATAAATTGATTAAATATTACAAACAAAAATTAGATATGGCATTGGGATTAGGTATTGTAAAGAAAGAGTTGTTCGATGACTAAAGTTCTTAAATGAATTAAGAAATAAGTTTGTACATGATTTAAATTTTGAATTTTCCGAGGTAGAATATATTAAATCCGAAAATAAATTGGGTACTGAATTACAGGCTGAAATTTCTGAAATGGTAAAGGATGAGAAGAAGGTATCTGAAAAAGTAAGAGCATAATTGCGAAACTCTGGAGTAAATTGAAAATAAATACAATGGATATTTACTTAAAATCTGAATATGCGTCCAGAATGAATCTGGAGGTGTTGAAGGACGTGGAATATTATCTAGAAAAGCATGCCGAAGAGATAGGTTCAGAAACTGAATAGTATAGCAGAAGATAGAGGGGTGTCTAATACAGATGCCTTTTTCTATGCCTTAAATACGGGGGGGAGTGATAAGGTAATGCCAAGAACGGGGAGCATCAGAACAACGAACGGGAGAGGCTGAACGGTTAAAGCTGGTGGATGCGTTGCTGGCGTTGAGTGATCGAGAACGTACATGTTTCTTACTTCACATGGCGCAGGACTTGAAGCTGTTAGAGATTTCAAGTATTTTAAATCAATCAAAAAACACCGTAAGTATGTACGTAGATTGAGCGAAATGCAAGATTAAACAAGACTTTTTATAGGACTTGTAGCATATACTGTCGCACTCCGTGGCGCATAACCTATCTACTATAACTATGTCTATCAAAGGGCCCTCCAATCCAGAGGGCTCTTTCTACATGTTACTTAATCAACGATGCGGTAATATTTCTTCGATGGCTAGAATACACAGCATTAAAGTTTTTTTTAGATAGAGTTCAATAAAAAAGTCAACGAATGCAACAACAATTGTGAAGCTAGAATAAAAAGTGGACAGTAGTTAACAGACTGGCGATAATGAGTCCACGGACGTGTGTTCACATGGGAGAACGTCGACCACGGTATAACGAAGAATTTAAAAAACAGACAGTGCAGTTCATTCAAGAGCAAACAAAGACAGTGGGCGACTTGGCGGAAGAGCTCAACATCCCAAAAAGTACCCTGCATCAATGGATGAGCCAGTATCGAGAACAAAAGAATGAACCGGCAGCTAGCGTGGATCGAGTACGGGAACTCGATGCACAGTTGAAAGAAATGAGCCGTCAACTTCAAGAAAAAGATAACAAGATTGCCGATGTGGAAGAGGAATTAGCGATCGTAAAAAAAGCAGTGCACATCTTCAGCAAACCAAGGAACTGAGATTCCAGTTTATTGAAAAACATCGCTCCGAGTTTCTCTTGGAGAAGATGTGCATGACCCTACATGTGTCACGGAGCGGGTACTACAAGTGCCGGACAGAAAAAACCAGTACGCATATGCTTCGTAAGGCTGCGATAATGAAGCGAATTCAGTATCATTTTGCAGACCATCAAAAGCGGTATGGGAGTCCGAAGATCACCCGCCTGTTACATCAAGAAGGCTATACCATTACCGAACGCACGGTGAGTGTGTACATGCGACATATGAAGCTTCGCTCCATTGTCTTCAAAACGTATCGCGTACAGACTACCGACTCCAATCATGACCATCCGATTGCCCCGAATACGCTGAACCAGCAATTTAAAATACTCAAACCCAATTCAGTATGGATTACCGACATTACATACATTCCTTGCCGGGGAGGGCGCTTGTACCTGGCTAGTGTGATGGACCTTTGAACGCTCGAAATCGTGGGGTGGCGCTTGGAGAACCATATGGAAACAAGCCTAGTTTTGGGCGCGTTACAAGATGCTTACGCAGCTAAACAACCAGAAAAGGGTCTATTACATCATTCCGATCGAGGCTCTCAATATACTTCTCATGAATACGCGAAGCAGTTGAAAGCGTATGGCATGGAGTCCAGCATGAGCCGCAGAGGTAACTGTTATGATAACGCCGATATAGAGTCGTGGCACAGCATTTTGAAAAAGGAGCTCATTTATTGTAATCCACGGTTCAAGACTAAGGAGTAAGCCTACCAGACACTTTTTCAATATATTGAGTTTTACTATAACCGCAAGCGAATGCATGGCGCGCTGGGGTATCTTTCTCCAGTTCGTTTTGCTGAGCAATTGACTAGAATGTCTGTTGCGTGACTGTCCACTTTCTTGACAGAGGTCCATGGAGTCCGAAACCATGCACAAAAGACGATTATTATGTAAATAACGTCAACTGAGTCCAAAACTCGAAGAAGAGGACTTTCTCCGTTAGTTGAGAAACTAAGTAGACACCAGAAGGGCCGCAATACCAATCGCCACAAAAATAGCACCTGAGCTCATACCCATGATTCCTCGATTATGTGTATTCTCGTCATACAACATTTTAATTTTTCCAATAGTAGTGGAGAATAATGTTAGAATATCTTATATATAGATATCCAATACTTTCCTGGGAGGAGCACTAATATGCGCATATTCATATATATAGGACTGGCTTTTTTTGTGATCTCTGGTATATGTGTTGGCGGATTTACGACAGGTACTCAGCAAAGAGGGAATTTTTATTCGGAATCCAAAGAAGACCGTAAAATTAAAAACAAAGTAGCGAAATGGTCAGCTTTAGGAGGAGTTCTTTCCTTGGCTATAGCTGGAGTAGTATATTTAATGTGATATTTACCTCACTCAAGTTCAAGAGTGGTAAAGAGTGCAATACAAGACTTTTTACAAGAACCTTTAGACCCTTGATGTCTTTGCCGTTGAGGTTTTTTGTATTTATAATTCTAGTAAAATGGAATTTAATACAACAGTCACAATTATTCTTATCATCTGACATTATTTTATATTTTTCTTGCAAAGGTATATCTTTCATAGGATAATATGGGTATATTTTCCTAGCAAAAGTTGGAAATGGATATTATCTGAGAGGAAGTAGAATATTGAAAACAAAGAAACCTTTTTTTAAAAAATGGTGGTTTTGGCTTATTATTGTTTTTGTTGTAATAGGGGTGATTGGATCACAGGGGAATGATAGTGAACCTACAGTATCAAAATCAGAACCAGCAGTGGCAAAGGTAGATGATACTGCAGCAACAGAGAAACCGGTCGAAACGGAAAAGCCTACCAGCAAGCCTACTGAAGAGCCAAAGGAAACGATGATAACTGAAGTTGGACAAACCATCACAACTAAGAATTTTAAGCTTACAGTTGAGTCTCTGGAAAAGCCTAAGGGAAATGATTATGTACAACCATCAGAGGGTAATGAGTTTGTAGAAATCGGAATTATACTTGAGAATATTTCCAGTAAAGATTATATGGTAAGCTCTATGCTAATGTTCAATGCATACCAAGACAGCTTCTCCATAAATGAAGATCTCTTGGCTCATACTTTGGATAGTCAAGTAGGAACAATGGACGGCGCTTTAGCTGCAGGAAAGAAAATTCGTGGCAAACTAGCTTACCAGCTTCCTAAGGATTGGAAAGAACTTGAAATCAATACTGATTTTACGGTTTTAAGTTTTAGTTCAGATGGAGAAATCAAAATCGTTCTTCAAAATAAATAGGATATTTCACATATAAGAGTCTCGCCAAAGCTGGCGGGGCTTTTTTTATTATTAAACCTGATAATCTGCATTTACATAAAGTACCAAACCGATTATATTGAAAGAAAAGCGTAATGGATGAGGGGTGTTATATTTGGCGAAGATTTTTAATGAAAATACAGTTTCATTTAAACAAAAGTTATCTCCGATCCCTGAGTTTGCTTGGCATACGAGTGAGAGGTTAGCTGAAATCGCTAATTCTAAACATCTTGTCTTCGACATAAGATCGCTTGATCCAGATAAGTATTCCTTTCCTTATCATTTTCATAGAAACGCTGAAGAAATATTTGTGATTTTGACGGGAAAAGCGATGTTAAGAACTCCCGAGGGTTTTAGTGAGGTTTCTGAAGGTGATGTACTATTTTTTGAAATAGGACCTGAAGGAGCGCATCAACTTTATAATCATACGGATGCCCCTTGCAAGTATCTTGATCTCCGAACGAACCAGGGCATAGATGTTTGCGAATATCCGGACTCAGGTAAAATCAACATTCTCCCCTATCAAGAAATTTATCAGGCAGATCAACAAGCGGACTATTATAAAGGAGAAGAGCAGGTAAGGGAGAAATGGAACGGAATGGAGGATCACACTTGATTCAAGATCGATGGTTCACAGTCACGAAAATTGATCCAATTACTTATGCAATCAGTGAATATGGACATTGGGAAAAGGTGCACTCTTTTTTGTTGTTAGGGAAAGAACAAGCGGTGTTGATTGATACGGGATTAGGCATCGATAATATAAAAAGAATAACGGATCAGTTAACGGATTTACCTATCGCTGTCATCACTACGCATGTGCATGCAGACCATATAGGCAGTCATGGACAATTTGAGACGATCTATGTTCATAAAGAGGATGAGGATTGGCTGATTAATGGAATACGAGGTTTGTCCCTTGCCCAGATCAGAAAAGATATGAGCCGAGATATTACTCTTCCTGTTCCTGAGACGTTTGATCCTAATACGTATACACCTTATCAAGGGAAACCAACGGCTCTATTGCGAGAGGGAGATGTGCTTGATTTAGGCGGGCGTAGATTAGAAATTTACCACACACCGGGTCATTCGCCAGGTCATATTAGCATCTTTGATCATGCGAACGGGTATCTGTTTACAGGGGATTTATTGTATGATGTTACGCCAATTTATGCTTTTTATCCCTCTACTAGTCCTGTTGATTTAGTGGCTTCATTAGAAAAGATTGCACAAATTCCAGGTGTATCACAAATATTTGGCTCTCATAATACGTTGGGTCTAGATCCAGCTATTTTGCAAGAGGTTATGAAGGCAGTTCGTGAATTACGTGAACGGGATCTTGTTGCTCATGGTACGGGCATTCACCAATTTAACGGATTTAGTGTGCAATTTTAAAATGAATGTTGGATGCAGCGAAAACGGCCCCCCCCAAAAGGACCGTTTTTTGTCTTTCCTTAAGGTTTTCAAAATTTCTAATTGGGTAAAGTAAAGTGAAGTAATCAGAGGTGGAAGGGGGGCATTTATTCGGATACGATCGACCTGAAGAATGCATGCAATTGTTGGACTTGGGAGTAGGCTTCTTTGTACTGATTGTCGGATTGTTGAATGGGCAATAAGCCTGGCAAGAAGGAGATACTATACACAGGTATTTCATTGCTGTTCATGTATATTTTAAGCGTAAGTTCCTCGATAACATCAGCCTCTTCGTCAACGTTATTAAGCACATTAATATCCGCACTTGAAGCAGTTGATTTGCTGTTTTGTTGTCGTTTAGATACTTTTGAAAGGGTTAGTGCGTTAACAACAATCTCTGATCCCATTATATTGTCGAACGAGTATAGCTTTGCTATTGCTTTTTTGCTTGTTTTTGGATTGCTGGTACCTATTGCTATTTTTTTATAAGGTTCATTAAGGGCGATCAAGTGAGATTGATTGGGCGGAATGAATGTTTTGGTGAATATAATATTAAAAGATGAGGTTGCGTTTAACAGCTTAGAAAGTTCAGAAGAAGTAGATAGTTTTTTTAATTCTATAATAACGGCACTTAGAATTAAGACTCCTCCTACAATGGCAAACATATACATTAAGAAAATCAGCATGTAATCACACCTCCAAAGATCTCAGTAGAGCAAGATTTATTGCTTATTGAAAGATATGCCTGAATTCTCTCTACTAGTATCTGTTAAGAGCGAAAATCGTGGGAATTTAGGAAACGACTACTGATTAGAAAAAGAGAAAGCACCCACAGATCTGCCGATTTTGCAAGCTGGGTGCAAAATTGGGGCAACTGCTGGAGTGCTTTGTTGAGAGCTTTTTAAAATAATTATGTCAAAATCATAAGAAATTGAAGGCTGTGATTTGATCGGTATAAACAATTAGCTGTTTGTATTCGATCGGAGATTCATAGTGAGTATAGGGTCTTACAGAAACATCATTAAGGACTACAAAGTTATAGCTGAAATTTTTATCGGGATGTTCCGCACCTAAATAAGATATGTATTCATCTACAATGACATCATCCATTAGAGATTTTAAGTCAAAAACATCCTCTTTATTGGAGGTGGAAGGGGATATGGTCCCTTGAATACTGCCGAATGAGGTGAGTAAATTTACTTTTTTTCCACTCGCTTGATCGTTATTTAACAATAAGCCAGAGAGTTTAACAAGTGCATCGACTTTAAAATCGACGAGGGTTCTAATTTTTGAGTTGTTCAAAACGAGACACTTCCTTTCAATTTGAAATCCTGTTAACATTATTCGACATATAACCACATAATTCCTATTAGGTCATCAAAAATACATAAATACAAACACGCCCCCTCCATTGAACCATGAGTGAGGCGTGTTTATCTATAGAGATAGATTTAATTCCTGATCGTTACTCGTGTTCCAATCGGAACAATCGCAGCTAGTGCTAACACATCTTCATTGTACATACGAATACAACCGTGGGATACTTCGTGCCCTATGGATGAGGGATCATTATTTCCATGTATCCCATAGTGAGGCTTAGATAGACCCATCCAAAAGACCCCAAATGGACCACCTGGATCGGGTTGTTTGTTAATGATTGTGAATTCACCGAGTGGTGATTGAGTTAACATTTTACCGATTCCGACTGGGAAGCCCCTGATCACAATGTCGTTATCAAGAAGATAAAGCATACGCTGCGTCAGATCAACTATAATCCGGTAATTTGGCATTGTGCAACACTCCTTTCTAATTAAGATATGAGGAGGATGCCTAAACGGTTATTCATTAAAAATGGTCATTTTAGCCCATAAGAACAAATGTTCTGTAATTGATAAATGGAGTTTGATAACAATAAAAAAGCTGTTCTGCATTTGCAGAACAGCTTTTAAAAAAATAAAAGAAAGTATATATTTTTACGATATACCCTATCCTTATACTTCTCGTAGAAACGGATACCGTCCTTTAAAGGGCGGTATCCGTTTTCGCTTGGTAGGAGTGCATACTTAGTGGATATCTCGAAATAATCCGATAACTCTGCCGAGAATGGTCACGCGATTAAGGCGAAGAGGCTCGTACGCCGGATTCTCCGGCTGAAGACGTATATGATCACGTTCTTTATAAAAAGTCTTAACGGTTGCTTCATCTTCTTCGGTCATAGCTACAACGATATCTCCGTTATCAGCCGTTTGTTGTTGACGAACAATAACATAGTCGCCATTCATAATCCCAGCTTCGACCATACTGTCACCTTGAACCGATAACATAAATACTTTGTTATCTCCAACATAGTGAGTTGGAAGCGGGAAGTAGTCTTCAATATTCTCAGTAGCAGTGATAGGAACCCCGGCGGTAACCTTACCTACGACAGGAATGCGCGCGACGGTTTGCGCGAAATGATGGACATTCTCGGAATCCTCTTGGCCAAGCAATTCTATCGCACGAGGCTTCGTTGGATCTCGACGGATAAGTCCCTTCTTCTCTAGCCGATCTAAATGACCGTGAACTGTGGAGCTGGAAGCAAGACCAACAGCTTCTCCAATCTCCCGGACGGAAGGAGGATAACCCTTGCTGCGGACTTCGCTACGTATAAATTCCAGGATCGCCAGCTGGCGACTTGAAATCTTTGACATTGGAATCAACCCCATATAGTAATGTTTGGGAAAATTATAACATAGAACTACCGTTCGCACAAACATAAGTTCTAACTATTATAAATATTAATTCGAAAGAGTTAATAAATGGTAGTCTTGTATTGATTGCGTTTCCTTCATCTAAACAATAAGAGTGATTCTTTATATGAAGAATATGGTAAATATTAACCTCTGAAAAAAAAGAGAACAATTGTTCTAAAATAGTATTGAACAAAACACATGTTCGTGTTATTATAATTTCAAAAGTAAGAACAAGTGTTTGGAGGATGATATTCATGTTAAAATACAGTACATACCGTAGCATCTACGATAAAGCCCCAGTGGTTGAATCTTTAGGACATAATCCTATTACCCGTTATTCAGCTCAGATTAAAGAGATAACAGAGCTTTTGCTTGAAGGCTTGATGCGTTTGTTCCGTAGAGATTTTGTTATTAAACTAACATTGATCATTGTACTCGTACTATCAGGACTTACAGTAGTAGGTAATGTATTTGCAGGATCTACTACTTTAATGAAGGATGAGAAGCGCGTAGTGGTTGAACGTGGAGATACACTTTGGAGTATTGCTCTTGAGAATAAACCTTCTGATATGAAAACGGCTGTATATATAGAAGGAATTAAAAAATCCAATGGCATTAAAGGTAGTCAGATTAATGCTGGAGATATTCTCACTTTACCTATATATTAATATTCTAAGAACATAATAAGAGGACATGAAGAGCTTGCAGGGAGTAAACCTTGACAAGCTCTTTTTCTCATGGCAGAGTTAGAATTAATTTATAAGGGGAGGGAAAGTTTTGAATATTGATGAGTTGGTCGCGCGTATTAACGAATTGGCACGCAAACAGAAGAGCGTAGGCCTTAATCAAGAGGAAACGGCGGAACGCGCCAAGCTTCGTGAAATTTATTTGGGGAATATTCGCAATAACTTCCGAGCACAATTGAATACGATTGAATTGGTCGATAATGATGAGCATGAACAAGGTAACAAGGGGCGTAAGCATTAACACCCTGTTCCTTTTCATAGATATTACTGGATGACTAGGGGGAACGCATATGGCCCGTTCTTGGGAAAGAATGGTTCAACGCAACACGCAGCAAATTAATAAGCAAAGAAAGAAACAGGGGAAGGAAACGATTTACGCATCTAAATCTAAATCTCCTGGTAAGAACAGCGAAACCTTTAAAGGCCGTAACATTGCATTTCCAGTAGTGTTATTAGTGCTTGGTACTATGTTTTGGATGATTGGTTCAGTGGACCAAGCCAAAGGTAATGGTATGCTTATGAACTGGCTAGGAGTCGTTTTGTACTACTTACTAGCGGCACTTCTGTTCTTCCGACGTCCGTACTTGAAGGTAGAGAATGCTAGACTATCTACTATAAAATTCAACCGCGAACGTTATCTGCCAGCTTCTGATATTGAGAAAATCATCCTTTCGCGTGGAGCTGTTGTAATTAAGCATAAAGGCAAACGCACGAAATGGATTTTTACCAGACTTATGAATCGTTATGATACCAATGCAATGGGGACTCGACTGGAAGCATTCGCAAAAGCTCACCAAATTGAAGTAGTTCACGAATAGAAATTAACCAGCCATGGGAGAGGGAGACCTGTAATGCCAATTTCCGCCGTACTATTTGACCTTGATGATACACTGCTCTGGGATGATCGGAGCGTTAATGAAGCATTTCGTTCTGCATGTGAAGCCGCTGGGGATACGATTGATCCACAAGAACTGGAACTTGCGGTGCGTAAAGAAGCCATTGGACTATATGAATCCTACGAAACGAACCCGTTTACAAAGATGATTGGGATTAATCCGTTTGAAGCACTTTGGGGGAACTTTACTGCAGGTGAACAGCCGGAATTCCGTCAATTGGAGCAGCTTGCACCGGGATATCGTAAAGAGGCATGGCGTCGTGGTCTTGCAGCACTTGGTGTAGAGGACGAAGCTCTTGCTGAGACATTAGCAGCCAAATTCGCAGCAGAGCGTAGAAATCGACCTTACATCTATGAAGAAACGATTCAGGTGCTTGAAGAACTGAAGGGAAAAGTGAAGCTATTGCTTCTGACTAATGGATGCCCTGCATTGCAACAAGAGAAACTAGATGGCGTACCTGAAATCGTTCCTTTCTTTGATCACATCGTGATCTCTGGAAGCTTCGGAAAAGGAAAGCCGGATAAGGAAATTTTTCTGCATGCCCTAGAACTTTTAGATATTGCACCTGAGCAAGGAGTTATGGTCGGAGATAAGCTTACAACGGATATTCGTGGTGGGCTGGCAACAGGTTTGACTACAGTTTGGATTAATAGAAAAGGTAAACAGCCAGATCCGGAAATTCAGCCGGATTATGAAATCAAACATCTTGGAGAGCTTCTTTCATTAGTCCAATCTTTATAAAATTTCATTCATTTAAGCTTTAAGAAGGCAGTGAGTTCCTAGGTATCTAGGAGACTTGCTGTCTTTTTTATATCTACATCATAATTAATATGATAGATGAGATTTACTAGTATATGATTTAAGTCACAAGAGTTTAGCTGAATTGATGCGAAATACTGAAAAACCAATAATAATGTGTATAATAGATGGAGAATGTATAACATGAATTGGTAGATTCTTAGTAATC
Organism: Paenibacillus sp. NPDC101420; assembly: GCF_050277435.1. Taxonomy (NCBI): domain Bacteria; kingdom Bacillati; phylum Bacillota; class Bacilli; order Caryophanales; family Paenibacillaceae; genus Paenibacillus; species Paenibacillus sp. NPDC101420. The sequence continues at coordinate 30,980 of NZ_JBNNSE010000011.1, forward strand.
AATTCGACTGGGAGGAATCTAAATGAAGATTTCAAGAACAATAGTTCCTTTATTATTAGGTGCAACACTTTTAGTATTGGGAGGATGTTCATCAGACCAAACTAAACATTCTGGCGTACATAATATGAACATGGACATGTCTATGGAACCTATCAAGGTCGAGTTACATTGGAATCCTGAAGAGGTTGTTGTAAATCAGAAGGTGACCTTTGAAGCAGTGGTGACGCAAGACAACTTGGCAGTAGATGATGCGAAAGAGGTTCTGTTCGAAATTGTGAGTAAAGATGATAGTGAACAGAAAATTGAATTTAAAGGGAAGCTAGTCAGTGATGGAATCTATCAAGCAGAGGGAACACTAACGAAAGAAGGACAATATATTGTTACATCACACGTAACTGCTAGAACTCAGCATTCTATGCCTAATAAAGAACTCTCTGTAAAACCATAATTAAAAGAATAGCAATTCCTATGATTACAGATAATGCAGAGTGGAAAGGAAGGCTTTTCGAAATTCCTTTATTCTGCTAAACTTACTCTAATGTTTTACTGGGGGGACTATACGTTGGCTAAATATACACTTGAGGAAAGCTTACAACAAAGAATATTAATTCTAGATGGTGCAATGGGCACAATGATCCAACAGGTGCCTCTGACAGGTGAGGATTTTGGTGGGGAAGAATTGGACGGCTGTAATGAAATGCTAGTATTAACTCGTCCAGAAGTAATTCAGACGATTCATGAGCAGTATCTTGAAGCAGGTGCTGATCTCATTGAAACGAATACATTTGGTGCAACGTCTGTTGTACTTGCTGAATATGATATTCCGCAGCGGGCTCGTGAAATTAATCTGGTTGCAGCAAAACTAGCCCGTAATGCCGTTGATAAATATGATACACCAGATCGTCCCCGCTATGTCGTAGGTGCGATGGGTCCTACAACAAAGACACTCTCTGTTACAGGAGGCGTCACTTTCCAAGAGCTCGTTGATAGCTACGAGGAACAGGCAGTGGCATTGATTGATGGTCAAGTAGATGCGTTATTGCTAGAGACCTCTCAGGATACGCTGAACGTGAAAGCTGGAAGTATAGGTATTCGAAATGCATTTGAGAAGACGGGTATCAAACTGCCAGTGATGATTTCGGGAACAATAGAGCCGATGGGTACCACACTTGCCGGTCAGAACATTGAAGCATTCTATATTTCTTTAGAACATCTGAAGCCTATCTCTATAGGTCTGAACTGTGCGACGGGTCCAGAGTTCATGCGCGATCATATTCGTTCACTTTCTGCAATCTCTTCAGCGGCTGTGAGTTGTTATCCGAACGCTGGACTGCCAGATGAGAATGGGCATTATCATGAATCTCCTGATTCTCTTGCGCGTAAAATTGCTGCGTTTGCAGAAAAGGGATGGCTTAACATTGCGGGAGGTTGTTGCGGAACGACACCGGAACATATCCGTGCTATGTCGGAGGCACTTTCACAATTCCCTCCACGTCCGCTTGCAGGAAATCATCCGCCGGCACTTTCTGGGATTGAACCTATTTATATTGAGAACGACAACCGTCCATACATGGTTGGTGAACGTACGAATGTATTAGGATCGCGTAAGTTTAAACGTCTTATCGTCGAAGGTAAATATGAGGAAGCCTCAGAAATTGCCCGTGCACAGGTGAAGAGTGGTGCTCAAGTTATCGACGTCTGCGTGCAAGATCCGGACCGTGATGAGATTGAAGATATTAAGCTGTTTCTAGAATTAGTTGTAAAAAAAGTTAAAGTTCCTTTGATGATCGATACTACCGATCCGAAGGTTATTGATCTGGCATTACAGTACTGTCAAGGTAAGGCGATAATTAACTCCATTAACCTTGAAGATGGTGAAGAAAAATTTGAGCTGGTCACTCCATTGATTCATAAGTATGGCGCAGCTATCGTAGTGGGTACGATTGATGAGACAGGACAAGCAATCAAGGCTACGGACAAACTGGAAGTTGCCAAACGCTCCTACGACTTACTAGTGAACAAATACGGATTAGCTGGAGAAGACCTTATTTTCGACACGCTTGTGTTCCCTGTAGGAACCGGGGATGAACAATATATTGGCTCTGCTAAAGAAACTATTGATGGGATTCGTCTAATCAAAGAAGCACTTCCAGGTGTTCATACGATCTTGGGGATCAGCAACGTTTCCTTTGGATTACCGGAAGCAGGACGTGAAGTGCTGAATTCAGTATTCCTCTATGAGTGCACTAAAGCTGGATTGGATTATGCGATCGTAAATACCGAGAAGGTAGAACGTTATGCGTCTATTCCTGCTGAAGACCGTCGTCTTGCGGAGGAATTAATTTATAATACGAATGACGACACGCTTGCTGCTTTTGTAGCCGCCTTCCGAGGGAAAAAGGTTGAGAAAAAAGAGAAAATTTCTAACCTGTCACTAGAAGAGCGTCTGGCTTCATATGTTGTTGAAGGCACCAAAGAAGGACTTATTCCAGACCTTAATGAGGCGCTTACCAAATCAGGACCTTTGGAGATTATCAATGGCCCGCTAATGGCCGGGATGTCGGAGGTTGGACGGCTGTTTAATAACAATGAGTTGATTGTTGCTGAGGTGCTGCAAAGCGCTGAAGTAATGAAGGCTTCTGTTGGTCATTTAGAGCAGTTTATGAAGAAGGATGAGACATCGGTAAAAGGTAAGATCATGCTGGCAACTGTAAAAGGCGACGTGCATGATATAGGTAAGAATCTGGTGGAGATCATCTTATCCAATAATGGTTATCAGATCATTAATTTGGGTATAAAAGTACCACCTGAGACCATTATCGAAGCGTTTCGTCGTGAAAAAGCCGATGCGATCGGATTGTCTGGACTACTCGTAAAATCGGCACAGCAGATGGTGCTGACTGCGCAAGACCTACGCACGGCTGGGATTGATGTGCCTATTATGGTAGGTGGTGCTGCCTTGACTCGCAAGTTCACCAAAACACGTATCCGGCCGGAATATGATGGGCTGGTATTATATGCTAAGGATGCTATGGATGGACTCGATATTGCTAATCGGCTTATGAATCCTGTTGAACGGGAGAAAATTGCCGAGGAAATTCGAGTGGAAGCAGAATCCGCAGTGGCAGTTGCTCCTAAGCAAGAGCTTCCTACGCTGACTAGAGCTGTACGCTCCAAAATTTCTCCAGATGCACCTGTATTTGTTCCACCCGATATAGAGCGCCATGTTATTCGTAATTATCCATTGGGGCATATTATCCCTTATGTGAACATGCAAATGCTGCTCGGTCACCATCTGGGGCTACGAGGTTCTGTAGAGGCGCAATTAGCTGCTGGTGATGAGCGGACTGTGGAGTTGAAAGGTACTGTCGATGACATTCTACATCAAGCGATGCTGGAAGGTACGATTACTCCTCATGCGATGTATCAATTCTTTCCGGCACAATCAAGTGGTAACGATATTATCGTGTATAATCCACAGAATACAGCCGAGATTCTGCATACCTTTACTTTTCCAAGACAAGGTGTTGAGCCTTATCTCTGTCTAGCGGACTTTTTGAAGTCGGTCGACAGTGGAATGATGGACTATGTTGGATTCCTCGTGGTAACTGCGGGACACGGTGTTCGTGAGCTCTCTACAGCCCTTAAGGATAATGGAGATTATTTACGCTCACATGCGTTACAATCTGTAGCGCTGGAAGTAGCAGAAGGATTAGCGGAGCGTGTTCATCACATGATGCGTGATACATGGGGCTTCCCAGATCCTGCAGATATGACCATGAAACAAAGACATGGGGCAAGATATCAAGGGATTCGTGTATCCTTTGGTTATCCTGCATGCCCAGATCTGGAAGATCAGGGACCACTATTTAAACTGTTATCCCCAGAGGATATCGGTGTTCACCTTACAGAAGGCTTTATGATGGAGCCTGAGGCTTCCGTTTCGGCGATGGTATTCGCTCATCCAGAAGCGCAGTATTTTAATGTAGAGAAGCTGTAATTCTTTCATTTATACACCCGGTCTGTAGGGGGATTATATCCCTTTCAGCGGAACCTCCCGTAACTGGGGGGTTTTTTGCTGGAAGAAGGACGTTTAGAATAGATAAGAGATAGTTCAGCCAATATGAAGAAGGGAGGAAGAGGGATGGAATTATATTTTTTAGGTACGAATGCAGGGGTACCAACTATACAACGCAATGTAACGTCGATTGCATTAAGACTTCTGGAAGAACGCCGTAGCATTTGGATGTTCGATTGCGGGGAAGGTACTCAGCATCAGGTTCTTCGCTCACCGATTCGCCTAGGGAAGCTGGAAAAGCTATTTATTACACATTTACACGGAGATCATCTATTTGGTCTTCCAGGTTTATTATCTAGTCGTGGTTATCAGGGAGGGACATCTCCTTTAACGGTTTATGGTCCCCCTGGATTGAAGGGATACTTAGATATATCCTTAGCTGTGAGCCAATCCCGAATTCCATACAAGATTGAGATTGTCGAGCATACAGGAGGAACGGTATTTGAGGATGATGGTTTTAAAGTGGAGGCAGCATTATTAGAGCATCGTATTGATAGCTATGGTTACCGGGTAACGGAAAAGGATAGTCCCGGGAGCCTCAATACGGAATTACTAAAGAGTTATGGCTTAAAGCCTGGACCGTTATATGGAAAATTAAAAAAAGGTGAAGATGTTATAACGGATGACGGTGTTCGTATCTGCGCTGCTGATGTTGTTAGAGAACCTAAAAGAGGGCGTATTGTTACGATCTTGGGAGACACAAGACCTTGTTCAGGAGCTTTAGAACTCTCACTTCATGCAGACCTTATCGTTCATGAAGCAACCTTTGCTCATGATCTGGCAGAAATGGCGTATCAATACCATCACAGTACAGCACGTCAAGCTGCAGAACTAGCAAAGGAAGCCAATGCAGGCCAACTATTGTTGACTCATTTCAGCTCTCGTTACAGTTCGTCTGAAGAGTTGATTCCTTTGCTGGAAGAAGCTGAGCTCATTTTTCCAGAGACATTATTAGCGGAGGAATTCGGCACATATCCAATTTATCGAAGACAAAACGGGCAATTGGGGAAATGATTATTTTCCGGGAAAGCGCAGGAAATGACAGTGCTATGCTAAAAAATGCTGGAAGAGTCTCTCGTTCGATTTCATTCGACGAAGTGTGTTAGATTTAAAGTAATTACAGCGTGAAAGAGGTACGAATGGCTGGAAATCTTGCCGAAAATAAACGGACAATACCACCAAACAAAAAGTATTATTAATCATTCTAAATCCAAGCTGGGCTTAGGTTGAATGTTTATTAATACCATTATTAATTTATCACATTAATTAATTTTTTATGGAAATAGAGGGATTTATAATGGAACAGATTAAAGGATTATTGATTGACTTAGATGGTACGTTATACCATGGGCATAAAATGATTCCTGGTGCTGATTTACTGATTAAAGGTCTGCGTGAAGCGGGCATTCCTTTTTTATTTGTTACCAACAATTCATCGCGTACAGCGGCTAATGTGGCTGCACATTTATGTGGAATGGGAATAGATGCGAAAGCTGAGGAGGTATGTACCTCATCAATGGCGGCCGCACGTTACATAGCTGAGGAATCACCTGGGGCTGCAGTGGCGATACTTGGAGAAGAGGGTTTGCGTGTGGCTTGTACCGAAGCTGGGCTCCGCATCGTCACAGACTCTCCCGATTATGTACTGCAAGGCATCGATCGCTCCTTCAACTATACGTCGCTCTCGCAAGCTTCGCGCTGGATTCTGGGAGGAGCAAAGTTTGTACTCACTAACCCGGACTTAATGCTGCCATCAGATGATGGCATTATGCCAGGCGCAGGTACGATCGGAGCAGCCATCGAGGCTGCTAGTGGAGTGAGTCCGGTAGTGATTGGCAAGCCGGAATCCCATTTAATCAAATTTGCGACAGATCTTCTTGGTATAGAGCCTGAACATGCAGTGGTTGTCGGTGATAATATGCGTACAGATATAGCAGCTGGAGTAAATGCGGGCTGTCGTACAGTTCTTGTATTTACCGGATTAACCAATGCAGAAAATCTTGACCACTATAAAAACCTTACCGGAATCTCACCGGATGAAATTTGTGCCGATTTAACTGAACTTAAAACGTTTCTCGGTGTATAATAGCTAGGATCTTATTACTTCACCAACCTAGAAGGGACGATGAGCTATGCCGGAATTGCCGGAAATGGAGAATTATAGAAAGCTGCTTAGTCAGCATATTATAAATGTGCCAATATCTGATGTAATCGTGAACAGAGAAAAATCAATTAATATGGAAACAGAAGCTTTTAGAAATGCATTGATCGGTGCGCGTGTTGTTTTTGTTGAGCGGCGTGCCAAGTATATTTTGTTTCATCTTCATGATGGACGAAGACTACTTTTACATTTGATGCTTGGTGGAATACTTTTTTATGGCACGGAGGAAGAACGGCCGGATCGTAACACACAAGTCGAAATTGCATTTGGAGATCATACCCTTTACTTCATAGGACTTCGCTTAGGGTATTTACATTTGCTGTCGGTTAAGGAAAGCGAAGCCACAATGGGTAAACTTGGACCTGAGTTGCTGGATCGTCGAATGACGCTGGAACGATTCACAGGATTATTAAAGGGACGGCGAGGTGCGCTCAAAAGCCTGTTAGTAAATCAGCATGTGATGGCTGGAGTCGGGAATTGCTACGCCGATGAGATTGCTTTTGAAGCTAGGCTTTTACCTTCTGCACTAGTACAGAATTTAACAACTGAATCTATAGCCCGTCTTTATGAGAGCATCCAAAAAGTACTGACTGAGGCCACTGAAATTGGTGGGTACATGGAAATGCCGTTTATGACTGGGGATACTGTTACAGGTTCATATAATAATCAATGTAAAGTGTATGATCGTGAAGGCGAGTCTTGTCTTCGTGATGGGGGAACAATTATCAAAACAGAGCTGTCTGGACGCAAAGTGTTTTATTGCCCAGACTGTCAGCATGACCAATAGTCTTCAAATAGGGGCTCATGTCAGCATTCGTGGCGGATATGGGAGAGCTGCCCGATTCGCTTGGGAGAGCGGTGCAACATGTTTTCAATATTTCCCTAAAAATCCGCGTAGTTTAAAACTTAAACAGGTAGATGTACGAGATACGAGGGATTGTGCGCTCTTTTGCCAAGACAAAGGGATTGCTTCGATTGCTCACACACCCTATGGGATTAACATGGCGGCTGGTGTAGATGATGTTACTCCGCGAAAGGTTTATGTATCCTCTCTCTTAAATGATCTAGAGATTGCAGAAGCTTGTGGTTCATTAGGCATCGTTGTTCATTTTGGACATTTTGGTGGAATGGAGCCGTTACAAGGCTATCAAAATATTATACAATGTATGAATGAGGTGCTTCAGTCCTGGGATGGACGTACTAAGCTGCTTATAGAGAATCAAGCGGGCAACCATGGAAATGAAGGAATTACACTTGAAGAACTCGTGAAAGTTCGAGAGCTTAGCCAATTTTCGGAGAAAATAGGATTTTGTTTGGACACCTGTCACGCTTACGCAGCTGGTATCTGGAACCCTGAGCGAACGGAAGACTTCCTTGAACGAGGAGAGCGACTTGGATTTTGGCCACATCTTGTTGCTGTTCATTTAAATGATTCTAAGTTTCCTTTCGACTCAAGACGCGACAGACATGCTGGAATCGGACAAGGACATATTGGAGAGCAGGGGCTGAAAAGCTTATTGTCCTCCAAGCTTTTACGAAGCTCAGCTGTTGTCATGGAAACGGAGAAGGGTGCGGATGGCAGTCACCGAAAAGAAATTGCTACTGTGCGTGGTTGGTTTGAAGCGGAGGCGTAATTGTGATTCATATCTATATGGATGATCTTCGAAAGGTACCTAAAGGGTTCGCTCTGGCTCGTTCGACGGAAGAATGTCTTCTAATGCTGCGTGAGTGCGAGGTGGATGTTTTATCACTGGATTACGATATGGGGCCGGGTGATTATTCGGGTGGAGAAGTTGCCAGACGGATCGTACTGGAAGGACTGTTCCCCCGAGAAATCTATTTGCACACTTCCAGTCTGTGGGGGCGAAAAGAAATGTATGAGATCTTATATACTGCTAAACCTGAGGGGATGCTTTTGGTAAATGGTCCCCTGAGTTCTGATAAGCTTCGCGATATCGCCGAGGAGACGGACTTGAAATGAAGGTAATGAATGAAGTGGAATTACTGGAGGCGCTCAAGAGTTCAGGAGAACCGCTTGTAGTATTCTTACACACTCCACTGTGCGGTACTTGTAAGGCTGCTGAACGGATGTTAGAGGTGGCGGCTCATCTATTGCCTGCTGAACTTCAAATGGTTGCAGGCAATGTGAACATGCTGCCGAATTTGGTACAACAATATCGTATTACGAGCGTTCCTGCACTACTTGTAGCTTCTGTAGAACGGGAAGATGATCCGAAAGTTTATTATTCCATGGTTTCAGTTGAGCGAGTACTGGAATACATAAGGAGTGTTATATCATAATCATTTCATTACAACATTTATCTCTCCGCAGGGAAGAAAACTTAATCTTGGACGATGTGTCGCTAGAAGTTAAAGAAGGTGAGAACTGGGTCATTTTGGGACGGAATGGCTCCGGTAAAACCACAATTTTAGAGATGATGACTGGTTATTTGTTTCCTAGCAAAGGGACTGTAGAAGTGCTGGGTTATAAATATGGACAATGTGATATACGTGAGGTTCGTAAAGAAATTGGCTATATCGGGCCTTCCTTGATGGAAAAGATGTCATTAGAAGATCCGGTGTGGGAGGTCGTAGCAACAGGTGCTTACGCTTATTTGCGTTTCTACGAGACGATCCCCTCCGAAGTAAAAGAGAAAGCAATCAGCATGCTGGAAGATATGAATCTAGGCAATATGGCATTTCATCCTTTTGGGACCTTGTCACAGGGGGAACGTAAAAAAGCTATGCTGGCAAGATGTCTTATGGCTGACCCTAAGCTATTAATTATGGACGAGCCATGTGCCGGCCTTGATCTGTATGAAAGGGAAAAAATGCTGTCTGAAATAGACAAGCTGAGACAGCGTAATGTTTCTGTAGTATACGTAACTCACCATGTGGAAGAAATTGTCCCGCTTTTCACGCATGTTGCATTAATCCGTGAGGGTAAGTTAGCTGGATCTGGACCGAAAGAAGAAGTATTAACGAAAGAAATGATCTTGGCCACTTATGATATTCCTGTTGATGTTGAATGGGATAGCGGTCGTCCCTGGATTAAAATTAGACCTGGAGGCAAAACGATTTGAACGATTTAAGACAAGATACCGAAGAGCAGAACATTGCTCCGGAAGAAGAAGTGTATTCCCGATATATTTGTACAGCTAATCACGGATTTGCGCCATATGCGCAAGAAGAGCTTCGCCGTTTATTCGGTGCTGTGAAGAGTACCTTGTTACTACCAGGAGAAATCTTTCTGGCTACATTGCAATCTGAACCAGAGGAAGTAACGCGCCTACTCACACAGAATCTTCCCATTTTCCTGCGTCATATACAGCCTGTTCAGTTTCAGGATGAAGGAACCATGGAAGCTCTACAGAGTTTGGCGGTGTATTTAAGTCGCCACACTGAGCTTGAGGGTGAAAAGGTATCCCTAAATGTTCGTAAAGGTGATCCTTCCTTCTGGCAGGACAGTCCAGGAGAACTTCGTGAATGGCTCCAAGAGCAATTGCAGAGCTTAGGCGCAGAATTTACTGTGCAAGATCCAGCTTGGGTTATTTCAGTCTACGCAGACGGGAATGCCTTATATGCAGGTGTGTCCAGACCAGAAGCTAATTTATCTAGCTGGAATGGCGGTGCCATCCGTTTCCGTAAGGAAGATGGACAAATCTCACGTGCTAAGTTCAAACTAATGGAAGCCGAGAAGGAGTTTGATATTCCTTTTTACAGCTTCCGTAATGCGTTAGATATTGGTGCTTCTCCAGGTGGGTGGACTTCTTTCTTACTGGAACGTGGAATGAAGGTTACTGCGGTTGACCCTGCGTTAATGCATGAGTCCCTTCGTAATTATCCGGGCTTGAAAATCCTTCGTAAAAACGCAGGAGAAGTAAAATTCCGGGACAATGAATTTGATCTGCTCGTGTGCGATATGAGCTGGAGTCCTAAGCTGATGGCGAAGCTAGTAACCGGGTTACTCCACAGTCTGTCACCGGGTGGGACGGCCATTGTGACCGTAAAACTGATGCATAAGAAACCACTTGCGATGATCAAAGAAATTATTGCGATGTTTGAAGGGGAGCGCATGCAGATTCAGCGTGCAAAGCAGCTATTCCATAATCGTGATGAAATTACACTTTATATGATTAAATACTAATCAAACAAATTTTAATTTTCTAAGGGAAAGCATCCCGTTATTAACGTGACCGTATTTTGCGGTAAGAACGTTAATGGCGGAAGCTTTCTCTTTTTTTTTTGCGAAAAGGGGGAGTAAGTTTGTATTTTGAGACGAAACTTAAGATTGGACAGGTTATTGATGACAGATACAGAATTACGGGCCATATTGGTTCAGGTGGGATGAGTAATGTTTATCTTGCGGAAGATTTGCGTCTAAAGGGTAAACGATGGGCTGTAAAAGAAAGCTTATGCTTAGATGAGCTGCATTCTGACATCCAAGCGGAAGCCGATATGTTAATTACACTAGACCACCCACGATTGCCGCGTATTGTCGATTTCTATCTTCCAGATCGAGAAGGGTATTCCTATTTAATCATGGACTATATTGAAGGTGTGAGCTTGAGTCAGCTAATGAAGGATAATCCCGGACCTTTGCCAAGTGACTTCATCATTCAGGCGGCTAAACAGCTTTTAGAAGTCCTTCAATATCTGCATAGTCATCAACCACCGATTATCTATCGTGATCTAAAGCCTTCAAATATCATGTTGACACTGCAAAAAGAACTGATGTTAATTGACTTTGGGATCGCACGAAGCTACAAACACGGTATCTCTGAAGATACGGTTAAGCTTGGTACGGTTGGATTCGCGGCACCTGAGCAATATGGAAGTGGGCAGAGTCAGCCGGTATCCGATTTATATGGATTAGGTGCATTAATTCTCTTTATGGCAACTGGAGGGCAATGTAGTCAATGGGAGTCTGGGATGGAGGATCGGCTATATAACCATATGCCAGCTGGCATTATTCCAATCATAAGACGCTTATTACGACATCACCCGGAAGAGCGTTATCAGAATGCGGAAGCAGTTCTAAAGACGCTAATTCGTATGGAGTCCGAAATGGTTAGAGTAAATGATTTTACTATTTCAGTCCCACATTCTCTAGAAAAGAGAAAAGCGATGGTCATTGCCATACTCGGAGTTGCTTCAGGTCTTGGAACAACACATACTTCATTCGCAGTGAGTAGCTTACTTGCACAGAAGGGGGCAACTGCATGGGTTGATTTTTCTCCTGATTCATCGGTTTATGAACGCATTCGCAGCATGTTACATACACAGATTACAACTGTTGCATCCAAGGATGAGATATCTGCTTTTTCATGGAAAGGGGTGCATTATTGGAAACGTCCTATTCACGGAAAAATGGCTGATTTGCTGAGAGGGGATTATCAATTTGTAGTGTTGGATCTTGGCGTTGGGGAATATGAAGGGGCGCTTGATGAGTTCAAATATAGCGATATGCCGATTCTAATTACTTCTGGTGCAGATTGGCGACTCGAAGATTTACTAGTGTGGCTTAGGCGTAAAAGGTTACAGCCTGAAACGAATTGGAGGGTGGGGTTACCACTCGCAGAAAGCTCAACTGTACAACTGTTGCAGACCGCTATAGGTACAGATAAGATTTATGGACTACCTTTTCAGCAAGATCCATTCAAGCCTAAGGGGAAGTTGGTAGAAGAGATCAATGAAATGTTTGAGGGAGTATTAGATGTACCCAGTAAGGGGAAAAGCCGTAGTTTTTTTCAAAAGAAAGGCTGAATAAAGCGGTTCTCTATGCTTCCTCTTTTCACTCAACTAACTTTTAGTTCAGTGTTGCATTAAAGTGTGTTAAAATATATATTTATACGTGTTTTGAAAAATATAAGAAAGTATAAGTTTTACACTATACTTTACCTTTATATTTCTTGCATGAACGCTTACCGTCCTATAGGGACGCTGAAGACGTTTCTGCTTGAAATATAAGAAAGTATAAGCTTCACACTATACTTTATCCTTATATTTTTACGAGAAACGGTTGTCGTCTTTAAAAGATGACAACGTCGTTTCTTCTTATTACGCATTATTTAAGTATAGACAGGAGCTTGCGGAGAATTTATGAGTTTACTTAGTGTAGAAGACGTTTCCCACAATTTTGGGGATCGGACGTTGTTTAAAAATGTTTCTTTCCGGTTGTTACCGGGTGAGCATGTAGGAATCGTAGGAGCAAATGGCGTAGGAAAATCGACGCTTATGAATATTTTGACTGGAAAACTGTTGAAGGATAGTGGAAAAGTAGAGTGGACGCCTCGCGTCCGTTACGGTTACTTGGATCAGCATACGATCTTAACGCCAGGGAAAACCATACGTGATGTATTGAAGGACGCTTTCTTGCCACTTTTAGAGCTGGAACAGGAAATGCTAACTATAACTGAAAAGATGGGCGACGCTTCTCCTGAAGAGTTAGAGATGTTACTCGAGCAAATGGGGGACATTCAGGAACAGCTGGACATCGGAGATTTTTATCTTATTGATGTAAAAGTGGAGGAAATGGCAAATGGTCTTGGTCTTTCCGTTATTGGACTTGACCGTGATGTCGCTTCACTAAGTGGGGGTCAGCGCACAAAGGTTCTGCTCGCGAAGCTTCTGCTTGAGAAACCGAATGTGCTATTGCTGGATGAGCCTACCAACTATTTGGATGTTGAGCATATCGACTGGTTAACTAACTATTTGAAGCAATATCCATATGCATTTATATTGATCTCTCATGATACGGAATTCATGAATAAAGTCGTAAATGTGGTCTATCACCTGGAGTTCGGTAAACTTACTCGATACACTGCGAACTACGAGAAATTCCTGAATATGGCCGAGATGAATAAGATCCAACACATAGATGCTTATGAGAAACAACAGGATTTTATTAAGAAACAAGAGGATTTCATTCAGCGTAACAAAGCTCGTGCCTCCACATCTGGCCGGGCGAAGAGCCGTGAGAAACAGCTGGATCGTATGGATCGAATTGATCGACCAGAAGAAGCTGCAAAACCTACCTTTAAGTTTAAAGAAAGTCGGGCCAGCGGGAAAACAGTCTTCGAAGGCATTGATTTCGAGATTGGTTACGACCGTCCGTTGCTTCCTATGCTGAACATGACCATTGAACGTGGAGAGAAGATCGCTATAACTGGTTGCAATGGTGTCGGTAAATCGACGCTACTGAAGACTATTCTTGGCGTGATTCCTACGTATAGCGGTAAAACCTATCTAGGAGATTATCTGAACTCAGCGTATTTCCAACAAGAAGTGAAAGCAGCTAATCTTACACCTATTGAGGATGTCTGGAATGAATTTTCTAGTCTAACTCAGAATGAAGTGCGTGGACATCTAGCTCGATGTGGTCTGAAAAATGAGCATATTACCAGACCGCTTAGCATGCTGAGTGGTGGCGAACAAGCTAAGGTCCGTCTATGTAAGCTGTTGATGCGTGAGAGCAACTGGGTTCTGTTCGATGAACCTACCAATCACCTTGATGTTATTGCCAAGGCAGAGCTGAAGCGGGCATTACAAGAATATAAAGGCACAGTCCTGCTCGTCTCCCATGAACCTGATTTCTATGAAGACTGGGTTACGAAAATTTGGGATGTTGAACAGTGGTCAGTAGTACAAGTATAGAATCTTCATACTCCCGGGGAATAGCAGACGATCTGCTGTTCTCCGGTTTTTGGATACGGGGAGGGAAACCGAATGATTCATACAGATGGTCGTGAAGATCGTTATTCTCGTCAGGTGCGATTTGCGCCATTTGGAGCAGAGGGACAAGAAAGGCTCGCGCAGTCTAGTGTTTTAGTAGTGGGAGCAGGTGCGCTTGGTACAGGGATTGCAGAGACGCTGGTACGCTGCGGGGTAGGCAAAATTATTTTAGCTGACCGTGATTATGTAGAGTGGAGTAACCTTCAGAGGCAACAGCTCTATACTGAGGTAGATGCTATTGAACGTATGCCTAAGGCTGCTGCTGCGCAGCGCAGACTTCAACAGATTAATTCTGAGGTCGTTATTGAAGCCTATGTTATAGATGTTCGTGCCGAAGAGTTGGAAGGTCTTGTTTCAGGGGTTGATCTGATCATGGATGGTACAGACAATTTTGATACTCGGCTCATTATTAATGATATGGCGCAAAAGCACGGTATTCCTTGGATCTATGGTGCATGTGTAGGGAGTTATGGAATAACCTATACGATTTTGCCAGGAGAAACTCCATGTCTCCATTGTCTTCTAGGTACAGTACCGCTAGGAGGTGATACTTGTGATACCGCAGGTATACTTCCGCAAGCAGTACAACTAGTTACGGCAAATGCAACGGCAGAGGCGCTGAAACTACTAGGTAAGCGTAAAGAACAATTAAGAAACAAACTGTTAACGTTTGATGTGTGGCGGAATGAATACCATGAAATTGGAGTGAAAGCTGCCAAAAAGAAAAACTGCCCTTCTTGTGGGAGTCATCCGATCTATCCCTATCTAATGGCAGCGAATACCGAACGAGGCGATGTTCTTTGTGGAAGGGATACAGTACAAATTCGCCCTGCGAGACCACAGAAGCTTAACTTGCAGGAAACTGCGGACCGTTTGTCTCGTTTAGGAAGCGGAAGCGTGGACAGCAACTCTTATCTGGTTTCTTTTATAGAAGGGCCTTATCGGTTAGTAATTTTTGCTGATGGTAGAGCGTTGATTCATGGAACAAAAGATATTGCTGCTGCTCGGAGCTTTTATCATCGATATTTTGGATAAAGAAGCTGTAAATAGGTGTTCAGGCCATTTCTTAGGAATGGTCTTTTTGTTTTCCGGGAATTCTATACGTACCGCAGTGATGCTGGTGCAAGTCATATGGATATGGGGGAACTTTGTGATTGAGCAAATAATATGGTATATGGCTGATAGCAGTAGTAGAGAAGAAGATCGAACCGTTATAGAAAGTGTGCTACAAGATATTGGACTTGAAGCAACAAAAAGCGAAGATCCCGAGGATCTCCGCTTATCCATATCAAAAATAGAACCGGTACTGCTGCTTGCTGAGTTATGCGAGGTGGGGACTTGGGAAGGCTGGGACATAATTTCCGCTGTAAGAGCTGAGGGGATGATTCTACCGGTAATGGTGATTTCCGGTGAACAATCTGAATCTGGAACTGGGGCAGTTTCGGCGTTCTCAGCCGGGGGTAATGAATATATGACAAAGCCTTTACATACCGGTGAATTCAAACACAGAATTCTAAATTTGTTAACCCTTACTGGACGGCGTCGAAATTTAAATCAAATACTGCGAGTCGATGGTTTAATGCTCGATCCCAGCCGCAGGTTTGTAAGTCGCGACGGGATCGAGTTAAAAATGACACCCAAAGAATTTGATCTATTGTATTATCTCGCTGCGAACCAAGGAATGATATGCTCTCGCATCGAGATACTTAAGGAAGTATGGGGTTACCAATTTCACGCAGATACCAATGTTGTAGATGTTTACATCAGACATATCCGTTTGAAAATGGATAAAGGTCACCGGAACAAGTTGATTCACACCGTTCGCGGAACAGGATATGTAATGAGGGCGCCCGAAGGCGGCACCACATCCTGAGACTATTTCTCTATTATAGTTAGAACTCTACAGAGTCGTTGTTACAGTACGCGGCGAGCCTTTAAATATGTTTTTTTCCAATTACCGGAGTTAAGATCGGAAATCGTAACACCTGGTTTACCGTAAGTGTGCAGAATTTTGCCATTGCCAGCATAAACAGCAACGTGAGTTACATTTTTACCGTTTGCTCTGCTACCGCTCGAGAAAAATACTAGATCACCTACACGAAGGTCAGCTTTCGATACTGCTTTCCCTACTTTAGATTGATCTACGGATGTACGAGGCAATGTTACATTATATTGTTTAAAGATGTATTTTGTAAAAGAAGAGCAGTCAAAAACTTTAGTAGTAGAAGTGGATGCACCGAATTTGTAAGGCACTCCCATATATTTTTTCCCGAGATTCACTACGCTTTGACCTTTAGATACGGAAGCTGCTTCAACTTTCGTTGCGCCTACGCCTGTTGCCATCATTGTACCCAAGCCCATTGTAGTAACCATTCCTATAACAATCGCTTTTTTAATCCATTGTTGTTTATTCATGTTGTATTACCTCCAAGGTGTTAGTCTTTGTTGTTGTGTTTGTCTGTCTTGCTTGCCTGATTCGTAGTATAGCAGGTTATCTATGACATAAAAATTGGAAGAGGTGCAATAAAGTGAGGCTGGGTATGGGTTGTAAGCGTTTTATTAAAAATTCATTAAAAGTTACAAAAAATTAATAATTTGATGTAATATTATCTTAAAAAATCCGGAAAACCCTTGGTACAAAAGAGTTTTCACGGCTTTTTCGAATTTGAGATAAAAGTTACAATGATGTTTCTAAACTATAAAATAGTAGCATTTTTAAGTTGAAAATGATCCGTATGTATCTAGTCTTTACTCTGAATGATCAGCAACAATCCACTTCGAATGGTAACCGTCCCTGAGGATGAAACCAGTTTGTTACTCACACCAAGTGATTGTCCAAGCTTTAGTGTAGCGTCCGTCAATGGATATTGAAATCCGTCTAAGGTAATACCCGATACTTCTGGGGTTAAAGGCAGTAAAGAAACGTAGGTATAGCCTAAATCGTTGATAACAGCCTGGGATCCTGTAAGGGTTATATAGTTATGAGTGTCCATGACGTGGCAGTTGATTTGACGTTGTAGGGCTCTTGTCATCATTTGAATGCTAGCCAGGGAGTGGTCAATACGAGTACCCGTAACACCTAATAGTAGAATAGAATCGGGTTGCTGATCCATTGCAATATCTAGCGCCATCTCGCTATCTGTCAAATCTTTATTCACGGCATCACAGGTGATAGTCTTCTTACTTTTGTTTTCAATATCTTGAAGTGCTTCAGGCGAAACGGAATCAAAATCACCTACTGCTATATCTGGTGTATATCCGTGAGAAATGAGAAATAGCGCTCCCTGATCCGCACCGATAATAAAATCATCTTCATCTAATAGGTTGAAATATTCTGGAGACAGTTCTCCACCTGCAAAAATTACGACTCGTTTGGATGACATAACATCCATTCCTCCTCTTAAACCTCTTGTTGAGTATCCTGTCCAGTATAATGCAGATCGAAAGGTTGCACAATTGACCTCGACAACGCTAAAATGAGAGTGTGCGATCTTTTGAGTATAAATTCACATATATTTAGGTTTAACAACTGGGAGGTGAACGAAATCGTAAGCGTACTGTTTGTATGTCTGGGTAATATTTGTCGATCACCAATGGCGGAGGCTGTTCTGCGGCATAAGATTAATGAACGAGAACTATCTGATAAGATTCTTGTAGATTCAGCGGGAACTGGAGATTGGCATATAGGAAAAGAGCCGCATGAAGGAACAAGACGTATCCTTGATCAGAACGACATTAGCTATGAGAACATGTTAGCACGGCTAGTCGACAGTGAAGATTTTCAAAAATTTGACTATATCGTCTGCATGGACAAGTCTAATGGAGAGAATGTTCGAAAGATTCCTGGCGGGAAAGACGCCGAGCTAATGTTCTTCATGGACTTATTGCCTGAGGAGGAGCTGCGCGAAGTGCCGGATCCGTATTTTACAGGTAATTTTGAACAGGTATATGATTTGATCCACGCGGGCTGTGACATATTGCTGGAAAGAATGATAAGAGAAAAGCTGTAACCCATTCAGATTACAGCTCTCTCTGTATGATTCATATGGTAAATCGAGGGAAATTGCTGGATTTAACTGTAAGCGCAATCAAGTAATCTACATACTGTTCTTTAGATGTTCACTATTTACTACTATCAATAGGTCATTATGCGTTTAAGAAATAGAGTAGAGATTCTGGTAGCTCTTTCTGCCAGAAGCCCCAGAGATGAAGTCCGTCTTTCTCTCGGTAGGATACGGTTGCTCCGCGTGATTCAAGCAATGTTTTTGTTTCTCGATTCATCTGAACAAAATCATAAATGCCAGTATCCGTTTTGTATTCTGTTTCCTGCAGACCAACGACCATATTAATGTTGAGCCAGGAGAGATCCTCTTCTTTAGCCAGCATGTCGCGGGATTCAGGATAGAATGCACCGGAAAGGCTGATGATACGTGTGAAGATCGCAGGATAAGCAAGTGCAAGGTGGAGCGATACACTGCCCCCAAGGGAGTCGCCTGCTAAGATTCGTTCGTCCGGAGTACGGCGCACAGGATATTTTTGTTCAATGAAGGGAATAATCTCTTCGGAAAAGCAAGATAAGTACTGCTTGAATCTGCTTCCAAAAGGAGCGTATTCTTGAGTCCGAACAGCGACGTCTACTTCGACACCAACAATGATGAAGGGCTCCACGTCTTCTTCTATAATAAGACGTCCAGCGAGTGTAGCGATACGGCCAAAGTTAAAGAACTCTTCGCCGTCTTGGCAGTACACCACTGGGTAGCTCAAGACTTCGTTGTAGCCGGGAGGAAGATAGATGCGTAATTTACGTTCCTCCTGCAGATGTTTACTCCAAAGCGTTTCTTTTACAATTGTGCGTTTCAGAAAAACAGAATCGCTCATAGTTGCCACGTCACCTTTCTTGTCGAATTTTGCAATACACAACGGTTTGCTCTAAAATGAATAGCTGAGTAACTGTGTGATTAATCATTTACTTGTTCCAAAAGCTTTAAACTGTTATATAAAAATAAATCACCTGTTATACATACAAAATTTAAAGGAATATAAATTTTATAAGTATTTCTTTGACGAAAGTAACCAAACAGGTGTATAATAATATTATAACAGAGGCAGCTGATATTCAAATTTTTTTATTGAGGTGAAGATAATGAGTAAAGTTCCTTATGAAGTGTATACAGAGGACGTCGAGGCTCTAACGGTACTTTCCCCGGATGGAGAAATTATCAACAAGGATAAAATGCCTGATTTAACCGACGATCAACTGAAAGAAATTATGTATCGTATGGTATTTACCCGTACTTGGGATGATCGTGCAGTAAATCTTGGTCGTCAAGGCCGTCTTGGTTTCTACGCACCGGTATCCGGTCAAGAAGCTACTATGATTGGTAGCGAGTACGCTTTGGAGAAAGAAGACTTCTTATGCCCAGGCTACCGTGATATTCCGCAGCTAGTATGGCACGGACTTCCATTGTACCAAGCATTCTTATATTCCCGTGGACACCAACATGGTGGAGCTATTCCTGATGGCGTTAATGTATTGATGCCACAAATTATCATCGGCGCGCAAATCCTGCACGCTACAGGAATTGCAATGGGCTTTAAATTGAAGAAACAAAAGAGTGTTGCAATTACTTACACTGGTGATGGCGGTTCTTCTGAAGGCGACTTCTATGAAGGCTTGAACTTTGCTGGTCGCTTTAAACTGCCTGTTATCTTCTTTGTTCAAAACAACGGTTACGCGATTACGACTCCATTCGCAAAACAAACAGCTTCCAAATCGATCGCTCACAAAGCGGTTGCAGCTGGTATTCCGGGAATTAAAGTTGACGGCATGGACATCTTTGCAGTAATCAGTGCTGTTCGTGACGCTGCTGAGCGTGCACGTAATGGCGAAGGTGCTACATTGATCGAAGCTGTAACTTACCGTTTCCGTCCACACTCCCTTTCTGACGATGCAAGTAAATATCGTTCGAAAGAAGAAGAAGGACAATGGAGCGAAAAGGATCCAATCAACCGTCTTGCCAAGTATTTGGAGAAGAAAGGTCTTTGGACTGAAGAAGATACGCTGCGCGTGAAAGACGAAGCGAAAGCTACTGTTAACGAGCAGATTAAAAAAGCTGAACAAACCGAAAAAATGACTATACCTGGCTTGATCGACAGCATGTTCGAAGTAACACCTAAACATCTGGAAGAGCAAAAAGCCGATTTTGAATAAGGGGGATATCAGGCAATGGCACAAATGAATATGAAAGAAGCGATCCGCGACGCGATGCGCGTTGAACTGAATCGTGACCCTAACGTTCTTATCTTCGGAGAGGATGTTGGTAATGTAGGTGGCGTTTTCCGTGTAACGGAAGGGCTGCAAAAGGAATTTGGCGAAGATCGTATTTTTGATACTCCACTAGCTGAGTCCGCTATCGGTGGTCTGGCATTTGGTCTTGGTGTACAAGGCTTCCGCCCAATTGCAGAAATTCAATTCGTTGGTTTTATCTTTGAAGCACTTGATCAGATCGTTGTTCAAGCGGCACGTCTGCGCTGGCGTTCTGGGGGTAAATATAATGCTCCAATCGTATTCCGTACTCCTTTTGGTGGCGGAGTTAAGGCTGCTGAGCTTCATACGGATTCACTCGAAGGTTTGATTGCACAAAGCCCGGGTATTAAAGTAGTAATTCCTTCAAACCCATATGATGCTAAGGGACTTCTTATCGCGTCTATCCGCGACAATGACCCTGTATTCTTCATGGAGCATTTGAACCTTTACCATGCATTCCGTGCTGAAGTGCCAGAAGGTGAATACACTGTTGAACTTGGCAAAGCTAACGTAGTACGTGAAGGTGCTGATGTATCTATCATTACTTACGGGCTGATGGTACATACAGCTACCAAAGCAGCCGAGCAACTCGAAAAAGAAGGCATTAACGTTGAAATTATTGACCTTCGTACTGTAAGTCCAATCGACATCGACACTATTGTAGCGTCTGTGAAGAAGACTAACCGTGCTATCGTAGTACAAGAAGCTCAAAAGAGCTCCGGTGTTGCTGCTGAGGTTATTGCACAAATTAACGAAAAAGCATTGCTGCACTTGGAAGCACCTGTTCTTCGGATCGCAGGTCCGGACACAGTATATCCATTCGCACAAATTGAAGATACATGGCTTCCAAACCCTGCGCGTATTATTGCAGGCGTGAAGAAAGTTTTGGATTTCTAAAATATTTTTTTCTATGAGAAACGGTTGTCATCCTTTATGGATGACAACGTCGTTTCTTCTTCTGAATTCTAACCATAAGGTCAGTCCCAATTTCACAAGGAGGTTTTCAAAGTGGCAAAGTTTGAATACCGATTCCCTGAACTAGGTGAAGGTTTGCATGAAGGTGAAATCATCAAAATGCATATCAAAGCCGGTGACAAGGTAACGGATGATGATATCGTAATGGAAGTTCAAAATGATAAGGCGGTAGTTGAGGTGCCTTGTCCAGTGAACGGTACCGTGTTGGAAGTTTTGACTAAAGATGGCCAAGTTTGCCGTGTTGGCGAAGTTGTAGCTATTATCGAAGCTGAGGGCGACGTGCCTGAGCAAGAAGGTCATGCTGCTGAAGAAGCTCCAGCTGCACCTGCACCTGCTGCACCAGCTCCTACGAATGCTAAATCAGCGAACTTTGAATATCGGTTCCCAGAACTGGGTGAAGGTCTGCATGAAGGTGAAATCATCAAAATGCATATCAAAGCCGGTGACAAAGTAACCGATGATGATATCATCATGGAAGTTCAAAATGACAAGGCAGTAGTTGAAGTTCCTTGTCCAGTGAACGGTACTGTGTTGGAAGTTCTGACTAAAGATGGTCAAGTATGCCGTGTTGGCGATGTTGTAGCTATCATTGCTGCAGAAGGTGACGTTCCTGAACAAGCAGGTCATGCTTCCGCAGAAGCAGATGCAGCAAAAGGAAGTGCAAATACCACTTCTTCCCCTGCAGCAACTAGCCCATCTGATGCTAAACAAGGTGGATCTGTTAGTGCAGCACCTGCGCCTGACCGTGATGTGTTGGCTACACCAAGCGTTCGTAAATTTGCTCGTGAGCAAAAAGTGGATATCTCTAAAGTGAACGGAACTGGAAAAGGCGGCAAAATCACTCGTGAAGACGTTGAAGCATTCTTGAAAGGTGGTTCAGCACCTGCGGCAGCGGCAACACCTGCAGCGGCAGCTTCTGAAGCTCCTAAGGCTGCTAAAACTGAAGCTAAAGCAACATCTGCAGCAGCGAGCGGTAATGTTAGTCTTGAAGAAGAACGTGTACCTTACAAGGGCATTCGTAAAGCGATCGCCAATGCAATGGTTAAATCGGCTTACACTGCACCTCACGTTACAATTATGGACGAAGTAGATGTTACTGAACTGGTAGCATTCCGTACACGTATGAAACCAATCGCTGAGAAAAAAGGCGTTAAGGTTACTTACCTTCCGTTCATTGTTAAAGCATTGGTTGCAGCTTCCCGTCAATTCCCAGCGCTTAACGCTATGATTGATGAAGAAGCAGGCGAGATTGTTTACAAGAAATACTACAACATCGGTATCGCTACTGATACACCAAACGGCTTGATCGTTCCAGTTATCAAAGATGCTGACCGTAAGAGCATCTGGATGATCGCTAGCAGCATCACTGACCTTGCAGTTCGTGGTCGTGACGGTAAATTGTCTGCTAACGAAATGAAGGGCAGCACGATCTCCATCAGTAACATTGGTTCTGCTGGCGGTATGTTCTTTACTCCAATCATTAACTTCCCTGAAGTGGCTATCCTCGGAACTGGCCGTATCAGTGAAAAAGCAGTAGTTAAGAATGGTGAAATCGTAGTTGCTCCTGTAATGGCGTTGTCACTCAGCTTTGACCACCGTATTATCGATGGTGCGACTGCTCAAAACTTTATGAACTACATTAAATCGCTGCTCAATAATCCTGAGCTGCTGGTTATGGAGGTATAATTATGGTAGTAGGAGACGCTTCTCTAGATATTGACACATTGGTCATTGGTGCAGGTCCTGGTGGGTATGTGGCGGCAATTCGTGCCGCCCAGCTCGGCCAAAAAGTCCTCATCGTGGATAAATCGGAACTCGGCGGTGTATGTTTGAACCGTGGATGTATTCCTTCTAAAGCACTGATTGCTGCTGCACATCAGTTCGAATCTGCTAAGCATGGTGAAGTTTTCGGTGTTACTGCTGAGAACGTTAAAGTGGATTTTGCCAAAACTCAAGAGTTCAAAAACGGCGTAGTTAAGAAAATGACTAGCGGTGTGACTAGCTTGATGAAAGGCAACAAAATTGAAGTATTTAACGGCGAATGCATGTTTATCAGCGACACAGAAGCACGTGTGTTCAATGATCATGAATCCCCACGTTACCGCTTCAAACACTGTATCATTGCAACAGGTTCCCGTCCGATTGAACTGAAACCTTTCCCATTCGGTGGACGCATTCTGTCTTCGACTGAAGCTCTTGAGCTTCCAGAAATTCCGAAGAGCATGATCGTAATCGGTGGTGGTTACATCGGCGCTGAGCTTGGCCAAATGTACTCCAAATTCGGTACTAAAGTAACAATCATCGAAGGTTTGGATACTGTACTTCCAGGCTTTGATAAAGATATGACTCGTCTTGTTGCGAAAAACATGGCTAAAACTGGCATCGAAATCGTAACTAACGCTAAAGCTGAAAGTGCTGTGCAGAACGACAAGGAAGTTACCGTGAAATATTCTGTTGGTGGCGAATCCAAAGAAGTTACTGCGGATTACTTACTTGTAACTGTAGGCCGTCGTCCTAACACTGATGGTGAACTTGGACTAGACCTGATCGGTCTTGAACTCGACGAGCGTGGATTGATCAAAGTCGATCACCAAGGTCGCACAAGCATTCCTAACATCTTCGCTATCGGCGACGTTGTTCCAGGTCTGGCGTTGGCTCACAAAGCTTCTTACGAAGGTAAGATTGCCGCAGAAGCGATTGCAGGACTTACATCTGTTGTTGACTACAAAGTCATCCCAGCAGTTGTGTTTACAGATCCTGAGTGCTCAAGCGTTGGTTTAACTGAGAAAGAAGCGAAAGACAAAGGCTACAAAGTGAAAGCTGGTAAGTTCCCATTTGCAGGGAATGGCCGCGCCGTATCTTTGAACAGCCCAGAAGGTTTCATCAAAATTGTTGCTAACTCCGAAAACAATCTTGTGCTTGGTGCACAAATCGTTGGTATCGAAGCTTCTAACTTGATCGCTGAACTTGGTTTGGCAATTGAAATGGGCGCAACACTTGAAGATATCGCTTTGACTATTCATGCGCACCCAACCCTTGGCGAAATCGTCATGGAAGCTGCTGAACTGGTTGAAGGTCATCCTATTCACGTAATGAAATAATTTCTCTACCCAATTGCTCTAGCAGGCACATAAAAGGCGGAACGCATTTGCGTTTCGCCTTTTTGAGTTTTCCACTTTTTTGAAAAAGGATATAATGGGAGGAGATGAAACAATTTGAGCGAATACACTATAAAATCATTCATCCGTATTTAAAAACTTATATAGGGAGGACAAATGATGAAACCCAATAAGTTAAAGCCTGGTGA
The DNA here is from genome assembly GCF_050277435.1 of Paenibacillus sp. NPDC101420. Taxonomy (NCBI): domain Bacteria; kingdom Bacillati; phylum Bacillota; class Bacilli; order Caryophanales; family Paenibacillaceae; genus Paenibacillus; species Paenibacillus sp. NPDC101420. The sequence continues at coordinate 55,542 of NZ_JBNNSE010000011.1, forward strand.
TGAGTTGCGAATCATCTCACCTGCCAGAAGTCTGTCGTTAATCGCTGCTGAACAAAGGAAAATTGCCAAAGAACAGCTACAAAAATTAGGCTTTCGGATATCATTTTCCGTAAACTCTTTTGAGAAGGATGAATTTGTTTCCTCATCGATCGATTCTAGAATAGAGGATTTGCACGAAGCTTTTTTAGATCCGAATGTTAAAGGGATTCTTACGACCATTGGAGGCTTTAATAGCAATCAACTGCTACGTTATATCGACTATTCCATCATTGCAGAGCATCCTAAACGATTATGCGGGTATTCGGATATTACTGCTTTAAGTAATGCAATCTATGCTAAAACAGGATTAGTTACATATTCAGGACCACATTTTTCTAGCTTCGCAAGGCTTCACGACAATGAATATACCACCGAATATTTCCGTAAGCTGATGATGGACAACAAAGAAATAGTGGTGAGGCCTTCGAAGCATTGGAGTGATGATGAGTGGTATCTGGACCAGGAGAACCGTGTATTTATCAGAAATGAAGGCCCGTTCATTATCAATGATGGAGAAGCGAAAGGGATAATTATCGGTGGGAACCTTTGTACATTAAATCTTTTGCAGGGAACGGAGTATATGCCCAGTTTAAAAAATTCGATATTATTTCTTGAGGATGATTATGAGTCATCGCCTGCAACCTTTGATAGGGATTTACAATCGCTGATTCATCAACCAGATTTTCAGCATGTTAAAGGATTGGTTATTGGCAGATTCCAACAAGGATCACGTATGACTAAAGAACTGTTGATCAAAATCATAACTTCGAAAGAAGAGCTATCAGACATTCCTGTCATTGCAGACGTGGACTTTGGACATACATCTCCTATGATTACTTTCCCTGTAGGTGGACAAGCCTCACTTCGTGCTTATGGGGTTAGAGTAGAGTTAAGGATATCAGAGTAGTGAACTCCTCGGATTATTAAATAAATTTAAAAAATATCGTACCTTCTACAAAATTCGGATTTTTCAGATATAATATATGAGGTGAAATATTACGGAGGTGCATTAAATTGAATAATGAGTTAGAACAAACCTATTTGAATTTTTTACAATATATTTTAGATAATGGTGTAAAAAAAGAAGATCGTACCGGAACGGGTACTATTAGTGTATTTGGTTATCAAATGCGATTTGATTTATCAAAAGGCTTCCCATTATTTACAACAAAACGGACGCCGTTCCGTTTGATCGCAAGTGAATTATTATGGTTTATTAAAGGCGACACAAACATCCGTTATTTATTGAAAAATAATAATCATATTTGGGATGAATGGGCTTTCAAAAGATGGGTTGAATCAGACGAATATACAGGTCCAGATATGACTGATTTCGGGAATCGTTGTTTAATTGATGAAGACTTCAATCAAGTTTATCAAGCAGAGATGAAAGCATTTTGTGATCGTGTCTTAGAAGATGATGCGTTCGCAGCGAAGCATGGTGACCTAGGGAATGTTTATGGTAAGCAATGGCGAAATTGGACATCTTCTACGGGAGAATCCATTGACCAATTACAAGATGTAATTCATCAGATCAAATCAAATCCTGATTCTCGTCGTTTAATTGTAAGCGCATGGAACCCGGAAGATGTTATAAATGCTGGGGCAAAAGGGAGTAAAGCAGCGTTACCACCTTGCCACGTTATGTTCCAGTTCTATGTTGCAAATGGTAAATTAAGCTGTCACTTGCTGCAGCGCAGCGCTGACTCTTTTCTTGGAGCTAACTTCAATATCCCGTCTTACTCCTTACTTACACATTTGATAGCACATGAGTGTGGTCTAGAAGTAGGCGAGTTTGTATATAGCATTAGTGATGCACATATCTATTCAAACCATGTTGATCAAGTAAAAGAGCAATTATCAAGAGATTTAAGACCATTGCCTACATTGGTTATTAATTCAAATAAGAAATCACTTTTTGATATCGAGCTGGAAGACCTTATCATTGAAGGGTACAATCCGCATCCTTCGATAAAAGCTCCGATCGCAGTATAAATTAATGGTTATCAAGATTTTTTGATCTATATAGGTAGGAAGGAGCGTGTATCATGAGTATTAGCTTAATATGGGCAATGGGCACCAATCATGTTATTGGAAAAGATAATGATATGCCTTGGCATTTACCGCTTGATTTCGCTTATTTCAAAGCGGAAACACTGGGGAAGAGAATGCTTATGGGCCGAAAAACGTGGGATTCGCTCGGAGGGAAGCCTCTAAAGGGCAGAACAAGCTTAATTATGACTAGAGATACTGATTATGCTCCTGAAGGTGCAGAGGTTGTACACACGCTTGAGGAAGCTCTCAGCGAGGGTAGAAAACACGATGAGCTGATGGTGATCGGCGGTGCGGAAATTTATAAGCTGATGTTGCCGTATGCTGACAAGTTGATGTTAACGCAAATTGAACAGGATTTTGAAGGGAATACCCGGTTTCCTGATATTGACTGGAGTGTATGGAAAGAGGTTTCCAATAAGAAGGGAATTCGTGATGAAAAGAATCCGTATGATTACCGTTTTCTTGTTTATGAACGTACGGAATAGCAATAAAACGTTTTCTCTGACATAACATGTGAAATAGTACAAAAAATCAGTAGATTAATCCATTACTGTGCAAAAGTAATGAGTGCTACTATAATTAAAATTAGAAATGATAATCTACAGGTATAGAATGTGCAGGTACTTCATTGCGCTGCTCACGACCATACGAAGCCGCAATATGCTACAATGTACTATACTTCAACACGAAGAGAACGGATGGGGGAAACGTAAACATGTCTACACCTACAGGTTTTATGGAGTATAAACGGCAGCTCCCAGGTGATCGGGATCCTGAGCAGCGGGTAAAAGACTGGGAGGAGTTCCACCATCATTTATCCGAGGACGAGCTTCAGACACAAGGAGCGCGCTGCATGGATTGCGGAACGCCGTATTGTCATACAGGAATTGATATGGCTGGAGGAACCTCGGGTTGTCCAGTTCATAATCTAATTCCAGAGTGGAATAATTTGGTGTACCGCGGACTCTGGAAAGAAGCCCTGGAACGTCTGCATAAGACGAATAATTTCCCTGAGTTTACTGGAAGCATTTGTCCTGCTCCTTGCGAAGGCTCTTGCACAGTGGGTCTAATTGGACAGCCGGTGACCATTAAGACCATTGAGTTAGCTATTATTGATAAGGGCTTTGAAGAAGGCTGGGTTGTACCTAATCCTCCAGAGAAACGTACAGGCAAAAAGATTGCAATCGTAGGCTCTGGACCTGCTGGACTCTCAGCAGCAGCTCAACTTAATAAGGCTGGACATACAGTAACTGTATTTGAACGCAGTGACCGCATCGGCGGACTGCTGACATATGGCATTCCCACTATGAAACTCGATAAGAGAGTTGTTCAACGTCGTGTAGATTTATTAGCTGCAGAAGGTATTAATTTTGTAGTGAATACAGAGATTGGCAAGGATATTCCTGCTCAACAGCTAGTGGATGAGTATGATGCGGTTGTTCTGTGTGGTGGAGCTACAAAGGCACGTCGTTTTAACGTTGAAGGCAGTGAGCTTAAGGGTGTTATGTACGCCATGGACTATTTAAATGGTACGATTAAGAGCTATTTGAATTCCAATCTTGAAGATGGCAACTATGTATCTGCTGAAGGTAAAGACGTGATCGTCTTGGGTGGCGGTGATACTGGATCTGACTGTGTTGCTACAGCACTTCGTCATGGCTGCAGCAGTATCACTCAATTTGGTACACATGAAAAAGCACCTCTTCAGCGTGATCCGATTGCTAACCCTTGGCCACAATTCCCGAATGTATATAGCCTAGACTACGCGCAAGAAGAAGCTAAAGCCATATTTGGGGATGACCCGCGTGAGTTCTCTATCATGACTACTAAATTTGTTGGTGATGAAGAAGGTAACTTGAAAGAGCTGCATACTGTACAGATCCGCCGGATCGTGGATGAGACAGGTCGTAAGATCTATCAACCTGTTCCAGGTACCGAAGCTGTATATCCTGCTCAATTAGCTTTGATAGCCATCGGTTTTGATGGGCCAGAACAAGATATTATTCAAGAGCTTGATCTTGAGACAGATCGTCGTTCCAATGTGAAAGCACGTTATGGTAAATTCAATACCAACGTGGATAAAGTGTTTGCTGCTGGCGATATGAGACGTGGTCAAAGCTTGGTTGTATGGGCCATCAACGAAGGACGCGAAGCTGCGCGTGAAGTGGATAAATACCTGATGGGTTCAACCGTTCTTGTTTAAAACGTTAAGATAATAATTGTCTAATAAGCCGTTTCAAAAGCAGTTTACCTGCTGGAGAAACGGTTTTTTAAATAAAGCGATGCTTGACGTAGATATCAGTATCATATAAATTAAATACACATGATAAAAGCATTGACCAAGGATCTACGATTCAAGAAGCGTTAGAACAGAGAGGGAACCCACCGGATGAAAGGTTCCTCAAACACGTGTGAGTGGTATCCTGCCTTGGTAGCTGTAGCGATAGTATCTACTAACCCGCTACCGGAATCGACCGTTATCCGATTTGAGGATTGCCAAATCAGAATAGATTGTATGTTGAGCTGGCAGTTAAATAAGGGTGGTATCACGACACATTCGTCCCTGACGAATGTGTCTTTTTGCATTTAGAGAGATAATTTCTGGGGGAGGGTATTTAAGATGCGACAAAGCAATTTATTATTAACAACACTGCGTGAGGTGCCTTCGGAAGCGGAGACAAACAGTCATCAGCTACTGCTGCGTGCGGGGTATATCCGTCAATTAGCTGCTGGAGTATATACCTATTTACCACTTGGACGGCGGGTTCTGCGAAAGATAGAAGCGATTGTGAGAGAAGAGATGGATCATTCCGGAACGCAGGAGATTTTAATGCCATCCATGCAGCCTGCGGAACTTTGGAAGGAATCAGAACGTTATGATGTTTATGGTAAGGAGTTGATGACTTTTAAGGATCGTCATGAGCGGGAATTCATTCTCGGTCCAACGCATGAAGAAGTAGTAACCACACTTGTGCGGAATGAGATCAGCTCCTATCGTAAGCTTCCTGTTACCGTGTATCAAATTCAGACTAAGTTTCGAGATGAACGGCGACCACGTTCCGGATTGCTAAGAGGAAGAGAGTTCTTGATGAAGGATGCGTACTCTTTTGACATAAGCTCAGAAGGACTTGATAAATCATACCACCAAATGTTCGATGCTTATCACCGGATATTTAAGCGATGTGGATTGAAGTTCAGAGCTGTTCATGCAGATTCTGGTGCAATTGGCGGAGAAGGGGGCAGCCATGAATTTATGGCACTGGCTGATATCGGGGAAGATACGATTGCGGTATGTTCCTCTTGCGATTACGCAGCCAATCTGGAGCAGGCAGAAGCTGTGCGTCCTGTTAAGAAGGAAATGAATTTCGAAGTACCAGCGATAGAGAAATTCCATACTCCAAATTTACGTACAATTGATCAATTAGAGCAGGAGTTGGAGATCCAGCCAGAGCAGATTATGAAAACATTGATCTACGAAGGTAGCGGACAATTCTTTGCTGTAGTGGTTCGAGGAGATCATGAAGTTAATGAGATAAAAGTGAGTAAATATATCGGAGCAATGGAGATCAGGCTTGCTGACTATGAAGCTGTGAAATTCTTAACGGGTGTAGAGAGTGGGTTTGTGGGGCCTGTGGGACTTCAATTAACTGTACTAGTTGATGCCGCAGTTGCTGAGATGACGGAAGGTACGACGGGTGCAGGAGAAAAAGATTATCACTTCCGTAATGTTGTACCTGGTAGAGATTTTGGGCTTGAGCATGTGGGGGATTTTCGCAATGTAGCGGAAGGAGAAGCTTGTCCACATTGCGAGGATGGCGTTCTTCATTTTCATCAAGGCATTGAAATCGGACATGTCTTTAAATTAGGTACCAAATACAGTGAGAAGCTTGGAGCTTCCTTTTTAGATCGTTCAGGCAAAAGTCAGCCTATGATCATGGGTTGTTACGGAATTGGAATCTCGCGACTATTGTCCGCAATTGTAGAACAGAATCATGATGATCAAGGAATAATGTGGCCAGTTGCATTAGCACCTTATCAGGTTCATATTTTGATGATGTCCATAAAGGACTCGGATCAACTGGAAGTTGCAGAGGAGCTTTATAATCAACTTACTAAGCTCGGTTTTGAGACGCTTCTAGATGATAGGGATGAACGTGCTGGCGTTAAATTTAAGGATTCAAGTTTGATTGGTATACCCGTAACGCTAGTAGTTGGTAAGGAGGCTGCACAAGGTAGGGTGGAGTATCTAGAAAGAGCCTCCGCTGCGGGTAAAGAAGTCTTAGAAAAGTTAGAAGCAGTTTCTCGTATCCAAGAATTCTTTTCGCAGCTGAATTAAACTTCTATAACTCAAACTGAAAGCCATTGTTCAGGGCGGGAAAGTGGTGGCGGTAACTTTGTGAGATCATCACCTATTGCCGCATTAATCTGACCCTGAGTTAGAAAAATGCTCTCTGATAGATCAGCGCCCCTAAGGTCTGTGTCACGGAAATCTGCACCAATAAGATCTGCACCTCTAAGATTAGCGCCTTTAAGGTCAGCGGCAATCAAATAGGCTCCCCTCAGGTTGGCGCCCCTGAGATCTGCATTTTTAAGATTTGCGCCGACAAGGTCAGCACCACGGCTGAAAGTTCTCGATGCTTTTTTTAGTTTACGACGAGCCTCAGTACGCACAAGTTCACTGACTTGCAGCAGTAACAGATTAATCTTTGCTCGATGAGCGTCAACATTCACCTTCTGTAGAGAATCAGGGTTAAGTAAAGTGAGTTGTTCCGTCTCATCGAGTGCTGTTTGCAGCTCAACATGTATTGAATGGGTTATATCTAAGTTCAATGATTCATTTAAGTACCATAGCAATTCGTGCAAATGCCACATGGCCGTAAATACCTCGAACATTTGCTTTGCAGTTTTTGGATTCTTCCGCCAGTCCTCACCGGTATAAGTAACCTGAGAAAGCTTTTGCCCAGCCCCAAAACAGTCATATACAGTACAACCACGAAATCCAAGCGCTCTTAAATCTGTATGTACACCACAGCGAAAGTCTGATTGTAGGTTATGGCACGGCTGGCCAGCTGCTTTATCCATAGCAAAATCCACTGAAACTGAAAAAGGTAGTGCGGAACAGCACAAACCGAAGCAGCTCTCACATTCTGCTTTTAAATAGTGACCGTTTTTGTCCTTATAAGGTTCTGTAAATTTGTGATTTTCAGACACGTTTTGATTCCTCCGATATATAAAACTCGTTTACCAAACTATTCTAATTCATAGAAAAGACAAAGGGAAGTCTGAATTTTACCTAGGCCTACTAACCAATCCATTAAAAAAAACCGAGGTTAATGGTATAATAGAATACTGGACGCATTTTGGACTTAAGAACGAAAAGGTAAGGAGCGATTGTTTTTGAAGACACTCATTATTGCGGAGAAACCGGATATGGGGCGGAATATCGCCGCCGCAATAGAACCGAAGGCCAAAAATTACCGTTCCTATCTTGAAGGGGAGCAGTACATTATTACTTGGGCAATAGGGCATCTAATCGGTTTGGCCGAGCCGGATGCTTATGATGTTAAATACAAAAAGTGGAATATTAATGATCTGCCCATTATTCCAGACCAGTTCAAACTGGTTCCTAATGCACGGACAATCGACCAGCTCAAGGTAATTGGAGATCTTGCGAAACGTAGCGATCTTCTAGTGAATTCATGCGATGCCGGGCGAGAAGGGCAGCATATCTTTTCACTCATTCAACGACATTTGAAGCTGGAGCATCCTGTGAAGCGGTTGTGGATCTCGGATCTGACGCCAGAGACCATTCGCAAAGGATTCCAGGAGCTGAAGGATGGATCGGAGTACGAGAATCTAACGAAAGCAGCAAAAGCTCGCAGTGAAGCGGATTGGCTCATCGGCATGAACGGATCACGTGCTTTTACTACAAAGCATAATGTGCTGCTGTCCGTGGGTAGGGTTCAAACTCCCGTACTCGCGCTGATTTACGACCGTCAGAAGACGATTGAGGCGTTCTCTTCCCTAAAGTTTTTTGAGGTGGAGGGACATTTTACTCAGAATGAAATGACCTATAAAGGCATGTGGCAGGGGGATCGGCTGACTGACGGGGATAAGGCGGAGGCGCTGGCTGCCAAGGTCAAAGGAAAACCGGGCCGGATTGAGTCTTACGAGGTTAAGGAAACAAAAGAGTATCCGAATAAGCTGTACGATTTGACGCTGCTGCAGCGTGAGGCGAATGGAAAGTACGCTTTTTCCGCAAAAAAGACGCTTGATATTGCTCAAGCGTTATATGAAAAGCATAAGGTGATTTCTTATCCGCGGACGAACTCCAACTATGTTACAGAACAGAATATTCCTGAGATGCATAAGACGTTATCCGCGCTGCAAGGGACGGCGTATGATGAGTGGGTGAAGGGTGCGAATCGCAATCTCGTTCATAAAGGGAATAAATTCATCTGCAACCCCTCGAAGGTTGAGGATCACCACGCGATTTTGCCTACATATCGTAAAGCATCAGGACTTAGTGCAGATGAAGGAAAGCTGTATGATTTGATTGTGCGGCGTTTTTTGTCTCAGTTCTATCCGGCAGCGGAGTATAAAGTGCATACGGTGATGACCGAGGTAGAAGAGGAAAAGTTCAAAACCACAGTCAAGGAATTATTAAGCCTCGGCTGGAAGGTCATTTACGCGGACCAGAAGAAGGATAAAGCGAAGACTTCCAAGGGTAAGAACAAGGATGACGAAGAGGACGAAGAGGTCGAAGTGAACGAACCATTTTCTATTGCTCCGGCAGAAGAAGTGGTTTGTAGTGAGGCTATTGTTAAAGAGAAAGATACTCAGCCACCCAAGCATTACACAGAAGGTACGCTGCTTCGAGCGATGGAAAGTGCCGGAAAGCAGATTGAGGATGAAGAGCTTCGCGATGCTATGAAGGATTCAGGGCTTGGAACTCCGGCTACCCGTGCAGCAACGATAGAACGGCTGAAGAATGTCGGATACATCGAAATGCAGGGCAAAAAAATTGCCATCACACAAAAAGGACGAACAGCCATTGAGCTGATTCGTGGAGCGGGTATTGAGCTGTTGACTTCACCGGAAATGACCGGACAATGGGAACGTCGTTTGAACGAAATATCGAGAGGAACGGCGTCGGATGGGCAGTTTATGGAGAATGTAAAAAGATTCGCCTGCATGATCGTAGACAAAGTACGAGTACAATCCCGGGCGTCCAAAACCTCATTTGAAGGGGAGACGCCTTCTGTCAATACAAGTGCTAAAGGGCGAAATGCTGGAAGTACATCTCGTAAAACCACCGACAAACCTGTGGCGCCGCGAAAGCGCAAGGCAAGTAGTGAAGAGGAATCTGCCAATTCAGGGCCTAAGGTCATCGGAAACTGTCCGCGTCCCGGCTGCGGTGGAATGATTTTTATGGGTAAAAAAGGCTACGGCTGCTCTCATTACAAGGAAGGCTGCAAATTCGTGATCTGGAAAGAGAATCATGGTCGTACACTCACGGATACACAAGTGAAGGCATTGATTGAGAAAGGTCGGACGGGCAAGCTAAAGCTTACCAGCGAAGACGGTACACCACTGGAAGGCAAGCTAGTGCTTCAAAATATGGATACGGGCCAATTAGCAATTGAATCATAGTCGATCAAAAAGAATGAGTGTACGGTAAAAAGGTGTCTCTAGCCATGATGGATACATGGCGGAGACACCTTTTTAATCATGCCTTATAATTATTCAGTGGATTTAGCCAGCTGCGCTTCAATCGCTGCAGTTAACCCTTCATAGGAGGAGTCAGGAAGCAGGGTTCCGTTTACCATAAATTTAGGTGTACCATTTACCCCGTACGATCCCGCGATCTTGAAGTCTTCTTTGACGTCGAACATGTAGGTATGATTCTTGAGATCTGTTTCGAATTGTGCGTAATCAATACCTTCAATGTTATCTTTGACGAAATTTAGAATGAACTTCTGTGTGGCCCATATTTTGCTTTCATCGCCTTGATTGGCGTACAGCTTATGGAGATATTCCCAGAACTTCTCGTTGCTTTGCTTAAAAATGGCTTCACCTGCACTTGCAGCAAGATAGGAATCTCGATCAAGGAAGGCAAAGTTCATGAAGAAAAGCTCAACTTTTCCGGTATCCACGTAGTCCTTAACAAACGTATCCAGATATTTCTCCGTCCAGTTTTTGCAGGCAGGACATTTGAAATCTGCAAATTCGATGACTTTGATTTTGGCATCAGGACTACCAAGATGAGGTTGCTTTTCATATTTCAGCCCATCAACAACAATGCTCCCCTTCACATCAGTGTAGTTAGGTAAACCCTCTGAACTGTCCGTCTTGTCATTTAGAATGAAGACAATAACAGCGACAAGGATTACAACAACTATACCTAAGAGCATGGGAAGCATTTGTTTGTTAGTTCGAGAATGGTTGGACTTCACTTTCTTGTTCATATCTCATCTCCTACCTCATTTAGGAATTATACAAAAATAGTATAATCATCCCAGAGGTAGAGTAGATATGTCATTTGTAACAATGTCTGAGGTTACTTTGCACCTAGAGTTTCTGCAGGGTAGCAGTACGAATAACAGGAGGCACCTCATGGATGGAGGAAATGGTCTTCACTGCTTGTTGCATTTCTTGCTCCAGTTCAATAAGGTTATAGCTCCATTCATTCTGTTGCTTCAGATAGATACTGTTAATGCCTGCGGTTACTGCCGGAAGTACATCTGTACGTAAAGAGTTACCAATCATCCAGGTGCGTTTGCGGTCAAAGCCTTGCGTAGTCAAAATATTTTCAAGTGCCTCAACATTTTTATGTTGACGAATATAGATCCGGTCATCAAAGTAAGCATCTAGCTTCATTTGCTCAATTTTACGTTGTTGGATCGTATCGTCTCCACCTGTATACAGGAATAAATGGTGACCATCCTGCTTCAGAGTATCAAGCGTTTCAACCATGCCAGGGTAAGCTTCGATTTCTTGATCATAGACGCTTAGTCCAAGCTTGTGTAACTGTTGTTCTTGAAAACGGTCCGTCGGACGATTATATTTGGCGCAGAAATAGCGGTAGGTAGCGATTAGGGATTTAGGGAAATTATCGCTGGCAAGACCACTTGTGTTGACCGTGTGCACGTCAATTTCTATTTGTTTATCACGTAATTCACTGGTGCTTGGGCCAAATTCATTAAACCAATCAGTCATTAGCTCAAAATATTGCCCTAAAATCAGATCGAAATATTTGTTGCAGTGGACCAGTGTATCATCTAGATCGAAAATCACCTGTTGTGTCATGTATTTCATATCTCTCACTCCTTGGATCTGTATCTGTATAGTGTTCTATAGATAAATATAAGACTCTAGGAACATTTGCAGCTCTGATGCGCCGTCAGGGCGAATACTGAAACGTTCATCTTGTTCACCTCTAAGATGGATGCGGAGTAGGCCGGCTACTCGTAGAATCATAAGGTGATGCATCAGCATTTCTCTGGATTGATTCAGATCAGATTGCATCTCCCACAACGACTTGGGTTCATGTGCGACATAGCGAAGCAATCGAAGTCTTGTGGGGTCGGAAAGTGCCTTGGTCATGCGCAAAAGCACCATAGGTGGTTCATTTTCGTCTTCTAAAGGTACATCTACAGGATATTGTACGATCACCATGGTTTTGTAGAAGCAGTAGGTGTTAATCGGACGATTATGAACAGTTGGCAGTAATACAATCGTCTTTAGATCCGTGATCTCCTCGAAAACTACACCGCCAGATGCGTATTCAATTAGAGAAATGGGGTCCATTTTGCTTTCAAGCATTTTTTTCTCAGAAGCATCTTCAATTAATAGCGGTAATATTTTGTGCTCCACATGGCGGAAGTATTGCTCGTACCAGAGACGCAAAAGTGGACTATAGCTGCTCCGAATCCGAAAAGCATCTTCAATCGTAAACTCCTGAATGAGCGGAGCGATCTGCTGATAACATTCTTCTATGGAGGCTGAATCCAGATCATCTAGGAAATGCTGCACTGAAGTTGCGGGTCCTCGAATGTAAACCCAGGCATATAGCACATCATAATCCGTAAAAGGCCACTCGGCGGCTTGCATTAAAGCTGTTACCTTATGAGGAGAAATGCGATCTTCCACATCACTTATCCAGTGGGGACCAATGTCCAAATTGGAGATCCATTTTCTAGTTACATATAACATAAAACTGTCCAGCAGTTCATAAACCGGCGATACGTCGATCTTTAATTCGTACTCCATGTCTCATGCACCCCCAGGAAATCCGTAACATCTTCATATTATCTCTTGTTTTGAAGAGGGTTGTCCACTATAATGTTCGGTGTTTGCCAATTGGCGTTAGAACAAATTAGCGTTATTAATTATAGGGGGATATCATCTGTGTCAGACCGGCCAAAATTATCTATTCGAAGTAACAGCAAAATGAATTTCATGATTCTTATCACCGCTACTATAGCGGCTGGACTCAGCCAAGGAATGCTGCTTCCCGTATTATCCATTCTATTGGAGCAGAAAGGAGTTTCCTCTTCGCTTAATGGACTTAATGCAGCTGCTTTATACATAGGATCATTCGGAATGACCTTGATTGCTGAAAGAGTTCTCGGAGCGATTGGATTCAAAAAATTGATTGCTGGCGGGATAAGCTTAGTCTTAGTAAGCTTGCTCTTATTCCCCTTTTTTCCTGGAATCAAAATATGGTTTGTGTTACGTCTACTTGTAGGTGTTGGTGATGCAGCTATCAATTATGCCGCCCAGCTATGGGTGCTGCTAATGACGCCTGCCGAGCATCGTGGACGAAATCTTTCCCTGTATGGGATGTCCTATGGCCTGGGCTTTAGCTTGGGGCCACTTGGAATTAGTCTGCTGCGCTTTGGTCAGGCAACACCCTTTATTGTTCTAGCTTTTCTTTTTTTGCTGGTCCTAATACTAGCCGTTACATTACTTCCGGATTCACGTCCAGATAAAGTTGAGAGTGGAGAAAGTCAGGTACGCCGTTTTGGACGTTGTTACAGTCTAGCGTGGTTCGCTTTAATTCCTGCACTCCTATACGGTTTCATGGAAGCAAGCTTAAACAGTAATTTTCCAGTGTATGGCCTCCGGATCGGATACAGCACGGATCAAATTGCAGCCTTATTGCCTTTTGCGGGCATTGGAGGACTGTTGTTACAATTCCCGCTAGGACTGTGGAGCGACCGTTTTGGTCGTAAGAAGGTATTGATTCTTACTGGGATTGGAGGCGGGATTGCCTTCGCATTACTGCCATTAGCAGGTGACCATTTCAAAGTGACTATGGTGCTGTTGATGATTGCTGGTGGACTTGTAGGCTCCTTTTTCTCGTTAGGGCTTAGTCTGGCTGCGGACATTTTACCACGACATTTACTGCCTGCTGCAAATGTGGTTGCTTCTTTTCATTTTAGTATAGGCAGTATTATAGGTCCAGGTATCGGCGGTTTGCTCATGCAAGTCGGCTGGGGCGGGGGGATTTTCGGCTTGATGGGCGCTTTATATATCGCCTTCGGATTGCTTGGGTTATTTTTCTCGCCACGGCAAAAAATTTGAGGTAAGATAAGAACGAGTGCTCGCATGGAAATTCATCTGGCTTTCAGAGTACACTATAGATTATAGATAAAGACAGGGAGAGGCTGAACTATGATCACAGTTGAACACTTAGCCAAGGCAGTTGGGGAAGATAAGAATCCAGTTCTACAGGATATAGGGTTTCAATTAGAACCGGGTGAGTTCGTAGCAATACTTGGAGCTAGCGGTAGCGGTAAGACCACTTTACTGCGCTGTTTAGCGCTGCGTGAGAAGTGGGATAGAGGGAATTTTAGAGTGGACGGTACAGATATAATGGCGAGTGCCTTTACAGGTAAAAGAAAAATCCGCCGCGAGTGGGCATACCTGGAGCAGAATGCAGAGCTCAATCCTAACCGTACTGCATTGAAAAATGTACTGATCGGCCAGTCTTCACAAACGCCGTTATGGCGAATGGTCACTGGGATGGTACGTTCAGATGATTATATGGGTGCAATGGATGAACTGGACGCCCTTGGCCTCCTGGATAAGGCGAAGATGAAGACAAGTCAACTTAGTGGCGGAGAAAGGCAGCGTGTAGCGATTGCTAGAGCGTTGACTCACGGTGCTAAAGTGATTTTAGCGGATGAACCGGTTACGGGATTAGATCCTAAATCCGCGGAGAGTGTCTTGGAAACATTGCGGAAGCTGTGTAAAGAAACCGGTCTTACGGTTGTAACGGTGTTACCGATTGAATTAGCGGAACGTTTTGCTACGCGTCTATGGGTACTAGAAGACGGCAGAATTAAGCATGATATAAAGGGGCGTAGATTAACGTTCCAAGAACGTGCAAATCTTTAAATATAGGACACGGATAAGGAAAAGAGTGATGAAGTTGAATATGAGAAGTCTTAGGTGCTTTGTAGCCGCAACGCTGACGTTATCCGTACTGTCGGGTTGTACTTTCATCAGTGATCCTGTTTCTAAGATGAAATCCCCACAATTGTCTGCTGACAAAGCAACACTTATGGCTGCTATTAATTCACTTAAGCCAGCAGGTTCCACGTTGATTCGTCCGACCAATGACGATGATAGTACCATCTTTACTGAGGATCTCAATAAGGATGGAGTTATGGAGACGCTAGTGTTCTATAGGACTCCAGGTGAAGCCGTACAGATTCACGGGATGATACTGGAGAAACAGGGCGACACATGGGTCAAAAAACTTGTATTCGATGGCGACGGGTCTGTGCTGGAATCGGTTGATTTGAAGGATATGACGGGTGATGGGAAGCTTGAAATTGTTACCGGCTATTCACAAGGTGAAGAAAAGGGTCTTGTCGTCTATAGCTATTCCAGCGGAACATTAGAAGAAGTGCTTTCACATCCTTATACTAAATATATGATTGATGATCTTAATGGGGATGGAATTGAAGACATAACCGTTGTTTACTTTAAAAGAAATGAATTTGCAACCATTTCGGTCTATCAGTACAATGATGGCTTTAAGGTACTCGATAAGCTTGATAATATCGATCCTTATTTTAATAATTATTACAATATTGTTGCAGGAAAAATCTCAGAGAATAAAGAAGGAATCGTATTGGATGCTGCGGTGGATTCCCAATCTGCCTATACCTCTATTGTCGTTATGGAGAATAACAAGCTGCGTGTGGCATTACCAGGCGATGCGCGGACTTATAAAGATCGTCGGATTGCAAGTGAAGATATTGATCATGATGGCATTATTGAAATTGGATTGCTTGAGGCGCCTAAAGGATGGGAGTATTTCGATCCAGCTGAAATTCCATACTTTACCTCCTATTATAAATGGGATGGGAAAGAAGGTCTGACCTTCGCAACCCAGCTATATCATGATCCATCGGATCGATTCAATATTAATTTTTCTCCGGAATGGCATGGAAAGGTGACAGTTGATACGAAATCGGTTCTGGATAAGAACCTTAAGTTTATCATGTCAGATACCGGTGAGACGGTTGCTGAGGTTTCCTTCTTTTCTCCTTCAGAATGGGATCGCGTAAAAAATGACGGTTGGGATTTGCTTGCACGTGATGCAGACAAGGTCATCGCCTACCGCGGTAAGTTAGAACAAAGTACAACAAAGGAAGGAAGCAATAAAATTGCTTCCCCTATAGAAAGGAAGGGAATAGATGAGTAAAGTACTGATACTGGAAGATGAGGAGTCCATTCGTAGTTTTATTGTCATTAACTTGAAGCGTAATGGGTTCGAAGTGATAGAGGCTGCGGATGGGCATGAAGCTCTTCACAAGTTAACCACGATCCCTGATATTGATATCGCTCTGTTGGATGTAATGGTTCCGGGTATTGATGGATTTGAAGTATGTAGACGGGTCAGAGAAACCAATGAGCGTTTGGGTATTATTTTTCTGACAGCCAAGGTTCAAGAGCAAGATAAAGTGTATGCATTGTCTGTAGGAGCGGATGACCATGTTAGCAAGCCATTCAGCCCCACAGAACTGATTGCTCGAATTCAATCTTTGCTGCGCCGAGTGAACGTTCATCGTGAACAGTCAGCGAAAGTTTCATTCGTTTCAGGGCCATTTACCTTGGATCTTATTTCCAAACATTTTAAACGTGATAATGAAGCGATTGAACTGACGCCAACGGAATTTTCGTTGATTCAATTCTTCCTCGAAAAAGAAAATACACCGCTCAGCCGCGATCTTCTGCTGGATCATGTGTGGGGCAAGGAGTATATGGGTGATCCCAAAATTGTGGATGTGAATATTCGTCGTCTGCGTCAAAAAATAGAGAATAATCCGTCAGAGCCAGAATTTTTGCAAACGGTATGGGGACACGGATATAGATGGAAAGGCCAAGTACAATGATTAAGAAGGGGATGCGCAGACAAATTGTTCTACACTACATTCTTGTAGTTTTTTTGGCGCTTCTCCTCGTAGAAGTTATCTTCCTGCTTGCCATCAGAACGTATTATTATGACAGTGTATATAGCAAGATGAAAAATCACATTACCACGGCAGAGTCGTTTTTTCATAAATACGAGCTAGATGGCGATAACAACTCGAATCAGCTGCAAGTACTGCTGGATAGATTTGAGCTGCCCAATACAGAGCTAGAAGTATTGACCATGAATGGTGACATGATTACCAGTTCAACCGGTTTTCAGCCTGATCGTACGATTACAACTAGTGACGTCCCTGAAGCGGTAGGGGGCAGTATTGGCCGCTGGGTAGGACGCCAGAGTGGTACTAACGAGAGTGTTATGGCTGTGTCCAAGATGCTGCAGGTTCACGGACGTGATACGTATATTCTAAGATATCTTACTTCACTTGAGGGTATCAACAACGATTTGCTTAATCTTACGTTACTGTCAATTGGAATAGGTGCAGCTGTTATGGCTGTTGTTATCGTGTTCAGCTTCGGACTTGCCAATTCAATCGTAAAGCCGCTCAATAACATTACGGCGGTATCAGCCCAAATGGCTAAGGGTAGATTTAATGTGCGGATTAAGGGGAATTACAAATTTGAGATTGGTGACTTGGCTTCAACGCTGAATTATATGGCTCAGGAAATTGTGCGCAGTAATCAGATTAAGGATGATTTCATCTCGTCCATTTCACATGAGCTTCGGACACCCCTTACTAGTATCAAGGGCTGGAGTGAAACCTTGGTCTCTGGTGGCTATGATCCGGAGGAGACGAAGCTTGGAGTCAGCATCATTTCCAAAGAAAGTGAACGCTTGATTGGTCTAGTAGAGGAGATTCTAGACTTTTCAAAGCTGCAGCAGAACCAAATGAAGCTGTCCATTGGGATTGTTGACGTGAAAGTGTTACTTCAGGAGACTATACTTAATATTTGGGCCAAGGCGGAGAAGAAACGGATTCACCTGCTTCTTGAATGTGAAGACGGGATCTATGTTAAAGGGGATGCCAATCGTCTAAAACAAGTGTTCTTGAATCTGGTAGACAATGCCGTGAAGTTTTCACATGAGGAGTCCAGTATAGAATTGTCTGCGAAGAGAATTTCGGCTACAGAGACTGCTATCATGGTTCGTGATAGTGGGATTGGGATTAGTGAAGCACATATCTCCAGAGTGAAAGACCGTTTCTTTCAAGTGGATGCGTTGAACGGGGGAACGGGCTTAGGTCTAGCCATCTCACAACAAATCGTGGAACTTCACCATGGGAAGCTTGAAATGGAAAGTGAGCTAGGTAGTGGAACTGAAGTTACCGTAATCTTGCCACTTACTGAGAAGCTGCCTGAAGTCAATTCAGATCATGTAGCACAAATAACAGCTACCTTACCTGAATCAGATGTCTAGGAGGTATGGAAATGGAAGTATGGGGGAATTCGATTAGGATCGTTCGTGGAGAACCTGATCGGACTGGTGATATCTTGAGGCTGCTGCAGGAAGCAGCAAATTGGATGGAACGAAATGGGATTAAGCAATGGACCCCCGGCCAATTTAACGAGAATGATATCACAGGCTATTTCACTGATAGACATGTTTATCTTGCGATTGACGATGAAGCAGTAGTTGGAATGTTCACATTACAATTCAGTGATCCTCAATACTGGGGAAGCAAAAACGATGAGTCTTATGCATATTTGCATAGATTAGCTGTAGCGGGTTCACACCGCAGTCAGGGACTTGGTCAGCATATGCTTAAATATGCTGCGGTGCGAGCCAAAGAACTTGGCTGCAGAGGACTCAGATTTGATACCGTCGCACATAACATTAAACTCAATCGTTATTATCAGAGCATGGGTTTTCATTACATGGGTACTAACGATATGGGAAATGGTCGTTTAGTGAACCTGTATGAGCATTTTGAGGAACAACCTGATTCCGATCGTCTGATTCTTAGATTTATTTCTGAATCGGACTTTGAGCACCTGAAACGATGGAGTGTCTCACCTGAGTATCTGAAGCAATGGGCTGGACCTTCACTAACTTTTCCTCTTGACGATGACCAGCTTACTAAGTATTTAGATGGGGCTAATCATCCAGCGAATTCTGATCGCCTTATTTTCTGTGCGGTGCATGAAGCTACTCAGCAGGTCGTGGGACACATCAGTTTTTCAGCCATAGACCGGGCGAATCGATCTGCACGTATTGGCGGAGTAGTAGTAGATACTGATTATCAGGGCAGAGGCTTTGGAACAAGGATGATGAATGAAATGCTCCGGATCGGATTTGAGAGCTTGGATCTGCATCGTATTTCTCTGGGAGCTTTTGCTTTCAACACTGTTGCCCTGAAAACCTATGAAGCATTGGGCTTTAAGCGGGAGGGTGTAGAGCGCGAATCAGCGCTGTTTGGGGAGCAATATGTAGATTGTGTGGAAATGAGTATTTTAGATCGAGAATGGTTAGCGCTCCATGAATCATAAAGGTTAACTTCTAACAACCGAAGGGGCTGTTGCTCTGGTCATGTTCGACCAGGACAACAGCCCCTTTTTATATAAAGTATTTATATATATAATGGTTTTATGAAGGGAGAACTTCCCGTAGACGTCCTGTCTTCTCATAAACATCCTGAAACAGACGGGAGGGTTGATTTCGAACCGCTGGCTTAGGAGCTACGGTCTCATTAGGTCCAACAACTACAATATTATTAATACTTCCCTTGACGACAGCACCATCCTTAATAATGGCGCCTTCGCCAATAATGGCATTTTCGATCTGTACTCCACGTCCAATGCGAACGCCAGGCATAATAACGCTTTGTTTAATTTGGCTCATTTTGCCAATTTCCACACCATTGAAGATTACAGAACGTTGCAAGCTGCCTTCTTGCGTGCAGAATTCATTCACGAGAGAGTCCGTTGATGGAATCTGAACACGTGGTTTATGAACAGCAAGCTTAGTCCGGCGACTCCGGCTATACATCGGCCAATGAGCTTTGTCGAGCTTCATGCCATTGTTTTTTTGCAGAAGATCCATATGTGCTTCCCAGAGACTACCCACAGTACCTACATCTCTCCAGTATCCTTTGAAGCGGTAAGCGAATAAATCATCATTCTGATCAAGCATCGTTGGTATAACGTCTTTACCAAAGTCATGACTGGAATTAGGATTAGCTGCATCCCGCAACAAGTGCTCCTTCAGATAAGCCCACTCAAACAGATATATACCCATAGAAGCTAAATTACTTTTAGGTACTTTTGGTTTTTCCGCAAACTCAGAGATTTTTAGTTCATCATTTACGTTCATCACTCCAAAACGACTAGCTTCATCCCAAGGAACCTCCATTACGGAGATGGTGGCTTTTGCAGCCTTCTCTACATGGTAATCCAACATTTTCCGGTAATTCATATGGTAAATATGATCACCGGATAGAATGAGAACATGTTCTGGATTACGGCTATCGATATACTCAATATTCTTATAAATCGCATCAGCAGTTCCTGTATAGCTGTCTCTGCCTTCAACACCGGAAGGAAGCAGGGTTACACCTTTATCCTTTTGACTATGTAAACCCCAAGGTTCACCTTCACCGATGTGTTCATGTAAGGATTCAGCTTCATATTGCGTCAGGACACCTACTGTATCAATTTTAGAATTTACACAATTACTTAGTGGGAAATCAATAATTTTATACTGTCCACCGAAAGGGACTGCAGGCTTAGCCATACTGGAAGTCAAGGGAGCCAATCTGCGGCCTTCCCCTCCTGCCAAGAGCATGGCGATACAATCTTTTTTGTTATTCATTTGTTATCCCTCCCATTTATTTTGTCAATGCTTGATATATAAACTCACGACAAGCACTTGAAACGACATAGGTGAAGTATATTGCTGTGTAAAAAGAAAAATTACAATTAATATTTCTTTATCAGAAAATCTTTTGTTTTCACATCAAATCATTTTCAAAATGGTAATATTCGGGTAATGTAATAGGTACAAGCATTCAAAAAAGGTGGTGTAGAATTGGCTGAAAAAGCAACAATCGATACCCTTCCGTCAGCATCTGATATTTATTTGTTCCATGAGGGCACCAATTATCGCAGCTATTCTATGCTGGGTGCGCACACTGCCGCTGAAGAAGGCGTTACGGGCGTGCGCTTTACCGTGTGGGCTCCTCATGCGACATATGTAGGACTAGCTGGTGATCATAATGGCTGGGATGGAACGCAGGACATGGACTCGTTATATAAGATACCCGATTCAGGATTTTGGAGTCGTTTTTTTCCGGGAATACAGCCGGGAACTTTTTACAAATACAGGATTGTTGCCAGTGATGGCTCCAGCTTCCTAAAAGCGGATCCTTTTGCCTTCAAAGCTGAGGTTCGACCGGCGACTGCATCCGTTGTTACGGATCTCAGTGGTTATCGTTGGGGAGATGCTGCATGGCGGAGAAAGAGTAAAGCTCCATATCATCAACCGATGAACATTTATGAGATGCATTTTGGAACTTGGCGTCAAAAAGAAGATGGGGAATTTTACAGCTATCAGGAAATGAGTGAATTATTAATTCCTTATTTGGTGGAAATGGGTTATACCCATGTTGAGTTTATGCCGCTTGCTGAGCATCCATACGATTTGTCATGGGGCTATCAAGGTACGGGGTATTTTGCGGCTACGAGCCGATATGGTGAACCCCATGAGTTGATGTATTTAATCGATCATTTGCATCAAGCTGGAATTGGTGTCATTCTGGATTGGGTTCCGGCCCATTTTGCAAAGGATGCACACGGTTTAAGAATGTTTGATGGCTCGCCACTTTATGAATATGCAGATCCAATGTTAGCGGAAAAACCAGGCTGGGGAACCCTATCGTTCGACTTCAGCAAGCCTGAGATTTCTTCGTTCCTCATTTCTAATGCACTCTTTTGGTTTGAGTATTATCATATTGACGGGATGCGTGTAGATGCGGTTACCAGCATGCTTCGTCTCGATTTTGAAAAGCAAGCTCATCAATATCGACGCAATGTGAATGGTGGTCTGGAGAATCTAGAGGCCATCAAATTTATTCAGAACCTGAATAAGGCGATATTTCAGTATTTTCCTAAGGCATTAATGATGGCAGAAGAATCTAGTGCTTGGCCGGGAGTTACAGCACCAGCTCATGAAGGTGGCCTCGGTTTTAACTACAAATGGAATATGGGATGGATGAATGACACATTGGGCTACATAGAACATGATTTTGGGGGGCGCCCTCATCATCATAATTTATTAACATTTCCAATATGTTATGCTTATGCCGAAAATTATGCATTACCGTTATCACATGATGAGGTTGTACATGGCAAAAAGTCGTTACTGGACAAAATGCCCGGTTCTTATGAACAAAAGTTCGCAGGACTTAGACAGCTGCTTGGTTATCAAATATCTCATCCCGGAAAGAAACTCCTGTTCATGGGTGGAGAATTTGGTCAATTTATTGAGTGGAAGGATCAGGAGCAGCTGGATTGGCTACTGCTGGACTATGACAGCCATCGCGGCATGCTAGCTTACACAGCTGCACTTAATAAACTGTATCGCTCGGAGAAAGCCCTGTGGGAGCTTGATCATTCCCAAGAGGGTTATCAATGGATTGATGCAGATGACAATGAACAAAGCGTAATTTCATATCTGCGAAAAGGCAAGAAGCCTGGAGATACGTTGCTGTTTATCATTAATTTTCAACCTGTCCAGCGTCAACAGTATCGTATAGGGGTTCCACGCCCAGGGACCTATGAAGAACTTTTTAGCTCGGAAGATGTAGCGTTCGGAGGTTCGGGTATACACAACTTGCCTCAGAAGAGCAAAAAGTTAGAATGGCATAATCAGGTGAACAGTATAGAGCTAACATTACCGCCTCTTAGCTTCCTGGTGTTTAAGAAAACGTCACGAGTGGGTAAGAGTAAAGAGGCAAATGAGTCATAGATTAAAGAACGAATAGAGAATCCGTACACTTTAAAGGGGGAAATAATCATGAAAGTTTTATTTGCCGCAGCTGAAGCTCATCCATTTATCAAAACGGGTGGTCTGGCCGATGTCATTGGGGCATTACCTAAAGCACTGAAGGGTGCCGGGGTAGATGTACGAGTGATTTTGCCTAAATATCGTGGGATTCCAGAAAAGTTCACTTCAAAAATGGAGCATTTAACAGAAGTGTATGTGCCAATCGGTTGGCGTAATCAATACTGCGGGATCGAACATATGGTTTATGACGGTATTCCCGTTTACTTTATCGACAATGAATATTATTTTGGACGGGACGGAATCTACGGATATATGGACGATGGGGAACGCTTCGCGTTCTATAATCGTGCGGTGCTGGAGTGTCTGCCAGCTATTGATTTTCAGCCGGACGTCTTGCATTGCCATGATTGGCATGCGGCTGTAATCCCAATGCTGCTTCAGGGTCATTATCGACACAATCCATTTTACAGCGAAATGCGAAGTGTATTTACCATACATAACCTGTTGTATCAGGGTGTGTTTCCATATGAGGTGCTTGGGGAGCTATTGGGTCTTGACAGCAGTTATTTTGGAGGCGTGGAGTATTACGGGAATGTGAATTTCTTAAAAGGTGGCATTGTATACAGCGACCGTGTCACCACAGTAAGTCCAACCTACTCGGAAGAAATTCGAACACCTTATTATGGTTACGGACTGGATGGATTGTTGAATGCGCGAGCGGATGTTTTGAGCGGTATTGTGAATGGAATAGATACAAAAAGTTATAATCCTGCAACAGATACAAGTCTTGCTACCCGTTATCGTTCTAATCTGGCGAAGAAAACGGAGAACAAATTAGCCTTGCAGGAGGAATTAGGACTACCTGTGGATGCTAATATTCCGATGGTGGCTATGGTTACTCGTCTTGTGGATTCCAAGGGTTTAGATTTGCTTACGCGTGTATTGGATGAGCTATTGTATAAGGATGACATTCAATTTGTTCTGCTTGGAACGGGGGATGAGTCCTATGAGCGATGGTTTAAGGAAGCGGCTTGGCGTTATCCGACAAAGCTATCTTCACAAATCCTCTTTAATGATGCACTCTCACGCAAAATATATGCTGCTAGTGATATCTTTCTTATGCCTTCCAAGTTTGAACCTTGCGGGATCAGTCAACTTCTCGCTTTACGCTATGGTAGCATACCTGTTGTGCGGGAAACTGGTGGCCTGAATGACACAGTTCAAGCTTATAATGAAGAATCCGGTGAAGGGAACGGCTTTACATTCAGTAACTACAACGCCCACGATATGATGTTTACACTTCGCCGGGCGATCTCATTATACAAGCAGCCTGAACACTGGAAAAAGATTACGAAAAACGCATTCGCTGGCGATTATAGCTGGAATGTATCGGCGCAACAGTACATTGATATTTATAATGAAATTACGGAATAAGGATTCATTAGATTCCGTAATAGGTTAATAAGGGAGTGCACTGAAGTATAACTCATACTTTAGTGCACTCCTTTTATTAATGAAAATTAGGGGCGATTTGCCGCATGATTTGGTTAAGTTAGGGAATAGTAAAAATGTATAAAATTATATAAAATTTGAATAAATATTGAATAATATGTTTCAGAAGAATGAATTCTTTGCTTTGAAACCCATTAAAAGGAAGTTATTGTCACAATTATGCCTTTGCATATTCATGCGTTCTGATTTATAATAAGTCGGTCAAAGAGACAACTTGGATTTTTTTCATACGAATAGGGGAGATATAGAAATGAACAAATGGGGTAAACTTAGTTTAGGTATGTTATTAGCAGTAGGCCTGTTGTCAGGCTGCGGTCAAAATAAAAATGATAGTGATACCGCTGCAAGTGGAAATGCAACTAACGGTGGGGCTACTAAGAAGCTTACTATGGGCACAAGTGCAGATTTTCCTCCGTACGAATTCCATAAAGTAGTAGACGGTAAAGATACTATCGTGGGCTTCGATATCGATATCGCTAAGGAAATTGCTGCTGATATGGGTGCTGAACTTGTAATTAAGGACTTGCCATTCGACTCACTATTGAACGAATTGTCCAGCGGAAGAGTAGATATTGTAATTTCTGGACTTAGCCCGACGGAAGAACGTAAAAAAGCTGTTGATCTTTCAGACATTTATTACAAGGCTGAGCAAGCGATTGTTGTGCGCGAAGCGGACAAAGATAAATACGCCACTATGGATGCTGTAAAAGGTACCAAAATTGGTGTGCAGACTGGATCCATTCAAGAAGAAATTGCTAAAGGGATCGAGGGAGCGAAAATCACTTCGCTTGGTAAAATCTCCGAAATCGTTCTACAATTGCAATCCAATCGTGTAGATACTGCTATCATTGAAGGGCCCGTCGCCAAATCATTCGTTAAGAATGTT
The DNA here is from genome assembly GCF_050277435.1 of Paenibacillus sp. NPDC101420. Taxonomy (NCBI): domain Bacteria; kingdom Bacillati; phylum Bacillota; class Bacilli; order Caryophanales; family Paenibacillaceae; genus Paenibacillus; species Paenibacillus sp. NPDC101420. The sequence continues at coordinate 80,486 of NZ_JBNNSE010000011.1, forward strand.
CCTGGTCTTGTAATTACTGATGCTAAGCCAGAAGTTGAAGATGACGGTTATGCTATTGGTATTAAAAAAGGAAACAAAGAGCTACTGGATCAAGTAAACAGCACACTGACACGTTTAAACTCAGAAGGTAAAATTGATGAGTACGTAACGGCAGCTAGTGAGCTTGCAGATAGCACGAAGTAAAGAAACAACGGATATTTTTAAAGTCTGCTAAAGTAAATTGTATGTGTATACAGAAAATAGCGACAATAAGCTATTTTCTATTTTTTTGGAGATGGGAGGATAGGTTATGGACATTACTTTATTTAAAATGGCTTATGATTATCGTGATTTTTTCCTAACCGGTTTGCAGTATACCTTGCTGCTTGCTGTTCTAGGCGTCTTCTTTGGTTTTATTCTAGGGATTATTGTTTCCTTGCTACGTATGTCCAAATGGGGTGTGCTTCGCTTCTTGGCAACAGCCTGGGTAGAATTCCTTCGTGGTACACCTATGCTTGTACAACTGTTTCTGATCCATTATGGATTGGCTACATTCGGGATTGAGTTTACACCGATTCAGTCGGGGGCAATCACTCTATCCATTAACAGTTCTGCTTACCTTGCAGAGATTTTCCGTGCTGGGATACAAGGGGTAGATCGTGGACAAATGGAGGCAGCCCGTTCGCTTGGAATGAAGCAAGGGATGACTATGCGCCATATCATACTCCCGCAGGCACTCAAGAGTGTTCTTCCGGCAATCGGAAATGAATTTATTACCATTATCAAGGAATCATCGATTATTTCTTTTATCGGCGTTACGGATTTGATGTTTCAAGCACGAACGGTTACAACGATTTCTTACGATGGTATGACACCACTTGTAATTATCGCATTTATGTACTTTGTGCTGACATTTACGCTATCGAAGATCCTGGGTAGACTGGAAAGGAGGCTGAATACCGATGATCGCCGTTAAGAACTTGCAAAAAAATTACGGAAAGCTGGAAATTCTCAAGGGAATTGACTTGGAGATTCATAAAGGTGAGGTCGTCGTCGTTATCGGACCGAGTGGATCGGGTAAAAGTACCTTTCTGCGCTGTTTGAATCTCCTGGAGCAGCCAACTGGTGGCGAAATTACTTTTGAAGGTGAATCTATTACCTCCAAAAAGCACGATATTAATGTCACACGTGAGAAGATGGGAATGGTATTTCAGCAGTTTAACCTCTTTCCTCACAAAACAGTTCTGCAGAACATTACACTAGCACCGATTAAGGTGAAAAAACAGCAGCAGTCCGAAGCTGATAAATTCGCAATGGAGCTGCTCAAGACTGTAGGCCTAGAAGATAAAAAGGATGCTTATCCTGCTCAACTGTCAGGAGGACAGAAGCAGCGGATCGCGATTGCCCGGGCGCTGGCGATGCAGCCTCATGTGATGCTCTTTGACGAGCCAACCTCAGCCCTTGACCCAGAGATGGTCGGTGAGGTGCTGGAGGTTATGAAGAAGCTTGCAGAAGATGGGATGACAATGGTCATAGTTACGCATGAGATGGGCTTTGCACGCGAAGTGGGCGACCGTATTCTATTTATGGATGGCGGCGTGATTGTAGAGCAGGGTACACCTGCACAAGTATTCGGAAATCCTCAGCATGTACGTACACAGGATTTTTTAAGTAAAGTGTTATAAGTAAGTCAAATTGTAGCGGCGCTCGGGCAAGTTATCCGGGTGCCGCTTTATTTTTTTAACAGTTGCATAATTTGAGGATATAATGGACTGAGTTCATTTATTTATGTAAACCATGTATAATAGATGGTCAAACAACTTGAAAAGGAGTACATACATAATGAAAGATGATCTGCGCCGGATAGGCATTATCGATATTGGTTCTAACTCCATACGTCTTGTAATCTATGATACAACGCCGGAGGGAGGCTATAAGATCATCAAGGAGTGTAAGTACTCTGCGCGTCTTAGTGAGAAGATTACGAAGGAAGGTCGACTGGAGCAGAAGGATATGGAGACGATCATCCCAGTCTTGCGCCAGTTTAAGGAGATCTGCAATGCTTTTGATGTAGAAACCATTCGTGCGGGCGCTACAGCAGCAATCAGAAATGCTGCTAACTCCAGTGAAATTATTGCCTTTTTGTCAGAAGCTTCAACCATACCCATTGAGGTTATCAGTGGTCATCAGGAAGCTTACTTTGGCTTCTTAGGTGTCATAAATGCATTTAATGTTGAAGATGGTTATGTCATCGATATTGGTGGCGGGAGTACTGAAATCACACTTTTTCGCGGGCGGCGTTATCAACATAGTATTTCCTTTCCGTTCGGAGCGGTGAATACCAATCTTATGTTTGGTCAAGGTGGGAACTGGAATGGAGAGCAGATTCAGAAGCTCGAGACCTATGTTCTGGGGAGATTGGTAGAGCATGATTGGCTTAACTCAATAGCAGGTCTTCCACTGTTTGGTCTGGGAGGTACGGTTCGTTCTCTAGGTAAGCTGGATCAAAAGACTAGAGCATACTCATTACCTAACTCTCACGGTTACACCATGGCCAGTGAGACGATTGAGCATTTTATGAACACATTACCTTCAATGCCTTATGATAAGCGTAAAGACTTAGATGGGTTGTCTAAGAGTCGAGCAGATATCATCGTATCCGGGTTGATTATTTTCCATACGGTATATCAGTATATTGGGGCTAGCCAGGCTGTAATCAGCGGGGAGGGGCTCAGGGAAGGTATGCTACATGATCTACTGAAGCCGGAGCAACCGGTGCGAGACAGTGCGCTTGAATACAGTTTAAATACGATTATTCGGTTTGATATTCGTACTTCTAAACGGTATTTAGATCATATTAACAAGCTTGCTCTAAGTCTGTTTGACGCGTTCAAGGATGAGGAGAATAAAGCTGAACATGAGATGTTAATTTATGTATCCATCATGCTACATCGGACAGGGTCTAACATTAACTATTATCAATCTAAACGACACACCCTGTATTGGCTGATGAATTCACCGATTCGTGGACTGACACACCGCCAGCTTATCCTGTGCGCGATGATTGCCTCGTATAGCACAAAAAGCCGGAAGCAGAAATTGTCCCAGATGTATAAGGACATTTTACTGCCTTCCGACGAAGAGTGGATTCATAAGCTCGGATCGCTTGTGCAGCTAAGCATTGCACTAGACAGCACCGAGATCGGGATTGTAAGCGGCCTGAAGGCTAATCTCCACGGCAATACTCTTAATCTGGATCTTGAGGGCGCTTCAGCGCTTCTGATTGGTCTAGAGGACATTGAGAATGCCTTAAAAGCGTTTAAGAATGCTTGGGCGGTGAAGGTGAAACTCGATTTTCCTTCCAACGTGTAACATCCATTGCTGCGAACTGGCTCCGGAAAGGGGCCTTTTTGTCGTCTGGTTGCTCGTAATACCCATTAGGCTGTAAGAAGCTGGCCTTCACATTATCTTTAAGGGATAGTTCAAGAATCTTAACGATTTGTTTACGAATATTGCTGTCTCTTACCGGACACATCAGCTCGATCCGTCGGGTTAGGTTTCTAGTCATCCAGTCTGCACTAGATAAATACACCTCAGGCTTCCCGCCATTTTCAAAATAGTAAATTCTTGAATGCTCCAGAAAGCGGTCGACAATACTGCGAACCGTAATGTTTTCGCTCAAACCTTCAATCCCCGGACGAAGACAACAAACCCCCCGAACGATTAAATCGATAGATACACCGGCCTGTGCGGCACCATATAAATCGTCGATGACTTGTTGATTAGAGAGTGAGTTCATTTTGGCAATGATACGTGCAGGTCTTCCAGCTGCAGCATGCTCCGCTTCACGCTTCATCAGCTTTTGTAAGGAAAGGCTCATGTCCGTTGGAGCTACAATGAAGGAATTCCAGTCAAAATCAGCGGAATAGCCAGTCATTTGATTAAACAGTTCGGAAGCATCAAGTCCGATATCGCTTTGAGCAGTAAATAGACTGAGATCCGTATAGACTTTGGCTGTACTGTCATTGTAGTTTCCTGTGCCTACATGCACGTAACGACGTAATTCATGGCCTTCCTGACGGACAATCAAGGTGACTTTGGCATGCGTTTTTAGACCAACAAGACCATAAACGACATGACATCCGGATTTTTCAAGTTGGCGGGCCCAAGCAATGTTACGTTCCTCATCAAATCTGGCTTTTAACTCAACAACGACTGTTACCTGTTTTCCGGATTCAGCAGCATTAGCGAGTGCAGTGATCAGAGGAGAGTTTCCGCTCACGCGGTATAAAGTCATCTTAATGGCCATCACTTGTTCGTCCTCTGAGGCTTGAATGATAAAGTCCGTCATCGCATCAAAGGATTCGTAAGGGTGATAGACCAGGACATCTCGCTCACGTAATACCTCGAAGAAATCCTCGTTCTCTTCAAATTCAGCAGGGTAGACGGGTTCAATGCTTGGATAGTTTAAGTAACTAAAGCCCTTAATACTGCCGGCGAAATTACGAAGGAAACTTAGATCTAGCGGACCTTCAATTTCGAATACGAAATCTTCAATTTCAAACTCAGCTTGCAGCTGTTCCAAGGCATATGGATGAATTCCTTTTTGTACTTCAAGTCTTGCTGGAACACCGCGGCGACGCTTGCGCAGCTCCTTTTCAATCTCTTCTAGAAGATCCTCGGCCCCTTCTTCGTCGATCGTGAGATCAGAGTTGCGGGTCAAACGAAATTCACTAACGGCAACGGGCTCATAACCACTAAATAAAGTTTGAATGTGATGACGGATGACATCCTCTATAAATACGAACTGCCGTTTCTTACTGTTAGACCGGTGTGGTAGCGGGATACATCTTGGCAGATTAGATGGAATTTGCAGAATAGCAAAAAAAGGCTCTTCTTCAAGGCCATTCTTACGAGTAAGAACTACTGCTAAATAGATAAATTGGCTATGAACGAGTGGAAACGGTCGACTCTGATCTACAGCCATTGGCGTAAGTACAGGATAAATGATATCCCGGTAATATTGTTCTATGGACTGTTCTTGTGCATGAGTGAGATCCTCATAATCAACAAAAACGATACCTTCTTTATGCAAGCTCCGTGAAATATCACGGAAAATTCGGTATTGGTCGGCAACAATTTTGGTAACTCGCTTGATGAGACGTTTGTATAGCCCGGAAGGGGTGTAGCCAGTGAAATCTTTTTTAGTATAGCCTGCCCGGATTTGATCTTGAATTCCTGCCACTCGAACGCTTATGAATTCATCAAGATTGCTTGAGACGATAGCCAGAAATCTAGCCCGCTCCATTAGCGGATTATCAGGGTCTTGAGCTTCTTTCAGCACGCGTCGGTTAAATTCGATCCAGCTCAAATCTCTATTGAGGTAAGCAGTGGCTGGGCTGCTTTGGTTATTTTTATTCTCTTCTGTATTCATGGGACCTCCAAATATGATTCGTTGTCTATATCTATTCTATTTATCATATTCTATCATTCTACTATTGGATAAAGCATGAAATGTTAACGCTATGTAAAATCTTCGGGAATTTTATATGATAATTTTAAAAAATGGTGCATGTATCTTTTAATGTAGTTTACATAATGAAAAATATGTTAACCATAATCCGAAAAAATGACAATATTGAAACTTGATTTTTCACAATGGTAACAATTACATAAGCACAGGTTACAAAATTGTGATATATTAAGTCCTGTCAGTTTTACAAAAGACTGCAACACATCAAGAAATCACACACGGGTTGTACATAAGTACTTAAAATGTACACGAGCGTATACGGAAGTGATACCGTTCACGCCCATCTAATGAGGAGGCAATTATGAAGAACAGATTTAGAACAATTAAAACCCTTGCTGCAATTATGGGAATCAGTGCATTACTGCATGCCGTTCCAGCTCATGCAGACAGCGTTCATATCGCTAAGGATGGCAACACTTTTTATACTTTATCCAAGCAATATAATGTAGGTGTGAATGAATTAATGAAAGCAAACCCAAACGTTGCAGCACTTAACATTTACGAAGGTCTTGAAATTACTATCCCTAGTAAGATGCAGGCTGAGTCCGTAACTACAACTGACAAATCACCAGTGATTACACCAAGTCTGAATGTAAACTCAGAGTCCAAAACAGTTGAAGCATGGGGTAAGTCCTTTAATTATGACAAATCGATTCAAGTCAAAGCTTCAGCTTATTCTTCTGCAAGCAGTGAGAACGGCGGATGGGGTGCAGTAGATTATTTCGGAAATTCTCTCAAGCTTGGAACTATTGCTGTTGATCCAAATGTGATTCCTCTCGGTACCAAAGTATTGGTGACAGGCCATTCACATGATGGATTGCCTAAAGATGCATTCTTAGCAACGGCAACGGATGTGGGCGGTGCTATAAAAGGCAATCGTATCGATATCTTTATCCCTGGTAGCCAAAGCTTTGTATCGTCATTCGGTTATCAATATGTACAATTATACATTGTTAAATAGAAAGATAAAAATAGAGAGAATACCTATGAGATATGAAAAGTTCTAAAATAAGGTTACACAGGAAACGGAGGGAGTCCTTAGCGGCTGCCTCCGTTTTTTTGCGTATTATTAAATATATATTTTTGGAAAATTTATTTACTTTTGGACACTTGAAGTAATTGAGGAACGGTAACGAATGTATAGCCCCGCTTGCGCATAATAGTGATTACTTCAGGTAAAGCCTGAATCGTTCCTTGTAGATGACTACCTGGACCGCCTCCACCGTGCTGAAGAATAATCGCTCCTCTTCCAATATGGGCTAGAATATTATTTCTGACTTGGTTTTTGGAAAGTCCTTTCCAGTCCAATGAGTCCACATTCCAATTCACGAGCGTGTAGCCATGGCTTTTTGCCCATTTAAGCTGCTGTTCACTGATATCCCCATAGGGTGGGCGAATTAGTCGTGGTTTATATCCGGCCAAGGTTTGTATAATATCCTCGGTCTTTATGATTTGTGATTGAAAATCATTCATCGCAAGCTTCACAAACTGAGGGTGGTTATACGAGTGATTTCCAATCGCATGTCCTTCTCTAATCATTCTTTTCACCAAAGCTGGATGTTTTTTTGCTCGGCTTCCCACCACAAAGAAGGTTGCTTTGACATTATATTTTTTCAGGATGCTAAGCAATTGGGGGGTAAATCTTGGATCAGGAACATCATCAAAAGTAAGTGCTATGACTTTATTCCGAGGTCCACTAGTCTTAAAAGTCTCTGGGTATTTGTGTAACAGCTGACTTAATGTCAGACCTTTAGTGTTTTTATTGCTGTTAAGCGTCGAACTATTTGTAGCAGCGCTACCTGCTGAAATTGCCGTATCTTCGTCTGAAGCGGGTACACTTTGTGTTTGTTCTTGCGGAGTCTTCTGACTCTGCACAGGCGCTGACGCAACCTCTGAAGAATAGGTTGGGAATAGCATAGTTATGATTGTTCCTAATACTATAAGCAGTTTCTGACCTCTCCGTTGAAAATACATCCCCATCTGCCTCCTTTACTACCTGATCACCGTCATATTCTTAATTGTTATCTCCATAGATGGGTAGATTTATGCTGATAACAATACAGTATTGGTTAAGATTTCTTGAAGGAACCAATGCGTGTATACTAATAGAACGGGGAATTCCCGAGTCAATTATAGATTACGGAAGGATGGAGACATGTATGTCTGATTTGTTTGCACCGTATGAATTGAAGGGGTTATCGCTGAAGAATCGTATTGTCATGCCACCTATGTGCCAGTATTCGGTGGATAAAGAGGATGGCATCCCTAATGATTGGCATTATGTTCATTATGTAAGCCGTGCTATTGGCGGTACAGGATTTATTATCGTGGAAATGACTGGCGTACATCCAGATGGTAGAATCACTAATCGAGATACAGGAATCTGGAGTGATTCGCAAATTGAAGCTTATCGTAGAATCACGGATGGTGTACATGCGTATGGATCAAAAATCGCTGTTCAATTAGGACATGCTGGACGAAAAGCTGTGGATGCAGAGCCGCCAGTGGCTCCATCAGCAATTCCTTTTGATGCTAATTTCAAAACGCCACAGGCCCTTTCTAAAAAAGGAATTTCAGAATTAATTGAGGCCTTCCGTGAAGGGGCGCGCAGAGCTATAGAGGCAGGATTTGATACGGTCGAAATTCATGGTGCACATGGTTATTTAATTCATCAGTTTCATTCTCCATTGACGAATACCAGAGATGATGAATATGGACAAGATCCTGCGTTGTTCGGAGAACAGGTAGTTAAAGCAGTCCGAGAAGTGGTTCCTGTAGACATGCCATTGATTATGAGAATATCTGCGAAGGAATATGTAGAGGGTGGATATGATGCTGAATACGCTCTGGATATTTGCCGACGGTATAAGAATGCTGGAGTGGATCTGTTCCATGTTTCTTCTGGAGGAGAAGGTCCTATAGGTTCAAATGGAGGGCCGGGTGCAGGCCCTGCTTATCAAGTGGATCTGGCAGAGTTTATCCGTAGTGAATTACAGGTGCCTGTAATTGCAGTGGGGCGGCTTGAATCCTTTACTGAGGCACAGTCCATCGTCGCGGAAGAACGGGCAGAGCTGATAGCCGTTGGCCGTGGGATGTTGAGCGATCCCTATTGGGCTTTACATGCGGAAGAGGCGCTTGGAAGCGTACGTAATGTCCCCAAACCTTATGAACGCGGGATCTGGAAAAAGGGATAGCGCGCTTTGAATGTGAAGTTTGTCACAGATTTTATACTCCTTCTAAGGCAATCTTAATAAAGATAAAATTTGAAGGAGCTTGATAACGTGGGGATGGTTTTAAGTAACGATCGGCTAACTGACGGAGTGTACCACCTTAAAGTTGAAACGAATAGCGGCGGTGAAATGGGTCAATTCTACATGTTACGGGCATGGGATGCTTATCCGATCCTTTCCAGACCGTTAAGTATACATGAAGTAAAAGAGGATAGTGTCGAATTTTTATATCACGTAGTGGGGGAAGGCACTGAGATATTTTCACGGTTGACTCCTGGTGACTTAGTGGAGCTTGAAGGGCCTTTTGGCACGGGATTCCCACAGGTCGAAGGCAAGGTTGCACTTATTGGTGGTGGAATTGGAATAGCGCCGCTATATTATTGTGCAAAGCAGCTGCCTGGTTGTGATATCTTTCTAGGTTTTAGTCGGGAAGCTTACCGGACAGAAGCTTTTCGTCCATTAGCAGCCGAGCTTACAATAGATGTAGGCGGATTTATTTTGGATCGTGTGGATTTTAGTCAATATGATCATGTTTTCGTTTGCGGCCCACATCCTATGCTTAAAGCTGCACAGCTTAAAGGCGTAGCGGCCGAAGAGGCGGGTAGCAATACAAAAGTTTATCTCTCTCTAGAGAATCGAATGGCTTGCGGCATTGGTGCCTGTCTTGTTTGTAGTGTTTCTTGTCGTGATGGTCAGCGAAAAGCCTGTGCAGACGGACCCGTGTTCCTTTCTGAGGAGGTGATTTTCCTTGACTAAGATGAGCACAACAATTGCAGGCGTTCATTTTAAGAATCCGATTGTAATGGCTTCAGGAACATTCGGCTTTGGTCGTGAATATGGAAAGCTGTATGATGTATCTTTGCTAGGTGGAATCTCAGGGAAAGGGCTCACCCTCCATCCAAAAGCAGGTAACCCTGGCACTCGAGTTTATGAGACAGCCTCTGGCATGCTGAATAGTGTAGGATTGGAGAATCCCGGTGTAGCTGCGTTCTTGGAAAAAGAATGCCCTTATTGGGAAACACTCGATACAGCCCGTTTGGTGAATCTTGGGGGCGGGACGCTTGAGGATTACGTACTTGGAGCAGAAATGATCCAGCGTGATGCAGATCTTCGATCAAGCGCAGGTAAACCAGCAGTTGATATGATTGAGTTGAATATTTCCTGTCCAAATGTAAAAGAAGGCGGAATTGCATTTGGAATCAAGACTTCAGAAGCGCAAAAAGTAGTACAAGCTGTTAGACGTGCCACTAGGCTACCACTTGCGGTAAAGCTGTCTCCAGGTGCTGAGAATATCGTTGAGATGGCGCAAATGTGTGAGGCAGAGGGAGCAGATGCTGTCTCGCTGATAAACACCATTTCAGGGATGAAAATTGATGTGCGACGGAGAAGTAGTGTATTTAATAACTTGTATGCCGGACTGTCCGGACCAGCGATTAAGCCAGTTGCTTTGCGCATGGTGCATCAAGTCGCACAGAACATATCTATTCCAGTAATCGGAATGGGGGGCATCACCACAGCTACTGATATTATTGAATTTATTATGGCAGGTGCTTCGGTAATCCAAGTAGGAACCTACAATTTCATGAATTTGAGAGCAGGTAGCCAGCTTGTTGAAGAGCTTGAGCAATTCATGGTTCAAGAGAATATTCAATCCTTGGATGAAATACGTGGCATTATATAAAGTGGAGTAGTGAGGAGATACTATTGACTTCTAACAAGATTAACCCCGAGGATATTGAGCTGACGGCGATGCCTGTCGGACGTGATCTTTTACTCGTAATTAGTGGGGGCGTTCGTCATATTGGAGCGGCAAGTACTGCGTATTTAAATGGAGAGCGGGTGGAAGTGCAGACCTCTGCGGTTCCTAATCATAAAGAGCATTCGATAAGCGAAGATATTGCCATTAGGGTAGCTGAGGCTTTAAACAGGACGGTCACAGTGGTTATGGGCATTCATTACGACGATCTCACGAAAGAAGGTATTAAAGAGGTCGTTGAGATCGTAAATAATAAAGTAATTCAATATTTAGCGCAACAAATGTGAAACGGGATTGGCAATTCTGCGTAAAAGATATCAAGTGAGTATTTAAATTATCTTTTGGAGGAATGAAACCATGTCTATATTTAAAAGATTGCGCGATTTAACAATGTCTAACGTGAATGCGATTATCGACAAAGCAGAAGACCCGATTAAGATGACCGATCAGTACATTCGTGATATGACCGAAGATTTGGAAGATGCAGAAAAAGCGGTAGCGGCTCAAATCGCTATTGAGAAAAAGTTCAAGCAGCTATATGAAGAGCAGGAAGCACTTGTTAACAAACGTACGCAACAGGCACATGCTGCAGCTCAAGCTGGTAATGTTGACCTCGCTCGCCGTGCTCTGGAAGAGAAGAAGGCTGCTGAAGCTAAACTGGTAGAATACAAAGCTAGCTTCGACCAGAACAAAGCATCAGCGGATAATCTTCGCGGCAAACTTGACGAGATGCGTAAGCAGCTCACTCAAATGAAGAACAAACGCGAAACCTTGGTTGCACGTTATAATGCTGCCAAAGCTCAAACTGAAATTAATAAAGCGATGAGCGGTTTCAGCTCTGATTCCGCATCTGCTGGCCTGAAACGTATGGAAGAAAAAATGCTGCAAGCAGAAGCTCAAGCCGAAGCTAGCAACGAGATGAGCTCGGGCAACAAATCACTTGATGATGAGTTCGAGAAGTTGAACAAAGATCAAGCAGTAGAAGATGAATTGGCTGCTCTGATGAAACAATACGAGAAGCAATAACATTTGATCTTAGCCGTTTCACGGCTGATGTTCACAGGCGAAGGGGAGACAGGAATATCGTTTCCTCTTCGCTTTATCTATGCTTATGACAGCATGCAAAATGAATAAGCGGGGGCTATTAGAATGGATTTCCATATCCTGGTGTCCATGGTCGTGTGGACAGTGAGCGGCGCGGTGTTGCTGTTTGTGCTGATGTTCGTAGATTCACTCTTCACTCGTTACAATGATTTAGAAGAGTTAAAGGCTGGAAATATGGCAGTTACTACACGTTTTGTAATGAAGCTATTGGCACAGGCGTTCATTTTATCATCATCGATAGCTGCTTCTAACAGCCTGCCAGATGCTTTGCTGATCTCGATTGTATCTTTTTTTCTTTTGCTTATATTGGAAAGAACGGTCCGTCTCCTCTTGGCTAAATGGGGGAGTCTGGATCTGGATCATGGTACACAGCTTGGCAAAATCGGGTACGGCTTATTATCAGGCTCACTGCAAATTACGGGAGCTTTAATTATTTCTGCATTTATGTAGGGGGAACGATCAAGTTGAGTATATGGAAACGTATAGGTAATCTTTTCTCCAAACCAGCGGCACAGGAAGTTCAGAAAAGTATGCTTAATTTGTCTCCTGGAGACATCTGTGAAGTATCGCTCGTTACCTACGAGGTTACCGGCAGGACCCATAATCGTGGACGAAATGCGGTAGTGCTGACATTAAGAGATGGTAGTCAAATTGCCTATTTGCATATTGAGGAGCGGGAACAGCTGCAATATGGTTTATATAAACCTATTGATGGGCGCTTAGATAATCCTGCTGAGGTTCCAACAACACTTGAACTGGACGATTATACATTTTTTCTGGAGGAAGAGTATGATGGATATGTTGCTGCCCTAGGCCAAACCCCTTTTATGAATGGTGGAGAGCAGCATGTATGGCAATATCAGTCAGATGATTCTCGGCTTCTGCGTGTAGAATGGCAACATGGACGGTTCATGCTGTATGAAGGGGAGAAAGTAATTCCTGGTGATGTGAAGGTAATTAGAGCATCCTAGACATGAATCGTAAGAGATGTGATCTTGAGATCGCATCTTTTTTTTGTAATTACGTAGATGAAATAGGTAAAGGATTTAATGTCGTTTCCACCATTCATTTTACTTCAGGATAGCTCATGTTAAAATAGTACCTATTGTACTACAAAAAACGGACGATTTAGAGCGGAGGTATGGTATGAAGGATCATAAATTTCAGCGCAGCGCGCTTCAAGTAAAAGAGGCACAGGCCAAAATAATCAAATTTGCGAATCCGCTAGAGTCACAGGAGGTCTCATTGAATGAGGTCTGTGGACGTTATTTGGCTGAGGAAGTGATTGCGCCACATTCTTTTCCCGCGTTTAACCGTTCTAGCATGGATGGATATGCAATTATTGCAGCAGATACAAGTCACTGTGTAAATGGACAAGTCGTATGGTTAGAAATGGTGGACAATATTCCATGTGGCGCTGTAGCATCGGTAGATATAACTTCGGGAACAGCCGCAAGGATAATGACTGGAGCACAAGTGCCGTTAGGGGCAGATACTGTAGTTATGCTAGAAGTAACAGAGACACGTGAGGAGGAAGGAAAGACTTACGTAGGTATTCGAAAGAAGCAGGAAGCGAAGTCTAATATCACACCGATGGGGCTGGAGTTAAGCTCTGGTGAGCTAGTGCTGCCAGCGGGGCGATTAATCTCTGCCGGGGATATAGCTGTTCTGGCAGCGTTTGGCATACATACAGTGAAAGTCTATCGTCGGCCTAAGGTAGCTATCTTTGCGACAGGCACAGAGCTGCTAGAGGTACATGAACCACTACAGCCTGGCAAAATTCGAAACAGCAACTCACCCATGCTCGAAGCTTTAGTCAAAGAGGCAGGTGGGGAGCCCGTGATGCTGGGATCTATTGTGGATGATCTGGAGCTGGCTCGAAGTAAAGTACAGATGGCGCTGGAAACCTATGATTTTGTAATCACTACGGGTGGAGTATCGGTAGGAGATTATGATATTATGGGCGATTTGGTTCGTGAACAGAGTGGAGATATGTTATTTAATAAAGTGACGATGCGTCCGGGGAGTGTAACCACTGCTGCTGTTAGAGGTGGTAAGCTGCTGTTAGCCCTATCAGGTAATCCAGGTGCTTGTTTCGTTGGTTTTCAATTGTTCGCACGTCCGGTTATCAGATTAATGCAGTGTGCGTCACAGCCGTTCTTACCAGAATGGAGCGCCACACTCGGTGCAGATTATAACAGAGTGAATGACTTTACCCGATTTGTTAGAGCGCGATTAGAGATCCGTGAAGGCAGCCTTTATGCCATTCCAGCAGCGATAGACGAATCTTCCGTGATGGTCACGATCAAGGATAGCGATTGTCTGATTGTTGTTCCACCAGGGGATCGAGGCTTATCTGCGGGTGCTAAAGTGACTATTATCAGGCTTCCGGGAGAAATACGGGGATAGGATAAAGGTAAAATGCTTTTTGACATTAACAATAGGACGGAAATAGCTAATTATCTAATATGCCAACGATATTATTTACAACATTTCAATATATGAAAAATTCACAATAGAAAAGCCGATAATTCAACATAATGCTAATCTGATCAGTCTTTCTAAACCATGTAAAAAGAGAGCCGGCCACACCTTTTCCATAAAAATCGGATAGGGTATGGCCGGCTTTTCGCAAAAAATTAACTATCCAAACGGCGTTCAATCGCCTCAGACATCGTTTTGTCCGTGAGATGAGCATAGATCTCGGTTGTTTCTGTCGAAGCATGCCCGAGCTGTTCTTTCGTTTTATAAATATCGTTTTGCAGATAATAGTCTGTTGCAAAAGAGTGACGAAGCTTATGTACCGTTAGATAGGGCTTACCAAAGCGTTTTGCATATTTAATAATCATTTCTTGAATGGCTCTTTTGGTCATGCGTTTGCCTTCTTGCCGTCCATTGGGCAAAGCGATAAATAAAGCTTTTTCCCTCTTCGGCGTTTTATAACGGGATTGACGTAGGCTTAAATAAAGAGCTAAATCCTCTTTAGCTTGTTCTCGAAAATAAACAGGGGTTTTGAAGGTTTCATCATTGTTCCCTTTTCGGGTGACATAGATCAGCTTGTTGTTAACATCCAGATCATCTACGTTTAGATTGACTACTTCGGATACACGAAGACCAGAATTCAGAATTAAGCTGGCAATACAAGCATCGCGTTCACGATTTAATTGAAAGGAGTAATAGGCCTGCTTGTTTCCTTCAACATCTCGTCCATATCCTTCGAAAATGTACCCCACAAATTCCAGCAGTTCCTCATCCTCTAGAATCTTGCCCTTTAATTTAGCAGCAGTATCCTTAGGTTTATGCGTTCGTTTAACTTCAACCTTAGCCATAATGTTTCGCTTAAGCAATGGATAGAAGTTCTCGTCCTCAGCGATTTGACTTAAATAATGAAATAAAGAGCGTAATGCGGACAGCTTACGGGACACGGTTACTCGTGTATTGGTTCCCTCAGCTCGGGTAGTGAGGTGTAGGCGGTATCCAACAATACTATCCATATGCAGGGTTTCTAATTCCAACAGAGTGATCTCTGTATTGGAGTTGGCCTGTGAGAGGCCTTCTGCACGCAGCCATCCAAAAAAGGACTCATAGTCCCGAATATACTCCAGCAGGGTGGATGGGGATAGATCAGGACGCTTATAATCAATAAACTGCTGAACGAACCAAGGCATGAGAGGTAGCTTTAGATCCAGTTTTTTACGGTCATCGTTCTTTTGAACGCTCATGTGATTCACCTTTTCCATAGTTTGCATATCATTTCTTCTTTCTATCTTATCATGTTTTGTCCTCCCATGGGCTTTGATCAAAGCTATTTACTAGTGATGAACTTGCTCCTGAAGTAACTAAGTTATATGATGTGTAGTAAACATAAATGGCAGAGGTGCACGAAATGGAACTTGGAATGGAGCTGGTTCCCAAAGAGCGGAAACAGACGATAAGCAAACTAATGCAGTACTATTTATATGATTTCACCCGTTATCTGGAGCTTGATGTAGATCAAGATGGAGTATATCCAGCTTATCCGGGATTAGAATCATTTTGGAGTAGTGGCAACAATAAATTTGCGTATTTGTTCAAAGTAGACGGGAATATTGCCGGATTTGCTTTGGTAGAACGGTTGTTGTATGATCCCGAAGGGCAATTTTACATGACTGAGTTTTTTGTGATGCAAAAATATCGCCGGAGCGGTGTGGGGACCTGGGCCGCGCATAAATTGTTTGATATGTATCCAGGCGACTGGAAGGTGTCACAGGTACGTGCGAATACGCCTGCCCGTAGTTTCTGGCATAGAGCGATTGGAGAGTACACAAATGGAGAATTTAAAGAGCGTTTTAATCCGCCTCAAGGAAATCCGAGTCAATACTTCAACACATTAACTAATAATAAGGTTAATGATTGTAAAGGTAACAGCGATGATGTAGTCATGAAAAATTAATGGTTATCTCACGATAATTAAGATAAACGCGGAAATAGTTTACATAATAATTATTATGTAAACTAACAATGAATAACCCAACAGCCTTAACAGGAATGTTGGGTTATTTTTGTTCATTTCACCCAAGCACAGAGTGGGATTTAGCATATCTTATGGTGTACTCAATTACAAAGGAGGAGTTAAAATGGGCGAATTCGCAGGAGGATATGGTGGATTTACTTCCACAGGAGCGATTCTGGTTCTGTTTATCCTGTTGGTTATCATCACTAAAACTCTTTGTCTGTAATCCTTTAACATCATGAAGTGTGGTTCCGCCAGTCTATAAGGACTGGCGGATTTTTCATGTTTGGATATGACAATAAGGGTTGGGTGGTTTGCCTGTGACTTACTATATAGAAAAGATCGTTATAAATTATATATATTTAACAGTGTTCAATGAATAAACGATGTTCAAATTATAAGGAGACGTCATGATGACTAAAGAACAACGGCAAATGCGTGAGCGTGAGGAAATGAAGAAAAGAATTTTAGAGGCTGCGGCCTTGTTGATTGCAGAGGAGGGGATTGAAAAGCTTTCTATTCGCAAAATTGCAGAGGAAATCGAGTATTCTCCGGGTATTATTTATCATTACTTTCAGGGTAAAGATGAAATTGTGGTGAGATATTTGCAACAGAAATATACAGATATGGTTGTCGGGCTTCAGTCCGTACAGCGCAAGGTGGAGCATGAACTGCCACCAGAGACACTTTTGAGACAATCGCTTGAGCAATGGATCAGGATGACCCTTACCACAAGTGTTGAGTACCGTAATGTTATGCTAAATGATACACCGGCTGTTCTTAGTTACACAGCAGTTCTATTCAAGGGAGCTGGTCAGGAGCGTAAAGCGATAGGTATGCTCTGTCAATGTCTATCTAGGTTCGAATCGAAAGAACAACATATGGAATCTTCGATAGAGCTCACTGCTCAAGTGATGTGGAGTGCTGCGTTCGGATTAATTATGCGTTTGATTGTAGAAAAGAATTTGCCAGAAGATCAGGTTGAAGCACTGATATCTTGTTATTTGGATTCTATGGTTTCAATAGCAACCAGGGAGATACGTGAGCCTTTAACATAGTAGGATGATCAGAGGGTGGAGGGAAGAATCAGAATGAAGACGATTATTATTTATACTTCTAAATATGGATGTACAGAGAAAGCTGCGTATTTATTGAAAAATCAATTGGATGATGAGACTGAAGTAGTTAATTTAATGCATGCTAAAGAGCCTACATTAGAACGGTACGATACTGTCATCTTAGGTGGGTCTATTTATTTTGGGAAAATACAAAAACAAATGACGGAGTTTACTTCAAAATATCAAAATGAACTAGCTAAAAAGCGCGTTGGATTGTTTATTTGTGCAGGAGCGAAGGGGGAGCAAGCCATACAAGAATTGAAATCTTCATTTCCAGAGAAGCTGTATAACCAATCAATTACAAAAGAAGTGTTCGGTGATGAGATTTACGAAGAGAAGATGACTGTATTAGATCGAGTGGTTCTTCGAGTGGTAAAAGGGAAGAATAAGAGTGTAAATGGATTATCCAAAGAGACGATAGAACGTTTCGCACTTGCGCTAAAGAAGCGGTGAACGAGTGTGGAAAATCGATTTCCTAAATTAGTTAACATATTCATTATTATGTTAACTAATTATTGTTTCAGATACCAATTATCATTAGTTAGGAGATGGGGGGCTTATAAAAAGTATTGATTTTTGATTTTATCGCTATTATTTTCCGCTAATTCATCATATGAAAAATTCACAATAGAAAAATCAAAATCCATTACTGTCTCACCCTATACACTACACATCAATAAACAATTCACCTCACCCTACAAACAAAACCCCTGAAAAAGGATATAACATCCCTTGATCCATTTATACAAGCTTTTTTTCAATGCAAATAGCTAGTTCTATAGCTTGTATCGCATTGTCTAACTCAATTATTGATGAACTACCCTCCACTAGACATTGGAGTGCATACTCCAAACTTTTTTCATAGGGATTAGCTGGTTCTAACAAAAGATCTTGTTTACCTACAGCGGTATATTCAATTAATGAGCTTTCAACAGCTCCATTCATGTTGTCACTCTCTTGAAAGACAAGCTTGCCTTGTTCAAAATATGCCTCATAGCCTACGGTAAAAGGATACGAAACCGGCATTTGTAAAGAAACAACGATCTCTGCGGATACATGAGGTTGCTGAAAAATTGCACGGACTAAGGCTTGATTACTTTTACCACCATCGGATCCCCAAACCGAGTGCGGCTCCATAGACCCCAGCATCCAGGTCACAAAATCCAATTCGTGAATCATCAGATTTGTAGCGATAGCGTGCAGACCGAGGTCACCCCACAAAGGAGGCGTCTCTCTTTTTAAGGTAAGAGATAAGAGTTTTCCGTATTTCTCATTATGATTCGCTTCGTAAAGATATTTGTACGCAGGATCGAATTTAATAAACTGGTTGACGAGAATTCGCGAATCATACAGTTGTTCAGCTTCCTTCATCGCAAGAGCATCTTCTAAGTTGTAGCAAACGGGTGTCTCACATAATACATGTTTCCCATGCTTAAGCGCATCGACTGCATACTGCCTATGTGAAAAAGAGGGCAAACAGATATCAATCACATTTATGGTGGAATCAAGCATAATATTGTCAATATTAGTAGTTATCTCAACGCCTAAAGATTGTTTTAGCTCCTGCAGCTTAGCTTCGTTCCGACCAAAGATAATTACTTTGTCTACTCGATCCATTGTCGTCCATAACTGCGCATGATAAGCTCCGAATCCAGTTCCCAATACGCCTATATTCATGTGTATCAGCTCCTTTAATGTAATGAACTAATCATAACCTTCTATTGTTGACAACAGCTTGGCAAGAATTATGATGTATACTATAAAAAAAGAAAAACTTGGAGGCTCCCCATGCGATTGCATCGTTTGATTGCAATTTTATTATTAGTGGAATCAAGAGGGAAGATGAAGGCCAATGACTTAGCTGAAGCCTTGGAAACCTCCGTACGTTCTATCTATAGAGACATTGATGTATTAGCTGAAGCAGGAATACCACTGTTATCCACGCCGGGACCGAATGGTGGCATCTCCTTGATGGAGGGGTATGCTGTTAACCTAAATCAGCTTCATGGGGAAGATGTAATCAATCTATTTCTAACAGGAATGGGGATTCATACTGGCGGACATACAGATTCCGGATTAAAGCTAAAGACAACTCTCTTGAAATTAGAAAAATCATTACCCGCTTCCTATCAAAATGATATCCAGAAGGCACAAAACCGTTTTTATTTTGATGATACACCTTGGTGGACAGAACGCTTAGAGATTCCATGTCTGGAATCGATTCGAACTGCTGTTTGGAGATCTCAGAAACTACAGATTGAGTACCACAAGATTAACGGAATCATCTCGAGCAGGAAATTACAGCCCTATGGTCTAGTTGTGAAAAAAGAAGAGTGGTATCTTATAGCCTACTGTGAAGAAATCGAACAAACCCGCACGTTTAAATGTGAGCGAATCGCCTCTACACAGCTTATAGATGAAGAGTATGCTATCCCTCAGGACTTTTCATTAGAAAGGCACTGGAAGCAACAGGAGAGGGGATTCAAGCAAGCTTGTAAAGAGGAAGAGATCTACCCAGTATTGATTAGAACGGATAAGAGCCGAGAGGCTTCTATACACGGGCTGGAGATCATGAACAGGGTAGAGGAAGGAGATCAAATAACCCTTACTGTAAATATGTATAGCTATGTTAGTGCATGTACGAATATTTGGGGAATACTTGGACAAGGCGAGATTGTGGAACCTTTGGAATTGAGACAATATGTGATAGTACAGGCGAATTTGCTACAGGAGGTTTACAATTAGCATGATTTTTTTGTGAAAAAGGGACCGTTTCGATTGCATGTTCTGCAATGAAACGGTCCCGCTCATTTGTGAATAGGCTTTATTCATTCAATAAGTTTACATAATAATTAATATGTTAACTAATTTGGGATTGCCCCATAATAACCTTTAGATTTAAAAAATTTAGCCATTTATGCGCTAGTCTCAACACCATGCGATAACTTCTCTCTGGCAGTAAGCCTCTTGTGCGCTACGAATAGAAAAGGAAGACCTATAGCCGTGGTTAAAGCGAGTGGCAGGAAGATCGTAAGGCCATTCTGAGCTCCATAATGATCCAGCAGCACTCCGCCGAAGATAGGCGCGATTACACTCCCCAAATTGTTAAAGCCAATCGTTCCAAAGTACGTACCCTTCATTTCTGGCTTCGCGATCCGATCAATTAACATATCCATCATCGTAAAGAGCAGTACTTCCCCTATCGTAAATAGTACGACACTAAACATTAGAAGGGCTACACCTTCAGCTAAACCTACTAAGAGAAGACTAATAGCAACGCAGATATTTCCGAGAATCAATGGAACAATCGGCGAGAATTTGCTTGCAGTACGTACGATAGGATACTGTACCACGAGCACTGTAATGGCATTGAGTGACAACATATAGGAGAATAATTGCCCACCATTTGTGAAATGGGTGTTCATTGCTAAATATTGCGCCATAGTTGAACCAAAATGTCCGTATCCAAGTACACAAAAGATTGTACCAAGTAGAACTGGCAAGAATACACGGTCTCTACCGGTTGTTGCCAAGGCTTCAAGTAAACGTGGTGGTTCAGCTTGCGTATGACTCTGCATGGTTGAACGATGCAATTTAAATTGGACGAATAATACAAGTCCATATGCAACATATACAACACCAGCGATCATAAAAGGAAACGTTGATTCGGCAGAACCGAGCTGTACTCCAATAATCGGACCAAAAACAACACCAAGGTTAATCGCAGCGTATCTAAGATTGAATACAAGCAGCTTACTTTCAGCAGGGGTAATGTCGGATAAAAGTGCCCGTGATGTGGGCTCAAACACGGATCTGCATAAACCGTTCAGGGTGTTGACCAGGAAGAATACCCACAGATGTTGTGCAACAGAGAATCCGAAGAATACTGCTGCCCAGCCAAACACGGAGATTAACATGACAATTTTGCGGCCTACAATATCCGAGATATATCCTCCGTAGAAGCTGGCCATTACGCCCGCCAGAGAGCTGACGGCTACCGTAATCCCCGTTTGTGTGGGGGTGGCTCCAAGGACTTGGGTTAAATAGATGGATAAGAACGGAATGCTCATTGAAGTTACCAAACGTCCGAACATCGTACCGACGATGATGGTCCAAGCTAGTGGGTGAATATGCCTAAGATGCTGGTTCATAATTGAAAAGGTCTCCTAATCTGATAGCTATAATTTAGTACTGCATATTCATTAACGATATATGTATAATTATAATGATAAAAGGGGGAAGTAAAAGTGTAAGAATTACTTACTGTGTTTCACCTTTAAAGGAGTGAACGATCGTGGACCATATTAGTAATCATTTTTTATGTTTAGCAATAGCCATCCCATCCTCAATAGATATAGGGGAAGCTAATCCTGTGACGATAGATAGACTAGCTTCGATTCTGTGCTGCACTCCGCGTAATGTAAAGTTTATTCTGCGAAAACTTGAAGAGCAGGGTTTTATACACTGGCAGCCTGGAAGAGGACGTGGAAATATCTCGCAGCTAACTTTTCTTCGAACGATTGAAGAGGTGCTGGAGGACAACTTTCAGGAACTGATTAATAAGGGGAAGATTAAGGAAGCTATAGAGTTATTAAGTCGTGGTCAGGTTAGCGACACATTAAAGGAACGGTTATTAATGGTGTTAAATAAGCAGATGGGCTTCCGTAGTGAAACGGAGTCGACATCAGGATTGGATGTCTTGCGAATTACACGAAACCGGCATATGGAAGTGCTGGATCCAGCTTATGTATATACCGCGTTTGAATCCTATTTACTCGGACAAATATATAGCACATTAGTTACCTATGATGCAGGAAGTGATACTTTTCTCCCTGGTCTGGCTCATATGTGGGAAGCCAATGAAGATTGTACAAGTTATATTTTTTATCTCCGTAAAGGTGTGCGATTCCATCACGGCAGGATAATGACCTCCAAAGACGTAAAAGAGACATTTCAACGCCTTATAGATTTGAACAGTCCAGCATTGAGCCTATACAAAGATATAGAACGAGTAGAGCCCGAAGGAGATCACAGGATCAGGTTTGAGCTATCTCGTCCCAATCTCTTTTTTCTACACATGTTCAGCTGTATTCATATGTCGATTCTTCCTCATGACGTAGATCTTGTTAATGAAGTGTGTGGAACAGGGCCCTATCGTTTACTAGATCTTAATGAAGATGTGCTAGTCCTCGCGGCATTTGACTATTATTACGGTATACGCCCGCTACTAGATCGTGTGGAAATCTGGTATTTGCCAGAACAAGCTTCAAATGAACGATTGTATGAACTTCCTGAATCTGCTCAGGAAGGTTTATTACCTAATATCATCTGTAACCACAGTATTGACTACCCTGCCTTGGGATGCCGATATCTCTTGTTCAATTTCCATAAAGACGGAATTCATCAACAGCAACTATTCCGGCTGGCTATACGAATCCTTTACAGCCGAGAAGCCTTAATTAAGGAGTTAGGAGGGAACCGTAGTACCCCTGCTGATAGCTTTTTACCTTGGGAGAGCAGTAAGAGAAGTATTATTGAGCCTACTCTGGAACATGCGAGAGAGCTTCTAGTGGCAAGTGGCTACCAGGGGGAGACCTTAAGATTAGCTACAAAAGATAAAAAAGAAGAGCGAGAAGAATCCCTGTGGCTTCAAGCACGAGCTGCTTCAGTAGGACTGCATATTGAGCTGTATTTATTCAACGAGTTTAACTCAGCAGATATAAAGAACACCTCCGAAATCCTCCTTGCTGAAGAGGTTCTTGAAGATGATTGGCAGTGGGGAATGGTTAACTACTTTAATAATAAACTTAATTATCTTTTTTCTCTGCTGAGAGATGAACAGATCTTGTTATTCTCAGATGTACTTACCGATTTCACGCAATCCCCAAAGGAAGAAAGAATAAAGTTGCTGGATCAGGCAGAAGGTGTGCTTAGGGACAACTATTGGGTGTTATATGGTTGTCATATGAATAAAAAAGCGCAGCTAAATCAAAGCTTGTTTGGACTTCACACCAGTTCATTCGGATTTCTGGATATCTCAAAACTGTGGATCAAAACTACTAGTCTTTAAGGAGAGTTACCTAAATATGCTTGTACAGGAATGTTTTCTTTTGCTATACTTTCCAGGGAGGCTGTATCGATAAATCATCGAATGGTGCTCTAATAGGTTTTAATAAATGAATAGTAATTAACATGTAGCCATGGAGGTGAACTCGTTGGATTTTGCTCAGATCCGTAAGGACCGAGACAAAAGAACGGTCGATACTTGACTCTTTTTTTGCCTTTCGGACCTGTTTAGCAGATAGCTAAAAGGTCTTTTTGTTTGTTTAAATTAAGGGAAAAGAAGGGGAGATTATTATGCGTTTTCTTATCGTGGGTGCAGGAGCTATAGGTGGATATTTCGGGGGACGTCTAGTTCAAAAAGGAGAAGATGTTACTTTTCTCGTCCGAAATGCCAAACAGATTCAGTTAGAAGCGGACGGTTTGATTGTAAAAAGTGTTCATGGGGATTTTCAGACTTCTGTACGAACGATTTCTAATAGGGAAGCAGTAGAGCCCTTCGACTGCATTATTATAGCGGTCAAGGCATACCATTTGCCTCAGGTGATGAATGACATTGAACCCTACGTTGGTGAACATACACTGATCCTCCCGCTCCTCAATGGTTACGATCAATTTAGCATTTTGCAGAAGCGTTTTGGCCCAGAACATGTACTGGGTGGTCTTTGTTATATAGAAACAACTCTAGATTCAGCAGGTACTATCGTTCAAAGCAGTTCGTTCCATAGTATTGTGTTGGGTGAATGGGCAGGTGGTGAGTCAGAACGAACACAGTTGCTGCTGAGTCATTTGGATCATGCTGGATTCACAGTGACATTAAGTTCTGACATTCAGCGCGAAGTGTGGCAGAAATATATATTTGTAGCTAGTCTAAGTGGGATTACCACTTTAATGGACAGCTCTGTTGGGCCTATTTTTGCTTCCCCAAAAGCACGTGCAATCTATGAGCAGCTTCTTCAAGAGATTGTTAGCTTGGCTCAAAATGCTGGAATGCCTGTGGGACCGGAAAATATAGCTTCCATGATGCAAAAGATGCTTTCTGTGTTACCTGAATTTACTTCATCCATGCATCGGGATATGCATAAGCAACTACCTGTAGAAGCGGACCATCTGCATGGGGCACTTCTGGCTATGGCTGTTCCGGGTCAAGGCGCGTATCCGGTTCTCGAAACCGTGTATGCCCGTTTGAAAGTATACGAAAGCGTTAATGATATGAAATGATCTACTTTAAATCACAATAAGGAGCTGGACAATTATGAAGGAAACGAATCAAAAGATCATGACTTTTCTAATGTTCGAAGGTAAGGCAGAAGAAGCTATGAATTTCTATACGTCCTTGTTTGATGATTCCGAAGTTATTAGCATTAAGCGATATGGAGCGAATGAAGCAGGACCTGAAGGGAGTGTAATGCAAGCTTCCTTTTCTATGCATGGACAAGTATTTATGTGTATAGATAGTTATGTTCAGCACGGGTTTACCTTTACTCCAGCGATATCCTTATATGTAAATTGTGAGAGTGAAGCTGAAATTGATCGGGTCTACGAATCATTAGCGCAAGGTGGACAGGTCCTAATGCCTCTTGGAAGCTATCCGTTTAGTCCGAAATTTGGCTGGGTAGCGGATAGATTTGGCGTGACTTGGCAATTAAATTTTTCGGGGAATGCATAACGATTGAAGTGTTGCGCGGTCAAATCTTTTAGGGTTTGACCCGACATACTTTCCAAGTGAAAAAGTAGGTTTTCTACGATTAAAGTTGATAGCCCACTCTCCATTTTTAATCCGCAAAAAGGTCAAAAGAGCAGCAATTCTCCCGTCACTGGAGAATTACTGCTCTTTGTTTATGGTCATAGCAAGTGAAAGTCAACCGACCTTAAGCGTCACTTTTTCCATGCTGTCAAAAGAAAATAAAGTATTAGACTCCAAAAATAAAATTGTAGACTGGCATGGCGATTAGCAAACGGCTGAGCAGCGAGGCTGTAGCTCGAGCTCCTGATTCTTTTGGATGCATTGGGGTGGACAGCCGGGTGAGATTATATTCTCAAACAGAACCGTAGCAAGGATACGCTCGTCCGACTAGTTGAGGTCTTAAAAGAGTAACCGGCTACATCACAAAGAAGGTTGGTCGAGCTAATCGGTGTATCCCAGGGACGAGTGAGTCAGTTAATTCAAAAATTGAAAGAGTCAGCCCGCGGATTTGGAGAGTAGTTGGTACTGCTATGGGAATGAAGTAGGCGCTTCTGGACTACTGCCGGGAGCGCCTTTTTTCGTGTTTTGATGATAATACACAGAAGAAGAGTTATATGCTTTTAGAAAGGGCTGGGTTAATCAGTAGCTTGGAAGAAGGGAGAATTGGAAATGAAGCATTGGGCTTTGTGATATAATATGGTAAAATATTCAACTCTACTGAGACTATCGCACATGTAGCGTCATCTTTCAGAGAGATTATCTCTCAAATAACCGTTGTTTGCGGAATACCTGGATTTGAAGAAATCCCAAGAGGAGGAAAACAGAAATGAAGAAGAAGGTTGTTACGACTTTATGCGGTACCATGATACTTTTAGTGGGCATGGGCACAGGTGCTTTCGCGAGCTCGCAGCTCCAAGAAATTAAAGCGTTGTTAAACGGAGATTTAAAAATCAGAGTGAACGGGGAGATTACCCCTCTCAAAGATGGCAATGGCAAAGCGGTACTTCCAATTACTTATAAAGGAACTACTTATCTTCCGGTACGATCTGTTTCTGAGCTTCTGGATGTTCCGGTGAATTATGACGGGACAGCCAAAGAGGTGATTATTGGCGAACAGCAGGCAGGCGTTCCCGTGAAGCAGGAGGATTTTAACACGAGTCTGTATACCAAGGACCCTGCACTGACCAAATACGGCGGCAAAAATTATAAGGAAGTTCTGTACAGCGCACCTAATTCAAATATTAAATATACCGCGCTCAGCCCTAACGGCAAATATCAGAAGCTTGTTCTACAATTCGCTTCAGTCGGCAAGGAAGTGGAATCTCTTGAAATTAGGGATAATGACAAGAATGTGCTCCTTAAAAAAGTAGAGAAGATTTCACCAAATAGTGATCTCCTGACGATTGAGGTAGATATTTCTGGAGTAAAGACCATCGCAATAAATGTGACACAAGCTGTTGACGGCGGGTTCATTATTCCGCTAGATACTTCAATATACAAGTAAGATTAAGCAGCGAAGCCCACAATGCCCGAATAGGCGTAGTGGGCTTATTTTCACGTGAGGTTACATTGGATTTTTTCTCGTTCTTTTGCTATAAAGAGATTTAAATCCATCTTTCGTTATATGTGGACATGCTTAGAGGGTATGTGTCGACTCGAAAAATAAAGTTGTAGACTGGCATGGCGATTAGCAAACGGCTGAGCAGCGCGCCTGCAACTCGTGCTCATGGTTCTTTCGGATGCAACGGGACGGGCCGCGATCGGTATGCCGACGACAAGAATGTGTTCGCCGGTAGCCATTTAAAGGGACGTTACTCAGTCTACTAATTTATTTTCTTCGAACACATGCCGCGAAGCAGAAATCGCCGGAAGCTCCGATTGTTCTTTAGTTGTCCAAACATACTCTCTAGTTCTATCATTCGACGTACGGACAAAGCATAGTCTTCCTCGCTTCGCAGGATTTCCTGAGCTTGGTATACTGAATGTTCAAAAGAAACCTCTTCTTTGAAATAGTTGTGTGGTAACTCCATTTTACCAAAAGAGAGTTTTTTTTTGCGTTTTTTTAAATATTGTAGTCCATTTCCCGCCTACACAGCGGAGAGAACGGACTGATTGTGGAAAAGCGATAGCGGTCGCCTTTGTTTCCGGATTTTATCCGCTAAGGAAAATTGAAAAAAATCTGGACACAACAGCGATTGGAACAATGGACTGTTCGCGGAGCGTCCTTATGGAGCGCAACCGTCTATCCGACTCCAAAAACAAGGGATCTCCTAAGCATCCGTTTCATGGCTTTTGGGACAGCCCCTTAGAAGAAAGGATTTAATTACATTGCTGAACAACAGTTGTGCCCTCATTAGTAATCGTGACAGTTGAATAACCAGATAGATACTCTGTATAACCGCATACCGTTTCTTGGGTGGATTGTCCTTTTGCGTTAGTATACTTAAGGTATATAGAACCTTCACCACTTAAGCTCAATGTAGGTTTGAACTTTTTTGTTTCACCTTTCTTGATGGGATCTGTAAATAATTCCTTAGAATCCATATGGATTAAACCTATTTCAATAGAGCTAATTTCATCATCCGACTGATTATCAACAGTGAGTAAGAAATTCTTAAATGGAGTTAGGATATTTGATATCGTACCGATCCCGAAAGCTATCACAATACCTAATGAAAATATAGCAATACCTATAAAAAATCGTCTCTTCATCATTTAGTCCCCCTATGTAAGTAAGACAGGGTTCACTCGATAAATGTTACGGTATATAAGAATTAATTATAACTATTCATTAACAAGTGAAATTGGAAGAGTTGTGCTACCCTTAATGTATGCCAAAATTTATATGAAAAGGGGTTTTGTTTTGACAAAATCTACGATTCTTTCATCAGAAGGAATAACGATTCGTCATTTTGAACAAGGGGACATGCCATTACTGGGTGAGTTATATAACTCGGTTACTTCGCGGGGAAATGCTGTTTTTTGGTGGGTTGGCGATAAGGAAAACTGGGAGAATGTGTACTGCGCCTTTGAAAATGGAAAAATGGTTGCCAAAGGTCAAGTAGAGATCATAAATATTGTGCCGCCTGGGCGTTCAAAGGAAAGCAGACATTCGATCTATTTGAATTTGAAAACAATACCTGATCGAGAAGAAGACTACGATTTATTAGAGAGCATGTATCAAACGCTCCTCTTGAGAGCACTTGAATTGAAGGAAACTTTATCAACAGCGTACAAAACGACACTATGTGTCGGGAATAACGCATCAGAGATCGCAAATACGCAATTTTTTGAAAAAGAAAAGGGCTTCTGTCAATTCAATAGCTTATTTAAAATGAATCATACTCTTGATCATTCCTACACCGTACCTGAACTGAAAAAGGAATTTGAATTTGCAACTTGGATGATGGAGACGCCACAAGAAGAAGATCTTTATTTAGAATTGGAAGCAGAGGTTTGGCCAGAAACCCCACTCGGGAAAGAACGGCTATCTCAGTTTAAGCAAAATCCGCTTTGGAACTCTATGGTTGTTCGAGAAGGGGAGAGGGTTGTAGGCAGCTTGATGGTATGGCAGGAAGAGAAAAGTGGGTATATTGAAAATGTTTTTGTACTAGAGCCGTGGAGAAGATTTGGGATTGCTACGTACATGCTTTCTCAAGCGTTAAACTATTTCAGAACACATGGACTTGAAGAAGCCTATTTAATGGTGTTAACAGATAATGATTCTGCATTGCATCTTTATGAATCTGTCGGATTCAGTTTATCGAGTGAGGAAAGACGGTATCGTATAGAACTCCTATAGTTTTTGAAGTGGAGGATTACTAAGCAAAGTGTGATTCAGTTTCATCGAGGTTCGATGACAGGATTGCACTTTTTTAGTAATCCGTTCGCCTTGTAATAAATGATGACAGGAAATCCTCTGAACAATTTTGTTCAGTTACTGTTAGTTACTTGTTTACCCTCGCATTTCTTACACACGTTAACCTTTTCGCCAGAAAGTCCTTTTCCGATGTACAACAGCTTAATACGAGTGCTGCCGCAGATCAGACATGTTCCTCTGCTTCGGGATGGCATACGCCAGAGTGCTTTGCCGCGCTTGTTTTTGGACATAAATAGCCCACCTTTGCGATTGATACCCTATCTTATGAGCGAGGGAACCTTAAAGTTCGGAGAATGAAGCTTATAAATTCCTTTGTGATTGCAGACAAAATTAAGGATAAAAAGGGCAAAAAACGCCCTAAAAAAACAGCGCATAACTTAAATTATACGCTGTTTTAGTTTTAAGGCATTTTTTTGAGGAGAGATCGCCACTTGGACGAGCAAAAAGGTGGGGTTTTAAGGATTTTTTTATAAATAACGGATGTCGATATTTCTAAATTTTCCTACTGACATTTTCGGCATTCTGAATTGCAATGAGCCTTGTTTATAAGTGCCTCTGCTCTGATCCGGATTGACTGGAACGGGGAGTGGGATGATCTCGCTATGATCTTTTCCGAGACCGCTTAATTTGATTTGTGTTCGGTTGATTTGTGCCCAAATACTTTCGGGGTGAATTCCACTTGGAATACGAATTTTCGTGATCAAATAATTATGTGTGTCCAGATGCTCAAATTGCAGACTTGAGGTTTCGTCCGTCAATGAGGAAGAGGTGGCCGCGGTAGCTTCTCTGATTATTTTTTCAACATAGCCATCGATCTGGCTTGGATCCAGCTTCCATTGCTCTTCAAGCGACTTTAGGGATAACTTTTTCTTAAAAAAGGGATCTTCGTTCATCCAATCTAAAGGGTTCGATTTATTGGGGCTCATGAATGCTGAACCTCCTTCATTTTTTTATCCATTGTATGGGCGTATGACTTATTCAGTGACATCTGGGCGGATATCTACATAGAATAGGTTATCATTCCGAAGGGAGGAGTGGTTTGGTGGTTTCAATCATCGGCAACATTAAAATTAACAGCGTAGGCCCCAGTTCCACAGTCTTAGTAGGAAATACGGCATCCGTTATCTTGAGCAGTAACTCCAAAATCTATGCCGGTGCCAACTCCTTCTCCATAGGTGACTCCATAGGTACAAACATTACGAATAATGCAGCCAGCAGTACGAACACGATGGATTCAGATGTGGTGGATCAAGTATCGCCTCCTTAAGGATGGGTTTACATGAATATTACGGTGTATCAGTGCATCTCGGTCAATAATCTAAAAATTGGTATAATCTCAAATTCATCGGTTCTTCAGATCGGCACTTCCGGCCGAATTAATGCCTTGTCTCATAGTTATCAGTCTATTGACGTTCCAGACTCTCCTCCTGCTTTATCATCAGCGAAAAGTGATTCACCGCTTGTTTGCTTGCCTACACCAACTGAACTATATACACGCTAGAATTAGGCTTGTATCCCTCGCATACAATAAACCATAGGAGGGGGTTGTATGCATCCGTATTATGTTCAGCAAGTCTTTAACGCATTAAGAATACAAACAGAAAAGATTCGACTTCTAGAAAAACAGCTCCAAGATTTACAGTGTGAAGTAGTCAGCATAAAGAACAATAACATTGCAAGTATAGGTCCTATAAATTATCATTTTGAACAATTGAAAATCGAGAAGCTGGAAGGCACTCTAAATATAGGCATTACACCAAATGAGGGGAATAATCTGGATGAAGCAATGATCAATGGTAAGCCTATTGGGGAGCAAGAGGGAGTGACACCAACTGCAACTGCATTATCTGATAAAATTCGTCCAGAGATTCTGAAGTATGTGCAAGAGGAAGTTCCTTCTCAATTTTCACGCTTAGAAAAAGAGCAGAACTTAAGTATTGATGAGCAGTATATCCAAATGGTAATTCAGGATCTGCTGAATCAGATGGATGGCCGGATTAACGAGTATGTAAGCCAGCTCCCTACCGCAGAGGAAGGGCGTGGATACACAGAAGAGGAAAGTGCTTCTATAGTAGAGCAAATCAAACGAGATATTGTTACTGCGGTAGAACGGCATTTGGAAATAAACATAACTGGAAGGCGGGAGCCGCATGAAAGTAACCGTGATTAACAGAGAGATAAATGTAAACGCAGTAAAAGTGGTTTCGATATCAGGTTCTTCGTTATTTTTAGTAGGGGATACGCAGACGATTAACTGTTCTTCGGCGTTTGACAGCGTGATAGAGTATGCTCCGATTGCTCCAGATCAAGTCCAAAAAGGCAGTTAATAAATGCACACCTCACGCATACTAGATGTGTATATCAATAATCTGTCTGACAGTTCGATTTTCATATGTGGCTCTGTAGAGCGGATTCAGTCTAAATTTGTGGGTAGTAAAGAAAATTACCTATATAACATGAAAGAGATTAATAGCAATAATAGAGAGGCTTCACCCTTAGAGATCCCACTTACGGCATGGTCGAAGCAAGTGAATGAAGATGAAGTTGAGATTTTAAATGATTCCAAGGAATCAACGATTAATATGCAATATATTAGGATTTTATCGATTGGGTCTGGGACGACCTTCCAGATTGGAAATGGTGGCTCAGTTCATCTGGAGAGTCGAACCAGTGAGTTCAAGCGAGAAATAGCTTCAGAAGATGAGGGGTAATTTGGCATATTTGTTGATACTTATTTCATAAAAATAAAATAGTTTACATAATAATTATTATGTAAACTAACAAGAGGTACTGTCCTATAAGAAAGTACTTTTCACAAATAAGGGAGTTTCGAGCTACGAAAAGGAGGGCCATCAAAGGTATTCTGCTATAGAAATAGCATTAAACTTATAATTAGAGAAAGCCTGCACATTTGCAGGCTTTCTCTAATTTGGTGAACGAACATATTTATTTAGAAACCTTCACGAAGCCATGTAGTCGCCAGCTTGATGGCGGCTTTTTTGGCATTGGTTTCAGCTAAAGGATTTAGCATCACGAAATCATGTATGATTCCTTGAAAACGAACTGCCGTGACTGTGACTCCAGCTTCACGTAATTTGGCGGCATAAGCTTCACCTTCATCACGTAGAACATCTGCTTCACCCGTTATGACTAGTGCTTCGGGTAGATCGCGTAACTGATCTACACTAGCTCGAAGCGGGGAGGCTGTGATCTGCTTCCGCTCCTCAGGGTCAGTTGTATATTGATCCCAGAACCATTTCATTCCATCACGCTGCAAGAAGTATCCTTCTGCGAACTCATGATAAGATTCGGTATCAAAGGAGGCATCCGTTACCGGATAGAACAAAAGTTGTTTCCCTATCTTCGGGCCACTGCGTTCTTTAGCAGTAAGCGTAATGGCGGCTGCCATATTTCCACCGACACTATCACCGCCTATGGATAGCTTGCTAGCATCAAGTGCATGTTCACTACCCTGTGCAGCGATCCATTTCAGAACAGCATAGATTTCTTCAATTGCTGTAGGATATTTAGCTTCTGGAGAGAGGCTGTAATTTGGAAAAACAATGGCAGCCTCCGCTCCAACAGCTAGCTCACGGATCAAGCGGTCATGGGTATGCGCATTACCAAACACCCAACCAGCACCATGAATGTAAAGGATCACTGGCAACAACGTGGAAGAGGAGCTAGGGGGCCGAACAATTCTTATGGAAACATTACCATTAGGTCCTCCTGGCACCATAAGATCTTCAATTTCGACTTCAGGTTTATATATCTCACTGGATTGTACAGTATCTACCGTTTCACGGCCTTTTTCTGGTCCAAGATCAGGAAGGAACGGAGGTTTGGAATTATCATCGGCAAATTTCTGCGCTGCTGGCTCAAGAATAATCTTTGGTTGATTTGGCATGATGTATCGTCTCCTTTGTCTGGTCATAGTATAGTTTACCCTCTTCATTCCATAACCATCTAAACGAATACTGAAACGATATGAGTCTTACAATGCTTTTTGTTGATCCTCACCAATTTCACTTTTTAAATCCCTTATTCCTTCAACCGTTTGTTTATGTTTGATACGGAAGATCAAAATAAACATCAAAGTAATAAGTAACGGATAGCCTATTGCCCAGCCTGTAAAAGGAAACACGGCAGCGGTAGCTAGAAAAGAGATCCAGCTAATCGTTACGCCTAATCTACTTCCCTTAAGTAGGCGTATCCCCGCAGCACAACCTCCGATATAAGTCAGGATAAATGTCGCATTTGGAAACTGGATCAAAGTAGTGATAGATATCAATCCGCTGCTGTACAGTGACATGACCGTTACAAAACAGAGGAGCAGGAAAGCTATCCCACCGATAGGGGTATGATAGGGTTTGGACAGTCTCCCCATCCATTGCGGTGCGTAGCCCTGACGTGATAACGCATAAGCCACACGCGAGGCAGCACCGGCATAAGCGATAATGGTGGCGGTACAGATGAAGAGACCTGTAAGTCCTGCGATAAATCCTCCCCAGCGTCCAAGGGGCTGGCTGATGATCCAGACAAGTGAAGTGCTCGACCCACCTTTAAGGTAACTTTGTGTGCCAACCGTTGCTAAAGCGGATAAGAAATATAGAACACCTACAATAATAGCAGCGATGGTCACACCTTTAACTGCAGCACGTTGTGGATCTTTGAACTCCTCAGAGAGATGTGAGACAGCTTCCCAACCAATAAAACACCAAAATAGGATTGCTGCAGCCTGTCCAATGCTCATCCATCCGTGTGGGGCAAAGGGAGTGAAGTGTTCAACCTCCATTCGAGGAAGCGCAGTAGCAAACGAGAAGACGAGAACAGCTACAATCGCAATCACTACAGCAATTTGTACCTTTCCCGCCACTTGCATACCAATCCAGTTTGTAATTAGCCCAATGGCCAACATCACCGCAGCGATAGTAATTCTCGCAGTTTCATCCCAGCCCATTGCGGCTGTCATATAACCAGCTCCGGTCAGCGCAGCGACAGGCGCACCAATCGGAACAGACATTAGAAAAAACCAGCCCACTAAAGATCCGGCTTTAGGTCCGAAAGCAAGGGTGACGAAGTGGGACACGCCTCCTGCGTTAGGAAATTTGGCAGAGAGCAGGCCCATCGATAAGGCCATTGGCAAAATCAACAGCGTCATAAATCCCCATGCCAGCAATGAAGCGGGACCTGCCATTTCTGCAGCCAGTCCGGGAACGATTAAGACTCCCGAGCCCAATACAGCGCCGATATAAAGAGCTATGGCTTGCGGCATGCCGATGTTTCTTCGTAAAGTGGTTAAACTTGAATCTTTCATGATTTTTAATCCTGCTTTCATTGTCTTTTGTTATAGAGTAGCAGATAATAGATCCATTGGAAAAACAGATTTTTTGAATAGTATCCATTCGAAATTCCGATGGGTAACTATTATTCAGGGGGCACGTATGGAATCACGTCATCTTTTTACCTTTATAGTCGTAGTGGAGACGGGTAGCTTCACACGCGCTGCACAGAAGCTTGATTATGCACAATCCAGTATTACCGCACAGATCCAAGCGTTAGAGACTGAAATAGGTCAGCCTTTATTTGATCGGATCAGTAAAAAGATCATCCTAACCGATGCAGGCCGCCGTCTGCTCCCATTCGCTCAAGAGATCTCCAGAATGCACTCTCTAGCGCAAGATGCTCTTCGCTCCGAGAGTGAGCTAACAGGGTCTTTACGCATTGGTGCACCTGAATCTCTGGCTGCTTTTCGCTTACCAGGCATTATCAAGGAGTTTCGCGTGAAATATCCAAAGGTCCAAATTCTTCTGAAGCCTGGGGCCTGCTGGGAGCTAACGGATTTAGTTCGATCCGGTGAATTGGATTTGGCCTTCCTACTGCAACCAGAGACGGAAGATAAAGATCTGAATATAGAAACACTGGTGCAGGAACAAATGACCCTGATCGCTCCGCCGGATCATCCCTTATTGAATCTTCCAGTGGTAGAACCGGTTCATCTTAAGGGAGAAACGATATTGCATACGGAAACTGGTTGTAGCTACCGTACTTTATTTGAACATCATTTAAACAGACACGGGGTATTTCCGGACCCTACGTTAGAGTTTTGGAGTATTGAGGCGATCAAGCAATGTGTTATGGCGGGTCTAGGCATCGCTTTTATTCCAATGATTACTCTGAGCAACGAATTAGCGGAAGGGAAGTTAGCTAGGCTGAATTGGAATGATGAATCGCAGCGTGTGGCCACTCAAATTGCCTATCATCATAAGAAATGGAAATCTCCTGTTCTAACAGAGTTTTTAAAAGCTGTACAAAAGCATGCTGAAAAATGGTGCAGCTAAGTTTAATTCTTGTAGCTATTCTATGGTACAATAGATTGTCGAAATCAAGGGAGGCTCGAAGCCATGAATGAGTGGAGTGAAGACTACGAAGAGGGGCTTGAGGCTTTTTTAATCTGGATGAAGGATGCCGGTTACACTCCCTATACGCAGAAATCCTATTTAGTGGATGTAAAACAGTTTTTAGAAAGTCTGAATGGTAAAAAGCTAGAGTCCGTAAAGAAGCTACATGTTATTTCTTTTCTTACGTCAGTGCGTGAACGTGGAGTAAGTGATGGTACCCGTAACCGGAAGCATGCCTCAATTAACTGTTTTTTTAAGGCATTAATTGAGCTGGAATTGCTTCTTACCAATCCTGCAGCTGGGATTAAGAAATCTAAAACTGAGATCAATCGCGAACCGGTCTACTTAGATGAAGGTGATCTGGGGCGATTTTTGTCTTCTATAGATGGGAAATACAAAGGTCGTAATTTAGCAGTCTTTTTACTCATGTCCTATATGGGGCTTCGGGTGGGGGAAGTCCACACGCTTAATTTAAGTGATTATAATGTAGAAAGACATTCCCTTCGAGTGTTCGGTAAGGGACGTAAATGGCGTAATGTACCGATTCCAGAGGATGTGGTACCTTTTCTCGATCTGGCGATTGAAGAACGATTAAATCCTTGGCGCAGTAAAGAGGAAGCTATGTTCATTTCACAGAAAGGACGCAGGCTGTCCATACGTGGCATTCAGCAAATCGCTGCGGACACCTTCGATCGTTTCCAAAGGGATGTGCCTGCTGCACAACGTCGACCCTATTCCAGCCATAAGCTACGACATTCCTTCGCTACCATGCTGCTACGAAAAGGTGCGGATCTGAGGACGGTTCAGGAGCTGCTGGGGCACTCTTCCATTCAGACAACAACGGTTTACACGCATATCACGAGCCGTGAGAAGGAAGAAGCCATGTCGAAATTGCAAGTCCAGATTTGATAGAATTCTAAGTGCAAATCTTTCATGAAAAAGGGGCTATCCCCGGCCATGTATCATGACAACAGGGAGAGCCCCATGTATTCATTTGCTTATAGTTCTAGCTTAGCTATCTCAGCTTTAAGCTTCTCGGCAGATTTTTGGAATAGAGCTCGTTCTGTCTCATTTAATGGAAGATCTAGTACTTCTCGTACACCGGACCGATCTACGACGCAAGGGGCGCCAAGGTAGACATCCGAAACTCCGTTATAATTATTCAATAAAGTAGATACGTTCAATACAGAGCCTTCATTATGAAGAATGGATACCACAATACGATCTAGTGCTAATGCTATTGCGTAAGAGGTTGAGCCTTTGGCATCAATAATTTCATAAGCGGCATTCTTAGTATCTTGGAATATTTCATCTTGTTCTGCTTCGTCAAAACCGAGATCAATCCCGGCAACATTCGCTAGACTCCAAACAGGAAGTTCCGAGTCTCCATGTTCCCCTATAATCTGACCATGAATACTGCGTGGATCAATTTCTTTGTGGCGTCCAATCAGGTAGCGAAAACGTGCACTATCCAGCACCGTTCCGGAACCGATGACTCTTCTGCGATCAAAACCGCTTATTTTCAAAGTGGCATATGACAAAATATCTACAGGATTAGTAGCAATAAGTAGTATCGCATGTTGATTATATTTGGTGATTTTTTGAACGATATCTTTGAAAATTGAAATGTTTTTGCGGAGAAGATCTATCCGGGTTTCACCCGGTTTTTGTGATGCACCGGCCGTTACAATGATGATATCCGCTTCCCGGCAATCTTCATATGTACCAGCCCATAGCTTCACACCACCAACAAAGGGCATGCCGTGATTCATATCCAATGCTTCTCCAAGGGCTTTCTTTTGATTAACGTCAATAAGTACGAGCTCAGGCATACGTCTCCGTAGCAGTAATGTATAGGCTGTTGTTGTACCAACTGCTCCAGTACCAATGACTACGACACGATTGGGTTTCGGGGGGGCCATGATTCCATCTCCTCAGTAATTAAAATTTTTAGCTTTTAATCTTGTCCATCATAATCGCTAACGATATTGTTTTCAAGCAGGTCTTATTTAATGCATTACCCCATTTTGGGCATACTTAATAGAAATTCTCTAATCAATTTGACAACAAGACTAGACAGGAGAGAATGTAAGAATGGATTTATTTCGCAAAAAACCGCTAATCGCACCTTCAAACTCAGGTGCAACCAAGTTGAACAAAACACTTGGTGCGCTGGATCTAACCATGCTAGGGGTAGGAGCGATTATTGGTACTGGTATTTTTGTAATGACAGGAGTAGCGGCAGCAGAACACGCTGGTCCTGGCCTTGTCATTTCATTCCTGTTAGCCGCGTTTGCCTGCGTGCTGTCAGCCCTTTGTTATTCAGAGTTTGCATCGACCATCCCGGTCTCCGGAAGTGCCTATGCTTATAGTTATGTAGCATTTGGAGAATTACTCGCTTGGATTTTGGGCTGGGACCTCGTGTTAGAGTATGGCGTTGCAGCAGCTGCAGTAAGCAGTGGATGGTCAGGCTATTTGCAGGGACTTTTAGAGGGCTTTGGTATCCATATTCCTACAGCACTATCCGGGGCGTTTAATGCGGAAGCAGGTACCATTATTAATTTACCAGCAGTAATAATCATTTTACTAATTTCCTACTTACTAACACGGGGAACTAAAGAGACTGCTCGTTTTAATGCGATTATGGTCGTTATCAAAATAGCTGTAGTGCTTTTGTTTATCGTAACTGGATTTTTCTATGTTAAACCAGAGAACTGGACTCCATTTCTACCCTTTGGCTATCAAGGTGTTGTAAACGGTGCGGCAACTGTCTTCTTTGCCTACATAGGTTTTGATGCGTTATCGACTGCTGCAGAAGAAGTAAAGCAGCCACAGCGCGATTTGCCTATAGGGATTATTTCATCCCTTGCTATATGTTCTGTATTGTATATCCTAGTTTCACTTGTATTAACAGGTATTATACCTTATACGGATCTCAATGTTAGTGATCCCGTTTCTTATGCCCTTCGTGTTGTAAATCAAGATATGATAGCGGGTCTAATCTCTGTTGGAGCTATTGCGGGAATGACCACTGTACTGCTCGTAATGCTGTTCGGTCAAACCCGACTGTTATTCGCAATCTCACGTGATGGTCTTTTACCACGAGGATTGTCTAAGATCAATGCTAAAACACAGACACCTATTCGTAGTACGTGGATGGTTGGGATCATTATAGCTGTATTAACGGGCTTTATTCCTTTGGATCGATTGGCTAACTTAACAAGCATTGGAACACTGTTTGCCTTCTTTGTCGTTTCTTTGGGGGTAATTGCCCTGCGTGTTATTCATCCCAATATGAAAAGAGGGTTCAGAGTACCCTGGGTACCCTTCATTCCATTGCTAAGTGCGGCAACATGCGGATATTTGATGTATAATCTAGGAAGTGAGACATGGATTGGGTTTCTGATTTGGACGAGTCTTGGACTTCTGATCTATTTTCTATACGGCTACCGTAATAGTAAGTTAAATCATAAATAAGATTCCAATTGAGAGGAGAGAGGGCATTGACATCTAGAACCGCTGGATTGAAAACTCTAAGAATGTTTATGATGCTATTTTTTTTAGCGTGGATAGTCTCAGCATGTTCTTCACCACCACCGGAGCCTTCTCCACAGCCACAGCCTACAGAAGCACCGGAAGAAGGACAGACGATTACTCTGATTACACCACCAAATAACAATACTAACAAAGAGAGTGGCCCGAAATATCAGGTTCAAACTCGAATTACGGGTTTTCATCTGCTTAGTGAGACAGAGGGCATGGTATGGGGTGTAACAAAAAATGAACTTCGTTTGTACGTTACCCATAATAACGGGGCGACCTGGGCTAATATTTCTCCTGCACCCAATGTGCAGTTCCTGTCCACACCTGTCTATGGAAAAGGCATCTTTTTTACTGACTCTAACCATGGTTGGATTATAAGAAGTGCTTTTGGTACGACAGAGAATATAGTGCTACGAACCACTGATGGAGGGAAAAGCTGGAAAATCTCTTCATTAGGTGATGATAATAATGTATCTTCCGTTTATTTCAATTCACCAACACAGGGATGGTTAATGACCTCTGCGAACGCTACTCCTAATAAGGAAAGCAAGGCGATTTATTCAACGTCAGACGGTGGGGCCACATGGGAAGAAGTGATGCAGAATGAACAGTATAATCCGAACCTTCCCAATCATTCGATCCCGTTCACAGGTGTAAGTACTGGAATGATCTTCAAGAGTCGTGTAGAAGGATTTGTGACTTTGCAGACCGGTGCCCTTCCTAAGATCTTTATAACTAAGGACGGTGGTCAGAGTTGGAATCCAGGACAGTCTTTTCTGGTAAATGAACAACTGGAAAGCTGTGACAGAGTCATTACTGGCAAACCAGAGTTCTTCGATGCTAGTAAGACTAATGGTTGGATGTCTGTGGGCTGCCAAAATGATAAAGATAAGACGATTACTTACCACGGTTACTTTACCGCTAATGGTGGAGATAACTGGAAATTCACACCGTTTGAATTAAAGAGTCCAACCGGAGGGAATCATCAGAGCGCTCCGACGTTTCTGAATTCGCAAGTTGGTTGGGCCATTATTGGTGATACTCTTTACCATACCGCTAACCAAGGGAAAACTTGGCTCCCTCTAAAGGAGAGCAGTGTTCTGCAGTCTAAGCTTGAGGAATATCCTGAGACGATTAAGATGGAGTTTATTTCCACAGAGGTGGGATGGCTTTTACTTGAGAAAAAAGAACAAAAACGCTCGCTCCTCTTACAAACTACAAATGGTGGGATTAGTTGGCGTGTGATGTAAAGTGAAGTGAAGCTGTTTCAAAAGTAGAGGATAATACTTTTGAAACAGCTTTTTTTGAATAAGAATGAACTTCTAAATCAATATGTTTTTGATTGATTGAATATAAGGAAAAAACTTAATTAAAATTTTCTTTATAGATGTGAAAAAAATCACATGACATTTAAATGATCGTGTGATATATTTAACACATAGAACAAGTTCAAATTTTCACAAACTTAACTTTCGAATAGGAGAGATTACAATGAAAACTTTTGAAACAGATTATATGACAAGAAACCTGCTGCAACTTTGCTACAACTGTGATGACGCTCACCTGTGTGAAACGGAAGAACAATGCAGAGCATGCTGGGCAGACAATGGTATGTTAGATGTTGAGACTGACGAAACGAAGCAATTGCTAGACCTCGTTCATGCTTAATCTGATCACTCAAAATTATGATTAAAGACCACTCGATTTCTTGATTTCTAAGAAAACGAAGTGGTCTTTTTGCATGAAGTCTCACTAATTTAATGCTTTCTGGACTAGAAGAGGCATATACATGTACAGAAGTGCCTGAAGTTAAGTTAAGGGTTGAATTAATGGGTATGAAGGGGGAAAATGTCATGGGAATGGGCCCGGATCTTTCATGGATGTTTGATTTCTCTGGAACAGTGATGCCAATATTTCTCATTGTAATGGTTGGTATTCTTGCAGTATCAGCAGGCAGGGGTTTGCTTCAATGGAGCCGGAACAATAGCTCACCCATGCTAACCATCCCTGCCCGTATCGTCAGCAAGCGGAGTGAAATAAGACAGCAGCAGGTTCAAGAAGATAATGGTTCAAGTCGTACGAGTACAACCTACTACTTAACGTACGAATTGAATGGGGGCAGTCGAATTGAATTTAAAGTAGATGGCCATGAATATGGAATGAGTGCAGAAGGCGATAAAGGCATGCTTACCTATCAAGGAACCAGATATCACGGATTTGAGCGACAACCACAATACTCCACAGCGGAGTAGTCATTAGCTATACATTCATTCTTAAACCATTCTTCTGTTCCATTCAACGGAGCAGAGAGAATGGTTTTTATTTGCGGACTATTAAGAACCTAACGGAAAGCAAATGGCTTTAAAATTAGGTTGGAACTGTCACCTCTTGGGCTAATGCACATACAATACACCATGCAGTTAAGAACGAGGTTGTTTACGAAGCAACCCCAAGGAGGAGACAGCGTGGCCGTCATCAAAACGAACTCGGAAGATGTGAAGGTGCTAGCGCGGTTGATGAGAGCGGAAGCTGAGGAAGATGGAGATCTCGGTATGCTTATGGTCGGCAATGTTGGTGTCAACCGGATTCTTGGCAATTGCCTTGATTTTTTGAACATTCGTAATGTGAATGACATGGTCTATCAAAGTCCAGGAGGATTCGAAGCCCCGCAGAAAAGCTACTTCTATCAACGAGCAAGAGAAGCAGATATCCGTCTTGCAAAACGTGCAATTGCAGGTGAAAGAACATGGCCAGCGACCAATGCTTTATGGTTCTTCCGTCCTGTAGGAGATTGCCCTCCAACCTGGTATAACCAACAAAACACAGGCCGCTTTAAAGCTCATTGCTTCTTTACTCCGACTGGAGAAGATTGTCCGTCTGTATTTATTGGTAATTAACAGGGTAACTGTGTAAAAGAGAATTACTCATTATTATGAGTAATTCTCTCAGTAAGCTAGTGCAAAGGTTCTTTTGTGTCCAAAGGGAGCAACTGCTCCGATAAACATTTAGGAGGTTTCATTAAATGATCGTTCAACCATACCGTCCCGTCACTTATACTATTGGTAGTGTTTCTTCTTCAGGTATGCAAATGCCAATGTCTACAGGAATGCAAGGGATGCAAGGAATGCAAGGCATGGGTAGCATGCCGCCACAAGTTAGCAGTGGAAGTCCAATGACACCAGGAGGGGTTGTAGTTCAAAACCCACCTCAACAGTTTGAACAATCGTATATCGAAAATATTTTCAGACTGAATTTAGGCAAAGTAGGTACATTTTATTTTACTTACGAAAATAACAAAGAGTGGAATGCCAAAGTTTACAAGGGTGTGCTGGAAGCTGCGGGCCGTGACCACATAATTATTAGTGACCCAGTAACTGGTCAACGTACTGTATTACTTATGATTTATTTTGATTATGCTACATTTGATGAGCCCCTTACTTACCAGTACCCTGGAGTGATCGGTAATCCTCCAACAACAAGAAACTGTCGCTAATCAAGTCCTTATATTTCTGGATGAACCCCAACACTTAACGGTGAGGGGGTTTTCTTTATACATACTGATATTTTGGAATAATAAGGGGAATAAAGACCCGTTTTTTTTCGAAAGAACACGCATGCTTGCGGTTTGCCCCAATATATTAATATAATAAATTGTATAAGACTCAAAAAACCTTGATATATCAGTGTTTACAAGGGATTTTGAGTCTTTTTTTTATCTTGAAATCACAGAAAAATCACATTCTCGGCAGATCCTTGGGATTTAATATGTTTTGGAAGTGGATTTTTAGTTTGTCACTACTGTTCTGCATCATTCGTTCCGTCACATGGGTATAAATCTTGAGTGTGGTTTTTGCATCATCGTGACCTACACGCTTCATAATCGTTTTGAGATCAATCTGAGAGCCAGACGCGATACTTGCTTCGATTAGCATTGTGATGTGCGTGTGTCGAAATATATGAGGAGTTGCGTGCTTCTTGATATTTGTTAATTTCATTAGACGAGCCATACGATTAACTAACTTCCAGTTTGTAAATGGTGTTCCGTTGTTATTGGTCAAAATAAACTGAGTCTCTACAAAATCATCGTGGAGCTCCTTGTATCTTTTATGTCGAGAGGACTGAGTTACCTTTAACCGCTTAAACATCTCAACGATGAAATCATCCACATCAAAGGTGCGGACGGATCCGGTAGTCTTTGGAGGTGTTAATTGGTATGCGCCACTTCCACCCTGAGGAAAGTGAAGAGTTTTATAAATATGAACGTCACGAGTTTCGAAGTTGAAATCAGGCCACTCTAATGCACAAAATTCTCCGGGTCGCACTCCGCTAAACAGCAAAAAATAAAACGTCTCTAGATCATCACCTAAACCGTGGTGTGGATTATGACATTGTAGATCGTGGGCAGTTTATCGCGGTGTGGAATCTGGACGTACCACAGCCGACAGAAGAAGAGTTACAGGCCGCATGGGTGGCATATCTGGAAGCTGAGGCTAATAAACCACCAGAACTGATGGAGACTGAGCAACTCCGAGCCGATAACGCTGCTTTATTACTGGAGCTTGTGCAGACTCAGGCAAGGCAAGATCAAGCGGAACAGGACCAGGCAGCCTTACTCCTGAGCCTCGTGGAAGGAGGTG
Source organism: Paenibacillus sp. NPDC101420 (assembly GCF_050277435.1). Classification (NCBI taxonomy): domain Bacteria; kingdom Bacillati; phylum Bacillota; class Bacilli; order Caryophanales; family Paenibacillaceae; genus Paenibacillus; species Paenibacillus sp. NPDC101420. Next base: position 123,906 of record NZ_JBNNSE010000011.1, read on the forward strand.
TGTTGTAAATGAACTGGTACGCACTGATTAAGCGATACTTTGACGCAGGGTTGTATACGGGGGAGCAAGTACAGGTATTTGTTACCGCCAAAAAGATAACGACTGAACAAGCTAAAGAGATTACAGATAGCGCCATATAGTAGGCGTTTTTATTTTGCCCTCGTAACAATTACGGGGGCTATTTATATTGAACAATAGATAGAGAGGGGAGTTGTTTTATGTCCATTGGGGGAGCAAACCAAGAAGGAGGGGGTGGGGATG
>NZ_JBNNSE010000012.1:0-71611 GCF_050277435.1 Paenibacillus sp. NPDC101420
TCTATCGAATTCTAACTTCCACTCTGGATCATAAGGGACAACTTCTACGACTTTCGTCTTCTGAGCGATGCTCATGCACCTCCTGCGATGAATGTGTTCTTCTCAATTCCTCTATAGACTATCCATATGCATATAGCGGCCACAATTAGCATTCCACCCATCAGACAGACGCCATTCCAGCCCCAATGCTGCCATGCAAAGCTTCCAAGTGTTGATCCAATAGCTCCACCTGTAAAAGTGCTAACCATAAACACCGTATTTATTCGGCTGCGCGCCGCCGGCTCAAGTGCATAGATCCGTGTTTGGTTACTAACCTGTGACCCTTGTACTCCAAGATCCAGGATAATAACACCGGCAATCAGGCTCCAAATTGTAAATCCAGCTAAACCGAAGAATCCATAAGCAATCAATGTCAGCAATAGTAGTATACCTACTATCTTTTTCGGTGCAATCCTATCAGCTAACCTACCGATAAAAGGAGCACCCGCAGCACCTGCTACACCGATCAACCCAAACAAGCCTGTGATTGAGCTACTATAGTGGTATGGTTCACCTTCTAGAAAGAAAGCCAGTGAAGTCCAGAACACGCTGAAGCCACCAAACATACAAGCACCAATCAATGACGCTTCACGAAGCGTCGAATATCTGCGAATCAAATTCCCCATTGATTTCAGTAGATCTGTATAGGATGAATTATTTTCTGGTTTCGTCTTTGGAATTAGTTGGTATAAGATAAGGGATAACAATAGCATTATAGCTGCGGCAATCCAGTACATGGCTCTCCAGCCGAACATATCTCCTATAATTCCGGATATTGTTCTTGCCAGCAAAATACCAAAAAATAGCCCGCTCATTACGGTTCCAATAACCTTACCTCTTTCTTCTGGCAAAGCGAGCTCCGCCGAGAGAGGAATGATGACCTGCGGCACGACCGTAGTTATGCCAATAGCAAAACTGGCGATATACATCCAAATAAGGTTCTGAGCTGTAGCGAAACCAACAAGTGATAGTGATACAGCAATAAGAAGTCCGGATATTAGTGTTCTTCGTTCACGGATGTCGCCCAACGGAACAAAGAATAACATCCCAAGCGCATAACCGATCTGAGTAAGCATCGATACATATCCTACTGCGTTAGAGGATGCATGGAATGTTCGTCCTATATCGGCCAAAAGGGGCTGATTGTAATACATATTTGCGACGCTTAATCCTGATGCAATGGCTAAAATAAGTATGAATTGCTTAGTTAGGCCTCCTCCTACACGAACTGCAGCGGGTGTGATAGATTGTGTCATGAAATTCTGTGCCTCCGATTACGTATGCTGCATAAACAGCAAGCTTTATTTTCCTAATACATTATAGCAGTCACTGTCAAGCTGACGTATTTCTGCGATATAATAATTATCTTAAATACAATGATCTGCATAAGTGCAATTTATATTGAAATATATTGAGCGGGGAGTAAATAACATGCACCAGAATGACCGAATTATAACCAGATTGCGCAAAGAACCGTTAAAGAATGTCAGTTTATTAAAAATGCTAACCTCATTCCATGAAGTCATGGAGTCTCATCTTGTGGAGCAAGGAAATCAATGGGGTGTTTTATTGCTTCTTCCTGCTTCAGCGTACGCATATGATCATAGAGTATATCCTCAAGCGGATTACATCGTATTTATGGATTACAGCAGCCCAGATGTATTTCGGGCTCTGTTTCAATTGTTGCCTCCACAAGCAAAAATTGTTTTTAAACTGCAAGACGTGAACTATAAAGAGGCATTATCATCACATTTTTCAATGGAGAAAGTCCGGGGGTTCTACTCATACAGTACAGCTGAGGGACAAATCTATCCGAAGGACGAAGATGTTGTTATCAGTCATGTGGTTGACGACAGATTAATTCCGCTGTGGGCCGCTAATCATTACACGAAAGACGAAATAGAAGACTATTTTCAAAACGGGGCTTTTTCCGTGTCAATTTTCCTAGACGACAATCCGGTCAGTACCTGCTTAGCGTTCCGTAATGAAGAAACCATCTGGGAAATCGGCGCTGTACATACTTTAGAATCCTCTCAAAGAAACGGGTATGCGAAAAAGGTGGTCCAAACCGCCATACAAGAAACGTTAGAACGAGGGTTTATTCCACGCTATCATGTGCTTGAAACAAATCAAGCTTCCATTAGACTAGCTGAATCTATTGGACTCGTTCCTTGTGTACAGCTTGAACACTGGATTAACTACAGCCAATAACACGTTTGATAGGAGGTGATATGCATGAGTTATGGGCCAAACGAGAATCAAAACTATTATCCTCCCCCGCCTCCACCAACACCGATGAATGGCAAGTCAATCGCTGGTTTCGTCTTAGGAGTGCTTTCCATAATTGTTCCTTATATCGGATTTTTGTTAGGGATTGTAGCGGTTATTCTGTCTGCCCTATCCCTTAAAGAAATACGGATTCGGTATGAGCAAGGAAGAGGCTTAGCTATTGCGGGTCTGGTATGCGGGATTGTCGGCACTCTACTTTACGCCATATTAATTTTATTTTTCATTTTTTTTATATACGCAGCTTCTAGTTACCCATACTAATCTACACAAAAAAAAAAGGATCTCTATAGCTACCCTAATGGCTGCAGAGATCCTTTTTCCTTTCCTATGAACAGAATTCAGTAGGTTCCGTTGTTAAGCTGCTGACGATACTCCGTAGGAGTTACGAGGAACCGCTTGCGGAACATCTGTGTAAAATGACGCATGTCCTGATATCCAATACGTTCGGCGATTTCTGCCACCTTAAGCTTCGAGTTTACTAGCAGCAGCTTCGCTTGCTCCAATCGTAAGGATGTCACATATTCTTTATAGCCTTGACCCGTCTTCTGTTTAAATAATTGACTGAAGTAGACCGGATTCAGAAATACAACGGAAGCAATCTTTTCCAAAGTAAGGTCTTCGTAATAGTGTTCCTTTACATATTGCAATGCGATGTCGATTGCTTTTTCGCCACTACCTTTCGCTGGCGTTAAATCCAATGCTTGCGAATTCACCGCCTCTCTTAAGCTCGTTACGATCTGAGGGACAGTATGGATATCATAACTAAGTCCGGATTGTATCATTTGGAAGGGTGTTTTTAAGTACTGCTTTAAATAGGTCCTTCCATCTTCCAGAAAAGAATCTAATCGCGCGTCTTCTCTCAAGGTGATTAATCCCAGCAGACTCTGGCGGTCATAGCTGACCACAAAGCCACGCCCATCTCGTTCTATCAGCTCAGTTAACACATTCTCTACAATAAAATGTTCTATCCGAATGTTTTTATCACCCGTATCCATTTGCAGCAAAATCAAATAGAAACATTGATGGTCTTCTATTAATTGGCTGATGTCTAAATTACCGAGATTAAAACCAGAAGCGAGCCTCTGAAATACACCTTCTCTTAAATATTTCAGACTTGACCTTAATCGGTCTTCATCTTTAATAAGCTTATGATCCTGCTCTATTTCTAGCGATAAGTTACTAATAATCTCAAGTAGCTTGCTTTTGCCGATCGGCTTAAGTAGATAATCTCTCGCTCCAAGACGAACGGCCTCCTGCGCATAGGCGAACTCACTGTGTGCAGAGATGACCACCCATTTGACATAAGGATACCGCCGCTTAGAAATCCTCATGAACTCTAGGCCATTCATACCGGGCATAAGAATATCTGTTAAGACGATATGGATGGACTGTTCCTCCATAATCTTGACAGCTTCTTCTGTCGACGCAGCAACATGTACACAATAATCTGGATAGATACTTCTTATAGTGCGCTTAATGCCTTCTCGGATCACCCGTTCATCATCAGCTATGAGAATGTTCACGACTATGCACTCCTTCCTGCGGAATCGGCAGCATGATAGCAACCTCGGTTCCTTCTCCAGGTAAGCTTCGAATCACAAGACCATAGGATTCTCCGAACATATGCTGGAGCCGCCGATGCAGATTTTGAAGACCGATCCCCATTTTTCCATTTTCTTTCGTTGTAGGTCGATCCAAGGATTCCACCAGCGCATTCAGCTTCTCTGCATCCATACCTTTGCCATTATCTTGAACGACGATGTTCAGCACTCCAGTTTCTTCAAGTATACTCACCTTCAGAATACCTTGACGATCGAGCGATTCCAAGCCATGTTTTACAGCATTTTCAATGACCGGTTGTACAGTCATCTTGGGAAGGCGAACCTCAAGCCATCGTTCATCTATATTTATCTCAATCCGTAGACGACCTTCCAACCGGATAGAAATAATATTTAGATAGTGCCCGATTTGTTCCAGTTCTTCTCTTAGCGTGACTTCTACATCAACTTCCCAATGACTGCTGTACCGGAACATCGAAGATAGCGAGAGAACAAGTTCACCTAGTTGCTCATTCCCTTCCTCATCCAGCATCCAATAAATCATATCCAGAGTATTGTATAGAAAATGTGGGTTCACTTGAGATTGCAAGGCATGGAGCTCAGCATTCTTCTCACTAACGGAAGATAGTTTTACCCGCTCGATTAGTTCTTCGATTCGGCGAACCATCCGATTAAACGAAGCAACAAGAATATTAATCTCTTGATAAGATGAAACATTCACCATTCCCCGAAAATTACCGATCTCCACCTGCTTCATCTCTCGAATCACCTTTTTAAGAGGCAAAGAAATCGTTCGTGAAACAATAGAAGCTATCAAAGTAGAGACGAGAACAAGAATCGAAAATACAATGAACAGATAACGTTTCATCTCTACCAACTCTACATTTAGGTCGCGATTAGGAGTGATACTAAGCACCCACCAACCAGAGAAGGACAGTTTAGAAGCGACAAGCAGACGGTTGGCTGTCTGTTCGACCACAACATTCTGGGAGTTCTGTAAAGACGGGAGCTGAGTTAAATCTGGTTCCTGATCTTCGGCAGAGGATACGAATCGTCCATCCTGCGACATTAAATACACCTGGCTATGCTCACCCAGCTTCACATTATCCAGCGCATCCAGAACAGGCTTCGGATTCGTCTCGTACAGAACAATGCCAATCGGTTTGTGTTCATTGAGATCGTAAATCTGACGTCCGAACGCAAACACAGGACTATCCTCCACTTGATCGATAAGAGAATGTTCATAGACGCCGAGCCAGACCATTTTACCGGAGGAAGCTTGCAGCTGATGGTACCAATCTTCCTTCATATATTCGGGATCAACCACATTCATATAGTTGCCGTAATTATAGATCTTACCTTTATCTGTAATGACATGGATACCTACGAGATCATCCCGAGAATAAAATATAGCTCCTAAAATATTGGTAATCGTCTGTTCATTGATGTAAGCTACCGCGGGCTCAGTGCTTGTCTCATTAATCAAACGTATCAATTCAAAGTTATTACTGAGTGATTTAGAGAGACTATCATACCCTTTGTACAGTAAGCTGAATAAATCCGCTGTCTGAGCGACATTCTTCTGTGACAAATCACTTATTTTCTCATGAAACTGTACGGTTGTCCGGTTGTAATAGAGCAGACTCACAATTAATAGAATGCTAGACATACAAAAAAGAAACAGCAAAAACAATCGATGGTGGATGGAATGAAAGCTGTTTCTCAAAAAGGCTTCCCTCCTCAAACTCATCTGTCCTGCTGCTTCTTCATTATAATTCCATTATTGTAATTTGCAATATAGAGTTATCCTTTTACTGCGCCCGCCACCATTCCTTTTGTAATCTGATTGGATAAGAAGAAATAGATTAAAATGACGGGTAACGCACCCATCACTAGAAATGCACCGATATTCCCATAGTTTACAGAATACTGACTAACGAATGTGTACACGCCAAAGGGCAAGGTCTTCAATTTCTCGGAAGAAATAAAGGTGGCCGCTAAGATATACTCATTCCAAATGTTGATGAACGTTAGAATACACACAGTCATTACCGGTGGTACGGACACAGGAAGAATGATCGTGCGGAAGATCCGATATACGCTCGCCCCATCAATAAAGGCTGATTCTTCGATTTCATGCGGAATGCTCTTCATAAAGCCACTTAATATGAACACCGCTATAGGGGTTGAAAAAGCAACATAAGGCAATATGAGCGATAAGTGTGTATTCAGAATATGCATATTTTTGAAAATGATCATCAGCGGGAGCAAGGTGGCCTGCATGGGAATCATCATCCCCATTAAGAAGATCGTCATGACCAAGTTGCCGTAACGCCAACGGAACCGAGAGATCGCGTAAGCTACCATCGAGCTAAGCAGGATGACGAAGATCATTGTTACACCGGTAACCACTACACTGTTAGATAAATATTTTAGATAGCTACCTGACTTATAAGCCTCGCTATAGTTATGCCACTGAAATACTTTAGGAAATGAGAAAAAACTTCCGCCCAAAATCTCTTCATTGGTCTTCAAGGAATAGAGCATTAGCCATAGAAGAGGATATAGCTGGGTAACGACAGGAATCGCAAAGAGAAGATACACGAGTCCTTTCTTGACATTCCGCATGATCGCGCACTCCTTTGCTAACTGAATTTTTTCTCAAGCTTATTAAAGATAGTATTAATGCTAGCAGTAAACACAAGGCACAGTATGACCAAGAACGAAGCGATAGCACTACCATATCCATATTTAAAGGATAAGAATGAGCTGTTGTACATATGTGTGGAAATAACATCTGTAGCATGAGCGGGTCCACCGGCTGTCATGACCATAACGAGATCAAAAGCCTGCAAAGACCCTATAAAGGCAAGTACGATAGATATTTTGAAAATTGGAATAATCAGTGGAAAAGTAATATATCGATCGGCTTTAAATCCATCAGCCCCATCAATCTTTGCCGCTTCATACAGCTCATCCGGAATATTCTGAACACCGGTATATTGAATCAGCAAATGGTAGCCAAAATATTGCCAAAGAGATACTGCATAAAGCGCGAACATCGCAATTTTAGGTTCTGTGATCCAATTGTGAGTCCAGCTATCCAGCCCAAGAGAGATCAGGACGCCATTCAACATCCCGCCCATGGAGACAGGGTCATAGATCGTTTTCCAGAGCTGCCCAATGATAACCACCGACAAAATAACCGGCGTAAAGTAAATAGAAACTAAAGTGTTTCCTTTTCTCACGTACCGATTTAGAAGGATAGCCATCAACAAACAAAATGGAATTTCCACCATGGAAGCCACAGCATAGAGTAACGTTCTCTTTACAGATGGCCAAAATACTGGATCATGAAAAAACATCTCTTTGAAATTAGCAAGTCCAGCAAATGTTTTCGTAGTCGTAATTCCGTCCCATTGCAGCAATCCTGTATAAAAGGATACTAGGATAGGAGCAAACACCAAGCACACATACAAAAGCAGGCAAGGTAACACGAAGACGGCGATTGTGCGCGCTGGAACCTTTAGTACCTTCATTATTTCCGCCCCCTAGAATGTAAACACGATGCGAAGAAGCGTTTAAGCACCCTCGCATCGCGTTTTCTAAACCTTCTTATTTATTAGCTTCAAATGCGGTTTGATGTTCTTTAGCTACTTGAGCGGAATCCACTTTTTGAACAAAAAGATTTTGGATACTGCTTAGATGGACTTGTGCCGTAGCTGGGTTCATGGTGTTGTCAAAGGCCAAGTCGCCACCTTTAACCTGATTGAACAATCCTGAAATGTTGATCGCCAGATCAGAATATCCTGCGCCTTTCAGGTCTCCATCCACTTTTTGACCAATCCCTACAGCATTTTTAAGTTCAAATTGTTTTTTAGGAAGATTCAGTGTAAAGAAATTCAAGAAATCTTTCGTTTCTTGTAAATGCTCACTGTTCGCAGAAATCGCAAAGGCGCTACCTGGTGCGAGCATGAATTCATTTGGATCCCCTTTACCATTAACGCTTGGGAATTGGAAGGCTCCTGCTTTACCAGCGACTGAGGAAGCGTCAATTGCACCTGTTTCCCATGAACCGATAACCCACATAGCAGCTTTACCGGATTTGAAGATATTACCACCTGCATTAGCATCGATGGAAGTTGCTCCATCTGGGAATGCACCTGCTTGCACGAGGTCTTGGAAACGATCTACAGCTTCTACGAAAGCAGGATCTTCAAATGTTTTTTTGCCATCAAGTACATCTTGAAGGAAGCCAGGTCCTCCATTGGTGCGAAGCAGGATATTCATGAACAAGAATGAACCTGTCCAGGAATCTTTTTCACCGATCGCGATTGGCGTAATGCCTTTTGCTTTCAAGGTTTTTACATCTTGGAGTAGTTCATCGAATGTTTTAGGAGTGTCTGCGATGCCCGCTTGCTCGAAGAGTTCTTTATTATAGTAGACTACCTCGATGTTATTACCATCTGGCAGCGCATAAACATTACCATCGAAGCTGTAGTAATCAAGTAGACCGGATTGATAAGTGTCTTTCAGTCCATTTTGATCCAGCATGTCATTCAGAGGAGCAAACAGCTTTGCATCAACGAATGGTTTCATTTGTGCAGCCGGGTTAACAATCGTAATATCAGGAATTTCTTTGGAAGCGGCTTGTGTTTTCAATTTAACCTTTTGCTGGTCCGTATTTAAAGTATCCAATTCGATGTGAATGTTAGGGTTTTCTTTTTCATATTGGTCAACTAATTCATGAAGCATCTTATAAGAAGGGGTTGCTGGATCCGGGTAAATATTTTGAAAAGTAATCGTGACCTTCTTACCGCTTTCGGTTTTTGTAGTTCCGGCATCTGGAGCATTCGTAGCTGTATTCCCTTTCGACTCTGTAGCGCCTTTACTCTCGTTGTTGTTTGAATTTCCACACGCTGCCATACTTAAAACCAAAGCTGCTGATAACGCAATTGTTGAAGTTGCCTTCATTTTTTTGCTGACCATTGTTTGACGCCCCCTATTTTCGTTATAGGCTTATTATTGTACTGTTAAGCGCTTTCAACAAGGTGTCAAATTTAAGATATATGGTTTGTTTTTTCTAGAAAAATACAATATATGTCCGAACATAACGAAACACCCGCTAATTCGGGTGCTTCGATTAACAATATTTTCGATATTCTGTCTGAAAATTCGTTCAATCAGATGTTGAACCAAAATCGGTAATCTTAAGCTTTAAATCAAAGGTCACTGGAATCCGAGTAAATTCCTCGTCCCAATGATCCTTAATCTGTTTCCAGACATGCGGCTTTTCAATGCTGTACCAATCACCGAATCCTGCTACCTCCACCTTGTAAGTGGACTGCATCTTATGGATAAGACTATTGATATGTTGGGTTAATTTCTCTTCGAATATCTTCTCTAGTTCTTTGAAGTAACCAACATTCGAGGAATGCTCTTTCACATCCCAATCCTCTATTAGTCGTCCAGTGGACTCAATTGCAACATGAAACGATATCTTCTTATCATCGGTTTCATTCAGTGTAATCTTGCTCTTAACGGATTTAATCTCATAAGTAATCGAGTCATTCGACTGATCATATGCTTTGATGCTCCCGCCTTTTATATCTCCCTTGATCCAGGCAATACTCTCCACATCATGTTGGTCAAGATTGCCGATCCAATGTCCTGTATCTCCCTTGATAATACCGGCTCCGGAAAATTCGACCTCACCGTGTGCCTCCACAACGTTCTGCAACACAAAGCTTTGCTTGGAGTACATCAGCGCATCTAGATTCGACAACGTTATGCCCTTCATAACTTTACTGGTTCTGAAGTTGTTATGGACCATCTCTGCCAGTCGAAAGGAAGGAATCTCCTCCGAGGTCGTCATAAGCGTATCGGACGCGCGACCTTGACTAAGAAATATGAGACAGCTGGGACGGATATCGTTATCTCGCAGTACAAAGTCCATCAACCGTCTGATCTTCTCCTTTTGCACTAGATCCTCTGATATGACTATAACCTTGAGATGGTGGCCTATAATTGGACGGTTCTGGCGAATGGAGAACTGCCGGAATACTTCAAGCAGAGAATCTCCTGTCTCTGAAATATTGTTAAAATGGGTTTTCGGTGTTTCGCCATCTTTGCCGGAGTTCCCGATTGTTCTTTCAGGCACAATTTGTACGGTTGCCGTAACTTTATTATGCTTTTGATAGCTTCCTCCACGTTCCTCGAATTCCCGTTCGAGCGTATTAGGTTCTCCCTTGTCTAGCGCCAAACCCGTATAAACACTAAGGTCTTCAATCTCTTTACTACTCCAACAGCCAGGCTGCGTAAACAAAACCATGAGTACTAATAATATGCGTAAAACTCTCTGCCTAAACATTCTGCTTGAGTCCTTTCTTCCTGATGAGTAATACAATCGACAATAACAGTGGCAACAACATAAAAATCAACACACCCATATAGCCAATCGAATCACCAAGACTGAAGACATCATTGATGCGTTGAGGGATCATCGTGCAGATGAAGATTACGGGCATTAAGGCGAAAATTACCGGATGGATCTTCAGATTGAACACTTGCGAGATTCCAAGCGCCGCATTAAAGAAAAAGCTGCAAAAATTACAGAACATCTGCATCAGCCAGATGACTAGCAGCGGAAATTCAAATCGTTCAAAAAAGAAACCTGAAATTTCAAAGCTCCGTACCAAATCTATCGTTGGCCAGGTACTGGTGATTACAGAATTGATGGACAGACCGCCAATAACCATCACAACAGTAACCAGATATAGTACCAGCGGGATGCAGAATCCGACCACCATCCCCTTGACTGCTTCCTGCGGTTGCTCCATAAAAGCTGTCATTGTCATTACAACTTCACAACCAGTAAAGATGAGGATACTCGACTTCATGCCATGGATGACCGGCATCAGACCTTCACTCATAAAAGGACGCAAATGCTGGATATCAAAAATCCTGGTGCTTAAGATAAAACAAATGATCAGGATAAAAATACTGATCGGAAACACAATCTGAAACACACGGGCAATGGAATTAATCCCACCATACACCAAATAAGTACCAACCCAGATGAACGGCATCACAATCGCCCAAATTGGTGTCCCTTCCAGAAGAAAGAACAATGTTACTTCCGCCAGTACACGGATTTCGAATCCCGCAATCACAATAAAGTACAGAATCAACAGTGAACTCAGTACACCACCTGGAAGATTCCCAACAATTTTTTTAGAATACTGAAAGACAGTTTTACCCGGAAATTGCTGGCTAAGTTTCACCATAACCAGTATCACTATAAGCACAGCGATCCCACCTAGCACCACAGAAACCCAGGCATCTGGAGTCTTCACACTTTTGACAATATCTCTGGGCAAGGTCAGAATTCCAGCTCCTAGCATTGAATTCGTCAGTACTATGGTAGCCTGCGAGGTTGTGATCTTGTCATCCGTACGTTTGAACACTGTGGTCTCCCCTCTGCTCCTGCTAAGAATACATTCTCTAGGACCTGCGCTTTTTCTTTTGGGTCTTCAGCATCTCCGGTCTTCGCTTCATGATGGATAACGGTGCACGGACGAATAAATCCTTCCAGTCACTTACCCGGAAAGGTGAGATAGGGGTGATGTAAGGAACCCCGAAGCTTGAAAGCCGAGTCAGATGACTGCAAATCAGCAGAAAGAACAGGATGGTTCCGAACATGCCCAGGACTGCCGCAAATAACATGCCTGCGAATCGTAAGATTCGGAGGGTGATGCCGGCACTGTACATCGGTATGGAAAACGAAGAGATCGCTGTCACGGCAACGACAATGACTAGAAAGGGACTTACAATACCAGCCTGTACCGCGGCATCTCCAATGATCAGACCTCCAACAATTCCCATTGCCGGACCTATGGGCTTCGGCAGACGAATTCCAGCTTCACGTAATATTTCAATGGAAATCTCCAGAATCAACACTTCAATTAAAGCAGGAAAGGGTACGCCTTGGCGTGTTTCGATAATGGAAATCGCCAGCTGTGTAGGAATTAGCCCCGGATGAAAGGAAATAAAAGAAATATACAGCGCAGGGGCTAACAGAGCCAGAAATGATGCGCAAAACCGTAGCACCCGTAATAGTGTTCCTGGTAACCAGCGTTCATAGTAATCCTCGGGAGACTGCAAAAGCATACTGAACGTCACTGGAACAATAAGTGCAAACGGTGTGCCATCAAGTAAAATGGCAATTCTCCCCTCTAATAAGGAGGCAATCACACGATCGGGTCTTTCCGTGTTCTGTGTTTGCTGAAACGGACTTAAATAATCATCCTCGATTAACTGCTCCACATAGCCAGATTCCAGAATGAAATCCATATCAATTTTGGAGATCCGGTCCTTCACTTCCTGTAGCAGATCAGGATTTACAATGTTTTTCATATAAGCGATAACCAGATTCTTCTTGATTTCGCTGCCCACTTCAACTTTTTGCATTTCTAGATTCTTATTGAGTCCTTGGCGCCGTAGCATAGAGGTATTCTCGCTGAGCACTTCGGTAAAGCCAATCCGAGGTCCCCGCAGTAATGCTTCCGAGGTCGGCTCATTAATAGCGCGCACTGCTCCATGTGGAAAGCCAACCAGCAGCATCTCACGCATTCCTTCGACAATCAGTGCAGTGTAGCCAAACAGGACAGACTCCTGCAGATAGTCCAAATCTCTGGTTTCATTAAGCTGAAGCAGCGGGAGCATATTCTGTTTCATATAGGTGTATATTCCTTCCGAAGCCTGCATTTCACCAGCAAACATCAGATTTTGCAGCACCTGTTGATTGATCAGCTCTTCATCCTGCATTCCCTCTACATAAACCAACACGGCACGTGCCTGAATACTTTTTACTGAGAATTCACGGAAATGCACATCACTGTTATCCCCCAATGCCATTCTTATCGCTGTTAGGTTGGCATCATAGTCTTGAGTAAACGCTGTACACACAGGAGGCTGCTGATTTGCTTCATCGTTGTCTGCCTTCTTTAGTTCCGAATCCTGAGATTTAGCCCCTGATTCCTTGGAACGTCCGCTTCCAACATAAAAATACAAATGCTTGTAAAGATAATAAATCCCTATGGGAAAGAGCAGCGTGATCGCTGCTTGCATGAAAATTGTCCAATCCGGAATATAAGAGACTATTTTAGACCACATCGTAATCATCCTCTAATAGGAATCTTCTAGATACTATTCTCCGCCTGCCCTATTTTTATACAACTTTTGGAATAGAAGGAAAGTATAGATCGGTGCAAGGAGATAAATGTTGTTGTGCATCCAAACATAAAGAGACGCCCGCATAAGCGGGCGTCTCGATAAAAAATATTTAAGATAGTTACTGTGGTTGCCGCCATTGTTTTAGCACTTCAAGTAGCCCCGGAACATCTAATCCATCCAAAGAAAAAGCTTTGCGTAGCAGCTCATGCGGGATGAATTCGTCGTATTTCCCGAGATAAGGAGCTTCATCTGGAGATAATAAGGATAACGGATCTGTGGCAGCCATACTCTCAGCGATGATCTCCGCCTCCAGCGTTTCTGCATCTGATTTGCCTGCAACCACCATATAATAAGGTTCCATCGGCACGATAGAACGAAGTCCCTGTGAGCTCTTCAAATTGTTTTTAAGAAGGCGCTCCAGTGTGCGGAATTGCCGACTACCCGCCCAAGGCAGAATGAACATTGAATCTCCACCTGCTGGCATAACGGAGCGTTCAAGCATTCCACTCTCCTTCGCTAAACGGCGGGCTCTCTCAAGCCGCGCAGCGGCACTTGGAGCTAGATAGGGATACAGTGCAGTTGCGCCTAAGACTTCACGTATCTTGGTCATAATGCGTGTATGTACATCTCCACCCGCTCCAAGCCACAACGTATCCACTTTACCGCGTGAGGTTTTTACATAAACAGCTTTATGGCGATTATCGACCTCTTCTACCTTCCAGAGCTTCCCTGCCAGAGTAAAACAGTAACCCGGTGGTGGTACTGTTGTGATCGATCCAATTTCCTCTGTTCCATTATAGACAACATGCTCTTCATCGTCTTTAAAGACAGCGTAGAAGCGGAAGTTGTTCACGATTTTCTCCCCTGCCATCCCGATAATCAAGCTGCCTTCATCCATCTTCTCGATTTGTCCCATACCCAGCATATAAGTCATGAAGGTATCGTAGTCCGCAGGATCAATGCTATTGAAGGAAGGTAAACTTAATACTGCTTCCTTTAAATCCTCCGGCTCCGCCTCCCCCATACTCTTCAATATGCTCATCGTCTGATGGTATAACAGCCCGACTGGCAGCTGGCGCACCACCAGTGGTTCAACCCACTTCTCGCGCACATATAGCTCAATAACCGCTATCGCTCGAAGCAGCGTCCAAGGCATCCGTGCCGGAAGCTGCGCTTCCTCATCCTCTTCCTCGGGCGTGACAAAGATCATCTCGGATGCGGCGTCACCGCGCCTGCCCGAGCGGCCGAGTCGCTGCACAAAGCTTGCGCAGCTATAAGGAGCGCCGACCTGGAGCACCCGCTCCAGCTCTCCTAGATCAATGCCCAGCTCCAGCGTCAATGTCGCTGCCGCAACTGCAGGTCCGGAGCCTTGCCGCAGCGCGGCTTCCGTCTCTTCGCGGAGCATCGCGGAGATGCTGCCATGGTGAACGTGAAAAACATCCCGTTCCCCACGCTTCGCGGCCGTTCTCCGCAGCTCAAGGGTTGCCGTCTCCGCATCCGAGCGGCTATTCGTGAAGATCAACGCTTTCTTAAGATGCGTATGATCGTAAATGAAATCGTAGTAAGACTGCTTCGCGCGTTCTAAATGCTCCGCCTGCACTTCATCCCGTGCATCCGGGAAAGAGAAATGCTCCACACTTAAACGGAGCTTACGCCCGCCCTGTGGAGCGGACACCTCTACGCTCTCCCGCGTCCCTGCCGTCAGCCACTCCGTTACCGAAGCATAGTCGCTAAGCGTAGCCGATAGACCGATTCTACGCGGATGACATCCCGCCATTCGTGAGATTCTCGCCAGCTGACTCAGAACCTGAATCCCCCGATCAGCACCCATAAAGGCATGCACTTCGTCAATGACAATATAACGGAGATCATGGAACAGCGCCGGAATAGCATTCGGGCGGTTCATCAGTAATCCCTCAAGGGATTCAGGGGTAATCTGTAGCACGCCGGAAGGATTCTGCACCAGTCTCGTCTTATCGGCTTGCGGAACATCCCCATGCCAGTGCCATACCGGAATATTGCCTTCACGGAGCAAATCGTTCAGCCGTGTAAATTGATCGTTAATCAATGCTTTCAGAGGAGCGATATACAGAATACCAACCGAACCGGAAGGACGTTCATACAGCTCAGTAAGCGCTGGGAAAAAAGCCGCCTCTGTCTTACCTGAAGCTGTACCCGAAGCAATCAGTAAGTGATGCGGTGTATTAAACAGCACACGACAGGCATCCACCTGTGCCTCACGCAAAGTCTCCCAACGGTTCTTATAGATAAACTCTTTAATAAAGGGAGCCAGCCTATAAAACGGATTATCACTCATAATTCAAACTCCGCGAGGAACCCATCTAACTCATTTTGTTCAGTATCAGCAGGTTTAGAGGTTCGTTCGCCCACTAGCTTCTCGAAAGAGATCTCCGGATGCTGGTGTAAGGTGTGAAGTAGATCCATGAAATCACGCACCACTTCACGCGGAGTCAGGAGCTCGTCTGCCCCTAATCTGCCCACAGCTTCTTCCATAAAATGAACCAATTGTTCCTGTGTTAACCGTGCTTCGTAACCATAATGAAGGGCATGGATATCTCTAAGCTTTTGCAAAAGGATCAGAATTTCTTCGTGTGAGAGCATGTCCAGTGCAATAATAGGCCCAGTATAATTGTTCAGACCTGCTGCGCCGTATCTTCCTGCAACTAATCTTGAACGCAACGCTTCATAACTAAATAATCCACGCCGTCCATCCTCCACAAATTGCGGAGTCCCCCCTATAAAAATTCCTAGGCTTTCTGCCTTGCCCTGCATCGTATCGTTGAACATCGTAAGCAGCTTTTCATAGTTACTCTGACGCGAGATACTGTTCGTGATTTTGTAGAGATTGACGCCTTCGTCTATGAACAGCAGCAGTCCCTTATAACCGATAGCAGATGTGAATTCCGCCCACAGCTTCATATAATCATACCAATTATCATCATCAATAATCACGCCAACACCAAGTGCTTTTCGTGCTTCCGTTCGAGTAGC
Organism: Paenibacillus sp. NPDC101420; assembly: GCF_050277435.1. NCBI lineage: Bacteria > Bacillati > Bacillota > Bacilli > Caryophanales > Paenibacillaceae > Paenibacillus > Paenibacillus sp. NPDC101420. The sequence goes on from NZ_JBNNSE010000012.1 coordinate 16,134, forward strand.
GAATTCACCTCTTAGCCAGCGAAGGGAATCCTGCTTCAATTCATCGTCAGCCAGCTTATGGGCATTCCAATAAGAAGCCAGCACCTTGGCAAAATCAAATCCATGCACCAAACCGCGCATTTCGGAGGCTACAGCATAGATTCGTTTCTCTACCTCTTCTCCAAGTTGGGGGTGATCAGGGCCGTATTCATTCTCCTGCATCACAGACTGCTGAAGCGTAATAATCCATTTTTGCAAAATAATCTCCAGAGCGCCTCCATCTGGACGCGTCCGGGTAGACAAATGACTCATCAGCTCTCGATATGTAGCAAGACCTTGTCCTTTCGTTCCCACTAATCTTCGTTCAGGGGATAGATCCGCATCGGCTACTACAAAATCCCGATCCATCGCATAATTACGGATCATCTGCAAAAGAAAGCTTTTGCCGCTACCGAATTTGCCGGTAATCAGCTTAAAAGCAGCTCCACCCTCCGCAATATTATCCATATCTCTCAATATCGCTTCAATCTCTGGCCGGCGGCCAACGGCTATATGCTCTAGTCCGATACGCGGAACCACACCGGCTGTCAGTGAATTGACTAGCGCTGTCGTCATACGTTTGGGTATTTTTAAACCATTCATCCAAAGTTCACCCCATTAAATATTAAGCAGATGAATTTTATATTCTTCTGCAATTTCTTCATCATCTATGATCAAATCACCTAGAATGTTCATTGCGATATCATTGATCTCATCAATCAAGAGTTCTGACATCGTGCCATTTGCAGCCGCTAGCTTCTGTATGGTTTGTGTTCCATCCTCGTTCATAAGCGCAATCAGAGCTTTGTGTTGGAGTGGACTTAAAGCATTAGAGAACTGCTCCCACTCCGTATCTACGTTAGCAGATTGAATTTCTTCTATAGTTAATTCAGGCTCAAGAGACTGAAGCGGTACAATGATTTCATCTTCAATATCTTCAAATTCTTCTTTTTCTACTACTTCTTCAAGCTCGGATTCCTCATTAGTAATCTCAAAACCGCTATCCTCAAGTTCTTCCAGCTCATTCATTTCCTCAACCGTAAGCATGGTTCGTACAATCTCGGAATCACTCTGCAGCCTTTCAAGCTTCTCACGATCAATAACTACTGCCGGCCCCTTATCTTCCTGTTTCTCTTTCTCAAATTCCCGCTTCAGAAAACGAGTGATAAGGTCATCCATATCTGCATCCACATTAACCCCTTTGAGCCGTCCTCGATACCCCACCAGTTCCCGTAATTTATTCTCAGTCAAACGGAATAGCCTTGTAATTAAACTGCGAAGCGGTGGAGATTTACTGATACGCACAACCGGTATAAGTACTGAATAACCATATAGCGAAATATCATATACGGCGCTACGAAATAAATAACGCTCCCGCATTACTGAGGGGCCTGGTGGGAACATTTCAACCAAATTCGAGCCATGTTTCCTACTGACATAAGCGTTGATTAATGCCACTACCTGTGGAATATATCGTTCGAGGGATTCTTTACCTTCCCCCATATAAAACTTCGATTTACTAATATCGTAGTCCGACATTGCTGTTAATACCGTAAAGGTTAACTGCTCAGGAGCTACAGTAAGACATCTCTCTAACTCTAGCTCTGCCAGATCTCCGGCAAGACCGCGTGAACGAGCAACGATTAAAGATAGAGGCACATCCAAATGATGAACAAACGAGAAGTCCGCGATCCAACCACCCAAATATTGATCCAGACGTTTATAATTTTCACGATAAGCTTCCCAGATTTGACTGAGCTGTTTATAGCCATCATAAGGATCTTGCCAGCCTACACCATTAATAAGCTCATACACGTGCAGAAAAATATATGAAAGATCCGTTTTCGGATATCTACCCTGTCTAACTTCATTGCGCCAATAAAAATACCATCTACTTTGCGTGCCCGTCATATGACCATACGTTGGCCAGTAACTCTTAAAAGGAATAAATAGCGCCGAATCCTCGGTTCTATGTTCCAACTCCTTCGCTCTAGCTACAAACTGACCTTCGGTGGTTGTCACAGGCTCCGGCGTGTCGGTCTCCAGATCCCAAAGCTGAAGCTGTAAAGAAGGTTCAGACGACGCTTTAGGCTTCCCTACATTTGCAGTAGATAACTTTGGCAGCGCTGGTTCTGATGAATTTCGCGGGGGAATAGGAACATTTTGTTCCGTACTTTCCCAGACTAATTCCGTGAAATGAGGCTGATTCCTATCCTTACTCATGTTCGATCGCTCCGTTCTTATAAAAGAAGGACTAATGCAAGCATAACGCCTTCTTTGCGGGGGCCCTAAATATATAGTAGTTTCTAATGTTAAAAAAAACGGCCCTATTCACAACTGTGAAGGAACCGTTTTGTTCTTATTAAATTTTAGCATTGTTGGTAGATTAACATCAAGTATGTAATGAAGAATTATCCTCTACAGGAGCTCCGTTCCCTTTGTCTCTTTTCCTAGGATGAGCACCGCTAACGCACCGATAATAATCGTTACAAAAAATAACATGAAGATCGAGCCAATCGCTATAGATTTACCTACCAGCACCCCTACTAACAAAGGAGCGATGATGCCACCAATCCGTCCAAAGGAAGTCGCTAAACCAGCGCCTGTTGAACGAATAGTTGTTGGGTACAACTCTGGTGTATAAGCGTACATGCCACCCCATGCTCCGAGATTAAAGAATGATAAGCAGATTCCAGCAGCCATCAGCATTCCTTCTGTAGTTGCATTTCCGAACCATGCCGCACTAACGGCAGTGAACAGCATATAGATGACCAGGACAAACTTACGTCCGAACTTCTCGATGAAGTAAGCGGCAGTAAAGTAACCCGGCAGCTGAGCTAGCGTCATGATAAGCACGTATTCGAAGCTTTTAACCAAGCTGAAGCCTTTAAGTACCATAACTGTAGGCAGCCATAGAAACATCCCATAATACGAAAACACAACAGTAAACCATAAAATCCACAGCATAATCGTAGAACGACGATACTCTGGTGACCATACTGTTGTGATACGTTTTTTCAAGGACACAGGCGCCTTCTTGATCTCAGCAAACTTCGGTGAATCGTCTATAGCACGTCTTAAGTATAGAGCGTATAGAGCGGGAACAGCACCAATACCGAATGCTACACGCCAGCCATAATCAGGAATAACAAAGAATGCAATTAAAGCAGAAGCGATCCATCCAACCGCCCAAAAGCTCTCCAGCAGCACAACCGCACGGCCTCTCTCACGGGCAGGCATACTTTCAGACACTAATGTTGAGGCGACGGGCAGCTCCCCACCTAGTCCAAAGCCAGCGATAAATCTAAGTACACAGAGTATTCCGAAGCCTGTTGCAAAAGCCGATAACCCACTCGCAGCCGAGAAAATTAGGAGTGTCCATAAAAGTATCGGTTTACGTCCAAAACGATCGGCTAATATCCCTGCTGCCGCAGCACCCACAGCCATGCCCACGGAGTTAATACTTGTCAATATACCTATCTGCTCCGGTCCCAGATTCCAATCCTTGGCTAAAGCCGCTACAACAAAAGAAATCATCCCGACGTCCATCGCGTCGAACATCCAGCTTAAGCCTGCACTGAAGAGTAATTTCCTTTGCTTCGGATTCCGCAGCAGTGTCATTTGATTCACTTCTAAGCCCCCTTATATCCAACATATATCTTATGAAACTTACTTTTGATTGTTTCACTTATACATATTAAAATTGAAGCGTTCAAAAATCAAGAAATAAAGCTGCATTAAAGTATTGTCTGGCAAGCGATTGAAAATAACAGGTCTGAACAGCTATCGTGGCTATCAGAAGTATGTTGCGGACAGACTCTCTCTGAGATCTCGTAAGATGCGTCAGCCGATTGATCACACGATCTGTGGAACTTCTAAGCAGGGAATCTTCTTTCCAGGAGAACTCCTTGTGTATAAGTTGATCTACTTTACATTGGGTTTGTATTGTTGGATTGCTCTTAATCTCTTCAAACAGCCCAGCATATGCGTAATACAGCTTTGTCGGTTCTATAAGATCATCATCGTCTCGATCTGGCTTTAAGAACATTAATCGGAATAGCTGACGAATACTTTCGAAATTTAGGGCCGATTTGAGATCATCGATCATAAACAGAAGTGCTGCCTGATTAACTGAATACTTCTTTCCTTCTCTTGGAGAACCGAGATACTCCTTAAAATCACGCTTCACCCAATTTTGCATAGTAGTCACAGTCAAAGTGGAATACTCTATTAGATGGCCTAATGAAGCAATTTCACCGAGTGAAAAGCCTTTTACATCATGCCCCTTAATGATCTTTTGAAAAATGGGTGGAACATCTGTAGATAAAAAAGCGGGTAACGAAGTCCCCTTTTGTACTTCATCAAGATGAAATTTAGTCCATGCCTCTTGGAGGATATTCAGCGGTTTCCGGTCTGATAATCCGGTCAATGAGAGCAGAAGACTGGACATCTCCACACGAGTCAATGCAAATGATTCCATATCTGTTTCCCTCCACCATTTGATATTTCTCTGAAAAGTTCGTAGAATAGTTCATAAGAACTCATAATATGAGTATAACCTATTTTAGGAACGAAAGGGATGGTAAAGATTATATGGGTATAGGACTTAGTTTGACGTTGGTGGCTATTTTGATTATTTTAACCGCTTTTTTTGTAGCAACGGAATTTGCATTGGTGAGACTTAGAGGTAGTCAGATCAGTCAAATGGTGATCGAGGGAAAGAAGAACGCGTTAGCTGTACAACGAGTGTCTGCTAATCTTGACGGATACTTATCCGCGTGTCAGCTTGGGATTACAATCACTGCACTGGGTATTGGTGCACTGGCAGAGCCAGCGTTTGAGCAGTTGCTCCTTCCGGTATTCGACTGGGCTAATATTAGTCCAAGTGTGAGTCACCCTCTTGCGTTCTTATTCGCATTCGTCATTGCAACATTCCTACACGTCGTTGTCGGGGAACTTGCTCCGAAGACAGTAGCTATAAACATTCCGGAAAAAATCGGTCAAATTACTTCACCGCTGATTATTTGGTTCTACAGAATTTTGTACCCACTCATTTGGTTTATGAATGGTTCCGCAAATCTGCTTGTTCGCCTTTTTGGGATGAAGCCTGCCAGTGAGCATGGAGACGCTCATAGTGAAGATGAGATTCGTTTGATCTTATCCGAAAGCTATGAAAGTGGAAAAATCAATAAAGCTGAATATGGCTATGTCAACCGTATCTTTACTTTTGACGAGATGTTGGCCAAAGAAATCATGGTTCCACGAACGGATATGGTATGTCTTTTCACCAATCATTCATTGAAAGAAAATTTCGAGATTATTCGTAAGGAACAATATACTCGCTTCCCGGTTGCAGAAGGTAGCAAGGATAACATCATCGGAATGATTAATACGAAACAGCTTTATTTGCAATATGACAATAACCCTGATTTTGATTTCAAAGGCTTGATTCAGCCAGTCCTAACCGTCTCTGAGGTAACACCTGTTAAGAACCTTTTAACACGTATGCAGTTGGAGCGGGTGCATATCGCCCTGCTGCTTGATGAATATGGCGGAACGTCTGGACTCATCACGATTGAAGATATTTTGGAAGAAATCGTTGGTGAAATTCGAGATGAGTTTGACGGTGATGAGCGCAGAGAAGTTGAGAAACTAAGCGATACAAATTATCTGTTCGATGGTAAGGTATCTTTAATTGAGGTCAAGGAGCTTACCGGTCTTGATTTCGAACATGAGGAAGTGACAACGATTGGAGGCTGGTTATATAGTCATATCCCAGATCCGGCCGTTGGCAAAAGCATTGTACATGACAACGTAACCTTAATCATCCGTGAAATGAACAGATACCGTGTACGCAAGGTTGAGGTCATCATTGAGACCACTGGTGACACTGAATCGTCAGAGCTTGAGAATTCATAAGCTTTTAATCATAAAAAAAAGGATAGAGTTATCAGATTAAATCTGATCCTCTATCCTTTTTTCTTTTATCAAAATCTTACTCATGTAATATTCATCCACCCATTGACCATCGATCACAAGTGATTTTCTCTTTGTCCCTTCGATCTCAAACCCATTTTTGATATATAGCGACATCGCTAGCTCATTATGGGTCATAACTGTTAACTCTAACCGGACAATTTCAGTATTCTTAGCCCATACATCCAGTTCTTTGAATAGCCCCGTACCGATCCCCTGACCTTGATACTGTCTTAGAATGCCAATGACTATGTACGCACTATGGCGATTGCGTCTAACACTTCCACCTCTAACCGATATAAATCCTATCAAATGGTTATCAACCTCTGCCCCAATAAGGATTGAAGTATCTGCTGAAGCGAAGGTTTCGATCATCTCTTTGACCTGGTTTAGACTGGATTGTCGTTCATCCGGCTCTAATAACATGAATTTGGATTCCTGATCCAACTGATGCTGTAGACGAAGTAATTCTTCTGCATCCTCTGGTATCAGCACTTTCAGTGTAACCATCATATCATCACTTCCAATCATAAATAGCTATAAGTACTTTTTGAACAGCTTACTGGAGCTGCTATTGTAGCCAAGATGCTCGTAAAATTGATGTGCATCCTCTCTTCTGACCGCACTCGATAGCATGATCTTAAGGGCGCCCTTAGAAGTGGCTACGTGCTCAGCGTATCTCATTAGTCTCGCTCCGTAACCTTTCCCTCTCACCTCTTGTGATATGATGACTCTTTCAATGACAGCAAAGGGTCGATCATCACATAAAGCATCCATACATAAATGAAGATGAAGCGTACCAACAATAGTCCCTTCTTCTTCGTACACATAAAGAAAACTATCCGTATTGTCAGCTATCCGCTTCAGTCGGTCCGGTGACACTTGTATAGCTGTCTGCTCAGGCAATAACATTCGATATAAATTTTCAATATACAATGCGTCTTCAGAAACAGCCTCTCTTATCATTTGTTTATTCCTTTCTTAAACGTTCTTAACAACGGCAGACCATGATAACATTACCATTCGGATCTTTAAAATTAAACCAATGATCATGCTCGATATCCGTAAGAATCTCTCCGCCATTTGCTTTCACATAATCGTAAGCAGCATCAATATCCTCGGTATTTAGATGAAAAGAGGGGATATTAAGAACGGACTCAGAAGTGTAAATTTTGCTGTCTAATACGATTTCTGGTCCTTGCATGGGGATCACGTATAGATGCCCGAATAATACTTCACCATCCAAAGGCAAACCAAGCAATTGGCAATACCATTCTTTGGATTTCTCAATATCCTTTACCGGAATAAAAACTGCACCAATCTGATTCAGAATCGGACTTACCACCATAAAGAAAGCCTCCTCTTTAAAGTTGCAGAATAGGGTGTTATTCTAGAATAATTCGATAAAATATGTCAATTACCTCCCTCCACTTAGGGAAGGTCTGGCAAGTTATGTTATAATTTTGTGTGCACTACTCTAATTTCACGTATGACAGGAGAATTGAATTGGCTAATCTGAACTTCGGTGGATTGAAATTAACTCCACCAAAAGTCTTATCACTAGGATTTGTAATACTTATCACTGCCGGAACTTTTTTACTTAGTTTGCCGGTCGCCTCAGTAGAAGGGCATATTTCTTTTATTGATGCATTATTCATGGCTACATCGGCAACCTGTGTTACAGGTCTGGCAGTCATTGATACGGGCACACAGTTGACTACTTTTGGACAAGTTGTTCTACTCGTATTATTTCAATTTGGGGGATTGGGTTTTATTACGATGGCCACCTTGATTACTTTGGTCCTTAATAAACGAATATCCTTTAAAGAGCGAATTCTTATGCAAGAATCTATGAACCAGAATTCCATGCAAGGTATTGTCCAGTTGATCCGCAGAGTTCTGATCTATTCCCTTGTTATTCAGCTCACAGGTGCCATCGTGTTTGCCGGTAGGTTTATGATGGATATGCCTTTCGGGAAAGCTGTATATTATGGAATTTTTCACAGCATATCTATTTTTAATAATGCAGGCTTTGATTTATTCGGTGACATTCATGGGCCCTTTAGTGGACTTACACGTTTTGTAAATGATCCTATAGTGAATTTCACCTCAATGATCCTCATCTTTCTTGGAGGGGTCGGTTTTATCGTTCTATCTGATGTTTTTGACTTTCCAAAACGTAAAAAGCTTACTCTACATTCTAAGGTTGTTCTTTCGACCTCGATGATATTGATTGTCATTGGGGCTGCTCTATTTTTCTTACTAGAATTTAATTCTACGCTGAAGCCCTTGAGTGCAGGTGGAAAGATGATGGCTACATTTTTACAAGCGATAACACCACGTTCAGGTGGCGTCACTACGATTGAAATTCCACTGATGCGGGAATCTACACAATTTCTAATGATTCTGCTAATGTTCATAGGGGCTGCGCCTGGATCTACTGGTGGGGGAATTAAGATTACTACGTTCGCTGTTCTAGTGGCTGCGGTTTCTGCAAGACTAAGGGGTAAAGAGGATATTGTAATGTTTCGTCATCGGATCGCCAAAGAAAATGTCTATAGAGCCGTGACGATGACATTAATGTCTCTAATGTTAGTGGTCATCGCTACGATGTTGTTATCCGTGACAGAAAAGGCTGACTTTCTTGCTGTACTCTTTGAATCCGTATCTGCATTCGGGACTTCTGGTCTCTCCATGGGACTTACTCCAGAATTGACTACGGCGGGTAAAGTGCTCATTATTTTTCTAATGTTTCTGGGTCGGACAGGTCCGCTTACTTTAGCTTATGCACTCAAACCTAAGGGTAGTAAGGAACTTTACAGATATCCTGAAGGTAAGATTACAATCGGATAAGGCGAGATGTAACCAGCGGCAATGAATATTGCCGCTGGTAATCAATCAACACTTATCTATTTTACTCTTCAACGATCTCTTGTTTATCTAGTGCGGCATCAAGCAATTGATTGTATACATCGTCATCATTTTCAAGTAGCGCGTCAGTTTCTAAGAACTGCTCTTCACTTCCAGGCTCACCAGCAAAGCTTAGGCTGTAATCCCATTCCGTTCCTCTTGTACTGAAAAAAGTGATCTCATATGGAGCCTTATGGTTTTCGAGAGTAAATATCGTCCTCCCTACATAGCTTTTATCCTCTTTACGGCTCATTTCAGCACTTACGATCTCTAAATTCATCCGTTAATCTTCCTTCCATTCATCAAATCATTTCCCCTTTCAGTATAGCATTGAAATGAATGTAATTCCTCAATTTACACTGTAAATTCCATGTAATTGACTTTTTTCATCCGGCGGTTAATAATTTAGTACAATACTTGTAAAGTACCAAACTATTAGTAATTGGAGGAAATATCGATGACTGATTTCGAGGCAAAGCTTAGTAAATATGCAGATTTAGCTGTGCAAATTGGGGTTAACGTTCAACCAGGGCAAATTCTGGTGGTGAATGCACCGATTCTTGCAGCTGATTTCGTTCGTATGATTACCGCCAAGGCATATGCGATTGGAGCAAGCTTGGTGAAGGTGAACTGGAGTGATGCAAGCATTACACGCCAGCAGTTTGAACATGCTGCACCAGAAGTGTTCACTGAGCCTCCTACTTGGTACGCAGGTGAAATGACCGAACTCGCCGAGAAGGGTGCAGCTATTCTTAACGTGATCGCGGAAGATCCTGATGCACTTAAAGGTATTGATCCTGTACGCATTTCAAATTATCAAAAAGTACGGGGAGCCGCACTCACCAAATATCGTGAAATGCAAATGTCCGACAAAGTTAGCTGGAGTATTGTTGCCGTACCTTGTCAGGCTTGGGCGGATAAAGTATTCCCGGATGTTCCAGCTGAAGAACGTGTAAGTAAGCTATGGGAAGCTATTTTCCACACCGTACGTCTTGATCGTGAAGATCCGGTAGCTGCATGGCAAGAACATCTCGACACCTTAGATCAAAAAGCAAATGTACTCAACGCAAAAAAATATAAGAAGCTGCATTACATAGCACCTGGTACGGACCTAAGCATTGAACTTCCAGAAGGCCATATTTGGGCACAAGGAGACAGTATTAATGCTAAGGGTCATTCTTTTGTAGCCAATATGCCTACTGAAGAAGTATTTACCGCCCCTCTAAAGACTGGCGTGAATGGCACCGTACGAAGCACAAAACCTCTTAGCCATGGCGGCAACATTATCGATGGATTCTCTATTACTTTTGAGAATGGACGAATTGTTAGTGTTAGTGCAGAGCAAGGACAAGAAGCACTAGAACACCTCATTAGTATGGATGAAGGCGCTAAATACCTCGGTGAAGTTGCGTTAGTTCCTCATAAGTCCCCTATCTCTGAGTCCAATATTCTTTATTACAATACCTTGTTTGATGAGAATGCATCCAACCACCTAGCTATAGGTATGGCTTATGCTTTCTGCTTAGAAGGTGGTAAGGATATGACTCCTGATGAACTGATTGCACATGGATTGAATAATAGCGTTACCCATGTGGATTTCATGATCGGTTCAGCGGAAATGAACATTTATGGTATATCTGCTGATGGAACCGAAGAACCTGTATTCCTGAATGGAAACTGGGCGTTCTAATTATTGCAAATATGAAATAAAAGACTAGAGATATTGGGAGGAGTTGAAACTATGTTAGATTTCAAGCAAAAACTGGAGAACTATGCGTTGCTGGCAGTGAAGATTGGGGTTAATATCCAACCTGGGCAGACCCTTGTTGTAAATGCCGACATCGTTTCGGCAGAACTAGTGCGTCTTGTCGTACGCAAAGCCTATGAAGCGGGTGCGAAGCTCGTCAAGGTTAATTATAGCGACGAGGTTGTTACACGTACACGTTATGACCTCGCTCCATCCGATTCCTTCTTGGAACCGCCACAATGGCAAGCAGATGAATTAGAAGATCTGGCTAAAAAAGGTGCAGCATTTCTATCGATAACTTCAACGAATCCAGATCTGTTGAACGGTGTTGAATCAGGAAGAATTGCAGATAATCAGCGGATCTCTGGACAGACATTAGCTCCATATCGTGAGTTGTTAATGGGGAATCACGTAAGCTGGAGTATTGTAGCCTTCCCATCATCATCATGGGCGGCAAAGGTATTCTCTGAAGCATCACCTGATCAGCAGATTGATTTGCTATGGGATGCTATCTTTAAAGCTACACGTGCGGATCAAGCTGACCCTATTCAAGCATGGAGTCAACATTTAGATGGCCTGAAAGCACGTTGTACTGCTTTGAATGATAATAAGTTCCGTAAGCTGCACTATACAGGACATGGAACCGATTTGACGATTGAGCTACCAGAAGGGCATATTTGGTGTCAAGCAGGAGCTGTCAATGGCAAAGGAGTTCCTTTCCTAGCCAATATCCCTACTGAAGAAGTATTTACTGCCCCACTGAAGTCTGGTGTGAATGGTAAGGTAAGCAGCACTAAGCCGCTTAGCTATGGGGGTAATCTTATTGATAATTTCACCCTCACCTTTGAGAACGGCAAAGTAACGGATTTCACCGCTGAAAAAGGTTCAGAAACGCTTGCTTCCCTTATCGCGTTAGATGAAGGCTCTGCTTATCTTGGAGAAGTCGCTTTGGTGCCTTTCCACTCCCCGATCTCCGAGAGCGGAATTCTATATTACACCACATTGTTTGATGAGAATGCCTCCTGCCATTTGGCGTTAGGTGCAGCATATGCCTTTACCCTTCAAGAGGGTACGACAATGACCAAAGAACAATTGCAGGAAAAAGGAATGAACCAAAGCCATACACATGTTGATTTTATGATGGGTTCACCTGAAATGAGCATTAATGGTATTAAGGATGATGGAACAATCGTACCTATCTTCCGTGATGGAGATTGGGCTTAAATTGTTCGCTTAAATTATTGAATAAATAAAATGTCAAACAACCTGCTTGGTTCCTCTTCCGAGGACAAAAGCAGGTTGTTTTTTATTTCATACTAGATATCCAGAAAATAAATAGCCCAAATTTGAATAAAAGTTCAATATTTGTTCACACTATTGTTGATTTCCGTTCACAAATATGTCACAATACAGTTAAGGATCTAATTTCCAAGGAGGGGATTATCATGTTGAGAGACCCAATATCCAATGAAATTGACAGCGTTGAAGAAGAACAGCTCGAAATTCAAGCACCGGTGGATTCAAGAATTGTTGCATCTAATGCAATCAAATATACCGCCTATGTTATGCTGTTTTTCGGATTCTTGTATTTCCTGATTGCTTACTTGGCACCTATGTTGGAACAATAATGTGATGGATATGATTTTATTAGAAAACGCTTACGGTTAATCACTCTCATGGGAGTAGTGGTTAACCGTTTTTATTTCCATGAAAATGCTTTGTTCGTCCAGGCTATTGCTGAAGGCGACCATATGCCATTCATTTTGGAATGTAGCCAAGCTATCGCCTCTTCTCTATCGCCTTCAAATGAGGAAAGACCGTTATCTTCCATCCAGTGGCTTACAGTCTCAAACGAGGTACTGCTCCAGCCATTTTTCTCACCTTCTGCATTTTGGCGTTCTTTTACACCTGAAATAACGATGTCCAGCGATGCCTGAAGCTCCGTAACCGCATTATCATAAGCCGTCTTCTTTTCTTTAGCCTTCATATCAGCTTCAACACGAAGTATACGCGTATCAATCCCTTGATGTTCACGGATAATTTGCAGTAAAGTCATTGCTTCTCTGCTGGCCAATCCGTCATTATAACGTTGTTCTATTGATTTAGTACTTCCTACAGCTGACACAAATGCTGGAAACCACTCCCTCGAGACCAAGATAGCTTTCTTCTTAACAAATTTACCGTATCCAGCCAGGCCTTCAGAAGGAAACCTTACACGCCATGACCATGGATCTAGCTCTGAACCCGTATGCCAATTCTCCGCTTTCGTTAATCCATTTAAAGATGGGTGCTCAGGAATCAGAGTGGCAAGCGGCAAAATCCCAATCTTGGTAATGATTTCTGCAGTTTCCTCAAAGGTGATAACACTTTCCTCTTCATATCCCTTATACATCACAACATCATCTCCTATGTACTCCATTATTTAGACTTCATATTTCCGATCCCAGCAATATAAGTACTGATGAGCCGAGATAGGCTTACATTCGTATCAAGCGCCATTCCAAAACCGCCCTTTTGTTCCAAAGAGGCAAAGCCATGCAGAATGCTTCGTAACCCGCGTACTGCATGAATTTCTCCTTCCTCACCCAATTGATAATCCTTCATCACATGAATGATAAGCTTCAAAATATGATCACTTGCCGTTTCCAGCTCCGTATTTGCCTGTTCAGGGGCTCTCAACGTTGTCTCGTATAATCCAGGTCGGCTTCTAGCAAAGTCCACATACGCTCGCCCCATCGCCTGTACAGCAGCGTCTCCACTAAAGCCTTTAGCTGCGTTGTTCATTGCATTGGAAAGCTCCCCTAGTCCATAAATTGCAAGTTGTGTGCGCAATTCCTGTAGCCCGTTAATGTGATTGTATAAAGACGGAGAACGAACACCTAATTTGTTAGCCAATGCGGCTAAGGTTACGGCCTCTATCCCTTCATGATCGGCGATTTCTGCTGCTGCAATAACTAGCGTACGACGATCTAATCCTGCTCTAGGTGACATTTTAATTACTCCTATCTTGAATCATTTGTGCTTTGTGTATAGCTTTCTCCATCGTTTGCACTGGGTTTCTAAGTAAGTCTCCATGTCCAGTAGCCAGTATAGTCGGGGAAGCCTCTAGAAGCTTAATCGCACTTTTTAATGCTTGATCTTTACTCCAGGTTGCCATAGCCGGAAACGGAAACCAAGGAATTACGGTTCCAGAAACTGCGGTTCCCCGGAAGGTTTGAAAAGCATCTCCAACGATAACAGCGCCGCTTCGTGTATCCATGAAAGACATAGATCCAGGAGTATGACCAGGAGTTAAAATTGCTGTTAATGAACCAATGGTATCCCCATCATAGAGCAATACATCTGGTCTCGTTGCTACCTTCTTGGGCACGCCTCCCTTTATAGGGGTCTGAGGTTCTCCCTCACGAAGGGAACGATCTCCACTAAGCAATGCTGCATCCCTTTCTGAAATGTACACCTGAGCCTCTGGAAGCTGTCTCTTTAGCTCATCCAGTGCACCTATATGATCGTCATGAGCATGCGTCAATATAATACGAGTGATCTTTTTATCAAGCTTCGCTGCGGTATCTATAATTCCTTTTACACTGAACGGCAATGCCGCATCTATCAAAGTCAACTCATTCTCTTCCTCAATGATGTAACAATTCACAGGAAACACTCTTGGCATCCAAGTTAGCTGTAATAAATGACCTTCACGCGTTACTCTCATCATTACCCCTCCATAAAACTAATGGTATTAGCTTAAATATAAACTAATCATATTAGTTTTACAAGAGTGAATTATTAGTTTTCTTATCCATCTAGACTTTTGTCCGCATTTTTATTAGATCTTTTAATAATGAACCACTGAATCCATGTTATCCCAACGAAAAATATAACGGAACCCACAAGGGTGCTCATGATACTTTTAGCAATATCCAACTCCCCGGCTTCTCTAAAATCAGATAGGAACATTAAAGCGGCCCATATTAACGTACTGACAGCTCCCCCAATTAAATTGATTTTCTTATACCGTCTTACATCGCCTTCGCCTTCTTTACTCGGCAGCAGATATATTCCATTTTTGACGGAACGAACAGTTATATACAAACACCCTGCCATCACAATCACAAACGTATCTAACCAATACTTAATGTCCCATTGCAGAATAAACACTTTTACCAAAAGACTAACCATAAAGCCCACGAACACAATCATAAAACCATGCGTACTATACTTCTGAATTTCGCTGATAATCCGCTCATCCTTAATCCTTGTCCTGCTCACCCTTATTCCTCCCAAAAAATATCGTTTAAAGATCGATCCAATGCCTTGCAGATAGCTATGCACAACTTAAGCGTTGGGTTATAGTTCCCGGCTTCAATCAGACCAATCGTCTGTCTTGTAACCCCTACAACTTCCGCTAGCTGTTCTTGGGAAAGATCTTTTTGTATACGAGCCAGTTTCATCTTGATGTTCTTGTTCTCCCCCACGCTTTTCCCTCCTTAATTAAATTCATCCACTTAACCAAATTGTAATCAATATCATTCATTATGTACATTATATATTGCTATAAACATTTATCGCGATATTCCTATCAACCATACGACATTATGAGCTTAAACTTACAACAAAAAAGCACCCCTTCGGATGCTTCGGATATATATTCTTTTAATATTCATTATTCAAATACCGTAAAACCTTCTGCTTATTCCACTACATCGTTCTCTGGATAGCTATCAATGATCTTCAGCAGTTCAGAAGCATCCGTGCGTGGACGGCTGTCTGGCACAGTCTCCGGGTATCCGGCATGGATCATAGCTATGATCTTCTCTCCTGGCTTCACACCAATTTTGTTACGGAATTCAGGATTATTGATATAAGGATCTGTCTTCCAAATCGTTCCCACACCTTGCTCCCAAGCTGCTAGCTGGAAGTTCTGCACAAGTGCTGACGCTGCTGCAAAATCCTCATCCCACTCTCTCTGCCGAGGATCCTCAGGCATCACCACAATTAACGTTAAAGGAATATTTGAGATATATTCTTTTCGCTTAGCAGCCACTTCAGGATCAGAAAAAGCACGTTTCACGAAAGCAAATGCCGCTTCAGCCAAGAACTTTGTACCATCACCTTGAAAAGCAATAAATCTCCACGGCTCACGCACCCCATGGTTCGGCGCCCATACAGCTACATTTAACAATTCCTCTAAGAGACCTTGTGGCAGTGGATCTTTTTTAAAAAGCTTAATAGAGCGTCTTTCTCTTATTACTTCAGCTACGCTATTCTTTTGAGTCGGTTGAGTTTGTGTCATGAGATCCACTCCCTATAGTAATAATGATAATCATTATCATTAATGATACAGTATCTATCTGCGATTTGCAAATAATTGAAACAAAAAACACCGTTCCCTAAGGAACGATGTTGAAAGGCTTCAGCCGAAACGACCCATGATATATTCTTGTGTCATTTGATTCTCTGGATTAGTAAAGACCTTATCCGTCTTATCGTATTCTATAAGGGATCCCAGATAGAAGTAAGCCGTATAATCAGAAATCCGTGCAGCTTGCTGCATGTTGTGTGTCACGATTACTATGCGTAGCTCTTCTTTTAACTCCTTGATGAGCTCCTCTACTTTACCAGTGGAAACCGGATCTAGTGCGGATGCTGGTTCGTCCAAGAGTAGAATTTGTGGGTTAACTGACAACGCTCTTGCAATACAAAGGCGCTGCTGTTGTCCACCGGACAAAGCTAATGCTGAATCTTTTAACCGGTCCTTCACTTCATCCCACAACGCTGCTTTACGAAGGCTGCTCTCTACAATCTCATCGAGTGCTTTTTTTCCTTTCACCCCATGGTATTTCGGTCCAAAGGCGATGTTATCATAAATGGATTTATAGAACGGATTGGGTTTTTGCCAAACCATACCGATCTTCTGACGCAGTTTGATAACGTCTGTGCCAGGAGCATTAATATCAACGCCATCAATCCAGATGCTTCCTTTGGTTGTTGATCCGGAGATTTCGTCATTCATACGGTTCAGTGAACGAAGAAAGGTTGATTTACCGCAGCCGGATGGGCCGATCAGTGCAGTAACCGTATTTTCAGCAAAAGGAAGACTAATCCCCTTAACTGCCTCATATGTTCCATAAAAAATACTCAGGTCCTCGGTTTGAAAAGATTCACGCACTGCTGTTGCCGACGTTCCCATCGATTACTCCTCCTACATCTCTACTTTAGTTTTTAGGAATTAGTTCATTCTTTTTGAAGCTGTAAGCTTACGATAAATAAATCTACCGAAATAACGTGCTGCCAAGTTGAAGATCAACACCATAATTACAAGTACTGCTGAAGCTCCCGCAGCAATTTGCGCGGCATCAGGAGCAAGGCCTTCACTATTTACCTTCCAGATATGAACAGCCAGTGTTTCAGCTGGACGGAAAGGATTCAGTGGTGAGTTCGGACTAAGTGGATTCCAGTTAGTGAAATCTAGTCTTGGGCTACTCATTCCTGCAGTGAACATCAACGCGGCTGCTTCCCCAAAGACACGGCCAGCAGACAAAATAGTACCCGTAATAATCGTTGGTAATGCTACTGGGAACAACACGGAGGTTACGATTTTCCACTTGGACAATCCTAGTGCAAAACCAGCCTCTTTTTGTTGCTTCGGAACACTACGGAAAGCTTGCTCAGTAATCCGAACCATCAGCGGTAGATTAAAGACCGTCAATGCCAGTGCTCCAGAGATTAAGGAAAAGCCAAGATTAAAATAGTTAACAATCAGCAATAGACCAAACAAGCCGACTACGATTGAAGGGAACGAAGATAATACCTCAACAATTAAGCGAATAAAGCCGGTGATTTTTCCTGGACGAGCATATTCAGCCATGTAAATACCGGCACCCAGTCCTAGAGGTACTGTAATTATTAGCGTGAGTACCAAAAGGAATAAGGAGTTGAATAGCTGAGGGCCAATCCCTCCACCTGCTCGAATTTTTTGCGGTGCAGAGAATAGAAAATCCCAACTAATGTGACTAAGACCTCGAAAGAGGATATATCCTAATAGACCAACCAGAATAGCTACGATGAGCAATGCGAAAAACACAATAAGGCTTGTGGCAATTTTATTTACGGTTCTCGGCTTCAAATTTTATTTCTCCTTTCAAGCAGTCTCACAAAGAAGACAAATACAAAGGTCATCAGCATAAGAACCAGTGCCATACTCCACAGAGCATTATTGTGTGCAGAGCCCATGGTTGTGTTCCCCATTCCAAGCGTGATTACACTCGTCAGGGTAGAAGCTGATTCAAAGAGTGATTTTGGTACGAATGGCGCATTCCCGATGACCATCTGTACAGCAAGGGCTTCACCGAATGCACGTGCCATCCCCAGTACAATACCAGTCATAATAGCAGGAAACGTTGTCGGAATAATCACTCGAGAGATCGTCTGCCACCGGGTGGCACCAAGCGCATAGGAGGATTCCTTTAAATTTTGCGGCAATGAAGCCAGCGCGTCTGCAGCCACGCTTGTAATCGTCGGAAGAATCATGACCGAGAGCACAAGCGCGCCTGCAGCTACCCCGATGCCTTGACCAGGCAGGTTGTTGCGTAGAAACGGTACAATAACACTTAATCCGATGAAACCATAAACAACTGAAGGGATACCTGCCAACAGCTCGATTACCGGCTGAAGCAATTTTTTGCCCCATCCTGGGACAATCTCAGTCATGAACAGCGCAGCGCAAAGGCTAAGTGGACTAGCAATCAATGCTGCAAGTAGAGTAACTAAGAAGGATCCAGTAATAAACGGAAAAGCACCAAAGGATGGCGTATCTGCTTCAGGTGACCACTTTGTTCCGAATAGAAAATCAGTAACGCTAACATCACCGCTTGTGAAAGTTGAAATACCTTTAGACGCCACAAAATATACCATCGATACAATGATTGTTATCAATAGCAGTACACAGAAGGACATATATGTACGTCCCACAAAATCTTCAATATGATGTTTCTCGATGCGTGAGTTCTTTAGTTTCACCCTCAATTGCTCCCTCTTTCTAAAGTGAAAAGAGAGGCAGATGTATCCGCCTCTAATCACTTGAGATTCTAATCCTTACAAATTACTTAGAAGTGAATTACTTAGCTGTAACATTTCCTGCAACGTCACGAGTAACTTGCATTTTTACTGCTGGAATGTATCCAAGCTCAACGACTTCACCTGTTTGTACTTCGTCTGTCAAGAAAAAGTCAAGGAATGCTTTTACTGTTTCATTTGGTTCGCCGTTTGTGTACATGTGCTCGTAAGCCCATACTGGATATTTACCAGAAATAACATTGTCTACAGATGCTTCTACACCATCAAGGCTAAGTGTTTTGATTGAATCGTCAAGGTATGAAAGAGCCAGATAACCGATAGCCCCTGGAGTTTCTCCGATCATTTTCTTAACAGTACCGGAGGAATCTTCTTGAATCGATCCTGGGATATCTTCAGTTTTAGTTCCAAGTGCAAAGCTTTCAAAGGTTGCGCGAGTACCGGAGCTGCCTGGACGGTTGATGATTTGGATTTTTTGATCCGCTCCGCCAACTTCTTTAAAATTTGTAATTTTTCCTGTGAAAATATCGATAAGCTGTTGCTTAGTCAAGCTGTCCACACCAGCATCCGGATGAGTTACTGCTGCGATCGCTACTACTGCTACTTGATGATCTACAAGAGCTGCTGCTTTTTCTGCATCTGCATCTTTTAGTTTTTCTTCTGCGAATACGTCAGAGTTACCGATATCTACTTGTTTCTCAGCTACTTGAGTAAGACCAGTACCACTACCGCCGCCTTGAACCTGAATGTCTACACCAGCATTTTTATCCATGAAATTCTCGGCTACCAGCTCAACCAATGGTTGTAGTGCTGTTGAACCTGAAGCTAGAATCGAACCACTTATTTTAGCGCCGCTACCTTCATTTGTAGCTGCAGCGTTTCCTCCCGTGTTGTTTGCCCCACCATTACCGCAAGCTGAAAGTGCCAGTACGCTTGTTAAAGCCAAAGTCATAACCCAAGATTTTTTGAATTGCATTGTTTTGTCTCCTCCTAAATGTTTTGTTAGCACGGCTTCCTCATACAGTTCATACGGAACTGGCTTGGAAAGCTTTAACATGGTGTTGTGGAGCTTTGGCCCCCATATGCTTGTTTACTGTAAAAGTGCATTGTACGCATATGTTATTGTTGTTGTCCGGAGCTTCTTGGCCCCTCTGACTCTTCTTATTCTAGAGCTCGTTCGTTAGAGAAACTTCTTAACTTTGTAAAGCCAACGATAAAAATACCAATATAAACTATATATATGTATAGATTTAATCTATAATGGAGATATAATTTGTTATCCAACTTATCATTGTACGGAGGAAAATCATGAATATTATGAAGTTAAAGATCGTTATCCTACTTGAAAAATATAAGAAAGTAACCGATGTAGCTGCTGAATTAGGCCTTAAACAACCCACAGTATCTTTTCATATGAAGAATCTAGAGAATGAATTTGGAACGCCTTTATTCCAATATCGAAGTGGAAGAGTACTGCTCACAGATGCGGGTCGTGCCCTTTATCAATATGCGCTCAAGATTGTCTCACTTACAGCCGAAGCTGAACGTACTGTTAAACAGTTTTCTTCACCAACACAAGGTACTTTAAAGCTGGAAGCAAGTTATATACCTGCAACTTATATTTTACCTAAAGCGCTAATCCAATTCATGAAACAATATCCTGGGATTAATAATTCAATGACGATCCAAAGTGATACTTTGTTAAAGGAACGACTCCGAAGCCGGGAAATTCAAATGGCTATTTTACACACTTCTGATTGGCATGATGAATCCTTTAACTTTCAGCTGGTTGTCCGCGACGAGCCTGTGCTCATTTTTGCCCCTAGTCACCCTTTTGCAACTATAGAGAAGTTAACACCAGAACAGATCGCGCTTGAGCCTTGGATTCAGTATGAGGGTGGTTCTTGTTTACGGGGATTTGCGGATCAATGGGCAGAAATAAATCATATTCGCTTGTGGAACCGATCCGAGTTGAATTCACCTGAAACTCTAAAGATGTTAGTTAGCGAGGGAGATGGAGTAGGCATTTGTTCTAGAGTTAGCATTGAAGCAGAACTTGCGTTAGGTCGTCTTTGTTATGCTCCTCTACCGGGAGTTTTGCCTGAGAGCGGTGGTTTTGTACTGGCTTGGCGAAAAGATCATATATTAACGCCATTGCAGCAATCTTTTGCCGATATATTAAACAACGTATAGGTCCTTCTATTTTATAAAAGGGAGCGCCCAAAGCCAAAATGGTTTTGAGCGCTCTTATTTGCTTATTCTATAAAGGGAAACATTAGCTTTTCATTCTCACTTGTGTACATATTTTCCTTCGTGATGAATTCGGAGCCTGTATCCATAACAGGAGCTACTTTGTGACCTGAAACGACTTCAAGTGCAGTTTTCACAGCCAAGTACCCCATAGTAAAAGGTTTTTGAATCACCGTTCCCAGCATCGTTTCGTTCTCCAGCAACTGAACCTCACTACTGGAATTGTCGAACCCAACCAGCTTCACTTTTGATTTTAAGCCCATATCCATAATCGCCAGTCCCGCACCTAATGTAGAGGGCTCATTTAAGCCAATGATTCCCTTTAGTTGTGGCTGATTCTTTAGAAGATCAACAGTTAATTGATATGCCTTCTTCGAAGATCCGTTACTGTAAAGAGTATCCTGCACAAGATTAAGTCCATTCTGAGATAAAGCATCCCGAACCCCTTTCTCCCTTTCGATAGCTGTAGCGGAGCCTTGTACAAAATTCATAATGGCGACTTGATCGTCGCTTTGAATATTTTCAATCAACTTCTGCGCTGCTTTACGGCCTGCTTCATAATTATCTGTAGCGATAAAACTCTCCGATACACCGCCGTTCAGTCCCGAATCCACCGTAATAAGAGTGATACCAGCCGCCTTAATCTGCTCTGCAACCGGAACGAGACGATAATAGTCGGTAGCAGCCAAAATAATGGCATCAGGCTTCTCCTCAATCGCCTGTTCCAGTAATTGAATCTGCTTATCTACATCTAGCTCGGTATCTGTTCCTACCGTATGGACATCTGCACCGAATTCCTTGGCAGCAGTCGCCACCCCTTGTTTCATTACCTCCCAGAATTCAATACTGGTATCGATAGTCTTAGGAACGTAGATAATGGTTCTGACCTTTGGATCAAGATCGTTCATAAACATACGATAACCTACACACCCGAGCGCTACAATGAAGAATAACAGTAGAGCAGACAAGCCTATTTTCGACCATAGTGAGCTCATGGACTCTCCTCCTCATAGAGCGCAGGAATTCTTAAAGTGACCGTCGTCCCTTCTTCCATTTCACTCGTAAAAGACAACCCGTAATGGTCCCCGAAATATAGCTGAATGCGATGGTTCACATTTGCGACGCCAACCCCACTGCCAATCCTGTAATCTGCCTTTTGAAGCAATAACTTGTTCATCTGCTCTGGATTCATACCAACACCATTATCAATAACCTGAATGGTAATATCGTTTTGCTCTCTTTTACCTCTAATTAGGATGTGCCCTTGCTCAGGATTATGCTTTATCCCATGATAAATCGCATTTTCAACTAAGGGTTGAAGGACCAATTTCAATATACTGCATTCAAGAATGTCTTCATCCACTTCTATCGAATATGTGAATTTATGGCGATAGCGCATATTTTGAATCGTTAGATAGTGGCGAATATGTTCTAGTTCTCTTGCGATCGGAATCAATTCCTCGCCCTCACCAATCGTAGAACGCAGCAGCTTCGATAATGATGAGGTCATTTCGACCACCTCCTCCATCTTACCGGTCTCTGCCATCCAGATGATCGAGTCTAGCGTATTGTACAAAAAGTGGGGCTTAATCTGTGCTTGTAATGCCTTCAACTCACTCACACGCTTCATCTCTTGCTCCATCACAATCTGGCTCATTAACTCTTTAATCTTCATGATCATCAGATTAAATGTTCGGGCAAGCTTGCCAATTTCGTTCGTGCTCTCAATTTCCACACGAATGTCGAACTCTCCGCGTTCAGCCTTTTTCATGTTTATTTCAAGATTCTTGAGTGGCTTAGTTAGTGCGTACGAAAGAAGCACAGATATAGCCATGGCAAAGATGAGACTTACTGCTCCCCACAAGGCAGCTGTACCTTGCATCTGCTGTTTGTTAGCAACCAGATCATCTGGATAGGTCACCCCCACAATCTTCCAACCAAAGCTGGTTGTATCCACCGTGTACAGCTTCTGCTCGTTCCCAGTGTTCACTGTAACCGACCCGCTTTTAATCCCAAGAACGGTTTCCAATTGCTCGAACTTGAGCTGCGAGTAGATCAGCTGCTGTTGAGGATGATAGACTAGGCTCCCTGACGGATCTACGATGAATACATAACCGCGTTTTCCCAGTTCGATTTGTTTGCACAAATTGTTAATAACGCTGTAATTAAGATCTACAAGTAGCACACCTTGTCGATCTGCTTCCATTTCTGAAAAGGTATCTGATAGCTTTCTACTGATCGATACTACCCAACGATATTCATCCTGAAATAAGTGCTGCACATGTGAAGAGGAGACAGCCACTCCCGTCTGGTTCAAAGCTTGCAGATACCACTCTTGAGCAATCAACTCAGGAAGCGGTTTCAAAACTGCGTCCAGTCGATCCGAAACCGTTATCCCCTCTGAGCTTGCATACACTATAGAAGAAATGTCGGTGCGGGATTGGACGACAGATCGAAGATATTGGCTGGCTAACTGCTTATCTTTGACTTTCCCATCTTGTCCCGAACTCGAACCTTTTACATATCTCTCAAGATCACTACTAGTTAATACCAAAGCAGCAATACTCTCCATGTTACTAATATAATTCTCGATGTTCAGTTTTACTTGTTCTATTAATTGTGAAGTATAGGCTACTGAATTCCCCATGACGGCAACTGAGGAGAGTCGGTATGAAGTATAGCTCAGAACTATAGTTGTGCAGAGAATAAGAAGGGAAAAAGAAATAGCGATATTATTATGAATACTTCGACTTCGGAAGAAGCGATGAGGTTTCATAGAAGGAGATTCTCCTTCTGTCGCTGTCGATATTCCTTCGGTGTGATCCCAACATTACGTTTGAAAATCACACTAAAGTACTGAGGATCAGCATAGCCAACTCTAGCAGCGATGTCATAAGTCTTCAACTGTGTGACGGTAAGGAGCTCTTTAGCTTTTTCCAAACGGAGACGAGTCAAATACTCAATAAAAGTCTCTCCAGTATGCTGTTTAAAAGTCGCACTGAAATAACTGATGCTCATAAAAATATGGCTGCAGAGCTCATTAAGTGAAAAGCTGTCATTACAATAATTCTCCCGAATATAAGCTTCTGCTGCTTTCATCTGAGAGGTTCTGACGGTTGTTCTTTGTTCCGATAGCTTGAGTATCAACTCATGGCAAGTTCTCTCCAAATAATTCCTAGCTTCATCTAAAGTCTTAAGGGCTGCAACCTCAGCAAACATATTATGCGAAACAAGCTCTGTATTTGGGAATCCGATATCGACCACATAGTTCATTAGAGAAACGAGCATTTGGTAGATGCTACTGCGGCAGTCTTCTATAGAAGAGCTATTGCTCTTTAGCTCCTGAAACCATTTTGAGAGGACCTCTGAGATCGCTGATGCTTTACCTGTCTTCAACGCGGATATGAATTGCTTTTCCCATGAAGAGAAATGTGCTTGATCCAACCCTTTGCCGAACTCAAGATCCTGTATGGAGATAACCTTATCTATGCCTAAAAGATATCGATATTCTATGGATGAAATCGCTTCCTGGAATGATTGTGGAATTTGCTGTAAATCAGCGTATTTTCTACCGATGCCGATGGTTGCCGTCAGCTTCAAGTACTTGTTCAGGCTGGTTTGTACTTGATCTGCAAGAAGTTGTGTTATGACTTCGATCTCTTCGGAATCCCCTGATAATATCGCAGCGAATTTCCCATCTCTCGTCTGAAATACGACACCGCCCTGCTCCTTCTCAAGTTGCTCCTGCACAATGTTAAAAGCAGCAAAGCGCAGTAGCTCAGCATCAGAAGCAATATCCAGGCTACGATTGTCCATTTCTATATCGATTACGATTGCAAGGTTAGCTTCACCCTGCAGCTGTATATGAAAATAATTCATTTTATTCTCGATCTCGTCGTTTTTCATACGAGTAGTAACAAGCTTCTCCAGAAAACGTTCGCGAAGCAAAGGAAAGCTCTGATTTAATTGCATACGAAGCTTAGCGATATTGGCCTTTTGTAAATGCTCTTCATCCAAATCCTGCTTCATCTTGCTTAGATATTCGGCAAACTCACGAGCATTAATTGGTTTTAACAAATATTCCGTCACCTTCAAGGTTATAGCCTGTTTAGCGTATTCGAAGTCTTCATAACCAGTTACGATAATGACCTTCATGTCCCGGTATCGTTCCATTACAGCTTTAGCCAATCCTAGTCCATCCATAAAGGGCATGCAAATATCTGTAATAATCACATCCGGTCGATACTGTTCGACTGCATCAAGGGCATCTCTGCCGTTATCGAAATCTCCAACAAGTTCAAAACCATGATTATTCCATGCTATCTTCTGTTTAATCCCCTCACGAACCTCGTCTTCATCATCAACTAGAATAATCTTATACATCCAACACCTCCTCAGCTATTGACTCATCGAGTACATGTAATGTAAATGTTTACCTTTTGGGATAAGCATAATAGAGGTTGCCTTCTTGAGGCAACCTCTATTATTAATCTCTTCTATTCGTACAGCAGAGGTTTGATCTCATCGGAATCTATATTGTTCTTATCGTACCAGTGAAACCCGGTATCAATATTCTTTTCTACGGTTTCCCCTTTAATCGCCTGCACAGCTGCCTTCACCGCTTGATACCCAATACCAATGGGGTCCTGTGTAACAGCGCCAGCTACAACACCACTACGAATAGCATCCATTAACTGTTTACCGGAGTCAAAGCCGATAACCACAATCTTACCACCCATCTGTAATTCATTTACTGCATTAGCTACTCCTACTGCAGATCCTTCGTTTGAGCCATAGATTCCATTAAGGTCCGGATTGGCTTGCATCATCGCTTTTGCAAGATCCGTGGACTTTAACTGATCTCCACCGCCATATTGCGGCTCTAACACTTCAATATCTGGATATTTCGCTTTCATTTGTTCTAAGAAGCCATCACGACGCTGTTGACCTGTACTGCTTGTTTGGTCATGTACAACTAAACCTACTTTACCCTTTTTGCCGATCAACTCAGCCATTTTATCAGCTGCCAAAGCTGCTGCCGCTTTATTGTCAGTCGCTGCGGTTGCTACAGGAATATCGCTATCTACACCAGAGTCAAAGCCAATGATTGGAATATTGTTTTCCTTTGCCTTTTCCAGATATGGAATCGCTGCTTTGCTATCGAGAGCTGCTAACGCGATTGCTGCTGGTTTCTTATCTAGCGCCGTCTGCAGCATTTCAATTTGTTTATCTACCTGACTCTCGTTTTCAGGTCCTTCAAACGTAATCTCGACATTAAACTCCTTGGCAGCCTTCTCGGCTCCTTGCTTCACCGCTTGCCAGAATTGATGCTGGAAGCCTTTTGAAATGACAGGGATATATGGTTTGTCTGAACCGGATGCACTCTTCTTACTATCACTGTTGTTACAAGCACCAAGTAAGGTAGTAGCCAGTAACAAACTGGCAAGCATGATAATCCCTCTTCGACGTTGTTTCATTTAAATCTTCCCCCTCGTCATTTGCTTTGTATATCACTCCGTATGGAGATAATACCTCGTTCATTGCTTCCGTCTGCGAAGAATATCAGCATACACTGCTATGATGATGACAACACCAACAATGACTGTCCGCCATTCCTGAGCAACGGACATAATCTGTAAGCCATTCGTCAGTACACTCATAATCAGTGCACCAATAATTGTACCTAGAATAGAACCTACGCCCCCGCTTAAAGATGTGCCTCCAATGACGACAGCCGCTATAGCTTCAAGTTCATAACCAGTGCCAAGTGATGGCTGGGCTGAATTTAGACGTGATGCCATCAGGATACCAGCGATTCCGCTGAAAATCCCTGTGATGGTATAGATCACAATCTTCCATTTGATCGTATTCACACCTGATAAGCGAGTTGCTTCTTCATTGCTGCCAAGTGCAAAGTTATAGCGTCCAATAATGGTCTTCGATAAGATGATGCTTGCGATAACACCGAGCAATAGGAAGATTACGATGGTGTTAGGAATGCCTGGGATCATCTTGCCCATTGCAATCTTGGCAAAAATCGGATCATCATTGAAATAAATCGGCTTGGCACCCGTTATGACAAGTGATAATCCTTTAGTGACCATCATGATCGCCAGAGTAGCAATGAAAGGAGGAATATTCATTTTCGCCACCATTAAACCACTTATAAAACCGCATAGTGCACCAGCTAGAATCCCGCCTACAATTCCGAATGGAACAGGTAGACCCCAGAATGTAATGATGACGCCAACCATCACCGAGGAGAAGGTCATCACAGTACCCAAAGCAAGGTCGATCCCGCCCGTAATAATTACAAAGGTTGCGCCCAGCGCTAATACCCCAATTACAGCTGTCGAGACGAGGATTCCAACTAGGTTAGAAAACTGAAAAAAGTTACTTGATGCTACGGAAAATACGATGACCAGAATGATCAAACTTGTGAATGCTAGTAATTTTTGTTTAAACCCTGATTGCGCCCCGGTTTGCTTCGAGCTGATAGGCTGGTTAATCCCTTTATCTGCAATCTTCATGACCTTGACACCTCCGATAAACTCTTGAACGATTATGAACGCATCGTCGCATATTTCATTATCGCTTCTTGCGATGCTTCTTCTGCGAGTAGTTCACCAGTTATACGTCCTTCACACATGACAATAATGCGATGGCTCATTCTTAGAATCTCTGGGAGATCTGAAGAGACTATAATGATCGCTTTTCCCTCACCTGCTAGCTGATCAAGCAACTTATAGATCTCACTTTTCGCTCCTACATCAATACCACGTGTGGGCTCGTCGAAGATCAACACATCGCAATCTCTCGTTAACCATTTCCCGATAACTACTTTTTGCTGATTCCCACCGGATAAGAATTTGACTTTTTGACTAACACTTGGAGTCTTGGTTGCTAGTGCTTCCGCATGCTGCTCCGCGGACTTTCGCATCTCCCGATCCCTCATCCATCCGAATGCATTACGGAATTTATAGAAGGAAGCAATCGCATTATTCATGCTAATGTCCATATCTACAAGCAGCCCGTAGCGTTTGCGATCTTCGGACAAATAGCCAATTCCATGCTGCACGGCTTGGTGAGGCTGTTTTATACGAACCGTATTTCCATGCAGCTTAATCTCACCCTTATCGATAGGATCAGCCCCAAATACGGCACGAACAACCTCAGTACGTCCAGCGCCCATTAATCCAGCGAAGCCCAGAATCTCACCTTTATTCAGATGAAAGCTGATATCCTTCAACATTTGCCCACTGGATAAGTTTCGAACCTCTAGTACGACTTGCTCTGTCTGTAACGAATGTGTTGGCTTCGACGTTTGATACAGTTCACGACCAACCATCATGCTAATAATCTGATCAATAGTTATTGAATCCGTCCGAACAGTATCCACGTAACAACCATCCCGCATGACTGTAATGCGGTCTGTGATCCGTTTCAACTCATCCATGCGGTGAGAGATGTATATAATACCTACACCTTTTTCTCGTAATTGCTCGATCATACGGAATAACTCGTTAATTTCCGTATCTGTCAACGCTGCAGTTGGCTCATCCATGATCAGTACCTCCGCATTGAAGGACAAAGCTTTGGCGATTTCAACCATTTGCTGATTAGCAACTGTCAGATCTGAGACCAAAGTCTTCGGATCTAGTTTTAGATTCATCTGATCAAACAGTTCCTGCACCTTACGATTTAGCTCCAGATCATCAACGAACCATTTCAGTGCCTTGCGCGGCTCACGACCAATAAATATATTTTGGGCCACTGTAAGATGCGGCATTAGATTCAGTTCCTGATGAATGATACTAATCCCGAGTTCCTGCGCAGCGCGAGTATTGGCAATCTCCACCTCAGATCCCTTGTACCACATCTGACCCGCATCCTTGGAATAGACTCCTGTTGCAATCTTCATTAAGGTAGACTTTCCTGCGCCATTTTCACCGACTAAGGCATGCACTTCCCCACGCTTCAGCTCAAATTGACATTGATTCAATGCATGAACACCAGGAAAAAATTTATCAATCCCCGCCATTCGTAGTAATACTTCGTCCATTTCATATCCACCTCAAATCCTTTATGAATGCCTTTTTGTAAAGTAATCGCTTTCAAATGTTGAATGTAAAATTATTGTATTATCTATAAGTTTCCAATGTAATGGAATATTCTCCGTAAAAAAGTTTAAAATTTTATGTTTTGAAGCAAGCAAAAAAGACTACACCGTCCTTTTACGGACAAAGTAGCCTTTAGATTAGCTCATATGTGTATAACAGTTGTAATCCTTACATTCGAATAGCCTACAGGTTCTGACCCTTTCCAGCCACCAAGGTGAATGTCTTTGGTATTCCTTTATCATAAACATCCGAGGATAGATTGGGTTCTTCGATCAATTGGCGGATCACAAGACCGGAACTGGCAGCAGCTGTTACAATTTCTCCAAGCGTCCAGCGGCGCCAATATACAACGCTATGTTCCTGTTCGTCTATTGGTTTGCCTGTGGAAGGCAAATACTTAGAGTACGAGACCTTTTTTTCTTCCAATGTCGTATCGAAATAGTCCCCGTTAACTTTGTGCTTACGAACCTTCGCTGTAGAACCCTTAGAGGATATCAGCTTAGTTGTCACAGGATGGAAATCACGTAGAACAAAAATCCCACCAGGAGAAAGTAAATGGCGGACGGTTTCCATAAACGGTGCTAGGTCGGTAAAGTAGTGTACAATTCCTAATTCAGCAAATACGATATCATATGAACCATCGAGCACGTGATCTGGCAGCTTAAGTACATCCGATACGATATAGTTAAGCTGAACACCTGCTTCTTGTGCGAGATCAGCTGCATAACGCGCGTTAGCTTCTGAGAAGTCAGCAACAGTAACGTCCGCTCCAAGTAATGACAGCGCGACTGCCTTCATTCCGTTTGATCCCATGAGATTCATCATCTTTTTACCCTGTACATCTCCAAAATAAGAAGAGAGCGGGTACAGCTTTGCACTTGGTTCCTTGATTAACTTGGCTGCAGCCTCAGACGGTGTACCAAATCGAGCAACCCAAGCTGTGTACGTGTCTTCGTTCCATAGTTCCTCACTCGTTGGCGCAGTGCCTTTTCCAGGATGTAGTTCTAAATTTTGATCTTGTTCTTCCATACCTTGCGACCCCTTTATGATTAAAATATCTGTTATGAAGCATTCTGAATGGCATCTTCCACCTGAATCGTTTTCTTTCTTCCAGCGTACAAATATACGCCCAGTCCAAACATAACCAAAAGTCCACCTGCCCATTGTAGCGCAGTTAATTGTTCACCTAATAGCAGATAAGCAAGGATACTAGCCCCCACTGGTTCTCCTAAGATGTTCATAGATACCGTAGTTGCGGATACATACTGAAGCAACCAATTAAATAATATATGGCCAAACACCGTAGGAACAACTGCTAGCAATAGGAAAATCCCCCACTCATTCGCAGGATAATTAAAAAAGGAAATCCCCATGAACAGATTGTAAATGGCAAACACACCAGCCGCTGATAAGAAGACTATCAAGCTGTACAGGTATGAGGGCATGCGCACTACAAGCTTTTTACCGATAAGCATATGCACAGCTACCGCTACTGTTCCTCCAACCGATAAGAAATCACCTTTAAGATTATCTGCAGAGATACCAATATCGCCCCAACCGATAAACACTACTCCGCCAATAGCAATACTCAGCCCCAGAATAGCAGACACAGCCGTTTTTTCCTTATACAAAAAATAAACGCCCAGCATAATAAACACTGGCTCCAGCGCCATGATCATCGTTGAACTAGCTACCGAAGTATACTTCAAAGAGCCCATCCAAAGCAAAAAATGTAGAGCTAGCATAGTGCCTGAGAGCACAAGCATGATCCAGTCTTTTTTACGAAGAGCAAACGCTGCTCCGCTGTATGGTCTTGCAAAAGGCAACATCAGCAGCGAGGTGAACAACAGCCGATACATTCCTTGTATAGATGCTGGCGCTGCAGACCACTTAATAAAAATGGCGGAAAAAGAGATGGCCACAATCCCAATCAACATTAAAATCGGAATAGGAAGTGGCGGTTTTTTAAGCTTCACATGGTACGCGTCCTTTCACTATCTTAAGTCACTTATGTTAATTTAACGCAGACCGTGAAAAAATGCATCTATTTTCATTAGATTTCACTAAAAAAAGCATAAGCAATGTCATTTCTGACGAGAGCTCATGCTTCTTAAAGGCTAAGGTTTCAGAACCACCTTGATACAATCCTCTTTTTTCTCACTAAAAATGTCATAGCCATGCTCCGCTTTGCTGATAGGCAAGCGATGTGTAATGATATCTGTGGGATCAAATTTATTCTCTTTAATCATCTTATAGAGCAAAGGCATATAGTGAATCACTGGAGCCTGTCCCATTTTTAAAGTAATGTTGCGTTCAAATAGATGACCCAAAGGGAACATATTGTAATTAAGCCCATAAACTCCTACAAGCTGAATAGTTCCGAATTTACGTACGATATCCGAGGCCATTCTAAATGCACTGAGTGAGCCTCCCTGTAGCTTCAGAGTGGTTTCCACTTTCTCCAATGCAGATATTTTGGCATCCAAACCTACACAGTCAATAACTACATCTGCGCCCCCATGTGTTATCTCCTTCAAATGAGCTTCAATATCTTTAATCTCTTCAAAGTTGTAAATTTCGACATTATTGGTCAGCTTCGCATGCTGCAGACGGTAGCCGATATGATCAACCGCAATGACTCTTGAGGCGCCTTTGATCCAGGCAAATTTCTGAGTAAGCAGTCCAACAGGCCCGCAGCCGAGAACAATGACTGTATCCCCTGGCTTCACTCCGCCGCTTTCGACTCCCCACCAAGCAGTAGGTACAATATCAGATAAGAAAAGAATTTTTTCATCTTCCATTTCTGCATCCTCAGGAACGACAAAAGGGCCGAAATTACCATAAGGAACCCGCAGTAATTCGGCTTGCCCTCCTGCAAAGCCCCCATAAGTATCGGAATAACCCAGATATCCGCCTGTATCCTTGGCGTCATTAGCATTGTCGCATTGACTCTCCATCTCATGCTGGCAGAAGTAGCACTGACCACAGGCTACATTAAAGGGAATAATGATCCGGTCGCCTTTCTTGACTTTAGTTACGTCTGGACCGGTCTCCTCAACAATCCCCATGGGCTCATGACCAATAATATAGTCATCATGCATACCTGGAATTTCACCGTTAAAAATGTGCAGATCTGAGCCACAAATCGCTGTAGTGGTAATTCGAACGATAATGTCATCCTTTTTCTCAATCTTCGGATCAGCTACCTCTTTAACTTTCACTTTCTTCTTCCCTTGGTAGGTTAATGCTTTCATGCTGTTAATCCGCTCCTTTGGAAATGGTATAGAGATATAAGGATCACACCTTTCTATGTTATATCCCTATGCCTATCCTCTTATCCATGAAGAAGCGGAGAATACATCATAAGCGCATAGTTATCGGTTACAGCTTCATCTCCAACTAGGTCGCCGGTACGTGTGAATATTTTTCGACTGATCTTATTGCTACGAATATATCCACCCCATGGTTCTAGGCTTATCCGATGATCACTTTCGTACACTTCATATTTATAAAGGGACTGCTCATCGCATCTCCATTCCCCATGCAAATGGCTGTCATCCAGCCAGAGCTTTAATTGATACGTTTGATTCGTGTTATTCTTCATTTGAAGATCCAAATAATTATAAGAACAGGTGGCCCCGCTTCCAAATGGCTGTGTACGCTGTTCATCTGGAAATACATCATAGCTGTGCCGATGCCGTTCTGTAACCGTAAGAGGTGTATGCAGTGTCATCCAGTAGATCAGATTGGACAACTGGCACAGTCCCCCGCCAACTCCAGAATGGAAGCCACCATAATGCAGCACCATCCCCTCTAGATACCCTTTTCGCTTACTGGGCTTACCGATGCTTCTCCAATAGGAAAAAGTCTCACCCGGACGCACCAAGAGCCCATCCAGCTTCGCTATCGCCAGACGTAAATTGGTTATTTTATTGTATTGAAGCACCATATCTACATTCCGTAGACTTCTTAATAACGGTGTAGCATGAGTCATCACTTCATTAGATAAAATTTCACTAGTGCGCTGCTTCGCCACCTTGCTGCGGCTAGTGCACCATTTCAAATATCTTTTCCAAATAAAATATCGCTTTCCGGCAAATAGTCTAAGTCGAGAACGCTGAATAGGTTTCATGGCAGCCTGAGGTGTATTCATCTAGAACTGAACCTCGCTTTCAGCTCGTAACTGGGCGAATCTCCCTCCGATTACCGCATTATGATGCTTAACGATCTCACTACTATTCAGAACCCCATTATCAAAGGTGCTATGAGCATCTTGGACGAGAACACTCTTATACCCCATACTGTATGCGCGTCTTATTGTCGTATCTAGGCAGAACTCACTTTGCATCCCACAAATCACCAGATTCGTGATCCCCAGCTTCTGTAGCTCCTCTTGCAGTTCGGTTCGGTGAAAAGCATCCCAAGTAGGCTTCTCCACAATAACTTCGCCTTCCTGCGGTGTGATGCGGTGACTGATCTGCCATGTGGGCGTACCTTTTGTATATTCCTCATCTTCGGTGTGTTGAATATAAACTATTGGAGTACCTGCAACCCTAGCTTTGTTCTGAAGGGAAATAATTCTCTCCATTACACCCTCTTCATCGTACAGCTTTTGATCAGGATAGGAGAACATAGCTTCTTGAACATCGATAATTAATAGTGCAGTTGAATTTCCCATTTAGTACCTCCTACAATTTTTATGAAAATCATACCAGATTATGGGACATTCTATCTACCTATTTAAAGGCTTAAATCAATAAAAAAAGGGCATCTGCTGAGCAGACACCCGTTACATTTAAATACTTTTTACTTGCCACGCTTATTGTGCCAGATCAATGCATGCAGCTGTGGAAGGACACGTACTCTATTCATATCAGCGTCTACGATTACTTTATTAAACAACCATTCCAGCCTTCCCAAAAGTCGAGCAGAAATGTCGCCTTCTTCAGTGACATCATCATTCCCAGGCTGCAGAAAGAGCTGCACATTGGGATATCGCTGGTGAATGTCTTTTGCATAATCAAAATCCTTATCGTCAAACACTACGACCTTCAAGCTATGCATAGAACGACCCAGATTCTCCATCTTACTCATGATGTTATCTAGTATTTCCCAATTCGTCGTCATTCCTGAGCTTGGGGGTTTAGGGCTAATTGTCAGCACATCCACGTCATTGAACCAATCCTGCCATTTACTCCCCTGAGTTTCTATTGCAGCTTGTATCCCTCGCTCATGTAGCAGGTTAATAAAAGAGCCCAGCCCATCACCAATCAAAGCAGGATTTCCGCCTGAAATCGTAACACAGTCGAAATTATCTCCAGCTATAGCTAAAAGTTCATTCATAATTTCATCCGAGGTCATCATTCGAACCTTATCCTTAGCAGTACCATCCCAAGTAAAAGCAGAATCACACCAGCCACAGCGATAATCGCAGCCATAGGTGCGGACAAACATCGTCTTCACTCCAATTACCTCACCTTCGCCTTGAATAGTTGGACCGAACATTTCAATTACAGGAATCTTACTCACAGTCACAGCCTCCATATAAACGGTAGGATGGCCCTTCATCCGGAACATCTTCAGCCAGCACCTCTGCCCAGGAGGTTGGAGTCTCCCATAGCTTTACCGAGTACAAAGGCAACCCTGCTTGCTTAAGCTTGTAGGCAATATATGAAGACATATTTTCAACTGTGGTGCGGAAAGACAACAAAGCTACTTTGGAACCCGTATTCGTTAACGTCTCTAACACAGGTTCGTTTCCCATAGCGAGAAAAGCGTGATCTAGACGGTCTACAAGGCTTTGTTGCACAGTCGTCTTGATATCACTGAAGTCAATAACAAACCCTTCGTCTGAATGGCCTTCCGTAGCCTCTGGTTTGCCCTTAAGCACTACTTCGAGCTTATAAGTATGTCCATGCAGATTGCTACATTTCCCTTTGTGACCAATTAATTGATGCGCCGCATCAAACGTAAATATTTTGCAGACTGAAACCTCGTTAAGCATTAAGATCCGGCCTCCATTCTCTCCGCCTCATATTGCTCAAGACCACGCTGACGCAACAGACAGGCTGGACAAGTACCGCAGCCACTGCCAATAATACCGTTGTAACAGGTCAATGTGTGTTCGCGAACATAATCAAAATAACCCAGTTCATCGGTCATTTTCCACGTTTCTTTTTTATCCAGCCACATCAATGGAGTGTGTATCGCAAACTCATAGTCCATAGATAAATTCAGCGTAACATTCAATGATTTCACAAATACATCACGGCAGTCCGGATACCCGCTAAAGTCCGTTTGGCAGACACCAGTGACGATATGGGAGTAACCCAATTGTTTAGCTAATATTGCAGAAAAGGATAAAAATAACAGATTCCGTCCATCAACAAATGTACTAGGAAGCTCATCACCTTCGCCAGCAACGATATCAATATCCTGGCGGGTTAGTGCATTTGGAGCCAGCTGATTAAGCAGCCCAAGATCAAGGATATGCTGTTTTACATTAAACTTAGCTGCTATTTCTGTAGCAACTTCGATTTCAGCCGCATGACGCTGATTATAATTAAAGGTAACTACCTGCACTTCCTCAAACTGCTTCAATGCCCAAACCAGGCAAGTGGTGCTATCTTGTCCGCCGCTAAATACGACGAGTGCTTTTTTATTCATCTTAATCTCTCCTTATCAACTTGTTGGGATTAGCGGTTATCCACTTTTTCCGGATAGAGGTCGTGATTCATTAAGCGGTGCTCCGCCATCGCCTCATACTTCGTACCCGGTCTTCCATAGTTGCAATAAGGATCAATAGATATGCCTCCACGCGGAGTGAACTTGCCCCATACCTCAATGTATCGTGGGTCCATCAGTGAGATCAGATCATTCATAATAATGTTAACGCAGTCCTCATGAAAGTCACCGTGGTTACGGAAGCTAAACAGATACAGCTTTAATGATTTAGATTCCACCATTTTCTGTTCAGGAATATACGAAATATACAGTGTGGCAAAATCCGGCTGACCTGTAACAGGACATAAGCTAGTAAACTCAGGGCAGTTGAATTTAACAAAATAATCACGCCCTGGATGCTTGTTATCAAACACCTCAAGAATAGCTGGATCATAACCAAACTTGTACTGCGTTCCCTGATTACCAAGTAAAGTGACTTCTTGCATTTCCTCTTTCAATCTTCCTTCTGACACGACAAAAAACCCCTCTCTTTTCCTTCGGCCTTGGCCGGTAATGGAAAGAAGAACGAGATTTCGAAAACTTTGCTCCACTAAGAAGAAACGGAAGCAACGTCCGGGTTAAGGACTGCATCCGCTTATAAGATTTAATATACTCTTAGTTTTTTATAGAGGGAGTTCGCGAACCTCTCCTGCACAATCCGTGCAGACTTCTTCTTCATGCATATTGCGTCTTGAACTATACCATGGTAATTTGCTTCTGACAAGTTCTACGCTTTCCCCGTCTTCCAAATCCAGAGCGAAAGCACCACAATCCACAAGAGCAAAAGCAGGCTTTCTAGGAGCAATACTTTTTCTCCATTTAGAATACTGTTCAAATTCTGGACGATTTCAATACTTGGCAGAATAACAAAGATCGGATAGGTCCATTCTGGAAGAGCGACGTACACAGAAGCTACTAAGAAAAAAACAACCATAAATGCGGAGCAAATGGCTGAACCATTTTTGGAGGAACTTACCTTTAAACCAATGATAATTCCAACTTGCACAAAGATAATTCCACCCAATAACATATACAATAAGGAAGGGAGTAAATCCATTGTCAAACCTTGATTTAGTACATAAACAATCAGCTGTGATAACAAAGAAAAAACAAGAACAGATCCAGCTTTCGCAGTAATAATCTGGCCTCTGCTTAGCGGAGTAATCAACAGCGCATCATAAGTCTTACTCTCCCTCTCCTCAATTAATCCTGGGCCGGTAATCATGATCCCAACCATCACTTGCGCAAATAATATCCATGTAGAAAGAAGCATGAAGTCCAAACCGCTCTTGTCCACTACAGTGATGATGATTTTAGCCATAAATATAGGCAAAATTATTAGAATTACAGTCGCAGGATTACGCAGTATATCCTTACTTTCATGTTTAAACAGCTTCCATATCTGATAACTCAACTTAGCTCACTTCCCGTCAGGGCAGCGAATACATCTGCCAGCGAAGCTTCTTTACTGTGCATACTTAGAATTTGATTCGTAGACATTAGCTGATAGATATGATCTTTAGTAGCTTCTTCTGCAATCGGCCAGGATTTCATAACCACTTTCCCATCCTGCTGATATTTAACTTCAATTTCTGGTTTACCATAAATGGTCTTAAGTCTATGCGGTTCATCGAGTGCCACCAAAGCACCAGCGTGCATGATGCCCACTCTATCGCTTAATGCCTCGGCTTCGTGCATATCATGCGTCGTTAAGACGATGGTTGTGCCTTCTTCTTGAATTCTCTTGACGTGATTACGTATGAGTGAAGCTGAATTTGGATCTAACCCACTTGTAGGCTCATCTAAAAACAACACTTGAGGCTTATGTAATAAGGCTCTGGCGATTAGAACACGCTGCTTCCAGCCTTTGGATAAGCTGCTTACTTTAGCTTTTTCCTTATCTAACAGCTGGAGGGTTTCCATGACTTCATTCACTCGATTTCCTGCTACCCTATACAGATCAGCGAACAGCTCCAGATTATTTCGAATAGAACTACGCATGTATAGGTTCGGAAGCTCGAAAACAACACCAATTTGAGCATGGATTTCTTTTTTATGACATGAAATATTCATGCCATTAATTAAAATTTCTCCGCTTGTAGACTGAAGAAGCCCTGTCATCATTCGCATCGTTGTAGTCTTCCCTGCACCATTGGGACCTAGAAATCCAAAGACCTCACCTTTCTCCACCGTGAAAGTAATTCGATCAACTGCACACCTCTCCTGATAATATTTTGAGACCTCAGTTAGCTGAATCAATAACACTCCCCCCTTTTTAGAATAGTTAACTTTCTTCTATCCTTATTCTGGTTGTAGAGGATTATCTCTGTTGTTGCTATTCTGTAACATTCGCTATTCCTTAGTAGCTTCCTTTGTTCAAATCCGCTCAGATGTGGCAAAAATAAGGATTCAAATCCTAAGAAAAGGGTAACTTAAACATAATAATCTTCGAGGTAAGGGTGGGATCATCTAATGGAACAAAGTATACAGAAACTTATGGACTGGATTAACAGTCATGTGAATGAAACTATTGTAATTGAAAAGAAGGAGCTTCGTGATCTGGATAAAATTCATTTTAATCTAGAGGCTGTTGAGTTTCGGAGTGCGGAGGATGTTATCGATGATTATCTTGGGAGTGCATTAATATTAAAAGGATTTGGCAGCACTTTAAACGCCGATGGTGAGCTAGTATCGCTACCACACTCCACCTATGACTTAGCTATTGACGGGCTTCGGATTGAGGACATAAGTGATCGCAAGGCGGAAATAACTACTGAAAGAGCTAAATATACCCTTTCAGTGGATTAAGCCATATGTAATGACAGCAAAAGAGCCCACAGTAATCTGTGGGCTCTTTCTAATTAATAGTTACTCTTCTCCAATGATCTCCACTTCAGTTTCAAGCTCCACTCCGAATTTATCCTTCACAGTCGCTCTTACATGGTGAATTAGCCCAATGTAATCGCTGGCGGTTGCATTATCTGCATTTACAATAAACCCTGCATGCTTCTTGGATACCTCAGCACCACCGATTCTTGTTCCCTGCAAGCCACTCTCTTGAATTAACTGACCTGCAAACCGACCTGGAGGACGTTTAAAGACACTACCACAGGAAGGATACTCAAGCGGTTGCTTGGATTCACGCAAGTAAGTAAGTTCATCCATTTTCGACTTGATGGCTAATGCATCACCAGAAGTCATAGCAAAATTGGCCTCAAGTACGATGTATTCACCGCTTGCGAACACGCTTTTTCTATAACCCCATTGCAGCTCATCCCCTTGCAGAGTCACTAATTGTCCGCTCTTAGTTATAGCCAGTGCACTATGCAGTACATCTTTAATTTCTCCGCCGTAAGCGCCTGCGTTCATGTATAACGCTCCACCAACCGTTCCTGGAATGCCACAGGCGAACTCAAGACCCGTAAGCTCCATATCCAGCGCATATCTGGAAACATCAATAATCTTAGCGCCGCACTCCGCATATAAGAGATTGTCTCGAATCCCCACATCCGTTAGTCCTGCCGTTTGCAGAACTATTCCACGCACACCTCCATCACGGATAATCACATTGGAGCCGTTCCCAAGTACCGTAAGGTTTATCCCATTCTGTTCCGCATATGTAACGATCTTTTGAATTTCCTCATAAGTAGCTGGGGCTGCCAAAATATCAGCTTTACCGCCCATTTTAGTATACACGTGATCTTTTAAGTTCTCATGACTCTTCACAATCCCTGCAGTCATTAGCTGCTCTAAGTCATTTTGAATTTTGTCAATATTCATGTTTCATGCTCCTTTAACCATGTATAAATGATGGTCCTTGATCTATTTTTAGTAGTGGTATCATGGATTTGTAGGCAACCACAACTGTAACAACGAACAGGCTCCCTTGTCAATGACGGGAGCCTGTTCGTTGTATGATTTCAAAATAATTACACAGCTTTGTATGCAGCAAGCTCGTAAGGAAGGCACAGCGGCACACCGGTGCGTGGATCTGGAACAATATCTGCCTCAATTCCAAACACTTCCCGCAGTACATCTGGTGTCATAACTTCAGTAGGTGAGCCTTCACTAACCACAGTACCGGATTTAATAGCTACCATATGCTGTGCATAACGAGTAGCATGATTCAAATCATGCACGACCATGATAATGGTACGGCCTTCTTCCTCATTCAGCTTTTGCAGAAGCTGTAGAACTTCAAGCTGGTGAGCCATATCTAGAAATGTTGTTGGTTCGTCCAAAAATAGAATGTCAGTTTCTTGCGCCAATGCCATAGCGATCCAAGCGCGCTGACGTTGTCCTCCAGATAAGCGGTCAATCGGACGGTCATGGAAAGGCTCCATACCTGTAACAGTGATTGCGTTGGAGATAATGCTGCGATCCTCTGCTGTCATTGTGCCAAATCCTTTTTGATGCGGGAAACGGCCATAGCTGACAAGTTCAGAGACCGTTAGTCCGTCTGGAGCCGTCGGGTTTTGCGGTAAGATCGCAAGCTGACGAGCTACCTCTTTCGTTGAAAAGTTATGGATCGATTTGCCGTCCAGCATTACGCTGCCGCTCTTAGGCTTCATGATCCGGGCCATTGTTTTAAGAATTGTAGATTTACCAGAACCGTTAGCGCCCACTAGTGCGGTTATTTTTCCCGTAGGGATAGTTAAGTTCAACCCTTTAACAATTGTAGCCTCTGCATACCCAATACTTAACTCTTCTGTGTTCAAACGTTCTGACATGTTAACAACTCCTTAAAAGTTTTATGGAGCTATGCTCCTAGAATGAACTACATAGTAAAACTCGCTTCGTACGCATTATGCTTTTGATTTGGCGAGTAAATATAAAAAGTAAGGTGCACCAATGATCGCAACCACGATGCCTGTTGGAACTTCTGCAGGCTGTAACACCCATCTTCCGATAGTATCAGCAGTAATCATAAGAAGCGCCCCTGTCAACGCACTAGCGGGCAATAATACCTGATGACGGGGTCCCACAAGCTTGCGGGCAAGATGTGGTGCAATTAGGCCGACAAAGCCAATTCCTCCACTTACAGCAACGCAGGAGCCGGCAAGCGCAACTGCTGTCACTAGAAGAAGAATACGCTCCTTCTCCACTCGCATTCCAAGTCCTACTGAAGTATGGTCCCCTAGATTCAATACATTAAGAATACGGGCTTTATAGAAGGCGAACGGTAACAGAATCGCTATCCAAGGTAGCAGAGCAAGGACGAATCTCCAATCGCCACCCCATATTTTCCCGGCGATCCAAGTCGCTACAAACTGATAATTATTGGGATCAAGCCGAAGTGCCAACACCAGCTGGCAAGCGTTAATCCCGGCAGCGACTGCAATCCCGATAAGGATCAACCTTGTTGGAGATAGACCATCTGCTTTTCTATAAGCAAGAATATAGATTAAAGCGGCGGTTAAGCTAGCCCCTCCAAGCGCTAAGAGCGGCAAGACAAATACCGGAGCTGCTGTTGTAGCCGGAAAAAACGAGATAAAAATGATTACCGCAAAACCAGCACCCGCACTTATGCCCAGCGTAGCCGGTTCAGCAAGTGCATTTCTTGCGAGACTTTGTAAAATACAGCCTGACACCGCAAAGCCCGCTCCAACCAACAATGAAATTACGATGCGAGGCAATCTGAAATCAAATAAAATAAGCTTTTGCTGATGAGTTCCATCACCCAGCAGTGTATGTAATACCTCCCGTGGGGATAGACGCATAAATCCTGTATTCATACTGACAATAAAAACAACAACGATCAATATGGCAAGGACCGCTAACACTGTAATAGCACGTGTACGGCGTTCATTTTCATTGGTAGAAAGGGTTGTTCTGTGCATTACAGCTCCCCCTTCCGCTTACTCGCTAAGTAAATAAAGAAAGGTACACCGATGATGGCAATTAATGCGCCTAGCGGCGTCTCATAAGGGGCATTTATCATTCTAGCGGCGATATCCGCAAAGATGATCAATAAGCTCCCAAGAACTGCCGAGCAAGGAATGATCCAGCGATAATCTACTCCAACGAAATAACGTGCTACATGTGGAATAATTAGTCCTATAAAAGCAATCGGGCCAACCATTGAGACTGCACTTCCGGCAAGAACTACTACAACAATCATACATGCCAACTGTACTAATCTTGTCCGCTGCCCCAGACCAACTGCAACTTCTCTTCCTAAGCTGAGCAAGGTGACAGACCGCGATAACATCATCGCTGCGATTAATGCCACGAACACCCAAGGGAAAATAATCTTGATCTGAGTCCAGCTTGCCCCGCCCATTCCGCCAGCCAACCAGAAGGCTATATCCTGGGATAAGTTAAAAAGAATAGCTATGCCCTGACTAACAGCAACTAGTAGTGCACTTACCGCGGAACCTGCCAGCGTCAAACGTAAAGGTGTAAGGCCATTAAAAGATAGCGACCCGATTCCAAATACGATAAAAGAAGCTATAGCAGCACCTATAAAACAAAACAACATAAGTGAAGTGAATGAGATCGAAGGTGCAAAAGCAAAAACTATGGCCAGCGCTACACCTGCTCCCGCATTCAAGCCTAACAGACCTGAATCCGCAAGAGGGTTCCTTGTCATCCCCTGCATGATTGCCCCTGCTACTGCGAAGCAAGCACCGACCAAAGCACCTGCTATCGCGCGTGGAAATCGCAGTTCTCTTATCACCTGATGTTTTTGTACATCTGGATTGAAATGAAATATTGCTTCCCATACCGTAGCTAGCTTGATATCTGCCGCACCTACTGAGACCGAAAGTGCCAGTCCAAAGGCAATGGCAGCGAGTCCAATCACTAGAATACCCATTGCAGCTGCCGGTCGGGTATGTATAGCTTTTTGTGTATCATTTTTATTACGATGTGCGAAATCTGAGGGTGAAACCATGAGTCGTCTCCTTAATCGATAGTTACAATGTTCTATATGATAACAACAATCATTCTCATTATCGCAAAAAAAATTAGGTTGTACAATTGTAGGAGTTATTTTTCAGTAATACAGGAATGGTTTATAAAAAAATGGTGCAGATCTAAGCATCTTAAGATACTTGATCTGCACGCCCTTCCCCACCCAAATGATCAGTCACATTCATGGTGAATTACGACTTTTTATTTCACAAAACTTTTTAACACATCATCAATAATTTTGCCACCAGCGTTCGCACCACTGTATAGCCAACTGCTTGTTGAGCTCATTTCATGCACATTGCCAGCTTTTACAGCCGGGATGCCTTTCCAAATTGCACTGTCCAGAATCTCCGAACCCTCAGTCTTATCACTATTTACAAGGATAATATGATCTGCTGTCAGCTCAGAAAGCTTCTCTAGCGAAATTGGATTCCAAGTAGCTCTTGTACCAACAGGAATTTCTGTTACTAAGTTAGGCAGCTTTACACCAAGGTCTGTATATAATACAGCACCACTGCTGCGAGTTTCGTCTACAATATAGAAGTTCTTTTGTACCAACCATAAAATCGCCACGGACTCTTCTCCAATAGCTCCTTTAAGCTTTTCTTTCGCTGCAGCCGCCTTGTCTTCATAATCTTTAATGGCTTTCTCTGCTTCAGGAGTCTTGTTCAGAATTTCACCAATCTTGAGTAGCGATTTACGCCAATCTTGATTTAGCTTATCCCCAATCACATAAGTCGGTGCAATCTTATTCAGTTGGTCATAGATACCATTCTGTACAGATGACTCCGATGGGATGAGGATAAGATCCGGAGCGAAGCTGGTTACTGCCTCGAGCGGAAGATCGTAGCTGATCGTAGGAACATCCTTCAATTCAGTGGACAGATAATCTTGAATACCATTTGTCACTGACCATTGCGCTACTGGAGTCACACCTAGAGTTACCAAAGCATCCTCCAAATAAGAACCCAGTACACGCCCAGGATTAGCTGGAATCGTTACTTCATGTCCCATTGCATCCGTTAACGTCTTAGGGGCTGCAGGAGCTTCTGTAGCTTCAGCAGTAGGTGCCGTCGTTGGCTCTGTTCCTGCGTTTGAAGCGTTACCGGGATTATTATTACCGCAAGCGGATAAGAATAGCACCATCACCATTAATCCGACCATCGTTAATTTCATGCTTCCAAATCTTTTTCTGTTAAACAAAAACATTAAATACCCTCCTAGTGTGTGCATCCTATGTTATTCAAAGGTATTGACTACCTCAGTCTCACTTTTAAATGATATTGATTCTCATTCTCTATGTCAACATATAAATTTTAAATTTTGTGGATTTGCAATAATTCCCTTCTTAAAAATACAAAAAAAGGCTATATTCCGAACGTTCCGGATATAGCCTCTCCTCAATGATCCATTATTTATTCAAATGATATGGGACAGTCGCAACTACAACATCTTTTGAATTCATTAGATACGAACGGATTAAAAAGCTGGTCTGATTATGAAGTACAGCTTGCCACCAATGCTTAGTTATAAACTGTGGAATCAGAATCGTGATATGATCCGTCGCTGCGGTCTTCCACTCCACTGTATCAATAAATTTCACTAACGGACGAATAATACTGCGATATCTGGAACGAAGTACGATCAGGCGTACACCCGGATTCCATTCCTCCCACCGTTGCTCCATTTTTTGAATGTCCTCTTCATCAAAGCCAACATACACGGCTACAACATTATCCGTTAGAGACTTGGCATAGCTGATGGAATGTAGTACAGCACGTGTTACACCCGCAACAGGAACAACAACTGTACTGCCTTTAATCAAAGGTTTATCTGTACTCGGGCATATACGAAGCTGATCCGCAGTGTTCAAATAGTGCCTGTGAATCCGGTGGAACACGAACATTACAGCAGGTAAGAAAATGAAAGCCATCCATACGCTTGAGAATTTAGTGATGATAAAAATAAGCGTAATCGTCAATGTAGTCAGCATACCGATGGTATTTACAACAAATCTTTTTTTCCATCCCGCTGGTTTTGTTTTAAACCAATGAACCATCATTCCTAGCTGTGACAATGTGAAAGGAATGAATACACCAACCGCATAAAGTGGAATCAAGCTTTCTGTATTTCCGTGGAATGCAGCTACA
This sequence comes from Paenibacillus sp. NPDC101420, assembly GCF_050277435.1. Lineage (NCBI taxonomy): Bacteria > Bacillati > Bacillota > Bacilli > Caryophanales > Paenibacillaceae > Paenibacillus > Paenibacillus sp. NPDC101420. Next base: position 61,013 of record NZ_JBNNSE010000012.1, read on the forward strand.
AGCACAGCAGACAGAACACCTAGAAAAATAATACCATTAGAGAAACCTAGACGGTCACCACGAACCATAAAAGCATGTGGCATATATTTATCTTTTGCAAACATAAATGCGAGCAGCGGGAACGCTGAGTAAGCTGTATTAGCTGCCAAGAACAAAATTACTGCTGTAATACCTTGAATGAAAAAATATAAGGTTCCGCGGCCAAAGGTCGATTCAGCGATCTGAGAAACAACCGTTGCCTTTTCATCAGGCACTATGCCGTACCAATACGCCAGTAGTGTGATACCTGTAAACATAAATCCAAGTATAACCCCCATGACCATTAAGGTCTTGGCTGCGTTCTTTTCAGCAGGTGCTTTAAAGTTTGGAATGGCATTAGATACAGCCTCTACACCCGTAAGTGCCGAACAGCCAGAACTGAAGGCTTTTAATAGTAGAAACAAACTAACATTAGAAACAGCAGAGCCAATTTCAGGGACATTCGCATGCACGCCACCTGCTGCATATTTAATAACACCGGAGATAATCAAGACTACAATCGACACCACAAACAAATACACTGGGATTGCGATGAATGAAGCTGATTCTGTAACTCCGCGAAGATTAATCAAAGTAAGTAAAATAATAACTGATACTGCAATAAGAACGGTGTGATTATGAAGACTTGGAAAAGCCGATGTGATCGCATCCGTCCCTGCCGACGCACTAACAGCTACGGTCAGAATGTAATCCACTAACAAAGACCCTCCTGCTAAGAGCCCTGTCGGAACACCAAGATTACTCTTGGCAACGATGTAAGCTCCGCCTCCCTGAGGATAAGCGTAAATCGTCTGCCGATAGGATAAAATCAGGATGGCCAGCAGGCCCAATACGGCTAATGCAATTGGCAGGGAATACCAGATGGCAGTAAACCCCGCAGCCACCAGTACAATCAAAATTTGTTCCGTTCCGTAGGCTACAGACGAGAGCGCATCAGAAGACAGGACAGCCAGTGCTTTAACCTTGGATAACTTTTCATGATCGAGTTCGTTCGACTTCATCGGACGCCCGATCAATAGTCGTTTTACCTTGCTTACCATGGTGGATACAGTTCCTTTCTTTGGGAGCTGAAACGGAATTTCCGCGCGCTGTTTTCATTGGTGGATTTCATAAATGCAGACACTAAAAATAGCATACGGAAATGATCCGCATGCTATGCATGGTCATTATCCCACCTTTGCTTACGAGGTTAGCTGGCGGATTCGGGCTGTGGTTTAGCCCTACGGTAAAAGTCTAATCGACCCATTCCGATTCACCCCATTGGCACATATGCCAAGTTTGGTTCCCCCGTTTTTCCTAAGAAAATTCAGCGCATATTCAACTTCTCACAAGGTCTAATATTAGTCTACAAAGTGTATACAGTAAAGCGTTGAAAAAAATGAAAAAAGAATGAAAAAACATCCAGTAAGCGCAAATACAGCGTCTTATTGGATGCTCTCTTTCATTCTCTTCAATTATCCCTCTGGATCGTGTTTTTAATCACTTTTCACATTTTTTCGGATCACTTAAAGTTAAAAAATCAAAATCCTAAACTTTCCTCTGTATCTAACTCCATCACTTCTTCCTTACGTCCGTACCAAAGTAAAATGCTAATTAAAACAAAAGCGATTAATGCAAGGAAAGGAATCGTAATGAATCCAAAAAAGTTCAAGTAATCCTTATTACAAGGAACTCCAATTGTACAAGGAAGCACTTTACTTAACGCAGGAATCTTCTGCTCCGCATAATGATAGATCGAGATACTACCACCAATCAAGCTTAGTGGAAGAACATATGGGATAATCCTTTTATCCCCTCGAAACGTCGCAATTCCCAAGAGGAATAACTGAGGATACATAAAAATTCGCTGGAACCAGCAAAGCTTACAAGGTTCATATTTCAATACTTCGCTCAGATACAAGCTACCAGCAACAGCAACTAAAGAGACGAACCAGGCCAGATACAGGCAGTTACGCTTGCAAAAAGATAGGAACTTTGTCACTTTGCCTCCACAGCTTTTGCGGCGTCGTTAATCTCAGTTGAAATCGCTTCAATGTTAAATGGATCCGCAGTCATTACTCCATTGATATAAAGGGATGGTGTAGTCGTCACCCCAGCTTCACTAGCTAACTGCATACCCTTATTCAGCTCATCTGCATACGTACGATCCTTGATATCTTTACGCAGCAGTTCGTAATCGATAGCTAACTTCTCTTTCTCCGCAAGGCTTACTAAGAAATCTTCAGTCGCCCATTCTTCGCTCTCATCACCTTGCTGAGCATATACAGCATCATAGAACTTCCAGAATTCATCATGATTCTGATGGTAAACAGATAATGCAGCAAGTGAGGCAGTTTCAGAGTCTGGACCAACGAAAGCCATATTTACAAAGTAGAGCGCTGCTTTTCCCTCGTTGACAAAATCTTGAACAATTTTCGGTTTAACTGAAGTTGCAAATTGGGAACACGCTGGACATTTTAAGTCTCCAAATTCAACAATTTTAACAGGTGCATCCTCTTTACCGACTCTAGGTAGCTCACTGTAATTGAATGCTACTGGGTCTCCCGAAGTGGCATTTTTTGCGGCATCTTTCGAAGCTAACATAAACAATCCAACAAAAATGATGACTACTAAAGCTATTGAACTAATAATTAAAATTCTCGTCTTCTGCTTTTGCTGCTCCTGTTCTACCCGCCGTTTCTCTTGTTTGCTAAGCTGGGGAACGCTTGTACTTTTATTAGGTTTACTCAAGGAGAGTTCCTTTCTGTCCTCTGTGGACTAATGTAGTTTTTATCATATACATTTAAAATTATATAATTTTTAATCTCTTTTTGGCAAACAATACTGTAAAAACACTGTAAAAAAGACACAGCGCTATAGCACTGTGTCCTAATATTACTAATAAGTTCGTTATGCACCAGCTTCTTCAGTCAATAGCTGTAACTTCAGCAGCTTAATTCGAGAAATCCGCTTATTATCCGTTTCTTCCACAATAAACAGATGATCATCAAATTCTACAGACTGTCCTTTTTGAGGTGGATTAACCTCCAATTTAGAATACAGCCAACCGCCTATCGTATCATAATCCTCAGTATCCATATGGAGCCCCAAAAGATCATTGATCTCTTCAATAAGCATCAAGCCGTCGATGGAGTGTTCATCCTCCCCCAGCTTCTCAACACCAGGACGTTCTTCATCGAACTCATCCTGAATTTCTCCTACAATTTCCTCCATGATATCTTCCAGCGTAACCATTCCTGATGTTCCACCGTACTCATCAATCAGAATGGCGATTTGTGTCTTTGCGCGCTGCATGACTTTCAGCAGAGCACTAATCTGAATAGATTCTGGTACGGTTAGTATAGGACGAATCAATTTATTATAGCTTTGTTCACGATCCCTAATTAAGTCCTTGATATGAATGAAGCCTAGGATATGATCCTTATCACCATCACAGACTGGATAACGCGTCCTCATTCCATCAAAAGCAATCTCAAGGTTCTCTTCCGTTGAAAGATGATTATTCAGGCAGATCATTTCTGTTCGAGGAATCATGATCTCACGGGCCATTGTGTCCACAAATTCAAAAATATTGTCAACCAGCGCCATTTCGGTATTATCAATAAAGCCGCTTTTATTACTTTCTTGCATGATAATACGGATTTCTTCTTCCGTATGCGCCGTTCCCAGCTCTGAAGCAGGGGATAAACGGAAGATCCGTAATAAACCACGTGCCAGCCCATTTACGATCCAAATCACTGGATACATGATCTTGTAAAACACATTCATCGGCCCAGATGTTAGCAAAAGGACAGATTCAGCCTTGTTAACTGCAATAGTCTTAGGTGCAAGTTCTCCTAGTACGATATGCAAGATAGTGATAAACATTAGAGCAATAATCAAAGATACAACATTAACAGCGGTTACTCCAAAACCTATACTTCCTAATAAGGGCCCAACAAGGTTAGCTATAGCGGGTTGCCCCAACCATCCTAGCGCAAGTGAAGCCAATGTAATACCAAGCTGACAGGCGGATAGATAACCTTCCAAGTTGCGTACGATGCTTCTCGCTTTTAAAGCTTTTTTACTACCTTCTTCAATAAGGGTATCAATTCTACCGCTTCGTACTTTCACCATTGCGTATTCAACTGAAACAAAAAATCCATTTAATAATACCAACAGAATAATAAGACCTACGTGTAATATACCGGGTAAAGGGTCGCTCAATTTATAATCCTATCCATCATTCTCCGTACGGATGGATAGGCCCACCTCCTTCGTTTTTTCAGAGTATCAGCAAGAAGCTTGCCAGTTGTTCCTTTCAGTATCAATTTCCCAATGGTTTCATCTCCAGTCTGGAATCACGTTTTTGAATATATACTTTATTATATTATTACATAGCCCATCAAAACAGGTCAAAACCAGTGTAAAAATATGATCTATTTTTGCCGCTGATGGACACATACCCCTTAATAGTAGAAACAGGTACAAACTAATAAAAAGAGATTATGTGATTTTTCCGTGATTTTATCAGATGATTTTCTTTTGTTCTAATTTCTTATAAATGTGTTCCTTCTATTATATATGTTAAGTCTTTAGAACCCGTCCCGTCAACCGGAGCATCTCCAGCTTACGTTGAAGTTCCAATTGCTACTCATGATCATTCGTAACGCTTGCCAGTCTAGACTGATTTTCGAACATCAGTCAGTCGCAACAGCAATCGCGGGGCATTTATTTATGTAGTCACCTGAATAACATCGTCGATCTTAATCCAATCATTGTCATATTCCATTTGTTCGAGGATGCTGTATCTGCAAGAAAAGCTGGTGAGGATATGTATCATCGACCTATTATGGAAGATAGCTTATAAAACAAAAATCCCCCACCTTCGGGAGTCGAAGAACAAGGAATGTGTATTGGATGGAAAATAAATTTATTGAAAAACAACTTCAACATCATAAAGCATATCTTGAAAAAATGGCTGCCTCACTTCTAGAATTATGGACACTTTCTGAACCAGTGAAAATTTGGATTTTGAGTCAGCTAGAAGATGCATATTATTATATTCCTGATGATATTGGAAAAAGAAAGCCCATAGAATGGGCCTTCTCATTAATGTTATTTTAGGAATTAACGAACTGAGGTTACGCAATTAAATAATAAAGGGAAATAAAAAGGGTATTTCTTCTCGTCTTTCTTCTCGTCTATCGCTTCGTCTTTCTTCTCGTCTTTCGCTTCGTCTTTCTCCTCGTCTTTCACATCTTTCTTCACGTCTCTCTTCGCGTGGGAAGACGCCGCAGCTACAAGCGATAATTACCAATAAAATGAATAGCACCAGAATCGTAGCAGAGCTAGTGTGCATTATTCAATTCACCTCCATCGTTGTTAATACCATGTAGATTATGTGTTGATAGAGCTTAGTGATTGGATGTTTGTTCCGGTATGATACTAGCCTTATATAAAATGATAGGACAATGAGTGCGAACGATTTACTGAGACAATGTTGAATGAATAAAGAAATACATGGGAGGTGGTTAAATTGACGGTCACAATTCCAGTTCGGTTAGTATGGACATTAATTGGTATTATTGGAATCCCGACCTTAGCTTTCGTATTGGTCTTTGCGAATTAAGAAATGAACATTCGTTGAATATCAAGTTACATAAACAGAAAAATCCCCGCCGACCAGTTAAGGTTGACGGGGATACGTCTTTGATTATGTGTTTAAAAAATCCGCCAGCATGAGTACTGGCGGATTTAATTAGGTGCAGCTATATTGGGAGGTTTGAAACTTAGATAAAGAAAGTCTTAGAGATGATTACCAACAAGATAAATAGAACCAGAATTGCAGCGGTAGAAGTAAATCCTCCAGCAAAATCACCCATCATAATTCCTCCTTTGTAAATGAATACAATTTAGAATATACAAGCTTTTGTAATGATGACCAGCAGGATAAAGAGCACCAAGATTGCACCTGTGGATGTAAAGGCTCCACCAACAAAACGTTCAGGTTCACGTTCACGTTCACGTTCACCAACGCCGCAACAACGTTCTCCACGTACTTCGCCCATTTGTCAATTCCTCCTTTTTAATTGGATACAAAACTAAGATATGCGGGATTTGTATCGGTGCGTGGGGTAAATGGAAATTAGCGTTCACCCCAAACACAAGCAGTGGAAATCGGGTTACTTTCTCCACGTTTATATCTATCAAACATTACTGATCAGGAATACCCTACTATACGTTCCTTATCAGTAAGAGAAAGGGGGAATAAACCATGAACTTTCGCAAACAAGCCAAATTACTACAGGGCAAAAGCGTACAGGTGATAACCACTGGAAGTGTTTTTACCGGAACTCTCTCATCAGTTGGCACAGATTTTCTTATTCTAAGTTCCATTATTAGAGGGCGCAGAAGAAGACGCATCATACGATTGGCGGAGATTATTCTGCTCTCAAGGTTATTCGGCTAAAAGACTATTAAGATACAGAAAGCTTATCTCAAAGTTTCCTTGTGCGTAATGCGGAGTACAGCCCATGATACAACATGTAATTTGTATTCAAGATTAGAAAAACAGGAAAACCCGTCAGGCATAAGCCCGGCGGGTTATTTTATGTATGTTCTAAACTCAAACCGTCCCCGAACAAAATGAGCTCCAGCGAGCTTAATAGAGTCTGGTGTATATCCCTCTACGATTCCACCGTAATCCATCAAGTTGCCAATTGGGTCCGGGTCTTCACGGTACCATACAGATACATTGGATTGAACCAGTGCTGCCGTCAGAAACTCTGAATCTGATACCAACACCTCATTTGTAACACTCACCTCTTTCAATAATCCCCCCATTGCAGGCAGGGATCTATTAGCCTAGCTGAAAAAACACCATTTCACCAATAGCCTGGAAACAACCCCCCACTTACCAATTAAAATTGACGAAGTGATACTTATTGTTTTGTATGTATTGAAATTTTTTCTTATCCATATCTCTCAGATGTATAGTATGTATCAGTAATTCCCTCAAGTATGTACTGCATAATCTTAAAATCTATTACTATTTCAAATTTTAACATGAAAAATTTTCAATTTATGTATTGTAATTACTATATAAAAAAGTAAACTTTTACAAGTAATCGAACTTTGTCTACAAATAATTTTTACGAGGTGACTTATGGAATTTAAAAAAAGAACAGTACTAATGTTGACCGCTGCTATCTTATTTTTGTGTTCTGGGAGTGTAAGTGCGTCGTCTGAACTTGAGTCTTATGATTACACAAAAGAAGAATTGTCTTTTAGACAGCAATTCGGATTAGACACTAATATCAGCAAGGTAAAACAAATGGACTCCAAAGATGACAATATAATGGTAGACTCTAAGTTCGGAGTTAGGTTGACAAAACTAGAGGAAGAACAGCTCATAAAGCGTATCAATCATCAAACAGAAAATTTACCCTTAGTTAAAGAGTACCTAGATAAAAATATAAAAGATGGGCTTGTTTTTATTGACCAAAAGTCTGGAGGGATTATAAACATTGGTTAAAGCTGATACTAATAAAGATCAATATGAATCTGATTTCAAAAAAATATATGGTGACTCCAGTTTAATAAATGTCTTTGTTACAAAATATTCTGAAAACGATTTAAACGAGCTTAATGAAAAATTAATTTCTTTGATAAATACTGATTTTAACGGAGTTACGATTACCGATACGTTAGTAGATTTAGCAGAGCAAAAAATACAGGTGGGTGTGAAGGACTTTAATGAAACGAAGAGAAAGATATTAGAAGAAACTTTTAACGCCGATATGTTATCTATAAGAGAATCTGCTGTCGTTTCGGATGATGTTGACAGAAATTCAACTTACAATCCTCTTCAAGCAGGGACAAAAATAGTTAACAATAACACCGGTGGTTACTGTAGCATAGGTTTTTTGGCTAAACCATCAGGAAGCATTTCAGGATACATTGTTACTGCCGCCCATTGCGGGACTGCCGGTAACTCCTTCAATCAAGGTACTAATAATGTTGGTGCGATAGGTACAAGAGTCTATGGTGGAAGAGTTGATGCTGCAACAATAGGTACATCAAGCTTATCCTATACCAATGATCTCTATACATCTTCCAGTAGAGCAGGATATTTCGATACTGTTCAGGCAAACGACTTCGCAGGAAGTATGGTTTGCATGTCTGGAGCTTCATCAGCCACTAATCCAGTATCGTGTGGAACAATATTGAGCAAATCTGTATCATATAGTATTGATGGGGTAACTTTTAGTAACTTAAGATCAGCTAGCTACACCTCTGCACCCGGGGATAGTGGCGCACCAACATATTATGGTACTGTATTAATGGGAATCAATAAAGGTCGTCATAATGGAAATGCTGTTTATTCTTATATTGGTAATGTACTAAATGCTATGCCTGTACAACCGATTTTAAACTAATGTCGTAACCACTAGAGGAGAAGGTCCATGTTTCAAAAACCACGTACTACTATTAAATGGACTCTTATTTTTGTTTTTTTGTTATTAGTCACCGCCTGTAATAAGAATGATGAAGTTTTGAAAGGAATTGTTCACACAATAGATTTAGAAAATAAAAGAATTTTAGTAATTTCTGAATTAAAAGAAGAAGACTTGAACAAGGATTACAAAGAAGTCCTTGACTCTGGTGAGTATTCCCAGGCCATTTGGGTAAGTAAGGTTACAACTTCTAAATATAAAAAAGGTGATCAAATTGAAATATCCTATGACGTAAGTGATGATTCATTTCCAGCACAAGTGACCGCAAAAAAAATCACTAAAATCAAGAATTGAACAATGAAAAATAGAATCTACTATGAGGAAGCGGCGTCCCCAAGGGGACGCCGCTTTTTTGTGTAGAATTAAAGAAATATGGGACATTAAATAAATTCAACATCGCTCTTAAGGGTGATTTCTGAATCAGGATACCCTTCCGAACAGTTAAGGTTAATAGAGTTTTTTTGCCCTTATGCCAAAACCATCCTAAACTCAAATTCATTTCTCATGTAATAAGCATCAGCAACCTTAACGCTCACTGGGCTCCATTTCTGGGCTGGACCCTCACAATCAATTATGCAGCCAGCCAGATCACCACGCCGTTCAAGTATATCTACTTGTGACTGTGACAAAGCAGCTGTTAGAAGTTCAACATCCGTCTTCAAGACTTTGTATACATTACTCAACACGATCACTCCATATGTTTTAATTAAGTTTGATAAAGATAAGTTTTAGAACTCATATGTATTCCACATCATTTATATTCATGTTACCCCAAAACACACTCCTGCATATAGGATACTAGAATTGGAACATTATGTATATGTCGTTATGTCATACGATAAGAGAATCACTCGAATAAGTAGTTAAATCAATATTTTATATCCCAAATATATGATAAATATTCTATTAATCTACAAAATATGTTTACAAATGTATATATTTATATCATAATTGGATTGTATCCCAAATAAAGGAAAGAAGGTTGAATTATGAAAAAGAAAATTTTACTTGGACTTTTAACTGTTGCTACCTGTTTTTCTCTAGGGTCGACCTCATTCGCTTCGACCACCTCTGCCACAAGTCTACCTGACACTAATCAATCATCACAAATAACCCCATTCCAAGATTTTTCTACTGTGATTAATTTAGTTGTTGGAGATCGCACTTGGGTCACGGGATATTCATTTGTGATTGTTTCTACTGATGGAGCTGCTATTTTAGAACCCTATAATGAAGATGCAATTTATGCTCTCAAACCAGGTATCACAGTTATAAGAGCTGATTTTGGTAATGGAAATTGGATGTATTATTCAGTAGTGGTAAGAGCATCTTAATACTACTAAATTAAACGTTCATATTAATTTCCCCGTCATATAAACCTGGCGGGGATTTTTATTTCTCCAAACGTCCGGCAATCCCACCCTTCAGTATAAATTCCAATAATCAGGATTACCTAGTTTTTCTTATGAGCAAATAAAAAAGTTGCTTTCCCGTTCCTCAATTTATAGTTGGCTTATCTGATAAAATGCTAATAGAGCAGAAATATCTGTAAATGACAAAAGCCCACTAGTCAAAACCAGTGAGCTAATTTCTTTATTCATTTGTAGTCCCAACCCTCTTACTAAAAGCCAGTTCAAATAGCCCAGTTGCTGATAATCCCGCTAAACCGCCAGCCCATAACCGTAGAGTCAAATCCAACTCTGTAAAAGGATAAGCCACAACACCAATCACTAAGCCGATAACTAAGCCAATCAAAGGTAATATATTATTAGGCACGTTAACCGACTTCTTTACAAACTGTACTCCCGCCATCACAAAAACGGCGATCACCGAGGAGAACGCCAGTACATTAGTTAGGTTTTGATTGTCCATTAATTATTTATCCCCCTTCGCAAATAATCCCATGTTGTACAACATTTGAATCACATTAAGTTCTAGCTTTGACTTTTCTGCCGATGTAGTTATCACTCCAACCGCTTTAGCAGCCGTAATAGCCTCTGTATAATTGATGGCATAGGTTTCCTTGCCGGAGATATTTAAACGCTTCTCAATAGTTGCTAGG
>NZ_JBNNSE010000013.1:0-64959 GCF_050277435.1 Paenibacillus sp. NPDC101420
CCTGAGCCAGGATCAAACTCTCCAATTAGTATTGAAAAGAGCGATATGCTCATTTTGAAACATCTGACGAGAAAATTAATTCTCTAATTTTGGATATCACTTTCGTGATTTCCCACTCACTCGTTGTTCAGTTTTCAAAGATCAATGTCTCTCATTTCGTCGTCGTTGTTTGTCAGCGGCGACCTTTATAATATATCACAGTGTTTCGTTGTTTGGCAAGTCTTTTTTTTGAAAAAGTTTTTTTCAACTTTTCTTGCCTTCCGCTTCCCTTTTACACAAGCAAAAGGAGCGCGAGATATAATTTATCACGAGCACTCCTTTTTAGTCAAGCTATTTTATTAAAAAATCTTAAATTCATATAAGACTCTTGCATTTACCGCTTATCCTTAGTGTTTATACTGAGAAGAACGTCCACCCCACGCATACTTGGAAAGCTCTTTCTGAGGAGCAAAACGAGCATACATACGAAATACAGTCTTATATCTATTGGCGATGGCATGCCTGATATTTTGGTCCAAGCGCTGATCGCTCAAATCTAACAGCATCTCATCAAGTTCTTTCCGCAAAACATAATCCAGTTCCTTGCATTCTTTTTCGTTGAACAACATTCCCAACATATGCTTGGCCTCCTTCATGAAGTTGCAAGTAACACATTCACTAAAACCAAAAACCCCTTGTACATAATTAGTTAGTCCATCTCATGGAGAAAGCTGCCTTAAGATCCTCTTACACTAGATTAACCGGAGTACTCTTTTTATAACCATAATTATTAAAAATTCCCTTTATGGTTTCGTCACGATTATATACTTCTGACCTTTAGGCAATCCTTGGATGAATAGCTTTAATGTTATGCTCCATTCTCGGAAGTTTTATGATAAAAGAGAAAAAGTTATTGTGCTTTCAATGATGGCTGCAACAAATAACAGGATTATTGTCCAAATAGATGCCGTAAGTGTTTGACGCATGAACGAAGACCACTCAACACCTCTGTTCACTTTTTTAGTGGATGAGCTAAACAGACTTGCAACTACTTTCCCGCCGAACTGAAGTCCAAATGCACAAGCAATAATGATTGCTGGAATCTCTATAATCCCATGTGGCAGCAGTCCTTTTACTATTAGTTCGAATAAATCCTGTCCTTGCAGTGCTGATAAATGAATCAGATAGCCGATAACCGCTCCGTTAATAAATAAGAATATGGCTGGCAGTATACCGAACAACGCTCCTAAAAATATGATAAGAACACCCTTGATGCTGTTATTCAAAAATATAAATACAAAGAAGCTCCATTGCGGATTAGAAGAATCTCTAAGGTTGCCACTGATTTCACTGAGCCCCTCTAATTGCTGAACCAATAGCTTTTCCAGACTGCTAGTAGCTACCCACCCTATAACCGCTCCTACTGCGAAGAGCAGACAGGATAGCAATAAAGCCTTCCGGATCGTTTTTAGATCTTTAATAAACGTGAAGAACGACAACATAAATACCCTCCTGAAATTGTGATCTCTGTTTCTTAGGTCATAACCTTGCGGTACGAGCATACATTTAGAACAAACAAGCATTTCGCATGGGAGAGGAGCGCTGTCATTATGAATTCTTTTTATGTATTCAGCGGCAAAAAGATTAAACGATTCATCTATATCTTCGCCGCTGTGCTTCTTGCTGCTGGAGTTGTCTATGTCGAGAGGGGAAACATAACCGTTTTTTCTGAATCCGGACCTTCCGCGATCTACAGTGTACCAACAGAGAAGAAGCTGATTGCCCTGACCTTCGATATTAGCTGGGGGGAGAAAAGACCCGAACCAATTTTGAAGGTACTTGAAGACAAGAAAGTGGACAAAGCCACCTTCTTCCTATCGTCTCCATGGAGTAAGACTCACCCAGACATTGTAACTAACATTAAGAATGCAGGTTTTGAAATTGGAAGTCATGGTCATAAACATGTCAATTACAGCACACTAAGCAACGAAGAAATTCGTACACAGATCTCAACGGCTCACACCGTACTTACCGAATTAACCGGCACTGAACCCAATTTGATTCGTATGCCTAATGGTGATTTTGACAAAAGAGTCCTTCAGGTTGCCAGCGATCTCGGCTACAAGGTCATTCAATGGGATACAGACTCCCTGGACTGGAAGAACATCGGCGTAGACAATATCGTGAAGCGTGTAACGACAAAAGCGCATCCAGGTGATATCGTCCTTCTACATGCCAGTGATTCCTGTAAACAAACACATGAAGCACTTCCACTCATTATCGACGAGCTCCGCAGACAAGGTTATGAATTCGTTACCGTCTCTGAGCTGATTAGTCAAAGCAACACCGAAGGTAAAGAAGTCCGCGACTCAGCTTCACTGAGTAATGCCATTGAGGACGCAGCTGGGCTGTAAAAACACATTCAATCTCTGGTGCCGTAATGGATGTTGATCTGTCCAAAGGATTAATGACGTGGAGAAATGAGTTCCGATATGTCAGGTGTGGGGGTATTCAGCTTCGGATAGCTCAGATCCAGACTCTCCAGTGTCTTTACAACGATGGATAAGGTCAAATAGTTGCGGTACCATTGATGATTGGCGGGTATCCAGTACCAGGGTGCTTTATCTATGCTAGATTCCTTGAAAACATCTTCATATGCTTCTTGGTAATCATCCCAATACTCCCGCTCCTGGAGATCACTTGCATCGAATTTCCAATGTTTTTTGGGATCTTCAAGCCGTTCCTTAATCTTCTTCAGCTGCTTCTCTTTAGAAATATGCAGAAAAAGCTTGATAATTGTCGTCCCCTCTTCCACCAGCATTTCCTCGAACTGCCGTATGTAACGAAAGCGACGCTTCAAGTCATCCTTTTTTAACCCTCCGTGTACCCGTGGTACCAATACATCTTCATAATGCGAGCGGTTAAATGCAGAGATATATCCCTTAGGGGGTGTCTTCTGATGAACCCTCCATAGAAAATCATGAGCCTCTTCCTCTAGAGATGGTTTCTTGAAGCTGGTCACTATAAACCCTTGTGGATTAATGCCTGAAAAAATATGCTTAACCGTGCCATCCTTACCGCTGGAATCCATTCCTTGCAGAATAACAAGCAGCGAATGCTTTTTCTGAGCAAACAAAATATCTTGGAGCTCTGCCAAACGTGCTTTAAGCTCTTCTGTTTTGGCTTCTACTTCTTTTTTGGATTTAAAAACACCTGTGTCGTCCGGATCCAGCTTGTTAAGCCGGATTTCTTTTGTGTCTTTTATCATATAGCGCTTGATGTCCATATATTCCCCTCCTAAAAGTTTTGTGAGCGTTACTACACTTGTGTTACTTCGTACAAAACTCACTTCGGAAGCATCTACTAAGTTTTGTAAAGCATATGCATCATAGGAACGCTTCGTACAAAACTCACTTCGAAAGCATACGCTTAGTTTTGTGAGCGTATCGTTCTTTAAGATTAACCTCTACAATCAGATTTTAATCGTTAAGATACAGTTAGAGCAAAAAACCCCGTCTTCTGAGATCAGAGCACGGGGTTCTTTGTTTAGTGCCTTCCCCATTCATTATCCGGCTGCCGGCTTCAGAATACGGTGTAGCATCAAAATTTGGAATGCATTACAAGCGATAAGCGGAACAACAATAAATACCGTTGCACTATCAACACCTATACGGAGCACGCCAATAACTTCCACAATTGAAATAGCTGTCATAAAAAAGAGGGTTGGAATCAAAGCTGAGATGTTTGTACTTTTTACTTTGAAATAAGACACAATAATAGCTGCTAGCAAAATAACGATTCCTAATATTAGATCAGACATAACATTTCTTTCTCCACCAACGACGGTACGCAAAAAAATCAGTTCAAGCAATGCGAGCACAGAAAGCACTAGTTGTATGTATTTCCAAACCTTTTGTGGAAAAACGCCGTTGCCCATATAATTCAAAATCAAATAGGCAAAAAAACCAAGTTGCGAATAAACGCTTACAAGCATACCGTAGCCAAGCAGAATCAGCGGGTATAAAAAGAAATCCCCGACACTTTTGAAATCAATCTTACCATTTACGAATTGCAGTGCCAGACCAGCGATTACAGCCCCACCCGCTCCTATAAGGAGGGTAGTCCAAAATAAATGAAACCATTTTTTTATACTCAGCCAATTCACCTCCTCTTGTCAGATTTATTTTACCAAGGATACCGACAAAACACCATTACACCCACAACATAAATGTGATCTAATTCGGCATAATACATCTAGAGAATCCTATAAAGGAGGGCAGCGCCAATGAAATGGAGATTTATCGAATCTGTGGGTTTGGCATTGAGCTTTGTTATGGCCTTAACGGCTTGCGGAAGTGAGCAGAGCAGTTCTTCTTCCGGACAAGGCAGTTATAAAGAAACGAAGACCATGGTTTTAGATATATTGAAAAGCGATGAGGGTAAAAAAGCGGTTGAGGAATCATTATCAAGCTCCAGCTCTAGCGGTACCAGTGGAATGAGCATGAAGATGATGCCACTTCAAACAACAGAGGAGATCAAGCTCGCTGTTAAAAATACTCTCACTGCACCGGAATATCAGAAGGAAATCGAGAAGATAATGACTGATCCCAAATTCGCGGGCGATTTTGCTAAAGCCATTCAATCACAAAGCAAGGAACTACACCTACAGCTAATTAAGGATCCCACTTATCAGAAATCAGTCGAAGAAATTATGAAGTCTCCAGAAATGATGACAATGTTTTTAAATCTCACTAAAACACCTGATTACCGTAAACAATCCATGAAGACCATGCAGGAATCCATGCAAACTCCATTATTTCGCATGGAAGTATTGAATTTACTTAAAAAAGTCGTACAAGAAGAACTTGAACCAAAAGAGAAAAAAGAAAAGGGTAGCGAAGGTGGCGACAAACAGGAAAGCAGTGGCGGCGGCAGCGGCGATGATTCAAGTTCTTAAAAAAAAGGCCTTATCCCACTAATACGTGTGGGAAGGCCTCTTTTTTATGCACAAGAGTTAGTGCTCATATTTGGCAATAAGTTTATCAGCAATTTCTGCAAATAATTGTCCTGATGGTGTCTCTTCTTTGTATACAGAAGGTGAGAAATCCGGTTCGGAAATATGGTTGTCCGGTGCACCTAGCGGTATTTGTGCAAGCAGCTCCGTATGAAGCGTCTCGGCAAGCCTCGCTCCTCCTCCTCTGCCAAAGATATAATCTTTCTTACCACAGTCAGTGCACTCATAATAAGCCATATTCTCAATGACTCCAATAATCTCATGATCTGTCTGTAGAGCCATAGAGCCCGCTCTAGCCGCCACAAACGCTGCGGTAGCGTGAGGTGTCGTAACTATAATCTCTTTGCTGTGAGGCAGCATCTGATGCACGTCAAGTGCCACATCACCAGTACCTGGGGGAAGATCAAGCAGCATATAATCAAGTTCACCCCAACCAACATCATTGAAGAACTGGCGAAGCATTTTACCCAGCATAGGTCCCCGCCAAATAACTGGACTATTCTCACGAATAAAGAAGCCCATAGACATGACCTTCACTCCAAAACGTTCCACAGGAATAATCGTTCCTTCTTCTACAACTGGTCCCTCTTCGATCCCCATCATATCGGGAATACTGAAACCATAAATATCAGCATCGATAAGACCAACTTTTTTCCCTTTTCTTGCAAGGGCTACGGCCAAATTCACCGTTACGGTTGACTTACCAACTCCACCTTTGCCGCTGGCCACGGCGATAAAGTTCACGCCAGAGCTCTCGCTAATTAATTCATGGTCATCAAGGCCAGCTGCATGTCCTTTAAGTTTCCCAGGTTCATCGAAATCCTCTAAGCTCTCTCCGCGAAGTAAAGCACGTTCATAATCGGTTGCATCACGAAGCCGGATATGTACATTAGAAACCCCACCCGCTTCAAGCAATTCACGAACCTGTTGTTCTAGATCCATGCGACTTTGCTCTTCAGGATTCAGACATATGATAGATAAAGAAATACGGTCTTCTTTAATCATAATGTCACGGATCAGCTGTAGTTCCACAAGGCTTTTTCCAGTTTCAGAGTCTGTTAATGGCTGCAGTATTTCCTGAATTTGTTCCTTAGTCAGCATGGGAAGCACCTCTGTTTCCTTTCCGGTTGAGAAATTCTCCGGAGTTTTTGTCTATTATAGCATTACCTGTCTCCCCATGAGTAGTCCTGACTACTCGGAGGCATACCGAAGAATCCCCCGATAAATGCTAGTCGCAACCTTACGCTGATAGACATCATTTCCAAGTAGAGAAGATTCCTGAGGATGTGATAAGAAGCCAACTTCTACAAGTACCGCTGGTATTTTCAATGCTTTTAACAGATAAACAGTATTCACTGTCTTAGCCACACGATCCGTATTCTCCAGCGTAGTCTTCAGCTCACTCTGCACAAACTCCGCTATAGCTTTATTATCCTTGTGATTGGGGTAGTAAAAGGTCTGTGCTCCACTCCAACGATTGGAAGGGACACTGTTCATGTGAACGCTTATAAAAAGGTCTGCGCCTTTTTCTTCGATACTTCTTACTCTTTGTTTAAGATCTTCTGTCTTACGCTTAGAATAGCCCTTAGTACCTTCCTGAGCCAAATCATAATCACCTTCACGAGTCATTACTACAATAGCACCTGCCTGCTGCAGATAATCACGCAAATAAAGCGATACCGCGAGATTAATATCTTTCTCAATTAGCCCTTCCCGGCTAACCGCTCCTCCATCAGCTCCACCATGCCCCGCATCGAGAGCAATAACTTTTCCTGACAAGGGCAGACTCCAATAATTTAGTGTTTTAGCGGTAGGCATGTCATACGCGATAATTCCAATCATTATAGCTAGCAGCATCACGCCAAGCATACTTTTTTTGATACTGCTCCATGAAATCCAGACCGAGACTTTACTCTGCTTTCGGCCAGACATAACAAAGACCCCCTCGTCCCGATAGATAATACTCATCTATATGGGACAAGAAGGTCAAATAGTACTAGCTGTTAATGATTAAGCTGTAACTTCTTGAGTCATACCTTCAATCAGAATCTGCGCAACCTCAGGCCGTGTAAATTCTGGCGGAGGACATTGGCCATCACGGAGCAAAGCACGTACCTTCGTACCCGACAATGTCATGTGATCATCACTAGGATGAGGGCAAGTTTTACTGGATGCCATATTACCGCATTTTTTACAGAAGAAGCTATGTTCAAAAAATAATGGAGTAATGTCAAGTTCTTCAGCACTAAAATTCGAGAAAATTTCCTGTGCTTCATAAGTGCCATAATAATCACCTACCCCAGCATGGTCACGACCGACGATGAAATGGGTACAGCCGTAATTTTTGCGAACCATTGCATGGAAAATTGCTTCTCTAGGGCCTGCATAACGCATTGCCGCCGGAAAAACACCAAGGAAGGTACGATCCTCAGGATAATAGTTCTCCAAAAGCGCCAGATAGCTCTTCATCCGTACATTTGCCGGTACATCATCTGACTTCGTCTCACCCACAAGCGGATTTAGGAATAGAGCGTCTACAACCTCCATAGCGCACTTTTGAATGTACTCGTGAGCTCGATGGACCGGATTGCGTGTTTGGAAGCCTACAACCGTTCTCCAGCCCTTTTCAGCAAATATCTTCCGCGTATCCGCAGGATCAAAATAAAATTCACCGAACTTCTCTGGCTGTGGGCGGTTCAAGACTGTAATGGGTCCTCCAACATAAGTTGCAGGGCGAGCCAACAGCTTGCTCACACCTGGATGTTCAGGGTCTGTTGTTTTGAAGACATTTTGTGCTTCAATCGTTTGATCAACAGTATATATACTCTCAATATCCAATAATCCGTAAATCTCTCCGTCCTCTTCACCGATTAGAGAAACTTTATCCCCAATTGATAAACCGGCAGCCACATCATCTTCTACAGCCAGTGTTATTGGAATACTCCATACTGTGCCATCTGCTAATCGCATGTTTTTTACTACTGAATGATAGTCTTGCTCATTTAAAAAGCCTGTCAGTGGCGAAAATGCTCCTACAGCTATAAGATCCAAATCGGATAAAGTCCAGGTATTTAAGGCAATTACCTTACTATCACGCGCGAGATTTAGCAATTCTTCTCTTTCAGTACCCTCTACTACACGGTTAACCAAAGTTCCGCCATGCGGACGTATTGAAGTCATCTTAGTCTCTCCTTCTATGTTCCCACAGGGATATGTCTTACTTGTGCAATCCGCACTCTGTCTTCTCTGATCCAGACCAACGACCAGCACGCGGATCTTCACCTGGCATAACCTGACGTGTACATTGCTCACAGCCAATACTTGGATAGTTACGGTCATGTAGAGGGTTATAGATTACGTCATTTTCACGAATATAGTTCCATACATCTTCTGACGTCCAATCCGCAATAGGATTAAACTTCACTAAACCAAATTTATAATCATACTCGACCTTTTTAGAATTTGCACGGGTAGGCGCTTGATCGCGACGAATTCCAGTAATCCATGCCTCATATTGAGATAATATACGAGTCAATGGTTCAACTTTACGAATACCACAGCATTGATTTGGGTCAACCGTCCATAGCGCATCACCGTATTGAAGTGCTTGCTCCTGCGTGGTGAGTTGCGGAGACACTCGTACAAACTCTAATCCGTATTTGTCTGCCATCAAATCTCTGGTTTCGTAGGTTTCCTTAAAATGATAATCTGTATCGAGATAAAAGACATCAGTAGATGGACTAACTTTGTGAAGCATATCAACAAGCACTACATCTTCGGCACCAAAGCTGCAGGCAAAAGTAATGTTAGGAAATGTTTCTACAGCCCAGCGGATAATATCCTCGGGTGAAGCACTCTCTAATTCTTCGGCCTTTATTCTGATCAAATCTTCTTTCTCGAGCAGGTTCATTAAGGTATTCCTCCATCCAAAATATTAATCGTATGAATAAATGAGGTAAAAGAAGTAATAAAACCAACTATTTCTATATGAAATAGTATATAACTTTTACTGAGGAAGTCAATGAGTTTCAACCCTCAGAATTAGTAAATGAATGCAAAAAAAGCCCATTTCTTGTTCGAAAGGGGCTGCTGAAAAAAATAAAACCCTCGACCATAAAGGCCAAGGGTTGAATTCTTGATAAATATTAACGTTTCGAGAACTGAGGCGCACGACGTGCAGCCTTCAAGCCGTATTTCTTACGTTCCTTCATACGTGGGTCACGAGTCAGGAAGCCGGCTTTCTTAAGCGCACCGCGATATTCAGGGTCAACTTTAAGCAATGCACGGGAGATACCGTGACGAATTGCTCCAGCTTGACCGGAAATGCCGCCACCATGTGCAAGAACGATTACATCGTAGTTGCCTAGTGTTTCAGTCAGGTTCAAAGGTTGTTTTACGATCATTTTCAGTGTTTCCACACCGAAATATTCGTCCATCTCACGTTTGTTAATGACAATGCGTCCTTCACCCGGTACAAGGCGAACACGTGCTACCGAATGTTTACGACGACCTGTCCCATAGTATTGTACTTGTGCCATGAAACTGTCCTCCTCTATTCTTATCCGCGAAGTTCGTAAACTTCAGGTTTTTGTGCTGCATGTGGATGCTCGGCGCCTGCATATACTTTCAATCTCAGCTTCATGTGGTCCCCTTGACGAGTCTTAGGAATCATACCATGAACAGCGAATTCAATTACGCGTTCTGGTTTAGTATTCAGCAAAGTTTCAGCATTAGTAACTTTCAAGCCACCTGGGTGCATCGAGTGACGGTAGTATTTCTTGTTTTGCAATTTCTTACCGGTCAAGTGAATCTTCTCAGCGTTGATTACGATAACGAAATCTCCTGTATCAACGTGTGGAGTGAATTGCGGTTTGTGTTTGCCACGGATCAAAGCAGCGGCTTCGCTGGCCAAACGACCGAGTGTCTTGCCTTCGGCATCAATAATGTGCCAATTGCGTTCAACTTCGTTCGGCTTCGCCATATAGGTGGTACGCATGAATGTTTCCTCCTTGTTCTCGTACGAAAATCTTCTGTTTCGTATATCTTGTTTCTCATTGAATTACAATTATGTGAGTTAAGCAAAGCATTTTTTTGGCATTTCCTTGATCGGGGCTGTGGGATAGCCATCAAGAAAACACAACTTTTATATTACAGTATAAACATAACAAGTGCAAGTGATTTTTAAACATTCAGCCTATTATTCAGGAAGAAATTTATAGAAAAAAAGATTCACTTTCAGTCTCGTCATATTCTACACTCCACAAAGCCAACCCCTTGGCCATAGCTGTTGGACCAGCAGCAGAACGATCACATGCCGCCAATATCTCAGCAACATGATCAGCATCTATTTTACCTTCCCCCACATGGATCAAAGTCCCCATAATAATGCGAACCATATGCTGAAGAAATCCACTACCCGTTATATAAGTTTGGATCACTCCCTGATCTAATGAAGAGGGTCGGCACATGCTGCGGTCTACTTCCATATGAGCTTCAAAGATCGTTCGTACATGAGAGGCCTTAGTAGACTTCCGTGAAGCAAACGAAGTGAAGTCATGTGTCCCTAAAATATGCGTTAAGCCTTGCTGCATCGCAGGAATGTCCAACCTCACCGGATGATGAAGCTGCCAGCGCCGTTGAAACGGGTCTGGAAACCTGTTGCCGTTAATCGTGTATCGGTAAGTTTTACGCTTAGCTCCTCTACGAGAGTGAAACGTCAGCGGTACTTCCCTAGCCTCAGTAACCACGATATCTTGTGGCAGCCGGGCATTAAGCGCCAGACACCAACGTTCAAGTGGGATTCGAGAGGAGGTCGTAAAGTTAAAAGGCTGACCGTAGGCGTGTACTCCGGCATCTGTGCGACCAGAAGCAGTAATCTTAAGCTCCTCACCTGTCAGATGGAGTATCGCTTGCTCCAGCCGATCTTGAATCGTATTGCCCTGAGGCTGGGTCTGAAAGCCATCATAATTTGTTCCGTCATAATTGACCTTCATCAATAGATTACGCATTCCGTTCTCCTTTTTAAACCGTTCAGCAGAAACGTCGATCGAAGCACTGTCTGATCTTATTCAAGAGGAAGAAATGGTTTTGCCGTCCCTAGAAGGACGGCATCCATTAACACTTCACTCCATTTTTTCAAAAAAAAGAGCCCCTGCGGGAGCTCCTTCAATTGAACCAAGGTGATTCCCACGGTTATTAGTACAGCAGAGTCTTGCGCCTCTGCAGCACAATAACGCTGATATTTCCCCCATCTTTACTCCAAAGAGGGCCGGATGAAAGGGAAGCATCGGAAATCAATACTTGTGATACTACGCGCGGTCTACCAATTCAAGATAAACCATAGGCGCAGCGTCCCCACGACGAGGTCCGAGTTTCAGGATACGAGTGTATCCACCTGGACGCTCTGTGTAACGAGGAGCGATGTCAGAGAACAATTTTTGAATTGCATCTTGTTCACCATCAACAGTCTCGCGGCGAACAAATGCAGCTACTTGACGACGAGCATGAAGATCGCCTTTTTTAGCTTTAGTGATCAACTTTTCAGCGATAGAACGAACTTCTTTCGCTTTAGCTTCCGTTGTTTGGATGCGCTCGTATAAAAATAGATCCGTTACCATGTCGCGAAATAACGCTTTACGCGCACTGGAATCACGGCCCAATTTTTGGTATGCCATGTGTTTTCCCTCCTTTACTGTAACAATCTGTAGTTATTCTTCTGTACGTAGTCCCAAACCAAGTTCCTCAAGCTTCTCCTGAACTTCTTCCAAAGATTTACGACCAAGGTTACGCACCTTCATCATATCTTCTTCAGTCTTCGTGGTAAGCTCTTGTACGGTATTAATACCAGCACGTTTGAGGCAGTTGTAGGAGCGGACAGAAAGATCAAGCTCTTCGATTGTCATCTCTAGCACTTTTTCTTTTTTGTCTTCTTCTTTTTCAACCATAATTTCGGCGTCTTTCGCTTCGTCCGTAAGACCTACGAACAATACGAGGTGCTCGTTCAAAATTTTGGCTCCGAGGCTTACAGCCTCTTCCGGTCTAATACTGCCATCTGTCCAAATTTCAAGCGTCAATTTGTCGTAGTTGGTCACTTGACCAACACGTGTATTGTCTATGCCGTAGTTAACGCGTGAAATAGGAGTGTAGATGGAGTCAACCGGGATAACGCCAATTGGCTGATCGTCGCGTTTGTTCCGGTCCGCTTGGACGTAGCCGCGACCACGGCCTGCAAAAATACGCATGTGAAGTCTCGCACCAGGTCCCAGCGTTGCAATGTGAAGATCCGGGTTGAGGATCTCAACATCGCTGTCCGCACGGATATCACCTGCGGTAACGATGCCTTCCCCTTCGGCATCAATCTCAAACACTTTTTCCTCGTCTGAATGAATCTTCAGGGACAAGGCTTTAAGGTTCAGAATGATCTCCGTCACATCTTCCATTACGCCTGGAACGGTCGAGAACTCATGCAGAACGCCGTCAATTTGGACCGAAGTCACTGCGGCTCCTGGAAGCGAAGAAAGCAATATCCGGCGAAGTGAATTC
The DNA here is from genome assembly GCF_050277435.1 of Paenibacillus sp. NPDC101420. Taxonomy (NCBI): domain Bacteria; kingdom Bacillati; phylum Bacillota; class Bacilli; order Caryophanales; family Paenibacillaceae; genus Paenibacillus; species Paenibacillus sp. NPDC101420. The sequence continues at coordinate 12,536 of NZ_JBNNSE010000013.1, forward strand.
CCCAGAGTCGTGCCATACCCACGTTCCAACGGTTCAACTACGAATTTCCCATAGGTACCTTCATCATTAGCTTCTACGGTCTCAATCTTCGGCTTTTCGATTTCTATCACGAGTTTACCCCTCCTTCAACGTCGCTCCTATATGAAACTGTCACCCCATCAGGTGCATCATGTAGTATGCCTAAACACCTATTATTAGCAGATGCGTCAGAATTATACCACATTTACAATACTGATTTCACTATACGCGACGACGTTTCGGCGGACGGCATCCATTGTGAGGAACCGGAGTTACGTCTTTAATAAGGTTAACTTCAAGCCCTGCAGCTTGAAGGGAACGGATGGCTGCTTCGCGGCCCGCGCCCGGTCCTTTAACCATAACCTCAACCGACTTCATGCCGTGCTCCATAGCTGCTTTAGCTGCTGATTCAGCTGCCATTTGCGCTGCGAATGGAGTCGACTTACGGGAACCTTTAAATCCTTGGCCGCCGGAGCTTGCCCAGGAAATTGCATTTCCGTGAGGATCTGTGATGGTAACGATGGTGTTATTGAACGTGGAACGAATATGTGCCACGCCGGATTCGATATTTTTACGGTCGCGACGTTTGGTACGTACGACTTTTTTCGGTTTAGCCATTGTCTCTTATCCCCCCTTATTATTTCTTCTTGTTTGCTACCGTACGACGCGGGCCTTTCCGGGTACGGGCATTGGTTTTAGTACGTTGACCGCGAACAGGCAATCCACGACGGTGACGAACACCGCGGTAACAGCCGATCTCAGTAAGACGTTTAATATTCAAGGAAATTTCACGACGCAGGTCACCTTCAACCTTAACCGTTTTGTCGATCGTTTCACGCAGTTTGCTGACTTCATCTTCCGTCAAATCACGGACACGTGTATTAGCGCTAATGCCTGTTTCATTAAGAATTTTCTGAGAAGTCGTTTTACCGATTCCGAAAATATAAGTCAAGGCGATCTCAACGCGTTTGTCACGTGGCAAATCCACTCCAGCTATACGAGCCATTTTACGCTACACCCCCTTCTTAACCTTGTTTTTGTTTGTGTTTCGGATTTTCGCAAATCACCATAACAGTCCCTTTGCGGCGGATTACTTTACATTTCTCGCAAATGGGCTTTACAGAAGGTCTTACCTTCATGTTAATTACCTCCTCAAAGTTTTGCGAAGCAAAACTTTTTTCGTAGTTCCCATCTATTTACGGTAAGTTATACGACCTTTTGATAAATCATAAGGCGATAACTGCACGACCACTTTGTCTCCGGTCAAAATACGGATAAAGTGCATCCGCAATTTACCGGATACATGGGCAAGTATTTGATGACCGTTCTCAAGCTCAACCTTAAACGTTGCATTTGGCAACGGTTCAAGGACAGTACCTTCTACTTCAATGACATCTTCCTTAGCCACAGTTAGTCTCCTTTCTCATAAGCACTTATTCCGGTTGGGCCAGCATACTTCGTCACTGCGAAACGCAGCTTTCCGTTTGTTACCCGCCCAGTTTCTTCCAAACTGTTCACAACCTCACTGCTGATGAAGGGTATGAGCTCAAGATGAAGAATATTCTTCTTCTTTGGCCCATCAAACTTACGTTTGTCTCCATCTGCAATGTATACAAATCTGCTATCAACAACTGCGATAACAACGGCTGCCTCTCCGGCATCTTTGCCTTTGAGAATTCTCACTAATTGACCAACCTGCGGGCTGCTCACAGTATTCAAGTGGAGATCACCTACGCATTCAGTTTTGTGAAAATTTCCATGCCGTCCGGAGTAACTGCTACTGTATGCTCAAAGTGAGCACATAGGGAGCCATCCACCGTAACGACAGTCCAGTTATCTTCCAGCGTTCTGACATGTCTCTTTCCTACGTTTACCATCGGCTCAATCGCGAGTACCATACCCGGTTTCAGACGTGGTCCGCGGTCCGCTATGCCATAATTCGGAATTTGCGGTTCTTCATGCAGTTTTGCCCCAATACCATGACCAACATACTCACGTACGACTGAGAAACCAGCCTCTTCGATGTATTGCTGGATAGCATGGGAGATTGTAAACAAGCGCACATCCGGCTTAACTAACGCCAGTCCCGCGTACAAGGAGCCTTCCGTAACGTCCAGCAAACGCTGAGCCTCTTCGGAAATGCTGCCCACACCGTAGGTCCAGGCGGAATCACCGTGATAACCGCGGTACTCTGCACCGATATCCAGCGTTACAATATCGCCTTCGATCAGTTTGCGTTTACCTGGAAATCCATGCACTAATTGTTCGTTGACTGAAGCGCAAATGCTGGCAGGAAAACCGTTGTAGCCTTTGAAAGACGGCACAGCACCTTGACTGCGAATGTATTGATCGGCGATTCTGTCGAGATCGGCCGTTGTAATGCCAGGCTCAATGGCCTCAGCAATAAGACGGTGACTCTCGGCAACAATTCGACCAGCTTCCCTCATAAAGGCAAGTTCCTGTTCGGATTTACAAATGATCATTACATTAACCCCGCAATAAAGATACGATTTCAGAAGAAACGACATTGATTTCGTTTTCCCCATTTACCTGACGCAAAAGACCTTTATTATCATAAAACGCAAGCAGCGGCGCTGTCTTATTATCATACTCATCCAGACGCTTGCCTACACTTTCTTCGTTGTCATCCGGACGTTGATACAATTCACCGCCATCAATGTCGCAAATGCCATCTTGCTTCGGCGGGTTGAAGATTAAATGGTAGGATGCTCCGCAAACTGTGCAGATACGACGTCCAGTAAGACGCGCCATCAACAGTCCACGGTCAACATTCAAGTTGATGACATGATCCAAAGAAGTATTCAAACGGCTTAGAATTTCATCCAGCGCTTCCGCTTGCGAAAGAGTTCTTGGAAAACCATCCAATAGAAATCCTTTTTCGCAATCGGACTGCTGCAGCCGTTCTTCAACTATACCAATGGTCACATCATCTGGTACAAGCAAACCTTGATCAATAAATGATTTAGCCTTCAATCCTACTGGAGTCTCTTGTTTGATTGCCAAACGGAAAGCATCTCCTGTCGAAATATGCGGAATGCCAAACTCTTTTATGATCTCAGCCGCTTGTGTTCCCTTGCCTGCCCCAGGAGGGCCCATGAATAAAATGTTCACGATTTCTCTCTCCCCCCAAAAGTTCGCCACCAAGCAAGAAACAGCACAATAGGTGCCGGGAAGAATAAAAAATTACGCTTCACCGGAACCTATCGCCTATTTATTGATGAAGCCTTTGTAATGGCGTTTGATCAATTGGCTCTCGATCTGCTTCATAGTATCCAATGCCACACCGATTACGATTAGCAGTGAAGTACCACCAATTCGAACTTCTTTAGGCAATCCAGATAAAGCACCGAAGAACATCGGCAATACAGAGATCAAAGCCAGGAACAATGCGCCGGACATAGTCAGACGAGACATTACTCTAGTCAAATATTTCTCAGTAGCTTTACCAGGACGGATACCTGGAATGTAACCACCATTCTTCTTCATGTTATCAGCCATCTGCTGAGGATTCATCTGCACGAACGTATAGAAGAACGTGAACCCGATGATCATCACTACATACAGAAGCATACCAAGTGGTGCATCAGTTGCCAAATACTTGGCAATCCATTGAGCCCAGGCATGTGTTGACCAGAAACTGGAGAGAACAACTGGGAACTGAAGCAGTGATACGGCGAAGATAACCGGAATTACACCAGCCGCATTAATTTTCAGCGGAATGTGCGTATTCTGTCCACCGTACATTTTGTTGCCGACTACGCGTTTAGCGTATTGAACAGGAATCTTCCGAATACCTTGCTGTACGAAGATAACTGCTGTAATAATCGCTACAATCACAATCAGCACAATAACGACTTTAAGAATATTCAGGAACACTTGATCCGGCTGAATAAAGCTTGAGTTAGCCGTACTCGTGATATATCCCGGGATGGCGGCGACGATTCCCGCAAAAATCAGGATCGAAATCCCGTTCCCGATTCCCTTTTCGGTAATCTGTTCACCAAGCCACATCAGGAAAGAAGTACCAGCCGTCAAGATAATGGCAACCAGTAAGTAGTCAGCAAATGTCGCATTCGGCATCATTTGAGTTCCATAAATCCGGTTAAACCCTATCGACGTAGCAAAACCTTGGATCAGGGCCAAAATCACAGTACCATAACGAGTGATTTGCGCTAGTTGTTTTTTACCGTGCTCCCCTTGTTTAGCCCATTCAGCAAACTTAGGAACAACATCCATCGACAGCAATTGCACGATGATGGATGCTGTAATGTACGGATAAATACTTATCGCAAATATCGAGAAGTTTTTGAGCGCTCCGCCCGAGAAGGTGTTCAAAAGTCCCATCAAAGCGTCACCGCTTTGATTTGCTGTTTCCAGTACATCTTTGTTCACACCAGGAACCGGTACAAACGAACCGATACGGTAGATAATCAGAATGAACAAGGTAAACAGGATCTTTTTGCGCAAATCTTCCACATGCCAGATATTCTTAAGCGTCTTGAACATTAGATCACCTCGGTTTTACCGCCGGCAGCCTCGATTTTCTCTACCGCAGATTGAGAGAACTTATTTGCTTGTACAGTCAATTTAACGGTTAACTCACCATTGCCGAGAATCTTAATGCCGCTTTTGGAATTCTTGACAACACCAGTTTCAAGCAACAACTGCGGAGTCACTTCTGTTCCTTCTGCAAAGCTATTCAGATCTTCAAGGTTCACAATCGCATACTCTTTACGGGTAGGATTGACGAAACCACGTTTAGGCAGACGACGATAGAGCGGATTTTGTCCACCCTCGAAGCCCGGACGAACACCACCGCCAGAACGTGAGTTTTGACCTTTGTGACCGCGACCGGAAGTTTTACCATTTCCGCTACTTGGTCCACGACCAACGCGATTGCGTTCTTTGCGGGAACCAGGAGCTGGAGCAAGTTCATGTAACTTCATCGTTTGCACCTCCTTATGTTTGTTAATTTATACGAGGCGATTAGCCTTCAATTTCAGTTACAGATAGCAAGTGACTCACTTTGTTGATCATTCCGCGAATTGCAGGACTGTCATTGTGAACCACTGTCGTGTTGAGTTTACGTAGGCCGAGCGTCTTAACAGTAACACGTTGTGTTTCTGGACGTCCGATTACACTACGTACGAGGGTAATTTGCAATTTTGCCATTGACGTTCCCCTCCTTAACCGCGCAATTCTTCGACAGATTTGCCGCGAAGTTTCGCGACCTCTTCAATGCGTTTCAGACGGGAAAGTCCCTCCAAAGTTGCATTGACCATGTTCATGGAATTCGAAGAACCCAGTGATTTTGTCAAAATGTCGCCAACGCCTGCCAATTCCAGTACCGCACGAACTGGACCGCCAGCGATAACGCCAGTACCCTCTGATGCTGGTTTCAGCAACACGCGTCCTGCGCCGAAGTGGCCAGTAACGAGATGGGGAATCGAAGTTCCTACGATTGGAATGTGAATCAGGTTTTTCTTGGCGTCTTCAATGCCTTTACGGATGGCATCCGGAACTTCGCCGGCTTTACCGATACCAGCACCGACGTAGCCATTGCCATCGCCCACAACAACGAGTGCACTAAAGCTGAAACGGCGTCCGCCTTTTACAACTTTTGCTACACGGTTAATGTGTACAACTCTTTCTGTCAGTTCTAAACTGTTCGGATCTACACGCAAGTCGTTAACCTCCTTTTAAGAATTATTCTAGAATTCAAGACCAGCTTCACGAGCTGCGTCAGCCAATGCTTGAATTCGTCCATGGTACAAGTAACCTCCGCGGTCGAATACGACCACTGCATAGCCTTTTTCTTTAGCACGCTCAGCGACCAATTGGCCAACTTTCGCTGCAGCTTCAACGCTGCCGCCATTACCGATGTTAGCGCTCAGTTCTTTATCAAGTGTAGAAGCGGATACGATAGTAACCCCTTTAACATCATCGATCAGTTGAGCGTAGATGTGTTTTGAAGAACGGAATACGTTCAAACGTGGACGCTCAGTAGTTCCCTGGATCTTCTTACGAACACGCAGGTGTCTTTTGAGACGAGCCTTGTTTTTATCTTCTTTTGTAATCATGACTTCCCTTTCACTCCCTTCAGTTTGCCGTAAACAGCTTCACTTTAAGATGCACGGGGTATCTTACAATTAAGTTCAAACTGGTTATTTCTTCTTACCAGCTTTACCTTCTTTGCGGATGATACGCTCGCCTTCATATTTGATACCTTTACCTTTATACGGTTCTGGCTCACGAACGGAACGAATTTTAGCAGCATATGCGCCAACGCGTTCTTTATCGATACCTTTAACGATGATCTTCGTGTTCGCAGGAACTTCAAACTCAATACCTGCTTCCGGTGTAATTTCAACCGGGTGGGAGTAACCAACGTTCAGAACGACTTTATCTCCGGATTTGCTTGCACGATATCCGACCCCAACCAATTCCAGAGATTTCGAGAAACCTTCAGTCACGCCTGCTACCATGTTGTTGACAACGGAGCGGGTTGTGCCGTGAAGTGAACGATGCAATTTGTTATCCGACGGACGAACAACGGTAATTTCGTTATTTTCAACTGTAACCTTCATGTCTTTATGAAGCTCACGAGTCAAAGAACCTTTTGGACCTTTTACTGTAATAACGGCGTTGTCCAAAGTGACATCTACACCGCTAGGTACTGCGATTGGTTTACGACCAATACGAGACATGTGTTGCACCTCCTTATCTTGTGACGTTTATTACCAAATGTAGCAGACAACTTCTCCGCCAGATTTTGATTGACGAGCTTCTTTGTCGGTCATAACTCCCTTAGATGTGGAGATAATCGCGATTCCTAGACCACCGAGTACACGAGGCACTTCATTGCTCTTCGTGTATACGCGAAGGCCTGGTTTACTGATTCTTTTCAAACCAGAAATAACACGCTCTTGGTTAGGGCCGTATTTCAAGAAGATACGGATAATCCCTTGTTTGCTATCTTCAACGAATTCCGCATCGCGGATGAAACCTTCACGCTTCAAAATGTCAGCGATTTGTTTCTTCATAGTAGAAGCAGGCATTTCTACCGTTTCGTGACGCACAATGTTAGCGTTACGAATACGAGTAAGCATATCTGCAATAGGATCAGACATAGTCATGTGTGTAAACCTCCTTCCCGTTTATAAACTTCTTACCAACTTGCTTTTTTCACGCCAGGGATCTGGCCTTTATAAGCTAATTCACGGAAACAAATTCTGCAAATTTTGAACTTTTGCAGTACCGAATGTGGACGACCACAACGTTCGCAACGTGTATATGCACGTACTTTAAACTTAGGCGTACGTTGTTGTTTAACTTTCATCGAAGTTTTTGCCACTTAGCCTGACACCTCCTAAACATTTTCGGAGAAAATGGATTAACCGACTTTATTTTGCGAAAGGCATTCCCAGCTGACCCAGCAGCTCGCGGGATTCCTCGTCCGTCTTAGCAGTCGTTACAATAACGATGTCCATACCGCGGACTTTATCCACTTTGTCATATTCGATCTCGGGGAAGATCAATTGTTCTTTAAGACCAAGTGTGTAGTTACCACGGCCGTCAAAGGCTTTAGTGGAAACACCACGGAAGTCACGTACGCGTGGAAGCGTTACGTTGAACAATTTGTCCAAGAAGTAATACATACGCTCGCCGCGCAGTGTTACTTTAACCCCAATCGGCATATTTTCGCGTAGTTTGAAACCAGCGATGGATTTTTTAGCTTTAGTGATTACTGGTTTTTGACCAGCGATCAACTGCATGTCATTAACTGCAGCATCAAGTACTTTGGAGTTTTGAACAGCGTCACCCACACCCATGTTGATGACAACCTTCTCGATCTTAGGCACTTGCATAACAGTTGTATAGTTAAACTTCTGCATCAAAGCAGGTGTTATTTCGTTGAGATAACGTTCTTTCATTCTTGCTGCCATGAAGATTTAACCTCCTTTCTTAAGGGCTAGATTAGTCGATAATCTCTCCGGATCTTTTAGCAATCCGAACTTTTTTACCGTTGTCCAATACTTTGTAACCGATACGTGTTACTTTGCCGGACTTCGGATCGATGTGCATTACGTTGGACACATGAATCGAAGCTTCCTGCTCAATAATTCCACCCTGTGGATTCAGCTGGTTCGGCTTTTGGTGTTTTTTCACCATATTGACGCCTTCTACCAGAACGCGGTTTTCACGAGGATAAGCAGCGATGACACGGCCTTTTTTGCCTTTGTCTTTACCACTAATCACAAGCACCACATCATCTTTCTTCACGTGCAGTTTATTGTTATGGGATTCCAGAACTTTTTTCACTCTAGGCATTTATTACACCTCCTATAACTAACCTTCAACTTATTGTTGCTCGTGTTTATTAGATTACTTCCGGTGCCAAGGAAACGATCTTCATGTAGTCTTTATCGCGAAGTTCGCGAGCAACTGGTCCAAAGATACGTGTTCCACGAGGGCTTCTGTCGTCTTTAACAACAACAGCTGCATTTTCGTCGAATGCGATGTAAGATCCATCTTTACGACGAACGGAACGTTTCGTACGAACAACTACCGCTCTAACAACATCACCTTTTTTGACAACGCCGCCTGGTGTTGCTTGTTTAACGGAACAAACGATCAAATCACCGATTGCTGCTGTACGGCGTCCAGTACCACCCAGTACGCGGATACACATCAGTTCCTTCGCACCAGAGTTGTCAGCCACATGCAAGCGTGTAAATGGTTGAATCATTATAATTTCCTCCTTCCGGAAAAACTCTTTTGATTATCTTAGATGATAACCGCTTTTTCAACCACTTCAACTAGTCTCCAACGTTTGTCCTTGGACAACGGACGAGTTTCCATGACTTTTACGGTATCGCCAATTTTCGCAACGTTTTCCTCATCATGTGCTTTGAATTTCTTCGTAGACTTGATGCGTTTGTGGTACAAGTTATGCTTCTTATAGGTTTCAACAGCGACTACGATGGTTTTATCCATTTTATCACTGACCACTTTACCGATTAGCACTTTACGTGCATTACGTTCTTCGCTCATTAGTTAGCCTCCTTCCTGAATACGGATCTGAGATCCGTCTCACTTAACTAATCCCAAGCACTCTTTGATGGATTACGGTTTTAGCACGAGCTATTTCCTTACGCACGTCACGAATCCGAGTCGGGTTGTCCAGTTGGCCAGTTGCCAATTGGAAACGGAGATTAAAAAGTTCCTCTTTGAATCCAGCGATCTTTTGTTCAATCTCAGCAGTGGTTAAGTTGCGAAGTTCATTAGCTTTCATTTGCTTCACCACCCAATTCTTCACGTTTCACAAACTTAGTCTTTACAGGCAGCTTGTGAGCGGCAAGACGCATCGCTTCACGAGCGATTTCTTCCGACACGCCTCCGAGTTCGAACATAATCTTGCCCGGTTTAACTACGGCTACCCATTTCTCAACGTTACCTTTACCACTACCCATACGAACCTCGAGAGGCTTTTGAGTAATAGGCTTATCTGGGAAAATCTTGATCCAAACTTGACCGCCACGTTTGATATAACGTGTCATTGCGATACGAGCAGCTTCGATCTGACGGTTAGTGATCCAAGATGGTTCCATTGCAACCAGGCCGAATTCGCCGAAGTTCAATTCAGTACCACCCTTTGCCATACCCTTCATGTGTCCGCGTTGTTGCTTGCGGTGTTTTACGCGTTTTGGTACCAACATGATTAGTTGCCTCCTTCCTGAGCAGCTTGTTTCTTAGCTGGGGGAAGAACTTCTCCACGGTAGATCCATACTTTTACGCCGATAAGACCGTAAGTTGTATGTGCTTCAGCCGTTCCGTAATCGATATCGGCACGAAGCGTATGAAGTGGAACTGTTCCTTCGCTATAACCTTCTGAACGAGCAATCTCAGCTCCGCCAAGACGTCCGCCTACTTGAGTTTTAATCCCTTTTGCGCCAGAACGCATTGTTCTTTGAATCGCTTGTTTGAGTGCACGACGGAACGATACACGACGTTCCAATTGTTGAGCAATGCTCTCAGCTACAAGAATTGCATCCAATTCAGGGTGCTTGATTTCATTGATGTTGATGTGTACTTTTTTGCCACCAGCGATTGCTGTAACTGCGCTGCGAAGTACTTCTACTTCTGCTCCGCCCTTACCAATAACCATACCTGGTTTAGCAGTGTGAATTGTAACGTTCACGCGGTTAGCCGCTCTTTCGATCTCGATATGGGAAACAGCGGAATCCTTCAACTTACCTTTAAGGTATTCCCGGATTTTGACGTCTTCCATTAGAAGAGTACCGAAATCTTTTCCTGCATACCATTTAGATTCCCAATCGCGAATGATCCCGATCCGGAGTCCGATTGGATTTACCTTTTGACCCACGTGTTATCCCTCCTTATTTCTCAGATACCACCAGTGTAATGTGGCTCGTGCGTTTATTGATCCGACTTGCGCGGCCCATGGCGCGCGGACGGAAACGTTTCATAGTAGGTCCTTGGTTAACGAAAACCTCGCTAACGAACAAACTGTTCACGTCCAAAGAATAGTTATGCTCAGCATTCGCAATTGCCGAATTAAGCAACTTCTCAACGACCGGAGAAGCGGATTTCGGAGTGTGGCGAAGAATAGCAATTGCTTCCCCCACTTGCTTACCACGAATCAAGTCAACAACCAGTTTCGCTTTACGAGCGGAAATCCGCACCGATCTTGCATGTGCTTTTGCTTCCATTGTTTAACCTCCTTTCAAACAGAGACCTTATTATTATCTTCTTGTTTTCTTATCGTCACCCGCGTGGCCTTTGTAAGTACGTGTTGGCGCGAACTCGCCCAACTTGTGACCTACCATATCTTCTGTTACGTATACAGGCACGTGTTTACGGCCGTCATATACACCAAACGTATGTCCGATAAACTGAGGGAAAATGGTTGAGCGACGGGACCAAGTTTTAACTACAACCTTTTTTTCAGCCTCGTTCAGTTCCTCAACTTTTTTAAGCAGGTAGCCATCGATAAACGGCCCCTTCTTTAAACTGCGACCCATGTGTGAATCCTCCCTTCATCCGGTTCTTCAAACCGCGAATCGACGCTTCGCGCTTTATTAACTTGCCAGAAGCGTCTTATTTTGTGCGGCGGCGAACGATATATTTATCAGATGCCTTGTTTTTCTTACGCGTTTTGTAACCAAGGGTTGGTTTACCCCATGGAGACATAGGCGATTTACGTCCGATTGGAGCGCGGCCTTCACCACCACCGTGTGGGTGATCGTTCGGGTTCATTACTACACCGCGTACTTCAGGGCGACGGCCCAGCCAGCGACTACGTCCAGCTTTACCGATTTTGATCAATTCATGATCTTCGTTACCTACGGAACCGATAGTTGCACGGCATACGCTAAGGATCTTACGAACCTCACCGGATGACAAACGAACGGAACAGTACTTTTCTTCTTTACCAAGCAATTGAGCTTCTGTACCAGCAGCACGAACCAATTGTCCGCCTTTACCTGGTTTCAACTCAATGTTGTGGATAACTGTACCCACTGGGATGTTCTCCAGTGCAAGGCTGTTACCAATTTTGATGTCGGCTGTTGGGCCGGACTCTACTTTATCCCCAACTTTTAGGCCTTTAGGAGCGATGATATAACGTTTCTCTCCATCAGCATAGTGGATCAAAGCAATATTAGATGTACGGTTCGGGTCATACTCGATTGTAGCAACGCTACCTGGTATGCCGTCTTTAGTCCGTTTGAAGTCGATAATACGGTATTTACGTTTGTGTCCGCCGCCATGGTGACGAACCGTAATTTTACCTTGGTTGTTGCGTCCCGCATGTTTGAACAGCGGAGAAAGCAACGATTTCTCTGGCTGGTTTGTTGTGATTTCTTCAAACGTAGACACAGACATATGGCGTCTTGCCGGAGAGGTCGGTTTGTACTTTTTGATTGGCACTATAGTTTCCTCCTTACTTTAAGAGTATTATTCTACCGCTTCAAAAAATTCAAGCGGTTTGCTGTCCGGGCTAAGCTTAACGATGGCTTTTTTCCACTCTGGAGTGTAACCAGAATATTTACCATAACGTTTCAGTTTGCCAGGCACGCGCATTGTGTTCACATTAGTTACTTTTACTTTGAAAATAGCCTCGACAGCTTTTTTGATTTCGGTTTTGTTAGCACGGATATCCACTTCAAAAGCGTATTTCATTTCGCTCATGTAGTCGGAAGTACGTTCCGTAATCACCGGACGTTTGATAATATCACGAGGATCTTTCATTACGCGAACACCTCCTCTACCTTCAGAACTGCTTCTTTAGTGATGATCAGTTTGTCGTACGTCAGTACGTCAAGAACATTAATGCCGTCAGCCGCTACGAATTTCACCCCAGGGATGTTACGAGCGGAAAGTGCTACGTTATCATCATAGCTAGTAGCTACGATCAAAGCTTTGCGTTCCACTTTCAGGTTGTTCAAGATCGCTGCGAATTCTTTCGTCTTCGGAGCATTCATTGTCAAGCTATCCAATACGATAATGTCATTCTCGAGTACTTTCGAGGACAAAGCGGATTTGATCGCCAAACGACGAACCTTCTTAGGCAATTTCCAGGAATAGCTACGTGGTGTTGGTCCGAAGACAACGCCGCCGCCTTTCCATTGTGGAGAACGAATGGATCCTTGACGAGCGCGACCTGTACCTTTTTGTTTCCAAGGCTTACGTCCACCGCCACGAACTTCAGAACGTCCTTTTACTTTGTGTGTACCACGACGAAGGGAAGCTCTTTGCATAAGCGCAGCTTCGTGTAGAACGTGCTCATTCGGTTCAATACCGAATACTGTATCGCTCAGTTCTACTTCACCAACTTCGTTGCCACTAATATTAAAAAGTGTTACTTTTGGCATTTCATGTTCCTCCTTTCTTAGGTAATTATTTCTTAACGGTTTGTTTAACTTTCACGAAGCTGTTTTTAGGACCTGGGATAGCGCCTTTAACCAGCAATACGTTACGTTCAACGTCAACCTTGATGATTTCAAGCTTTTGAACCGTGATAGTCGTGTGACCCATATGTCCTGGGAGGCGTTTGCCCTTCGGAACACGGTTAGCTTGGATAGAACCCATGGAACCCGGTCTTCTGTGGTAACGCGATCCGTGTGCCATTGGTCCGCGGCTTTGTCCCCAACGTTTGATGTTACCTTGGAAACCTTTACCTTTAGATGTGCCAGTTACGTCAACAAATTCGCCTTCAGCAAAAATATCAGCCTTCAGTTCTTGTCCAACCTCGAGAGACCCGAGGTCAACACCGCGAATTTCACGAACGTAGCGCTTAGGTGTTGCATTTGCCTTTTTGGCGTGACCTTGTTCAGGCTTATTGGAGCGACTTTCTTTTTTATCAGAAAAGCCCAATTGCACTGCTTCATATCCGTCGATATTCAGGTCTTTCTTTTGCAGTACTACACAAGGGCCTGCTTCGATAACAGTAACAGGAATTACGTTACCTTCTGGAGTAAACACTTGAGTCATACCGAGTTTTTTTCCTAAGATACCTTTCAATGTTGACACCTCTTTTCTTTTCCTAAGTTGCTAAAAATAGAATTACAATTTGATTTCGATATCTACACCGGACGGTAGATCCAAGCGCATCAAGGCATCCACAGTTTGTGGTGTTGGGTTCACAATATCGATCAAACGTTTGTGAGTCCGTTGTTCAAACTGTTCACGGGAATCCTTGTACTTGTGTACCGCACGGAGAATAGTAATGATTTGCTTCTCAGTTGGCAACGGAATCGGTCCAGATACACCAGCACCCGAACGTTTTGCAGTTTCAACGATTTTCTCTGCGGATTGATCAAGAATTCTGTGGTCGTATGCTTTCAAGCGAATACGAATTTTTTGCTTTGCCATTTTAGTCCCTCCTTCTATCGCCCAATTTATTATCGGACATACTCCGTGAAAATTTTCTGACGTCGACCTCATGGCAAAGGGGCCGGGTGTGTCAGTAACCTCTCACATCATCGCAACGTCTCAGAACAACATTTATTATTATATATAATAGGCAGCAGTATTGCAAGCTAAAATAACAAAACAACGCATATTTTTTTCATGCGTTGCTTTATTACTATTATATAGGTTAAAGATTCGCAGTGGCAGACTTAAAAATCTCAGCTGACTCCGCAGTCTGTGCTGTTGCTGACCCAATTCCCTCTATTGTCTGAATCAATGTTCTTATTTCTTCTTCTACTATAACAATCTCTTGTGTGCTACTCCTCATCGCCTCTACAATTTCGGAAAACAAAAGACTAGTCTCAACGGATTGATGTTTCCCACTTTTGGTTAGCTCTTGTACCTTACGTATCTCCTCAACGACTTGTTGTGTGAGACTTCCCGATTTATAAGTCAGCTCTACGATCTGAATTACAGTATTCTTCGTATCCTCTGCCAACCGACTAACTTCTTGAGCAACTACACTAAACCCTCTACCATGCACTCCGGCTCTAGCGGCTTCTATCGTTGCATTAAGTGAAAGAATTTTAGTTTGATCTGCAATATCTTTAACTGAGTTTACGATTTTTTGAATTTGTTTAGAGGAATTGCTTAATTCGTGGACTGAATGTTCCATTTCACTAGTACTTTGATAAATAAGATTAATCTGTCCTGTTAAGCTATCCAAATGCTCATGTCCATCTGTAGCCAACCCCTGCGACTCTACAGCGGATGTAGCTGTACGTTGGAATGTTCTACTCACTTCATTGCTACTTGCTACTAGCTGCTTCACAGCGGCATTTGTGTCGATACTAAAATCTATTAACTCGCTGCTGAATTCAGCAATTTTCTGCTTTAATTCATTTTTAACCAAAAGGTATTGCTGTTCCTTCTCTTTGACGTTCTCCTTCTCGTATTCCTCCAGGACAAGTTGTTGTTCAAGGTTAAGCAGCTTAGTTACGGTCTTAACTACATGTAAACGTGTATTGTCATCATGTGTCTCATTATAGATAACTTGTATAAAAACGTTCTGAAGATTTTGAAAAGCGGATAAGTACCATTTAGGCTCAAGTCCTACTCTTTTATGAATATTAGCAATCTTCATTCGCTTTGCTATGTATTCTTCATCAACTTTGCCATCAAAAATTTCAATGATATGCTCGCGGAGTGTTGTTTTCAACCTCTCGATACTACTATGCTCCAATATAATGGCTTCGAGTTTATCCACACCTAATACCGAATTATAAAATTGATCAATTATATAGTCTATATTCTTTTCAACGCTAGGCTTTACCCTACGTAATAAGTTCAAATCTGATTCAGATAGATCAATCATTCTCATTTGCTCATTGAGTTCGTCATAACCCTCAAGAGTATGAAAAAAATCTTCAGTACGCTTAGTCTGGTGTTTATGTTCTATCAAATTAGGGGTGTGAGAATCCTCGTTATTATTACGTGATGTTATAGCATGCATGAATGAAAAAGGACATTTTCCCATGTTATCACTCTCCCCTCAATTACTATTTTTTTACAATATTACCTTCCTTTCATTTTACTCTATGATTATTAAAATTGTAAACAATTTATCGTTGAATTTTGTTGAATTTTGTAGAATTATTCGAAATTCCATACTTATTTTATCGTATATTGTCGAATTTAAGATGGTTTATCCTATAAAATAACAAAAAGCCCCGGATTCTCCGCAAGAAGAATCCGGGGCACTATGATTCAGAGTCTACCCGCAGATAGAAACGAATTTATTTTTGGATGGAAGCTACGCTACCTGCTCCAACTGTACGTCCACCTTCGCGAATGGAGAATTTAGTACCTTCTTCAATAGCGATAGGGGAGATCAAAGCAACAGTTACAGTGATGTTGTCACCAGGCATAACCATTTCAGTACCTTCTGGCAAGTTGATGATGCCAGTTACGTCAGTTGTACGGAAGTAGAACTGTGGACGGTAACCAGTGAAGAATGGTTTGTGACGTCCGCCTTCTTCTTTAGTCAAAACGTAGATTTGAGCAGTGAACTCAGTGTGTGGTTTAACAGAGTTCGGTTTAGCCAATACTTGGCCACGCTCGATCATAGTACGGTCTACACCACGAAGCAAAGCTCCGATGTTGTCGCCCGCTTGAGCGGAATCCAGCAATTTACGGAACATTTCTACGCCCGTAACTACGGATTTCTTAGTTTCTTCGTGAATACCAACGATTTCGATTTCTTCTCCGACTTTAACTGTTCCGCGTTCTACGCGACCAGTTGCCACAGTACCGCGGCCAGTGATGGAGAATACATCTTCGACAGGCATCAAGAATGGTTTGTCAGTTTGACGCTCTGGAAGTGGAATGTACTCGTCGATTGTTTCGAACATTTCAACAATCTTCTTAGCATATTCGCCTTCTGGGTTTTGAAGAGCTTCACGAGCAGAACCACGAATGATTGGAGTGTCGTCGCCTGGGAAGTCATACTCGCTCAGCAAGTCACGAACTTCCATTTCAACCAATTCCAACAACTCTTCGTCTTCAACCATGTCGCATTTGTTCAAGAAAACAACGATGTATGGAACACCTACTTGACGGGACAACAGGATGTGCTCGCGAGTTTGTGGCATAGGGCCATCAGCTGCGGATACAACCAGGATAGCTCCGTCCATTTGCGCTGCGCCAGTGATCATGTTTTTAACATAGTCGGCGTGACCAGGGCAGTCTACGTGAGCGTAGTGACGGTTAGGAGTTTCATATTCAACGTGGGAAGTGGAGATTGTGATACCACGTTCGCGCTCTTCAGGAGCTTTGTCGATTTGATCGAATGCGATAGCTGCGCCACCGTAAGTTTTGGACAATACAGTAGTGATTGCAGCAGTCAGAGTCGTTTTACCATGGTCGACGTGACCAATAGTACCGATGTTAACGTGCGGTTTGTTACGTTCAAACTTTGCCTTTGCCATTTGAACAGTTCCTCCTTAATGTGGGGTTCCTTATATTTGAGCCGCCCGCATATATGTTTATCTTAGATGACTGAGTAATTATACTCGGACGGCAAGTTAAAACTAGTAATTATTCTCCGCCTTTGTTCTTAGCAGCGATCTCTTCCGCAATGGATTTAGGAACTTCTTCATAGTGAGAAAGCTCCATTGAGAATACGCCACGTCCTTGAGTACCAGAACGAAGAGTTGTAGAGTATCCGAACATTTCGGAAAGAGGCACCTTAGCACGGATAATTTGCGCTCCACCACGGGAATCCATACCTTCGATACGGCCACGGCGGGAGTTCAGCATACCCATAACATCACCCATATATTCCTCAGGAACAGTTACTTCTACTTTCATGATTGGCTCAAGCAGGACAGGTTTACACTTGTCTTTAGCTGCTTTAAGCGCCATCGAGCCGGCAATTTTAAATGCCATTTCGTTGGAATCGACATCATGGTAAGAACCATCAACGATGGTAGCTTTAACGTCTACAAGCGGGAAGCCTGCAAGTACGCCGTTTTTCATTTGTTCTTCGATACCCGCAAGTGCAGGAGCGATGTACTCTCTAGGAACCGAGCCACCGACAACTTTACTTTCGAATTTGCTACCAGTACCTGGCTCGAGGGGTTCAAATTCAACCCACACGTGACCGTATTGACCACGACCACCAGATTGGCGTACAAATTTACCTTCAACGCGAGCAGGTGCCTTGAACGTTTCGCGGTAAGCAACCTGTGGTTTACCCACATTGGTTTCTACTTTGAACTCACGACGCATACGGTCGATGATGATGTCCAAGTGAAGTTCACCCATACCAGCCAGGATAGTTTGGCCTGTTTCTTCATCAGTATGAGCACGAAGAGTTGGATCCTCTTCAGTCAACTTACCGAGAGCAACGCCCAATTTATCTTGGTCAGCTTTTGTTTTTGGTTCAACAGCGATTTCGATAACTGGATCAGGGAAGTTCATTGATTCCAGAATTACTGGATGCTTCTCATCACACAGTGTATCACCTGTACTGGTGTCTTTCAAACCAACTGCTGCAGCGATGTCGCCAGAATACACGATGGAAATCTCTTGACGGCTGTTAGCATGCATTTGAAGGATACGACCAATACGTTCACGCTTGTTCTTAGTAGCATTAACTACGTAAGATCCGGACTCTAGAATACCAGAGTATACACGGAAGAACGTAAGTTTACCTACATAAGGGTCAGTCATGATTTTAAATGCCAAAGCTGCAAACGGTTCTTCATCCGAAGAATGACGAACTGCTTCAGTTCCATCATCAAGATGTCCAGTGATAGCTGGAACGTCAAGAGGAGATGGCAAGTAATCAACAACAGCATCCAGCATAAGCTGAATCCCTTTGTTACGGTAGGAGGATCCAACAATTACAGGGAACAATTTAACTTCAACTACGCCTTTGCGCAGTGCAGCTTTAATTTCCGGAACTGTAATTTCTTCGCCTTCCAGGTACTTCATAGTCAGATCTTCATCAAGTTCAGCAACTTTCTCGATCAACTCGAGACGCAGCTCCTCAACTTTGGCCAAATATTCTTCCGGAATATCCGTTACTTCGATGTTTTGGCCTAGATCATCTCTGAACATGTGTGCTTTTTGCTCAACAAGGTCGATAATACCAGTGAAATCACTTTCTGCACCAATTGGCAATTGAATAGCAACTGCATTGGCTTGAAGGCGATCACGCATAGTTTCGATTACGTTAAGGAAATCCGCACCGATAATGTCCATTTTGTTCACATATGCAATACGTGGAACGTTATAACGGTCAGCCTGTCTCCATACGGTTTCAGACTGAGGCTCAACGCCCTCTTTTGCACTAAATACACCTACTGCCCCATCCAATACACGCAGGGAACGTTCAACTTCAACAGTGAAGTCAACGTGTCCTGGGGTATCAATGATATTGATGCGGTGACCTTTCCACGCAGCAGTCGTAGCAGCGGACGTAATCGTGATTCCGCGCTCTTGTTCTTGCTCCATCCAGTCCATTGTAGCAGCACCCTCGTGAACTTCACCGATTTTGTGCGTACGGCCTGTATAGAAAAGAATCCGCTCTGTGGTAGTTGTTTTACCAGCATCAATATGCGCCATGATCCCGATATTACGTGTATTTTTTAAGGAGAACTCTCTAGCCATGAAATGGATCTCCCTTCAAAATATAAGTTATTTGAATGACCTTAATCCTACCAACGGTAGTGAGCGAACGCTTTGTTTGCTTCAGCCATTTTGTGTGTATCTTCGCGTTTCTTAACAGAAGCGCCTGTGTTGTTGGAAGCGTCGATGATCTCAGCCGCCAAACGCTCTTCCATCGTCTTCTCACCGCGGTTGCGAGAGTAGTTTACGAGCCAACGTAATCCCAGAGCAGTACGTCTCTCTGGTTTAACCTCGATAGGTACTTGATAGTTAGCACCACCGACACGACGAGCTTTGACTTCCAAAACCGGCATGATATTCTTGATGGCAGCTTCGAAAACTTCCATCGGATCTTTACCCGTACGTTCTTCAATCAACTTGAATGAATTGTACAGAATGCTTTGAGCGACACCTCTTTTACCACCCAGCATAATGCGGTTAATCAAACGAGTAACCAACTTGCTATTATACAACGGATCTGGCAATACGTCTCTCTTAGTAACTGGACCTTTGCGTGGCATGGATATCCCCCTTTCTTAAATGTTTATTATTCTAGAATTTTTTCTTATTTCTTAGCTTTAGGACGTTTAGCACCGTATTTAGAACGAGCTTGCATCCGGTTAGCTACACCTGCTGTATCCAATGCACCACGAACGATATGGTAACGAACCCCTGCAAGGTCCTTTACTTTACCTCCGCGAAGTAATACAACACTGTGTTCTTGTAAGTTATGTCCGATACCCGGGATATAAGCTGTTACCTCGAGACGGTTCGTCAAACGAACACGGGCATATTTACGAAGCGCTGAGTTTGGTTTACGTGGAGTCATAGTACCAACACGAGTGCACACACCGCGTTTTTGCGGAGCGCTCAAATTTGTAGCCTCACGCTTGAGGGCGTTATACCCTTTTTGAAGAGCGGGAGATTTAGATTTTTCGATTTTGGCTTGACGGCCTTTACGAACCAATTGGTTAATTGTTGGCATGTTGTTGCCACCCCCTTCCTGAAATGATAGCCGATTTAAGAACTCTAAGCCCACAGACCCAGGCGGTTCATAAAAAGACAAATGAAAAGTTCTTGCCGCTGGAGTTCACCCCAGTACAAAAACATTTCCGTAGCTATTGTTTTAAGACGGCTGCCATCGCAGCGCCAACTTCTATTCCGCAGGCCTTGCCCAAATTCAGCATCGTATCCACGTATGTGATCTTAATACCTTGTTTGTTACAAAGCATAACTATCCTGGAAGTAAGCCTTTGATCTCCGTCCTCTGCCACATAGACTTCTGCAGCTTGGCCCAACTCTACCGCCTTGACGGTTTGTTTGGTACCGATCTTGACCTGAGCATCCTGTAGTCCTCTATCATCAGTCATAATCATTACCTCCAATGAACAAGGATAACATGGCTACTCACGCACCTTAGACATTTTAGCATTATCAATAGATGGTGTCAAGAAATTCAGCAATAATTTTTATGAATATTATACACAGCAGATATTCGTGTCACACCTATGAATAGGTATGACACGAATTCACTACCATGTTTGCTAATTTATTCAGCAGGAACCGGCTCTAAAGACTCAAGCGCGCTTTCTGCATTTGGATCACTTAGCTTAACATTACGGTAACGATTCATACCAGTACCTGCAGGAATCAACTTACCGATAATAACATTTTCTTTGAGTCCAAGCAACTTATCTACTTTGCCTTTGATAGCAGCGTCTGTTAAGACACGAGTAGTTTCTTGGAAAGATGCAGCGGATAAGAAGGAATCTGTCTCAAGAGATGCCTTGGTAATACCGAGTAAGACCGGTTTAGCAACTGCAGGCTCTTTACCTGACAATATGGCTTCCTTGTTAGCAGCTTCATATTCATGTATATCCGCAAACGCGCCTGGTAACAGACTTGTGTCACCTGCATCAATGATACGGATCTTCCGAAGCATTTGTTTGATCATAACTTCAATGTGCTTATCATTGATCTCAACGCCCTGGTTACGATATACACGCTGAACTTCTTGCAGAATGTAGTTTTGTACCCCACGGATCCCTTTGATTCGCAGCATTTCTTTAGGGTCAATCGAACCGTCTGTCAGCTCATCGCCGGCTTCAATTTCTTGGCCTTCGCTGACACGTAGACGTGAACCATAAGTAATGGAATAAGTCTTGGATTCTGCTTCACCTTGAACCTCGATTTCACGACGATCCTTAGTTTCACGGATTTCCTTGATTACACCATCGATCTCACTGATTGTAGCCTGACCTTTAGGGTTACGGGCTTCAAACAACTCTTGAATACGCGGCAAACCTTGCGTGATGTCATCACCGGCAACACCGCCGGTATGGAACGTACGCATTGTAAGCTGGGTTCCTGGTTCACCGATAGATTGTGCAGCGATAATACCAACCGCTTCACCGATCTCAACGTGTTTACCAGTTGCCAAGTTACGACCGTAACATTTCTTACAAACACCATGACGAGCACGGCAGCTTAGTACAGATCGGATTTGTAGCTTAGTTACACCAGCGTCTACGATTGCTTCCGCTTTATCGGAGTCAATCAAATCGTTGCGGTGAACAATGATTTCGCCTGTTTCTGGATGACGAACAGTCTCGAAGCAGTAACGACCTTCAATACGGTCATACAGATCCTCAATAACCTCTTTACCATCCTGAATACGACTAACTGTAAATCCTTTATCCGTTCCACAATCTTCCTCACGGACGATAACGTCCTGAGCTACGTCAACGAGACGACGAGTCAAGTAACCGGAGTCAGCAGTACGAAGTGCGGTATCGGCAAGACCTTTACGCGCTCCGTGAGTGGAGATAAAGTACTCCAAGACCGTAAGACCTTCACGGAAGTTCGCTTTAATTGGCAATTCGAAAATCCGACCCGAAGGTGTTGCCATCAGACCACGCATACCACCCAGCTGAGTGATCTGCGATTTGTTACCCCGCGCTTTGGAGTCAACCATGAGCATGATTGAGTTGAAACGGTCCATCGATTTAAGCAGGATGTTCGTAAGATCATCCTTCGTCTTCGACCAGATCTCAATAACGCGGTCGTACCGTTCGTCATTAGTGATCAGACCACGGCGATATTGGTTAGCAACCACATCTACCTTTGCTTCGGACTCTTTCAGGATCGTAACTTTCTCCTCAGGCACGATAACATCCGACACAGCAACGGTAACACCGGAACGTGTGGAGTAAGTAAAGCCGAGTTGTTTAATTTTATCCAAAATCATAGAGGTTTTGGTTGTATGATAAGTTTCAAAACAACGTGCGATAATCAGACCCAGATATTCTTTACCTACAGCGCTGGCTTCAGGAGCGGATTCAATCAGCTCGCGAATATCTGCGCCTTTTTCATAGATAAAGTATTTCTCTGGCGTGCCATGCAGCAAGTTAGTCTTAGTCGCTTCATTGATATAAGGGAAACTACTTGGGTAAATTTCATTAAAGATAATCTTACCGATCGTAGTAATCAACATTGCGCCTTGTTGTTTTTCCGTAAAGCAAGTCTTACCTAGTGCTTTAACTGGAATAGCTACACGAGCATGAAGACCTGCAGTTCCGCGCTGGTAAGCTGATACAGCTTCATTTACGGTACGCAGAATCATACCTGATCCTTTTTCTTCCTTGTTGTCCATGGTCAGGTAGAAAGTACCAAGGACCATATCCTGGGAAGGTGTTACAACCGGTTTTCCGTCTTTAGGGTTCAAGATATTACCGGATGCAAGCATGAGAATACGTGCTTCTGCTTGAGCTTCTGCTGACAGAGGAACGTGCACCGCCATTTGGTCACCGTCAAAGTCGGCGTTATAAGCCGTACATACGAGTGGGTGAAGACGAATAGCATGACCTTCCACCAAAATCGGTTCAAAAGCTTGGATACCGAGACGGTGAAGTGTTGGTGCGCGGTTTAGAAGTACTGGGTGCTCTCTGATTACTTCTTCAAGTACATCCCATACTTCAGGACTTACACGCTCAACTTTACGTTTTGCGCTCTTTATGTTGTGGGCTAGGCCCTTATTAACCAATTCCTTCATGACAAAAGGCTTGAACAATTCTAGCGCCATTTTCTTAGGGAGTCCGCACTGATACATCTTGAGGTACGGTCCTACAACGATAACGGAACGACCAGAGTAGTCAACCCGTTTACCGAGCAAGTTCTGACGGAAACGTCCTTGTTTACCTTTCAGCATGTGGCTGAGAGATTTCAATGGACGGTTACCAGGACCCGTTACCGGACGTCCTCTACGGCCGTTATCGATGAGAGCATCGACAGCTTCCTGTAGCATCCGTTTCTCGTTCTGCACGATAATGTCAGGTGCACCAAGATCCAACAGTCTTTTCAGACGGTTGTTCCGGTTAATAACACGACGATAAAGATCGTTCAAATCAGACGTAGCAAAACGGCCACCATCCAATTGAACCATCGGACGAAGCTCCGGAGGAATAACCGGAAGAACATCCATGATCATCCAATCAGGTTTGTTGCCTGAGTTACGGAATGCTTCAATGACTTCCAGACGTTTGATCGCCCGGTTACGACGTTGGCCTTGGGCCGTACGCAGTTCTTCTTTGAGGAATTCCAGCTCTTTTTCGATGTCGATGTCTTGAAGAAGCTTCTTAACAGCTTCAGCACCCATGCCCGCTTGGAATCCGTAACCGTATTTTTCGCGGTAGCTACGATATTCTTTCTCGGATAGAAGTTGTTTCTTTTCCAGTGGTGTTTCACCTGGGTCAGTTACAACATACGAAGCGAAGTAGATAATCTCTTCAAGTGATCTTGGAGACATATCTAGTGCCAAACCCATACGGCTTGGGATACCTTTGAAGTACCAGATATGAGATACCGGAGCAGCCAATTCAATGTGACCCATACGTTCACGACGAACTTTAGCACGAGTAACTTCAACGCCACAACGGTCGCAGACTACGCCCTTATAACGGACACGTTTATATTTACCGCAATGACATTCCCAGTCTTTTTGAGGTCCAAAGATACGCTCACAGAAAAGACCCTCTTTTTCCGGTTTCAATGTACGATAGTTAATGGTTTCCGGTTTCTTAACTTCTCCGCGGGACCATGAACGAATCTTCTCCGGAGAAGCGAGTCCGATTTTCATAAATTCAAAATTGTTAACGTCCAACAAGGAGCAACCCTCCTTAACCTAATCCTGATTTAGTACCGCTTTGCCCTCCTCTGACTGTTACATCAAAAGAGGGCGCGGTCCTTTATAAAATGGAACTCAAAAGCTCCAACGTGATTATTCTACTCCGACTTCTGCGCCTTCTAAATTGAGGCTCAGCTTGTCGCCTGACGTCTCGTCCTCATCGTCCAATTCTCTCATTTCAATTTCCTGCTCGTCACCGCTAAGAATCTTAACATCCATACCCAGGGACTGCAGTTCTTTGATCAATACCTTGAACGACTCAGGAACACCTGGTTCCGGTACATTTTCACCTTTGACAATGGATTCGTACGTCTTCACGCGACCAACCACGTCATCGGATTTTACAGTCAAAATTTCTTGCAATGTATATGCAGCACCGTAAGCTTCAAGTGCCCACACTTCCATCTCCCCGAAACGCTGTCCACCAAACTGAGCTTTACCACCCAGTGGCTGTTGCGTAACTAGTGAGTAAGGTCCTGTTGAACGGGCGTGAATCTTATCATCAACCATGTGCGCCAGTTTGATCATATGCATGACGCCGACAGTAACTTCACGTTCGAAGCGTTCACCTGTACGACCATCGTACAATACAGTCTTACCATTACGCTGCATGCCAGCTTCTTCCATCGTATCAAATACGTCGTACTCACGTGCTCCGTCGAATACCGGCGTTGCAATGTGAATTCCCAGACGCAATGCGGCCATACCAATATGGACCTCAAGCACCTGTCCGATGTTCATACGAGAAGGAACGCCTAGAGGGTTAAGAACAACCTGTACCGGCGTACCGTCCGGAAGGAACGGCATATCTTCTTCTGGCAGGATACGAGCAACGACACCCTTGTTACCGTGACGTCCGGCCATTTTGTCACCTTCAGAAATCTTACGTTTCTGAGCGATGTACACACGAACCAATTGATTTACGCCAGGAGGCAGCTCATCGCCGTTTTCACGTGTAAATACTTTAACGTCAACGATAATACCATCACTACCGTGAGGAACGCGTAAAGAGGTATCCCGTACTTCACGAGCCTTCTCACCAAAGATAGCGTGTAGGAGACGCTCTTCTGCAGTCAATTCAGTTACACCCTTAGGAGTAACCTTACCAACTAGAATGTCACCAGCACTGATTTCCGCACCGATGCGGATAATTCCACGCTCATCAAGATTGCGCAGAGCTTCTTCGCCCACGTTTGGAATATCACGTGTGATTTCTTCAGGTCCCAGTTTAGTGTCACGAGCTTCGGATTCGTATTCCTCGATATGAATCGAAGTGTATACATCTTCCTTAACTAGCTTTTCACTTAACAGGATCGCATCCTCGTAGTTGTAACCTTCCCAAGTCATGAACGCAACGACTACGTTACGACCAAGAGCAAGTTCGCCCATTTCTGTAGAAGGACCGTCCGCCAGGATGTCACCCTTCTTAACAATATCCCCTCTTTTAGCTAGAGGACGTTGGTTAATACAGGTACCTTGGTTAGAACGCATAAATTTGTGTAATTTATATTTAACGATATCGCCTTTAACTTCTTTGCCTTCGACAGTTTCAACCCGGCGCAGCCAAATTTCATTAGCTGAAGAGCGTTCGATAATACCGTCATATTTAGAAACAACACATACGCCAGAATCCTTAGCGGATTTATGTTCCATCCCTGTTCCGACGAGCGGAGCTTTAGGAATTAGAAGTGGAACGGCTTGACGCTGCATGTTAGATCCCATCAGAGCGCGGTTGGAGTCATCGTTCTCAAGGAACGGAATGAGCGCCGTAGCGACGGATACGACCTGTTTAGGCGAAACGTCCATGTAATCTACACGATTACTTGGCATTGTTGTAATGTTGTCAGAGTCTTTATTGTAACGAACGATTACCATGTCTTCCTTAAAGGAGCCATCTTCATCGATCAATACGTTAGCCTGAGCAACTACATAATTATCTTCCTCATCAGCAGTCAGATAATCGATTTGTTCAGTTACCTTACCTGTCTTTGGATCTACCCAACGATACGGAGCTTCGATAAAGCCGTACTCGTTGATACGAGCAAAGGTGGACAAGGAGTTGATCAATCCAATGTTCGGACCTTCCGGTGTTTCAATTGGACACATCCGGCCGTAGTGACTGTGATGGACGTCACGAACTTCAAAGCCCGCGCGTTCACGTGTCAAACCACCGGGTCCGAGTGCAGACAGACGACGTTTATGCGTAAGTTCCGCAAGTGGGTTCGTCTGGTCCATAAACTGAGACAGCTGGGAGCTACCGAAGAACTCTTTAATGGACGCGATAACCGGACGAATATTGATCAGAGCTTGAGGCGTAATTGCATTAGCATCCTGAATCGACATTCTTTCACGCACAACGCGCTCCATACGGGATAAACCGATACGGAACTGATTCTGCAGAAGTTCACCCACAGAACGCAGACGACGGTTACCCAGATGGTCGATATCATCGGTATTACCAATTCCGTGAAGCAAATTAATAAAGTAGCTGATCGAGGATATAATATCAGCTTGAGTAATGTGCTTAACAGACTTGTCGATGTTGCCGTTAGCGATCAGCTTAATAACCCGACCTTCTTCAATTGGCGAGAATACGTCAATCGTTTGAAGAGGAATATCTTCGCTGTCCATAACTCCACCAGTAACACGGTAGTTCTTAAAGGCAACATTCTTTTCGAAGTAAGGAATCAATTCATCAAGCAGTCTGCGATCGACCATTTGACCAGACTCAGCCAGGATTTCCCCTGTAGCTTCGTCAACCAAAGGCTGAGCAAGACGTTGATTGAAAAGACGGTTCTTAATGTGTAGCTTTTTATTGATTTTGTAACGGCCTACATTAGCTAGGTCGTAGCGTTTTGGATCAAAGAAACGCGCGACCAGCAAACTTTTGGCATTGTCTAGTGTCGGCGGTTCGCCCGGACGCAAACGCTCATAAATTTCAATAAGCGCCTTCTCCGTGGAGTCCGTGTTGTCTTTATCCAGCGTATTGCGAATATATTCATCATTGCCAAGCAATTCCAGAATTTCGGCATCACTACCGAAACCGAGAGCACGCAAAAGTACGGTAACAGGAATTTTACGAGTCCGATCGATACGAACATACATAATATCCTTAGCGTCGGTCTCAAGTTCCAACCAGGCTCCGCGGTTCGGGATTACTGTGGCGGTGTAGGTTTTTTTGCCGTTCTTATCCACTTTTGTGCTGAAATAGACGCTTGGAGAGCGAACCAACTGGCTGACAATAACCCGTTCCGCACCGTTAATAATAAAAGTGCCGGTCTCCGTCATCAGCGGGAAATCTCCCATGAACACTTCCTGCTCTTTGACCTCACCGGTCTCCTTATTAATGAGCCGCACCTTTACACGCAGAGGAGCCGCATACGTCACGTCCCGCTCTTTAGCGTCGTCAACCGTATATTTTGGTTCACCCAGGCTGTAATCAATGAACTCTAGTACCAAATTACCTGTGAAATCCTGGATCGGCGAGATGTCCTGAAACATTTCCCGCAATCCTTCCTCCAAAAACCAATCATAAGATTTTTGTTGGATCTCGATCAGGTTCGGGACCTCGAGTACCTCGTTAATTCTCGCATAGCTCCGCCGAGTGCGTCGACCATACTGAACAAGATGTCCTGCCAACTTTACTCACCCCTCATGTCTACTCACTTAAAAATTGATTGCGAACCCTTGTTTGGAACCGTATAATGGAACCATACTACAAGGATTCAGTCATAAATAAAAGAAAAGCCCTTATCGAAATCTTCGAAAAAAGAGCGCACTTATCCATGACCAAAATACTCCTTATCCAGTAGATTTGCCCAAAACGTACATATTATACGTCACCAAGCAACAGTTTATGCGCTATTATCTATTACCGCGTAACACTCGCTACGCCAGAGCATAGAGAACCAATTCGCAAAAAACTTGCCGTACGGCTTGCGCTAGCCGGCGACAATATATCGCTTGACATTTTCAGCAAACTAAAGACATGGAGCCTATCTTAATACTGACATTTTATAATAATACCATTATCACTATCACATGTCAATAACCTATTGATTTTTATTTTTGAGCTTTAATAATACGATATCCTTTATCTTTGCCCACTTCTTCTACATTTGAGAACAAGCTTTCAAGTTTAGCTACCGCTGATGGAGCGCCCTGCTTCTTCTGAATAACAATCCACAGAAATCCACCCTCATTTAAATGTTCATAAGCTTCTTCAAAAATCTGATGCACTACAGCTTTTCCTGCACGTATCGGAGGATTGGTAAGAATCACATCGAACTTTTGTTGTTCATTCAATGCGCCGAGCACATCGCTTTCCATTACCGTAACATTCCGGATTCCATTGTGCTGGGCATTTTCACGCGCAAGTTCTACCGCACGACTATTAATATCAATCATCGTAACTTGCCCTTTGGGGGCTAGGTATGCTGCACTTATACCTATCGGTCCATATCCGCAGCCCACATCAAGCACTGCCGAACCGTCCGGAATATCCATAGCTTCAATGAGAACTCGACTACCGTAATCGATGTCTCCTTTAGAGAACACACCCGCATCACTTGTGAAGCGAAAGCTTTTGCCTCTTAGAACGGTGTCGATGGTACGTCTGTCATGACGCACTTCCGGTTGCTGCGAATAATAATGTTGCGACATCTCTATCCTCCCTTTCCTTTATGTTAATAGTTTGTATTCACACAACCCTACTAACTCTATCAAGCATAAACGCCTCTGATGTCCTTATAAGGACGGTAAGCGTTCAAGCGAGAAATATAAAGATAAAGTATAATGTGAAACTTATACTTTCTTATATTTTTATAAAATAAACCCCTTGAACAAGTTCAAGGGGTTTTCAGTATAGAAGGAATTACTTCACTTCTACAGCTGCGCCTGCTTCTTCCAATTTTGCTTTAGTAGCTTCGGCTTCGTCTTTGCTTACTTTTTCTTTGATTGCTTTTGGTGCGTTGTCTACAAGGTCTTTAGCTTCTTTCAAGCCAAGGCCTGTGATTTCGCGAACGATTTTGATAACGTTGATTTTGGAAGCGCCAGCGCCTGTCAAAATTACGTCAAATTCGGATTGCTCTTCAGCTACTGCTGCTACCGCACCGCCAGCTGCTACTGGAGCTGCTGCTGTTACGCCGAATTCTTCTTCAATTGCTTTAACCAGGTCGTTCAGTTCCAATACGCTCATGCCTTTAATTGCTTCCAAGATTGCTTCTTTACTCATGATTGAACCTCCATTTATAATTTAAATTTGTTTGTGGTATTGATTTATGCTGTAAGAGCCAAAGGCTTACGCGCTTTGTTCTTCTTTTTCAGCAACAGCTTTAACTGCAAGCGCGAAGTTGCGCATTGGAGCTTGAAGTACGCTAAGCAGCATGGACAGCAAACCATCGCGGGATGGAAGCTCAGCCAGTGCTTTCAATTGGTCCGCGTCGATGACACGTCCTTCTACTACGCCGCCTTTCAATTTCAAAGCGTCGTTTTTCTTGGCGAAATCGTTCAAAATTTTAGCTGGAGCTACTGCATCAGTTGTGCTGAATGCGATAGCTGTTGGACCAGTCAAAACTTCATCCAACTCAGTCAACTCAGCCGCAGCAGTTGCGCGACGTAGCAATGTGTTCTTCAGGACTTGAAACTCAACGCCAGCTTCACGAAGTTGCTTACGCAGTTCAGTCACTTGGGAAACGTTCAATCCGCGATAGTCCGCTACAACAGTCGAAAGACTGTTTTGCAGTTTCGCAGTAACAACGTCAACCGCATCCTGTTTTGCTTGAATTACTTTTGCATTTGCCAATGTATACACCTCCTGAAAATTTATGTGTCGGCGTCCTTTCCAAGGAAAGCATCACCGCTCCTACGCAGGCATTAGAAAAGCCTCCGCAGAATCACGAAGGCTTGATAAAACGAAAGTTATACGAGCGAGCTCGTTACTTCTTGTTTCTATCACAACACCTCGGTAGGGAATTAAGCACTAAGGCACCTACTGTCTACGGTAAGCATATTCAAGGTTAAGATTGATACCTTAAGTTTCACAACTGTTATAGATTATCAAAATTGACCCAAAGAGTCAACCCTTATTTATCTGAAGACGGTTGTGTTCACACGAGCGCTAGGACCCATTGTGGAAGAAATCGAGATGCCTTTAAGGTATACACCTTTAGCAGCAGCTGGTTTCGCACGGTTCAAAGCGTCGATAAGAGCTTTAAGGTTATCGTTCAATTGTGCAGCATCAAAGGACACTTTGCCGATTGGCGCGTGAATTTGACCTGCTTTGTCAAGACGATATTCGATTTTACCGGCTTTGATTTCTTGCACAGCCTTGGAAACATCGAATGTAACTGTGCCAGCTTTAGGGTTAGGCATAAGACCTTTACCACCAAGCAGACGACCCAGTTTACCGACTTCACTCATCATATCAGGTGTAGCTACGCAGACATCAAATTCAAACCAGCCTTGTTGAATTTTGTTGATCATGTCTTGATCACCAACAAAATCCGCGCCAGCAGCTTCTGCCTCTTTCGCTTTTTCACCTTTTGCAAATACAAGCACGCGTTGTGTTTTACCAGTGCCGTGAGGCAGGACAACAACACCACGAACTGCTTGGTCTTGTTTACGCGGGTCTACACCCAGACGAACTGCTGCTTCAACGGTTTCGTCGAATTTTGCAGTCGCTGCCTTTTTCACAAGCTCTACAGCTTCTGAAGGCTCGTAAGTTGCTTCGCTGTTGATCAGCTTAGCAGCTTCTTGGTATTTCTTACCATGTTTAGCCATGAAAATGTTCCTCCTTTGTGGTGTTAGCGGAAATTCCTCCCACATACTTGCGGGTCACGAATGACCGATTCTTCGAAAACTACTAGTCTTCGATTGTGATACCCATACTGCGAGCAGTACCTTCAACCATACGCATTGCAGCTTCTACAGATGCAGCGTTAAGGTCTGGCATTTTTGTTTCAGCAATTTCACGAACCGCAGCGCGGCCGATTTTTGCTACTTTTTTCTTGTTTGGTTCGCCGGATCCTTTTTCTACTTTAGCAGCGATGCGAAGCAGAACAGCAGCCGGAGGAGTTTTAGTGATGAACGTAAAGGAACGGTCTTCAAATACTGTAATTTCAACCGGAATGATCAAGCCAGCCTGGTCGGCAGTACGAGCATTAAATTCCTTACAGAATGCCATTATGTTGACACCTGCTTGACCTAACGCCGGACCTACTGGAGGCGCTGGATTCGCTTTCCCTGCAGGAATCTGCAGTTTCACCATTTTAATAACTTTTTTAGCCATGAGTGACACCTCCTTGCAAAAATAGTGGTCTTCGAACGCCATTGGCGCTCTCCCACAAGAAACCCTTAGCTTATGTTATATTTTCTCCACTTGAGTGAAATCCAACTCTAGCGGGGTTTCCCGTCCAAACATGTTCACATGCACTTTGATCTTGCTCTTGTCAGCCAAAATTTCTTCCACGGATCCCACAAAATTCGCAAACGGACCAACCATAATACGTACGGATTCCTTGATTTCGAAATCAATCTTCGCTTTAGGTTCAACCATGCCCATATGCTTCAGAATTTGTTCTACCTCTTCCGGAAGCAAAGCTGTTGGTTTAGACCCTGAGCCTGTCGAACCAACAAATCCAGTAACGCCCGGAGTATTGCGGACAACATACCAGGAATCATCAGTCTGAACCATTTCCACCAAAACATAACCCGGGTAAACTTTACGCATAACGGTTTTTTTCTTACCGTCTTTGTTTACGATTTCTTCTTCCATAGGAACAAGAACGCGGAATATTTTGTCTTCCATGCCCATGGACTCAACGCGCTTTTCCAAATTGGCTTTGACCTTATTCTCATACCCAGAATAGGTATGAACGACATACCATCTTTTTTCCATATCAAGCCACCTGGGACCTCTCTAAATAATCGCTTCAATCACAGCGGAAATACCGATGTCCAGAACCCAGAAGTAAATAGCGACAACTACAATTGTACCGAGAACGATCAATGTATAGTTGGTCAATTCTTTACGACTTGGCCAGCGAACTTTTTTGAGTTCACTCCAGCTCTCAGTGAAAAAGGAAAACATAGACTTGAAACTACGTTTCATGCCGACTACACCTCCACAGACTATCTGGTTTCGCGATGAGGAGTTTGCGAGTTACAATACTTGCAAAATTTCTTCATCTCCATGCGGTCGGGGTGATTTCGCTTGTTTTTGGTAGTCGCATAGTTTCTTTGTTTGCAACTTGTACAAGCCAAAGTGATAATTACCCGCATGATGTGCACCTCCCGAGACGTCCTTCTAACAATACAATTAGAAGACGTAAATATTGATCCTAAAAAAAGCCGCGAATTTAGGCCTACCTAAAACACTTTAGCATAATGTCAAGGTCTGTGTCAACGAAAGAATTCCGTTCTGCACTGGGTAATTTCGGGTGTTATAGTCATATGGCCGTACCCTGTCCTTGGGTCTATCTCTTCCTCACACTTCGCTGTCTTCCTTATCATTATGGGGCATTCCGACTGTGTATAAACCTACCCTCAACGGCAACAACTAAAATCGACTCAAATAGAAATTTATGGTGTTAGCTCCTAATTCTATCTAAGCAATTTCATGAGACTAAAAAAAAGAACTCGATGTACGAGCCCTCTTGTGTTCATTATATCATTAATTGTCACGCACTTCTAGATATCTTTCTAATTTCCGCTTTACTCGTTGTAAAGCGTTGTCAATAGATTTCACATGCCGCTTCAGATCTTCAGCAATTTCCTGATAAGATCGTCCGTCTAAATACAACATCAGAACCTTACGCTCTAGGTCACTTAAAATCTCCGCCATCTTATCTTCAAGTCCAATGAATTCTTCTTGATTGATAATTAGCTCTTCTGGATCTAGTACCTGAGTTCCACAAATGACATCCATAAGCGTCCGGTCGGAATCTTCATCATAAATGGGCTTATCCAAAGAAACATAAGAATTGAGCGGAATATGCTTCTGACGCGTGGCCGTCTTAATAGCAGTTATAATCTGACGTGTTATGCAGAGCTCAGCAAAAGCCTTGAATGAAGAGAGCTTGTCACCTTTAAAGTCACGAATAGCCTTATATAGACCAATCATTCCTTCTTGAACAATATCTTCACGATCTGCCCCGATCAAGAAATAAGAGCGGGCTTTAGCACGTACAAAATTACGGTATTTATTAATTAAGTGTTCCAATGCGCCACTGTCGCCACCACGGAAAGCCTCGACAATATCTTCATCACTTATGAAATCATACTCGGATAGCATTATTTCCTTGAGGTCGACACTCACCAAGAATCCCCCCGGCTGCAACGCAAGACACATCGTTACTTCGCGAAATATAGGATCAGTATATATTATGTTACCTTACACCGTCAACCGGATTTGTCCAAAAACAATCTGGAATAGCATAAAATGGAATAAAAATATTACCTAAATCTTTCCTCTTGTCACTGCCTACGCCAATTTTCCAGTTTACTCCGCACATCAGGAGGCAGTTTGTCTTCCAAAGAATGACGTGTAGAGCTGATACTTCCCGGTTCGATAGCTTTTTTCACTTGTTTCTGGTTCTCTTCAATTTCTAGGTGCAATTCTCTTGCAGAAATCCGCAGTGCACCTTGGGCGAAAATAATATGTTGCTCCACAAAGTCACTTGTTGCAACATAGATCTGCCGACGTCGGTTGCTAAATTCTCCAACCAATCGCTCAATGCATTCATCTGCGGTTTCTTTTTCCTTGGTGAAAAACACCTGGACTTTGCCCTGGACAAATGACCGACCCAATCCTGGAACGCGATATGCATCAAACACAGCAATAACTCGTCGTCCTGAGTAAGCCTGGTAATCAGCCAGCAAATCCATCAAGCGGTCGCGTGCTTCCTGCATACCAATCTGGGACAGTGCCGCAAGTTCCGGCCAGCCACCGATCATATTGTACCCGTCCACAAGCAGCACATCGCGCCAGTCGCCCATAGTTATCCCTGCTGTTGCCGAAGGCGTACCACTTCATACATAATGACTCCTGCGGCGACAGAGGCATTTAATGAATTGATCTTTCCGGCCATCGGCAGCTTAAGTAATACATCACATTTTTCACGAATCAGGCGTCCCATTCCTTTATTCTCATTACCGATTACAACAGCTACCGGTCCTGTGAAAATATTGGATCCAAACAGATTCTGATCTGTATCCACATCCGTACCTACTACCCAGACTCCCTGCTCTTTCAGACGATCAATGGTCTGACCTAGGTTAGTCACCCGCGCAACCGGAACATATTCCACGGCACCCGCCGATGTTTTGGAGACGGTAGCAGTAATCTGAGCCGAACGACGTTTAGGTACGATTACTCCGTGCACTCCAGTACAATCTGCTGTCCGCAGAATGGACCCCAGGTTATGAGGATCTTCGATCTCATCCAGCAAAATCAAGAATGCAGGCTCTCCTTTGGCTTCAGCTGCAGCCAGCAGATCATCTACCTCGACATAGGCAAAAGGTGCGGCTTGAGCAACTACCCCCTGATGTTGAACTCCAGGAGCAAGCTGATCCAGCTTACGCTTGTCCACATGCTGAATGACAATCCCCGCTTTACGTGCTTCAGCGACGATTGGTGCGGTCAGATGCTTCTGAGCCGTTTCTGCAATCCATATTTTATTTAATGTACGACCCGCACGAAGCGCCTCAAGCACTGAATGCTTCCCGGCCAATATTTCCTCTTCTGTCTTCAAATCTTCTTCCATGTTCACTTCTCCTATTCTCTATTTCGCAAAAGCCTTATCAC
Source organism: Paenibacillus sp. NPDC101420 (assembly GCF_050277435.1). Taxonomy (NCBI): domain Bacteria; kingdom Bacillati; phylum Bacillota; class Bacilli; order Caryophanales; family Paenibacillaceae; genus Paenibacillus; species Paenibacillus sp. NPDC101420. Next base: position 47,668 of record NZ_JBNNSE010000013.1, read on the forward strand.
GGCTGTTTCAACATAAACTGTATGCCACTGTTCACAATTTCTTGTATTCTCTCCTGTTGACCTGTGTAGTACAAGTAACCTATCAGACACTCAAAAGCAGTAGCATGACGGTATTCAAGCACATCTGCATTCTTAGGAATGCTTCCCGATTTAGCATTTCTCCCCTGACGGGCGACATCTTTTTCCTCTTCCGTGAGACTTGGCTCCAAAAATCCAAGAATTGCACTCTGCGCCTTAGCGGATACAAGTCCTGTAGCAGAGCGATGTAAATGGTTTGGGCGCAAATTCGGAAGAGATACTAAATACTGGCGAACTGACACTTCATAAATGGCATCTCCTACATAGGCAAGCACAATTGGCGAGAGGAGTCGCGCAGGTTTGGAAGGCTCGTAAGGAAACCACCCGTTCTGAAACTTGCGTTCCTCACTCATTTCCGCCGCCACCGCATTCCTTGCGGAGTATCCTCAAGCAATATGCCCAAGCGACCTAATTCATCACGAATCTCATCGGACCGGCTCCAATTCTTATTCTTACGCGCTTCAACCCGCTCCGCGATCAATCGTTCAACTTCTTCACTCGCGATCTCTTCTTCCTCATGCTCAGGTGTCAAACGCAGCACAGCATTCATTTCCCCAAAAGCTTGCAGCAACGCAGCAAAATCAGCAGGGGCTGCTTCACTATTCGCAAGGGTATGGTTTGCAAGACTCACCCAATCAAACATAGCCGTAATCGCATCAGGGGTATTAAAGTCATCCTGCATTCTAGCATGAAAATTGGCCACAATAGCAGATAACTTATCATTAATCTCTAAGCTGACCTCACCCTGAGCACCTTCAGCAGCAAGTTCAAGACGATGCTTAACGTTACTTTCTGCAAGTGAGATACGTTCTACGCTCTTTTCAGCTGAAGTCATTGAATCCACCGAGAAGTTCAACGGATTACGATAATGGGTCGATAGCATGAAATAACGAATAGTTCCAGCTTTAAATTGCCCACGGATATCTTTCACAAGCCATCCGTTACCCAATGATTTCGACATTTTTTCATCACCGATGTTGATAAATCCATTATGCATCCAATAATTAGAGAGTGGCTTACCCGTCAGAGCTTCTGTCTGAGCGCATTCGCATTCATGATGCGGGAACTGCAAATCTTGTCCACCCCCGTGGATGTCCATCGTATCCCCCAAGAACTCTCTTGCCATGGCCGAGCATTCAATATGCCAGCCTGGGCGTCCATTTCCCCACGGGCTCTGCCAGTACACTTCACCTGGTTTTGCTGCTTTCCACAGCACAAAGTCCTCAGGTTTCTCTTTCCGTGAGTCTACCTCCACGCGAATACCAAACTGTAATTCATCTAGATTCTGACGGGACAGCTTACCATAGTCTTCAAATTTGGAAGTACGGTAGTATACATCGCCACCACTCTCGTAGGCATACCCTTTTTCCTCGAGCTCTTTAATGAATCCAATGATCAGCTCCATGCTTTCTGTTACCCGCGGATTCAATGTTGCCGGTTTTACTCCAAGCCCTTCAAGATCCTCACGATAAGCATTAATAAAAATCTCAGCAACCTCTGCTACTGAAGTGTTCATTTCTTCTGCTTTGCGTATCAGTTTATCATCTACATCTGTGAAGTTCGTAACATACCGTACCTCATTGCCGAGTTGCTCCAAATAATTCCGGACCATATCAAAGACAATAATAGGTCTAGCATTTCCGATATGCATATATCCATAAACGGTTGGACCACATACATACATTTTCACTTTGCCCGACTCTTGGGGCACAAACTGCTCCTTGCTGCGTGTCATTGTGTTGTAAATTTGTAAAGCCATCCTATTCCAACCCTTTCTGTTGTCCCGATTCCTTAAGTACCGGATATGCTTAAATTTCGTAATCACCAATGTACTGCTGAGTTTCGACTAGCCGCTGCGCGGTCTTTTGCTTATCTTCTTCGCCAAGCTTCTCTCTGATCTCTTCGATCTCTTTTTGCAGAAAGCGAAGTGAATCTACAAGCGGGTCTGGCATCTTGGTATGATCCAAGCGATCGGATACACGTTCACCGTTACGTTTTACTACACGGCCCGGATTTCCTACTACTGTACTGTTATTTGGAACTTCACGCAGCACAACCGCATTCGAACCTATATTTGAATTGTCGCCGATACGAAACGATCCTAATACCTTCGCACCAGAACCAATAACTACATTGTTGCCAACTGTGGGATGGCGCTTACCTTTTTCTTTCCCTGTCCCCCCAAGTGTAACACCTTGATAGATAATAACATCATCACCGATTTCACAGGTTTCCCCAATAACAATCCCCATACCATGGTCGATAAACAGCCTATTTCCGATGACAGCTCCGGGATGGATTTCAACACCGGTCATAAATCTACTAAACTGTGAGACCATACGGGCCATTGTATACCAGCGGCGTTTGAAAAAAGAATGGGCAATCCGGTGACCCCAAATGGCGTGCAACCCTGCATATGTGAAGACAACCTCGAACCAGCTGCGGGCAGCGGGATCGTTATCAAATACCGCCCGAATGTCCGACTTAATATGCTTAAACATCACGGTTCCTCTCTTCTTGACTCCCCCATCTCCTGTTTACAGGTACACAAGGAAGGTATTGTCTCCAATCCATTATTCTTATCATACATATGCTGTGGGTGTTTGCTTGGTTTGTTATATTAGAAAAGATACCCTGAAACAAAAAAAGCCCCTGCAGCATAAAGCTGCAGAGACGTTTAACCGCGGTTCCACTCTGCTTGAACGAATCAAACAGACTGCTGTTGTTACCATCGGCAGAGTTCCTTCGTTCCACTTGGCATCATTAACGGCGATGTACCCGGCACGGTCTAACGAGCCTTTAGGATCGTTCAACCGTGCAGCTCACAGGCGCATGTTCTGCCCCGGACAAATGAATAACTCCCAGCCCGAAAGGGTATCCCTTTCTCGGTTATTCTCTCTGGCAATTGCCTTTATGGACGTACTTCTCCTGATCACAGCTATTATCATATGTTTCTATCTTAGCGTAAAAGATAAGGGACTGACAAGAGGCTTAATGATAAGTAATACTACCTTAAGCTCCTTTAATTTGTGATTTCAAACGTTCGATGACACGGTTTTGGCCGAGCAAAGCAATCGTTATATTAAGATCACGCCCGTGCGTTTGTCCGGTCAAAGCCACACGTATCGGCATAAAGAGCGCTTTGCCTTTGTGCCCTGTTTCTTTCTGCACTTCCTTAATCAGTACAGCCATATTACTAGCACTGAAATCCTGACAAGCTTCAACCTTAGCTAGGAAAGCAGACAAGACTTCAGGCACTTGGCTTTCCGCCAGAACCTGCGCCGCTTCTGTTTCTAACTCCAGATGGCTGCGGAAGAATAGTTCAGATAGCTCTACGATATCGGAGGCAGAGTTCATCTGCTCTTGATACAGTGCTACAAGGCTTTCTGCCCATGCCTGCTGCTCATCATTCAGCTCAGCCGGTATTTTCCCCGCTTTTTGCAGATGTGGAATCGCTAATGCCGAGATCCGTTTAGGATCAGCATGCTTAATATAGTGATTATTTAGATGCGCCAGCTTGTGCTTATCGAATACAGCCGGACTTTTGGACAAACGGTCCGCATCAAAAATAGAAATAAGTTCTTCTTTACTGAAGATCTCCTCTTCTCCCTCTGGCGACCAGCCCAGTAGAGAAATGAAGTTAACCAAAGCCTCAGGCAAGTAACCCAATTCATCATATTGCTCAATAAATGTAATTACAGATTGATCCCGCTTGCTAAGCTTCTTATGGTTGTCACCGACAATCAGTGTCATATGACCAAATATTGGGGGTTTCCAACCAAGAGCCTCATAGATCATAAGCTGACGTGGTGTGTTGGAAATATGATCTTCCCCACGTAGTACATGGGTGATAGCCATCAAATAATCATCAACAGCTACCGCAAAGTTATAGGTCGGAATTCCGTCCTTCTTCACGATAACAAAATCACCCATTTCTTTCGTATCAAAAGAAATAGTACCTTTTACGATATCATCGAACGTGTACGTACGATCTTCTGGTACACGGAAGCGAATGCTAGCTACTCGTCCCTCAGCTTCAAAGGCAAGGCGTTGTTCTTCCGTCAAATCACGGTGTTTGCCGGAATAACGAGGGGTTTCTCCACGTGCAGTCTGTTCTTCACGTTCTGCTTCCAGTTCTTCCTCTGTGCAGTAACAGCGGTAAGCCAAACCTTTATCCAGCAAATCCTGCCAATATACACGATATAGGTCAAGACGTTCAGTCTGGCGGTAAGGTCCGTACTCTCCGCCAACATCAACACTCTCATCCCAATCCATGCCTAGCCATTTCAAATACTTAAGCTGGCTCTCTTCACCGCCTGCGACATTGCGCTTCACGTCTGTATCTTCAATTCTGATAATGAATTTACCGCCTTTATTACGGGCGAACAGATAGTTAAACAGCGCCGTTCTGGCGTTACCTATATGTAAATGTCCCGTAGGGCTCGGTGCGTAACGCACCCGGACTTGATCCGTCATTATATTCCCTCCGCTTCATATGGTTAAAACTTAGATTTGCTACTTAGACCATCTCAAGATGATATCACATCTTGGAGTAGACAGACAATAGATTGTGCGGCAATTCCTTCACCACGACCGGCAAAACCAAGCTGTTCAGTAGTCGTAGCTTTAACGTTCACCTTGGACGGGTCCGCGTGAAGCGCACGAGCGATAATCTCCGTCATTTGTGGAATGTATGGCGCCATCTTTGGTTTTTGGGCAATAATCGTTGAATCGATATTTCCAAGCTTATAACCTCGCTCGCTAGCAAGTGCCCACACTTGTTCTAATAATTTCAAGCTATCCGCGTCCTTAAACGCTGGATCTGTGTCCGGAAAATGTCTGCCAATATCACCAAGTCCTAGTGCGCCTAGAATCGCGTCACTTACTGCGTGCAGCAGCACATCGGCATCGGAATGTCCTACTAATCCTTTTTCATAAGGAATCGTAACGCCTCCAATAATACAAGGCCTTCCCTCAACCAGTTGATGTACATCAAACCCTTGTCCTACAGCGATCATGATTGTCCCTCTCCCCTGTTTCTTTCTGTGAATTCTGCAAAATCCAAATCATCTGGCGTCGTAATCTTAATATTTCTGTAGCTTCCCTCTACCACAGAAACCGGAATACCAGCACGTTCTGCCAAGCTGGAATCATCAGTACCTAGAAATCCATCCCGCTCCGCGGCCGCATAGGCATCCAGCAATTCAGAAAGACGAAAAGTCTGCGGGGTTTGAATCGCCCACAGACTTCGCCGATCCGGCGTAGACAGTACTTTGCCTTCGTTATCTACCTGTTTGATCGTATCTTTGACTGGTACAGCAAGAACTGAAGCACCGATCTGCTTCGCTCGCTCATAACATGCCTCAATTTCATTCGGCTGCACAAACGGACGAACACCATCATGTACCATTACCCACTGTGTCGTAAGTTTCAACAATCCTTTATGTACGGAATGCTGACGCTCAGATCCACCAGGTACTATAGCCTTAACCTTGTCCAGCTTATAGAGCTGTATCCATTCCCGGCAGCGCTCAATATCTTCCTTACCGGTTACGAGCACGATTTCAGAAATCAATTCGTGCTGCTGAAATACTTCCAGCGTATGAACGATGATTGGTTTCCCCTGCAGTAACAGATATTGCTTGCTCTCTACAGTCCCCATTCGCGTTCCTCTGCCTGCCGCCACAATGACGACGCCCACACTGTTTGACATTACTCTGGCTCCTGTCTTTCACGTATATTCCCATCATAACGTGTTTGGCGGGCATTTCCAACCCATAGGACATTTGCCGTGTACTTTATCTACGCTTATTGTGCTTTTTCCAAGAGCTTTGGCTTCGCAAATATCATCCGTCCAGCTGAAGTTTGAAGCACACTCGTGACGAGAACCTCCATCGTAGTTCCAATATATTCCCGTCCGCCTTCCACAACGATCATTGTTCCATCGTCTAAATAGGCTACGCCTTGTCCATGCTCTTTGCCATCCTTAATGACCTGAACTACGATTTCCTCACCAGGCAACACTACGGGCTTCACGGCATTCGCAAGATCATTAATATTCAGGACTGAGACTCCTTGTAATTCGCAAACCTTATTCAAGTTAAAGTCATTGGTAACTACTTTACCTCGCAGTACCTTCGCTAACTTCACCAGCTTACTATCCACCTCAGAGATTTCTTCAAAATCTCCCTCGTAGATTAATACCTTCACATCGAGCTCTTTTTGGATTTTATTGAGAATATCAAGTCCCCGCCGTCCGCGATTACGTTTCAGTAGATCGGAAGAATCTGCGATATGCTGGAGCTCCTCAAGTACGAATTCCGGTATGACAATCGTTCCCTCAATAAATCCAGTTTTGCAAATGTCGGCGATCCGACCATCAATAATAACGCTCGTATCGAGGATTTTATGTTCCTCCAGGCCACGACCTTCCGGTTCAGCCGCTTGCCCCCAGCGTCCAGTTGTCCAAAGTGCAGCTAGTTCCTCTTTTTTCTCCAGACCGATCCGCAGCCCCATATATCCAAAAGCTAACGTAACGGGTACCTGCAGCAACTGCCCAGCTTTTCCAAGCCAAATCATAGCAGGATATAACAGAAGAGATAGCAAAAGCCCTCCTGTAAGCCCAGCTGCACCTGCAGCCAATTCATTCATTGGTATACGCGAACAGTACAGAACCGCCTCCCGCAGTTTTGAACCTCCCCATTCCGCGCATAAAGACCCCGCAAACAAAAAAATAATGGCACCCAGCACCGTAAATAAAATGCTTCCTTCTACAGGTAAACTTTCACTCAGCTTTTCCATCCCCTTGGGGAATCCTTTTTCAAGCGCATGGTATAGCGAAAAACCAGACCAAGCACCACATATTAAAGCAAAAGACAATATCACTTTTTTCCACATAACCTAACGCACCTCCTTTTTATTCATCCTTGAATGATCTATACCTCACCAGTATGTTCCAATTTTCAAGACGATAAACTTGGGGTAGCGCTGGAAATGCAAAAAGGCTTTGCCATCCCCTAAGGACGACAAAGCCTCTAGCTATAATTATATTAGTTCAACCTTACTACAAGACTGCTTTAACCGTTCTTCGAGTGATACACTTTATCTTCAGAACGTCTTCTACGACGGTGACGGCGTCTGGCTGTCAATCGATCGATGTTTTGTTTAAAACCATATAACGCGTAAATCCCAAGTAAGACGAAGATTAGCTTAGCGATTTGTTCAGGGAACACAACAGCAACAGCCACGGCAACAACAATGACTACTGGCGCTCCGACAACCACTTTTTTAGGTAATCCAACCTTCTTAAAATTAGGATATTTAACAGTGCTGACCATCAAATATGATAAGAGCAATGTAGCCACGATCATAAATGGAGCAGAAACATCTTTATTAAAAAGAGCTAATGTGGCAAGCACACCACCAGCAGCAGGAATTGGCAATCCGATGAAATAACCAGGAACTCCTGGATGAACATTAAAGCGAGCTAGGCGCAATGCACCAAACACCGGGAAAATTGCAGTTACTGTCCAGGCTAATGCAGAATTTAAATCATGCAGGCTTGAGACGTACATAATAACAGCCGGTGCTACTCCAAAAGAAACGACATCAGACAAAGAGTCCAGTTCCTTACCAAATTCACTCTCACATTTAAGTGCACGAGCAACTCGGCCATCCAATCCGTCTAACAGCATAGCAATAATAACCATGATAGCGGCCATGCTAACTTTACCGTCAAACGCCATCATGATACCAAACATTCCGAGCATCAAGTTACCTATGGTAAAAAGACTCGGAATTGATTTTTGTATCATTTCTTCACCTCAATTTTCTCACATTGGCCTTAAACAGCTCCAATATTACGTGATTGTATGTTATTTACATTTGCCTGTCAATAAGAACTTGCTTCTGTAAACGTTTGAGCCCATCCTGAATATTACGAGCCCGCACCTCCCCAATTCCGTCCACTTCATCCAGTTCAGCTATGCTTGCAGACATCAAATTAGGCAGCATTTCAAACCGCTCCACCAGATTATGAATGATCACATTTGGAAGCCGTGGAATCTTGTTGAGCAGACGATATCCACGCGGAGTAACCACCTCTTCGGAAGAAATTGCCGTAGAAGAGTAGCCCAGCAATCGAGCAATATGGTTGTCATCCATTAGGTCATCATCACTAATACGTTTGAGACCGGCAATAATTTCACGAATTTTATCTTCTTGCTCTTCCTTAGCATAGTCTCTGTATAGGAGCCATGCTTCTTCCTCTGTATTTCCAACCAGTTCTTCCATCTGCATGCTGATTAAGCGTCCTTCATTGCCTAGTTCATTTATATATCGTTTGATCTCCATTTTTATGCGTAGAACCATCTCTACCCGCTGAATCACTCCGACCACTTCAGCTACGGTGACGATTCCCTCATACTCCGAAGCAGACAAATTCGTCAGTCCTTGTGTAAGAACCGCTTTGTACTTTTCGAGGGTCTGAATCGCTTGATTAGCTTTAGCCAAAATAGCTCCGATTTCTTTTAACGCATACCGAATGGAACCTTGATACAGGGTAATAATATTGCGGCGCTGTGAAATAGAAACAACCAGTTTACCTGTTTGCTTCGCTACGCGCTCGGCGGTCCGGTGACGAATGCCTGTCTCGATTGAAGAGATGGACGAATCCGGAATTAGCTGTGTATTTGCATACAAAATTCGTTTCAAATCCTCACTAAGAATAATGGCACCGTCCATTTTGGCGAGCTCATATAAATAATTGGGCGAAAAATCGCAGTTAATGGAGAATCCTCCATCCACTACCTCCATCACCTCAGGACTATACCCAACGACGATTAGTGCTCCCGTCTTAGCGCGCAGCACATTCTCAAGACCTTCCCGAAAGGGTGTCCCCGGTGCCGCCAGTCTGAGCAGATCATTCATATTCTCTAATTGGTTATATTCTTTCATAATCCCTGTGCCCCCTAATCTAACGCGACCGATAGTGCATCTGCTACGGTACTGACGCCAATAATCTGGATATCTTGCGGGTGCTTCCAGCCCTTCAAACTTTTCTCTGGCATGATCACCCGCCGGAAGCCTAGCTTCGCGGCCTCCTTCACACGCATTTCCGCGCGTGAAACACCTCTTACTTCACCTGTAAGTCCTACTTCACCGAAGAAAACATCGTAAGGTTTTGTTGAAATATCACGAAAGCTGGAAGCGATACTAACAGCTACTGCTAAATCTATCGCCGGTTCATCCAGCTTCACGCCTCCAGCAACATTAAGGTATGCATCCTGATTTTGCAGGAACATGCCCATCCGCTTCTCAAGTACAGCGATAATGAGTGCCATCCGCTGGTGATCCATACCTGTGCACACCCGGCGTGGGGAGGGGAAATGAGTGGCAGCGATAAGAGCCTGAAGCTCAACAAGCACCGGTCTAGTCCCTTCCATACTAGCCACGACTGTAGATCCGGCTACGCCGAGTGGACGCTCCGATAAGAAGAGCTCCGATGGATTTTCTACTTCTGTTAGACCCACTTCACCCATTTCGAAAATGCCGATTTCATTCGTTGAACCGAAGCGGTTCTTTACAGCCCGCAGGAGTCTATACGTATGATGCCGCTCTCCCTCAAAATACAGCACACAATCCACCATATGTTCAAGCATCCGTGGGCCTGCAATAGCGCCTTCCTTGGTGACATGCCCAACGAGAACTGTAGCAATTCCCCGAATCTTAGCGATACGCATAAATCTTGTCGTACATTCCCGAACCTGGGTCACACTGCCTGGCGCACTAGTTACTTCTGGCATAAATACAGTCTGAATCGAATCGATAACAAGAAATTGCGGCTGAATTTGTTCAATCGCTTCTTCTATGCTTTCCATATTCGTCTCACATAGTACATATAGCTCAGCTGACAACGCACCGAGGCGATCCGCACGTAGTTTAGTTTGCCTTACCGATTCTTCGCCCGAAATGTACAGCACTCGCAATCCCTGAGTTGTCAGAGCATGCGACGTCTGTAATAAGAGCGTAGATTTACCGATTCCTGGGTCTCCCCCTACTAGTACCAGCGATCCTGGCACGATCCCCCCACCGAGAACACGGTTAAGCTCACCTATACCTGTCAGTATGCGCGGTTCCTTGTCACTTTCTATACTTATGATCGATTGTGCCTTTTCTTTACTATGAAAAATAGGGGCATTCATTCCCTGTGTTTTGACTACGCTTTCCGTTTCCTCCACCATGGAGTTCCAAGCTTGGCACCCGGGACATTTTCCGAACCATTTTGGCGATTCGTATCCACAATCGGTGCAAAAAAATTTAGTTTTTGGTTTAGCCATTTGTTCTCCTTACGGTCCGAACTTTTAAATTGCGGATATTTTCTTCTAATGAAAGTTTACCATTTCTGCCCCTTTAACGAAAGGTCATTCGGAATTTGTACTAAATGTATATTTTTAAGTGATAAATTTATATTAAAAAAGCTTCCGCCCCTCTATAAACTGAGGAGCGGAAGCTTTTTTTATTCCGTTTTTTTATTCGGATTCTACTTCTTTTTCAAGCAATGGAGCTACAGGAGCATCCACTTTATTCACTACAAGTTCTCCGCCAACTTCATCAATGTTGAGCGAATCACCCTTTTGGATATTTCCTCTCAACAATTCCTCGGAAAGACGGTCTTCAATATGCTTCTGAATCGCACGACGTAATGGACGTGCACCAAAGGCTGGGTCGTAACCTTCCTTAGCCAGGAAAGCCTTCGCCGCATCTGTGAGAACGAAATCAACATCATATTCACGCAGCCGCTTGCGCAGCTCATCAGACATCAATGTAACGATTTCAGCAATATGCTTCTCATCGAGGGAATGGAAGACGATGATTTCGTCAATCCGGTTCAAGAACTCAGGACGGAAGCTCTTCTTAAGCTCTTCCATAACCTTGCCCTTCATATTACCGTATTCTGCTCCAGCATCTTGCACAGCTGTGAATCCAAGTGTCGAATTCTTCTTGATCGCTTGTGCGCCTACGTTAGAAGTCAGAATAATTAATGTATTACGGAAATCGACTACCCGTCCTTTAGAGTCAGTCAAACGACCGTCTTCAAGAACTTGCAGCAGAATATTGAATACTTCTGGGTGCGCTTTTTCAATTTCATCAAGCAGCACTACAGAATAAGGTTTACGGCGTACCTTCTCGGTTAATTGGCCACCTTCTTCATAGCCAACATATCCAGGAGGGGCTCCGACTAAGCGGGACGTGGAGTGCTTCTCCATGTATTCCGACATATCAATACGAATGACCGCATTCTCATCGCCGAACATGGCTTCAGCCAATGCACGAGCCAACTCAGTTTTACCTACACCAGTAGGACCGAGGAAGATAAAGGAACCCATTGGACGTTTCGGATCTTTAAGACCCGCACGCGCACGGCGTAGTGCCCGGCTAACTGCCTTAACAGCTTCGTCCTGACCGATCACTCGTTCATGCAGTAAAGCCTCCATGTTAAGTAGACGGTCGGTCTCCTCTTCCTTCAGCTTGCTTACAGGTATACCCGTCCAGCTAGCTACAACCTGTGCGATGTCTTCAGGTGTAACCTCTGAATCCGTGCGACCCTGTTTTTCTTTCCATTGATTCTTAGTCGTATCAAGCTCTTCACGGATTTTTTGCTCTGTATCACGCAAGGCCGCCGCTTTTTCAAACTCTTGACTCTGCACTGCGGAATCTTTCTCCTTGCGGATATCATCCAAGCGCATTTCAAGTTCCTTCAGATTTGGCGGGATGGTGTAAGAGTGAAGCCTTACTTTAGATCCTGCTTCATCGATAAGGTCAATCGCTTTATCTGGCAGGAAACGGTCCGGGATGTAACGGTCGGACAACTTCACTGCTTCCACTATAGCTTCATCCGTAATCTTCACACGGTGATGCGCTTCATAACGATCGCGAAGTCCGAAAAGAATTTGGACCGCTTCCTCTGGAGAAGGTTGATCCACCGTAATCGGTTGGAAACGACGCTCCAATGCTGCATCTTTTTCAATATATTTACGATATTCGTCAAGCGTAGTCGCACCAATGCACTGAAGTTCTCCACGGGCTAACGCCGGTTTCAGAATGTTAGATGCGTCAATCGCACCTTCCGCGCCACCAGCACCGATTAGCGTATGAAGCTCATCGATAAAGAGCACGATATTACCTGCTTGGCGAATCTCATCCATAATTTTCTTGAGGCGGTCTTCAAACTCACCGCGATATTTTGTTCCAGCCACTACTGAGCCCATGTCGAGCGTCATGACGCGTTTGTCGCGAAGTGTTTCTGGGATTTCATTATTGATAATCTTTTGTGCAAGTCCTTCAGCGATAGCTGTTTTACCAACACCAGGTTCACCGATCAGTACCGGGTTATTCTTAGTCCGGCGACTCAGTACCTGAATAACACGTTCAATTTCTTTACTACGGCCGATAACTGGATCTAGATTGCCCTCCTTAGCATAGGCGGTCAAATCGCGCGCAAGACCATCTAGGGTCGGTGTGCTGACGTTAGCCGGAGTCCCGCTATGACTAGAGGCAGCCTCGCTGCTTCCTAGGAGCTGAAGAACTTGTTGACGAGCTTTGTTCAAGCTGATGCCGAGGTTATTAAGCACACGAGCTGCGACACCTTCCCCTTCACGGATAAGTCCAAGCAAAATATGCTCAGTGCCAACATACGTATGACCCAATTTGCGGGCTTCGTCCATCGACAGCTCAATCACTTTTTTAGCGCGAGGAGTATAAGCAATGTTCGTAGGCTGTTCTTGACCTCTGCCAATCAGTGTCTCCACTTCGTCCTGGATTTTTTCAAGACCTAGCCCTAAAGCTATTAATGCCTTAGCAGCAATGCCGTCTCCTTCACGAATAAGTCCGAGCAAAATATGTTCTGTACCAATATTGTTGTGTCCTAAACGAACAGCTTCTTCCTGCGCCAACGCTAGCACTTTTTGTGCGCGTTCCGTAAATCTTCCAAACATCATATCTCCTGCACCTCCATGAATAATAAATATCTATATTAATGTTGTGTTCCCAGTGTCTCTCGGAGCAGTTTTGCCCGATACATATCTCGTTCAGTAGCGTTCAGCTCATCGCCGAACATCTTTTGCAGAAATCCTGGCTGTGTCTTAACGTTAAGTTCATTAAGCACTGAAATCGAAAGACCTTCCAGAATGCCAAGGTCAACCCCAAGTCTCACATCAGACAGGCGTTGAGCAGATTCTTTAAGCTCCATAAGAGCTGCATAACATAAAATTCCGTAAGAACGTTTCACTCGGTCTGTTATTCTCAGGGCGGAATCAACAAGCAACCGTTCACGTGCATTTCGCTCATGCTCTATAATCTGGGTAACTACACTGTGAAGGTTCTCTATAATTTCACTTTCCGTTTGACCGAGAGTGATCTGATTAGAAATTTGAAAGATGTTCCCTACTGCTTCGCTACCCTCACCGTAAATTCCTCTTACAGTCAATCCCACTTGGTTTACTGCAGACAATATGCGATTGATCTGATGAGTCATTACAAGCGCTGGTAGATGCAGCATTACCGAGGCACGAAGCCCAGTACCAACATTGGTGGGACAACTAGTCAAATATCCTCTTTTATCATCAAAAGCGTAATTGACAGCTGCCTCGAATATATCATCGATCGCCGTCGCACGATCCCATGCTTCTCTAACCTGAAGACCAGGAAACAGACATTGGATTCGCAGATGGTCCTCTTCGTTAATCATGATGCTGACCGACTCATCTTCATTTAATAAGACAGCCGCACTGCGCGAATCATTAGCCAAGTTAGGACTGATTAGATGCTTCTCAACCAGTACCTTTTTGTCCAGTTCATTCACTTCATCAAGCTTTAGGAGTTGAAAAGATCCGAAATCTGCAGCTGCTTCCTCATGAAACACAGGAGCCAGTAGCTCTAATACTTCTTCCGATTGCTCTAAGGAAGCCAGCATTGGGAACGGAAGATGCTCTAGATTACGGGCAATACGCATACGACTGCTAATTACAATCTCAGAATGACTACCTCCAGAACGCATCCAATCACTAAGCGCTTGTTCAGTAAATCGGAGACTTGACATGTCATATCCCCCCTATATATCAAAGACTTTACTCTTGTGCTATTTCTTTTTCAAGTTTACGAATCTGATCTCGCAGCTCCGCTGCTTTCTCGAATTCTTCTTGTGTAATACTTTGCTGTAATTCCTGCTTGAGTTCATCAATTTGGCGTCTAAACACAATCTGAGCTCCTGCACGTTTCGGAATCTTACCTACATGTGAAGTACTGCCGTGCACTCGCTTAAAAAGCGGGTCCAGTGCGCTGTTAAAATATTCATAACAGGAGCTACAGCCAAAACGGCCTAATTTACTAAACTGGGAGTACGTCATCCCACAATTCTCACATTGCAGACTCTGCGTTGTCTTCGTTGCAGCCGACTTCTCCTTGCCGGCACCTTCAAGATCAAGCAGACCTGAGAGCAGACTGTGGATGGAGAATCCTCCAGCCGTTCCGGGAATGAGTTCACCCTTCTCCCGTGCACAGCTCTCGCAGATATGAAACTCCGTCTTCTCTCCATTCACGATCTTAGTGAAGTGGAGTGTTGCCGGCTTGACGCCACATTCCTGGCATTGCATAAGCGAAAGCCCCTCCCTTATGGTTGACAATTATTTGCCTAACAAAGAGATTAACATCGCCTTCATAATCTTGGCACGAATCTCATCCCGGTATGGAATCTTAACCGTTAGGCATTCCCGAGAAACAGCAGCGCGCATAAGGCACGCTTCACGCTTACTTAGAAAACCAGCTTCCTCCAGCTGATAAATCAGCCCTTCAGCAGCGTTCTGATCAATCCCGCCACCTATAGTATGGTTTAAATGGGCATGCAGTGCCACGTTTGGTGGTAATTCAAAACGTTGAATACGAATATATCCCCCGCCACCACGCTTACTTTCCACCACATAACCTTTTTCCAGAGTAAAGCGTGTACTGATGACATAATTGATCTGTGACGGTACGCATGAGAACTGGTCCGCCAGGTCATTTCGCTGGATTTCCACCGTACCTTCGGGACTTTCATGCAAAATATTCTTCAGATATTGTTCGATAATATCAGAGATATTGCGCATCACTCATCCTCCAGTGCTTAAATCTTTATAATACCGATTGCAACTTGCATTCATAATGACAATGGTCTTTAATTGAACTTAAACATTTGTGGATAATCCCACGTGTTCAGAGGATCGGATCGCTGTCATTATGCTTCGTTGACTTTGACTTTCTTTGACTTTTTAATATTATAACATATTCTGTGCTAATTCCAAGTGGATTCTCTTATTTTTCACTTTTTTCAGCGAATGTATTCGGAAATAAAGAACTCTCCCAACTTCTTTCGAAGGGGAGAGCCTAATTTTTGTCAAGTATAAACGCCTTCGGTATCCTTATTAGGGCGATAAGCGTTTATGCGAGAAATATAAGGATAATGTATAGCGTGAAACTTATACTTTCTTATATTTTTAAAAATGATCAAATAAAGCTGTCTGTGCTTGTGGAATAATTTCTTCAAACCATTCCAGTGCTGCTGCGTGGCCAGAGACACTTCCATAACGAGCCATCTCTGTTGGTCGTTTGTATCCAAGCATCAAGGCCGTCAAAGTGCCTATATCACAGCTCAAGTCTGCTTCCGCCCGTTCCCCTTCCACTCGTATCAAAGTAGCCGAGCCCTCATTAGAGATATTCCATGCCCATAACCCATCATTCCAAGGTGCATACTTATCTTCGATATATATTAGCTGCTTCTTTTGACTACTATTTCCTCTGAAGGCGTAAGTTTCAATGAATGACTTGGCATTAACAATCCGCCCCATAAAATAAGGATAATTCTCTTGTCCTATACGTGGATCTGGCAGCAAGAAAGGTAACATGTCATCCGAAGGCACTAGCTTTAAGGATGCACCGGTCACCATCGAATCATGGTTCGCAAGAAATGTCCACAGCCCCTGCCGAGCTTGTTCATTCAAAAAAACAAATTCATCAATAACCAGTTCTCTGTTCTCTACCTTATACAGCACATATCCCTCTGGTTCACCACTCTTGGAGTAAAATACTGCACTCTTTCCTTCATCATCTAGAACAGAGTTCTCCCACCAGTCCAAATCGCGCTTAAGTGTCCCGTTATATCTGACAGCGAATCGATTGTATAGGCTATCTAATACTTCGATATCTTTTATATCCCGTTTAACCTTGCCCTCAACTTCGACCTTTTTGGGAAACTTCGCTACTGGAATAGAGTATTTCTTATATTCACAATAAACCTCCCAGCCAAATTTACGATAAAACGGAATCAAGAACGGGTGTAGAAAAGAGAGCGTTTGACCTGCCTCATTCATCGTATGCAGCGCATGAGACAATAGATTTGCCACATGTCCTTGTCTGCGGTTCTCTGGCCATGTAGCCACTCCTGCTATACCACCCATAGGTACCACTCTGCCCTGTATGTAGACTTGGAAAGGTATAATCGTCAATTTAGCTTCCAATGTTCCGTCCTCAAAAGCACCCCATACCTGTTCAGCCTTGAATCTTTCCTTAGCACTTGCCCTTTTTTCACTAGGAAGCTTGTACTGAAAAGCATATTCTGACAAGTTCATGCTTGCATCGAATTCTTCTGAACGTAACTGTCTTATTACCACAAACTCACCTCATCCTTTATAAAATTACTTTTAGGATAAGTATAACAAGAGCTTCAATTGTGCGCTAATCTATTACATTATTTATAACTTTATTTTAGTTATCCACAGCTCTATGCAGTTTTAAAAATAGTCTTGAAATCTTGTCACATCCAAGTTAAAATAGTTATCCACTTATCAATAGCTCTATCCACATAATCCCGGTTATATCCACAGCAACCCGTGTATTACTTAGGTTTTCTGTTGACAGATCCATATAAATATGTATTTAATCCACACTATTTAGAGATTATTTCTCTTTCAATCATCTATCCACATGTGCGTAACTTTTCTGCAAATCCAAATGTTTATCCACAAGTTTTCCACAGCCTATAATAAACGCAAAAAAGCCACTGTCGATTACTCAACAGTGGTCTAATTGTGCTTGGCAACGTCCTACTCTCCCAGGACCCTTCGGTCCAAGTACCATCGGCGCTGGAGGGCTTAACGGTCGTGTTCGGGATGGGTACGCGTG
>NZ_JBNNSE010000014.1:0-61887 GCF_050277435.1 Paenibacillus sp. NPDC101420
TCCACGCGTACCCATCCCGAACACGACCGTTAAGCCCTCCAGCGCCGATGGTACTTGGACCGAAGGGTCCTGGGAGAGTAGGACGTTGCCAAGCAGATTAAGCCATTGTTGATAATATCAGCAGTGGCTTTTTTTCTTTTTTATTATGCAAGTATTTAAGGCTAGTAATAACAGTAGAATAGGTTACTGTGGAATGACATTTTTGTTACCGACGCTGCGGTGGATACAAGTATAATAGAAAAGTGCTAATAGTTAGCAGATCTTTAATACGAAGGAACTACTCATAAATTCTAACTTTGAATTTTCTTGTGTCTTTAGATGCATTGTAGAGGTAGGGAGGATTTAAGGCATGAAACAATTAAAAATATTCAAGTTAATAATGATTTCTTGTATTTTAACTTTAATACTGGCAAGTTGCGGGGCTAAAGAACCTAAGTGGGATACTTTTGAGGGTGCACTGAATGAGAAAAGCTTCCCTGTCCCCCATGAGGCAAACTCACCAGACCAGACCACTACTAACGTTGCCATGGATTATGTACGTTATTCTTTACCTGGATTAAAGGAGAAGAATGGTATTCCGGATCCTTATTTGGAGGCTATTAAAGCCTGGGGATGGACAGAACAGGAAGATGATGATAGTGATTCTTCGGGTGTTTTTCTGAAGGATGGGTTAACGGTTCATTTAACAGTGCATGATGATTATTTTGTAGTGATGATTCCTAAAGAAAAGAAGACCTCCATTAAAGGCCTTAAGACGAAATAAAGAATCGCCATCCCTAAGGATGGCGGTTTATTTTTTAATACGTGAAAATAATATGAGCTATACTGCTGCACTTTATTGAGAGTAATAGGATACATCGGTCGGATTGAATTTCAGCATGCCTCCCTGATCCTGTCGATTCAGTCTGAACAGAGTATAAAGACGAGGCAGTAGGAGCCATAAGTGACAAGTGATCAGTGATACTGTAAATGCTGGCGGTGACCAGAAAATAAAGAGTGCTGCAATACAAAGACCGATATAGAAATTATGTAGTTGTACTTTACGGAATATACGGTAACTAATATGTTGATCAGGCATAAACCCTAACCAAGGCAGTTTAAATGAGACAGACCATCTTTTTGAAATGGGGTGTCCTGAGATTAAAAGAACTGAGCGTGAAATGACATATTGAACCCAGAAGGCTACAGGCGCTGCTATGATTATGTAAAGAATGCTCCACCAGGAAAGAAATACGGTTTCGAGCACAAGGACTAATAAGGGAAGCATAATATAAATAGGCAGCAGGCGTGCCGTTAGATTTACTTTTTTAATTAGTTTATATTGATAGAATGTAGCTGCACCTTTGGTAGTGGGTTCCATAGATTATAGTCTAACCTCCTCGTGAATTCGTATGTTCTTAATATCGGCGAGTGGATGTATTTTATTAAACTGCGGCGAAAATTCACCGATATAACGGCAACGGAATATATATAATGCACGATACGGAGGATATGAAAAAACTATGAAAAGGTTTAAAATGATAGAAGGTGTATCATACTGTTCTTAAAAGAGTCAAGGTGGGATGGTTATGGAACAGCAAACCGGGCAAGCTTGTATCATTTGTGGACAGGTAAAAGAGGAAGGTATTGTGATTGTCTCGCATTTTATTTGTGAGGAATGTGAGGCTGAGATGATACGTACCGAGGCTGAAGATGCCAAGTACCGTTTTTTTATCGGCCGGATGAAGAAGATTGGATTGCAAAAGAACGCTTAAGTAGAGTAACTCTGTTAAATGATGCAATTAAGAGAGCGGTCTGGATGAAAGATACGAAGGCTGCATTAGTGATATTCAATACACGGCTTCCTCGTTCTTCAGGCGGGAGGAGCCGTTTTGTTGTCCAAAGGGCCGCTTTTACACTGAAGCGTAGGCGTTTGCGAATATTTACGTTAAAATAGAAGGAACCCTATGGGAAGGAATTTAATATGAATAAATTACAACGTTGTAGGGCGCCTATATACGAAATGCTGGAACAATATAGAATTATGGGTAATAGATCATATCATGTGCCAGGTCATAAGAATGGAGAGGCATATGATGGCGTTGAAGGCGCTGGCTTTTTAGATGAGGTAATGAAGTATGATGTTACGGAAATTTCCGGAACGGATGATCTTCATCATCCTGAGGGAGTTATCAAGGAAGCGCAAGAGTTGGCAGCAGATTGCTTTGGAGCAGAGGAAAGCTTTTTTCTGGTTGGAGGGAGTACAGCCGGCAATCTGGCTCTTATTCTAACCGCTTGTCCCGAGCCTGGAATGATTATGATTGTTCAACGCAATGTGCATAAGTCAGTCATTCATGGACTGATGTTGGCTGGAGTACGTGCTGTTTTTCTGGAGCCTCTGATTGATCCACTCAGCGGCTTGGCAGTCGCGCCGGCGGCCAAAGCTGTTAAGGCTGCACTTGCAGCCTATCCTGAAGCCGCAGCTGTACTTGTTACTATGCCGAATTATTACGGCATGGGTAGTGATCTTGCGCCCCTCGCGAGTATTTGTCACGACAGCGGTGTACCGCTGCTTGTGGATGAGGCGCATGGGGCGCATTACGGGCAGCACCCGGCGCTGCCAGCCGGGGCACTTGCTTGTGGCGCGGACGGCGTCGTGCAGTCCACGCACAAGATGCTCACAGCGATGACCATGGGCGCTATGCTGCATGTCCAAGGGCCGCGGCTCAACCGCGCCCTGCTCCGGCAGCGGCTCGCCATGGTGCAGAGCTCCAGCCCATCATATCCTATGATGGCGTCGCTGGATCTTGCCCGGCGTCTGCTGCACAGCCGGGGCAAGGGTGCCTTCACGGCGGGGCTGGCCGCCGTGGACGTTCTACGGCGCGGGCTCGCGGAGCTGCCGCGCTACGGACTAGTGCAGCCGGCAGAGCCGCTGCACCCGAATACGCCGCCTGATTCTTTGGCGGCGTATGTGACACAGGACCCCTTTAAAGTCGTCATTTATGACGCCACCGGGGTCCTGAGCGGCTTCGAGCTGCAGCGCAAGCTCGAAATAAAGGGCTGCGTGCCGGAGATGAGCGATGACCGGCACGTAGTGCTGCTGTTCAGCCTTGGATCGAAGGCTGAAGATGCAGATCATTTGCTGCAGGCGCTGCGGGAAATAGATTCGGAGGAACCTTCCGAATCACAGAACGCCCCCGACTTATCAGGCGCTCGCAATATTTCCACGTGGAACAATTTCCATTCTTTACAAATCTCAGATCCTGTCCCCTTCTCATTGAAGCCGGTGTCAGCAAATGAAATTGAAAGCATTGATCTTGAACATTGCGTGGGTAGAGTGGCGGCAGAGATGGTTATTCCCTATCCACCAGGCATCCCGGTATTATATCCGGGTGAAGTGATCACAGATCAGATCCAAAGAAGGCTGGCTGGTTTAGCTAAAGGAGGCGCCAAATTCCAGGCTTGTGCTGATCCGGTCTTGCAGCGTATTGAGGTATACAACATTCAGAAGGGCGGAGAAGCATAAGTGGGAAAAGAAGGATTCTTCATAACATTAGAAGGGGGCGAAGGCTCCGGAAAAACAACGGTACTAGGTAGAGTAACGGCCTATTTACAGAACCGGTCCATGCCTTATCGAATTACCCGTGAACCGGGTGGCGTTGAGATTGCTGAGAAGATTCGTTCCATTATTCTAGATCCTGCCCATACAGCTATGGATGCGCGTACAGAGGCATTACTATATGCTGCATCAAGAAGCCAACATCTCGCCGAAGTCGTTGAACCGGCTCTTAGAGAAGGGCTTACTGTACTCTGTGACCGCTTTGTAGACAGCAGCCTCGTTTATCAAGGACATGCGAGAGGACTCGGAATAGAAGAGGTATGGAGTATTAATCGTTTTGCGATAGGGAACCGTATGCCGGATCTAACCTTTTATCTGGATGTAGACCCAGAGATAGGGTTGTCACGGATTGCAGCGAATCAAGAACGGGAAGTGAATCGTCTGGATCTGGAGAGCCTTTCTTTTCATAAGAAGGTTCGTGAAGGCTATCAATTATTAGCCCAGGCCAATCCGGACAGAATAGTAGTTCTGGATGCTAATCGCCCCATTCATATGGTAGAACAAGATATCGTGAGAACTCTTGAAGAGAGAGTATTAAAGGGTTTTTAAGGTGTTTTGTCTAATATACTAAGAGAAGTAACATATAACTAGGCGTGTGCTTATGAAGTAAGGGTTACTACGAGTAACTCTAAGTAGTAATACACCATAAAAATATTGGGAGGGAATGCGAAGATGAAGTTGATCATTGCAATTATCCAGGATAAAGACAGTAACCGGTTGTCCAGTGAGCTAGTCAAAGCCAATTTCCGTGCTACTAAACTTGCAAGTACAGGTGGATTTCTACGGGCAGGGAATACGACATTTATGATCGGGGTAGAAGACAGTCAGATTGAATCCGTATTGACCGTGATCCGTAACAGCTGTAAAGTGCGTGAACAGCTAGTCACTCCTGTAACACCGATGAGTGGAACAACGGATTCGTATTTGCCACTTCCTGTTGAGGTACAAGTCGGTGGAGCTACTGTATTCGTACTTCCTGTAGATCGTTTTGAACATTATTAAGTATAATATAGATTAGCAAGCCATTTATAAAAAGGGCGGTAGATAACCTTTGAAGATCAATCCGGGGTATAGGCCCTTGAAGAGTGAGATGCCAAATGCAGAAGGGGCTAACAAACCCGTTCAGCAAAAAACGTTCTCTGATGTTTTTCAGCAGCAAAGTGAGCAGAAAACCAAAGATGAACTGAATCGCCAGATCAAAGAAATACAGTCTCAAGGCGATCGTTTATCTAAGTCTATGACGATTCGTGAGCTTACCATCTACCGGATGATGATCAAAAGATTTCTGGAGGAAACGGCTCGAAGAGGCGTCATTCTGAAGGAAACACGCGGATGGGATCGACGTGGACGTGGCAAGCGTTACAAGCTGCTTGAGGAAATTGATTCGGCTTTGCTATCAATGGCAGATGATTTGCTGAATAGTGAGCAAGGCCGGATCGATCTGTTAGGACGCGTTGGAGAAATCCGTGGGTTGTTAATCAACCTTTCTTTTTAAAATATAAGAAAGTATATGCTTTACACTATACTTTAGCCTTATATTTCTCGATTAAACACTTATCGTCCTTATAAGGACGATAAAGGCGTTTATGTTTGAAAGTTTTGGGAGGAAATTATGCCTTTTCATGATATAGTAGGCCAGGAGAACGCCAAGCGGCTACTCCAAAACGCCTTGCGCAAAGAAGCTGTGAGTCATGCTTATTTATTTACAGGGCCGGCAGGCAGTGGACAAATGAAAACGGCGCTGATGTTTGCCCAAGCTATATTTTGTACCCAGAGCAAGGACGATGCCTGTGGGGAATGCCTGGAGTGCCGCAAAGTAGAACATGGAAACCACCCTGATTTGTCACTGCTGCAGCCAGATGGAGCAAGTATTAAAATAGATCAAATCCGTGAGCTGCAGCGCGTCTTTTCCTATCGGTCAGAGGGTGTGAATCCGAAAGTTTATATTATAGATGGAGCAGACAAAATGACGGTACAAGCTGCCAATAGTCTGCTGAAATTTCTGGAGGAACCACCAGCTCCGGCTGTTGGAATCTTAATTTCTGATAATAGCCGTTCCTTATTGCCAACCATTCAGTCGCGGACTCAGCGGATTCCATTTAGTCCGTTAAACCCGGATATTATGCTCCAAGCTCTGGCAAGTGAGGGCGTTCCCATACCCTTAGCTCGATGTGCAGTATCACTTAGTTCAGGACTTGATGGTTGCAGGAAACTTTTGGAACAGAATTGGTTTGCAGAAATGAGAAATGTAATGTTACAATTAGCTAAGGAGTCCTTAGGCAAGGGCAGCTCCGCTGTAGCAACTGCTGGGCAGAAGCTGTTCAAGACCGGACTCGCTGAACATTTGGATATCTTCTTCAGCATGTTCCATCTGTGGTTTAAAGATATGCTTTACTTCCTGTATCGTAAGCATGAGAGTATCGTTTTCATAGATCAGTTAGACTTTATTTCCAGGCATGCCCGTGAGCGGAGTGCGGAACAATGGGTGGCTTATATGGGATTTGCTGCAGAGAGCACTAAGAAGCTGCGATCCAATGCCAATGCCCAATTGTGTCTGGAGCAGTTTTTAATCCGACTGGAAAGTTAAAGGATTAGTTATGATATATCCTCCGGATGTCGCTTTACCTGGAAATATCGTTTTAACAGACGAGGAAGGAAGCATGGATCATCAGGGAGCGGACATGCCCATAGATTCCTTTTACCGGCAAACAAGGGGGTTAATTTTTGTACAGCGTAGTAGGTGTCCGTTTTAAAAAAGCGGGTAAAATATATTATTTCGATCCACTTGATTTTCCGATTGAACGGGATCAACATGTTATTGTGGAGACAGCACGTGGGGTTGAATACGGTAAAGTTGTCGTAGGCAAAAAAGAGGTGGAAGAATCCGACGTAGTTTTGCCCCTCAAAAAAGTGATGCGTATTGCCGGAGAAACCGACGCACGCGTAGTTGAAGAGAACAAAGGGGCCGCTAAAGAGGCTTTTACCACCTGTTTAAATAAAATACGCGACCATGGTCTCAAAATGAAGCTCGTCGATGTAGAGTTTACTTTTGACCGTAATAAGATTATATTTTACTTTACGGCCGAAGGACGGGTCGACTTTAGAGAATTGGTTAAAGATCTAGCAAGTATCTTCCGGACCCGCATTGAGCTACGGCAAATTGGGGTGCGTGATGAGGCTAAAATGCTAGGTGGACTTGGACCTTGTGGGCGAGTGCTTTGTTGTTCATCTTGGTTAGGGGATTTTGAACCCGTATCCATTAAAATGGCGAAGGATCAGAACCTGTCACTTAATCCGACGAAGATTTCAGGACTTTGTGGACGTCTGATGTGTTGTTTGAAATTTGAGCATGACAATTATGAGAGTGTAAAGGAAGAAATGCCAGCGGTCGGCAAGATTGTCGTGACCTCATTGGGTGATGGCAAAGTAGTAGGACTTAATGCCGGAAGCCGTACGGTTCATGTACAGTTGTTTGAAGTGGGCAAAGTTAAGGAACTTCCAATGGATGATGTTGTCGTCAAGTAAACCATTATAAGGTTACTTTCGGGGTGGAAACTTGGAGAAGAAAAATATATTTGCACACATGCAGGATATGGAAGCACAGATGGAAACGATGCGCGCCAATCTTGGAGAATGGAAACAGACGGTAAAAGAACTGATGGAAGCTAATCAGAGGTTAACTCTGGAGAATGAACAGCTTCGCAAAATTTTAAAGCGGGATGCACCTTTGGATCCTACCGTAGATTCTGCGGAGGCGGAAGCTCTTTTAGCTGCCGGAGAGGGAACAGAAGAGGTTGTCGGGGAAGGTTATGACAACTTGGCCCGGCTTTACCATGAAGGCTTTCACATCTGTAATGTTTATTTTGGACATTTACGTACGGAAGGTGATTGTCTGTTCTGTCTTTCTTTTCTTAATAAATGAGGATATCCAGCCGTAGGAGATTGATCCTACGGTTTTTTTTGAATTTTAGCTCAACAAAACATTTAGGAGATTACTACATGACAAATTCTTTTAACGATATATCTGTTCCTTTGTTGCCGACGGAGCGGGTGGATGATTTATTAACACATGACTTGCGCATTATTCAAAGTGACGAAGTATTTAGCTTTTCTATGGATGCTGTACTGCTTGCCCGTTTCGCCAGCGTTCCGCCTCGTGGGAGAGTCCTGGATCTTTGTACTGGGAATGGTGTAATTCCTATTTTGATGACGACCCGAACTAAAGCTTCTATAGAAGGGATTGAAATTCAGCCCCGTTTAGCGGATATGGCTCGGCGTAGCGTGGCTCTAAATGGGCTACAGGATCAGGTTGTGATCCATGAAGGTGATTTACGTGAGTTATATAAAGTAGCAGGACATGGCGTATATGATGCAATAACAGTCAATCCTCCTTATATGCCGCTTAACGGCAGTGACCTCAAGCTGAACACTCATCAGGCTATGGCTCGTCATGAAATCGGGTGTACGCTGGAGGAGGTCATTCAAGCCTGTGTGAGACTGGTTCGCACCGGTGGAAAGGTAAGTATGGTTCACAAGCCACAACGATTGGTCGATATTATTAGTCTTATGAGAAAATATAGGCTCGAGCCTAAGATTATTCGCTTTGTACATCCACGTGCGCATCTGGAAGCTAATATGGTATTAATTGAAGCGATACGTGATGGTAAGCCGGAGGTTCGTTTACATCCACCACTCATTGTATATAATGAGGACAATCAATACTGTCCAGAAATTATGGACATCTACTATGGTGCTAAAGAGGGTAAATCATGACGATATCATGCCAAAGCAGTTTTCAGAACAATAACAATACACATAAGCAGGAATCAACCGGTTCACTCTTTTTGGTGGCAACACCCATCGGTAATTTAGAG
Organism: Paenibacillus sp. NPDC101420; assembly: GCF_050277435.1. Lineage (NCBI taxonomy): Bacteria > Bacillati > Bacillota > Bacilli > Caryophanales > Paenibacillaceae > Paenibacillus > Paenibacillus sp. NPDC101420. Next base: position 8,473 of record NZ_JBNNSE010000014.1, read on the forward strand.
GATATGACTTATCGTGCTGTCCGCACTTTGCAGGAATGCGATATTATTGCAGCTGAGGATACAAGACAAACTCGGAAATTGTTGAGCCATTTTGAAATTACACCCTCTATGCTGTTCAGTTATCATGAGCATAATAAGGCTGCCAGTGGACCTGAACTTATCCGCTATATAATAGAAGGAAAAAATTTGGCACTCGTCAGCGATGCCGGTTTACCAGCCATTTCCGACCCTGGTGCTGACCTTGTAGCCCTTGCCATAAGTCACGGTATACCAGTAATTCCTATACCCGGAGCTAACGCAGCTTTGTCAGCATTAATTGCCTCCGGTCTGCCTACGACTACTTTCACTTTTATCGGCTTCTTACCTCGAGAACGTAAAGATATCCGTGTGGTATTAAGTCCACTTCGTTCGGCGCAAGGGACTATACTGTTCTACGAATCTCCACATCGCGTGGTGAAGACATTGGCTCATCTCCATGAAGCATTTGGCAATCGGCGAATTGTGCTTGCTCGTGAACTGACAAAGAGATATGAGGAGTTTCTGCGTGGGACGATCGAGGAATGTACGGATTGGCTCGCTGAACATCCACCACTTGGTGAATATGTTATCGTCGTTGAAGGCGAGAGCAAGGAAGATGCTGAAATGGCGGAATCGGCCTGGTGGCGCCAGTTAAATATTGAAGAACATGTTGCTCATTACGAAGCAGCAGATATGCCGCGTAAAGAAGCTATGAAAAAAGCAGCCTCTGATCGTGGTGTGTCAAAGCGGGATATTTATAACGCACTTCTGGATAAAACGGAGCAGCAGTAAGTGTTATTGACGGATTCTAATTCTAAGAGGCTAATAAGGTGCGGAGGGGTATTACGAAGCTGACGAGATTCTAGCCTGAAGGTGGTTCCCAAAAGGAAGCCCAAGATAGACCAGATCATGGTAAAAACTCGATTTGCTTCATGCTCTCACCGCATTCCCCATCATTATTAGGTGTCATGAGGGGAGTTAATACTTGTAAACACCTTTTGGGCAGGAAACACAGGTGATTGCAGAAAAAAAATACCTCCCGCGGTCACGGGAGGTCAAGGAGATATGAAAAGGTTAGAATTAACAATTTGATTAGTTCTATTATATACTATTTATTTTAGTTTGTCACAGGGGTAGGGATAGTAGAAATGCATTCATGACAAACTATTTTTCCTTTGAAGTAAGTTACGTTCTCAGCGTTGCCGCAGAAAATGCAGGCAGGCTCATATTTCTTAAGCATAATGCGCTCACCATCAACGTAAATTTCAAGTGCGTCTTTTTCACCAATGCCAAGAGTACGGCGCAATTCAATGGGAATAACTACCCGTCCAAGTTCGTCTACTTTTCTTACAATTCCTGTTGATTTCATCATAACAATCGTTACTCCTCTCAATGTTCCAAAAACGTCATTATTCGACATTGTTCACTGTTTTATGATATTTATAATACCAACGATTCCCAAAACAGTCAACCTTTTTTCATCTGTTGAATAAGTGCTTTTTCACGAAAACTTTGAATTCCCTATAACAATCACGAATTCTAAAAAAAGTGAAAAAATAAACTTTGTCGATTTACCAAGACTAAAAACGTCACTATTCGACAAAGTACGACATAATTACTTATTATATACTTATATTGGTTAAAATCATACTAAATTTAATAAAGGAGTTGATCTCATGAAGCAGCCGCTCACAGAAGAAAAGGTTTTCAAAGATCCGGTTCACAATTATATCCATGTGCAGGATACTATTATTTGGCGACTAATAAATACAAAGGAATTTCAGCGTTTACGCCGTATTCGCCAGCTGGGTACCTCGTATCTTACTTTTCATGGCGCAGAGCATAGTCGGTTTTCTCATTCCCTAGGGGTGTACGAAATTACACGTAGAATTATTTCGCAATTTGAACGAAGCGGGTATAAGGATTGGATTCCTGAAGAAAGTCTGCTCACCTTGTGTGCGGCCTTGCTGCATGATCTGGGACACGGTCCATTTTCCCATTCTATAGAAGAAGCTTTTGAAATGAATCATGAGGATTGGACTTGTCGAATTATTCTGGAGGACACAGAGATTACTGAGATCTTGCGTGATGTGGAGGAGGATTTTCCTCGTAAAGTAGCCTCTGTAATCGCTAAAACTTATGAGCATGAAATTGTTGTAAATCTGGTTTCGAGTCCGCTAGATGCTGATCGCATGGATTATTTGCTGCGTGATGCATACTATACAGGTGTAAACTATGGAACGATCGACATTGATCGGATTTTAAGAATGCTGCGTCCTTATAATGGTCGAATTGTTGTAAAAGAATCGGGAATGCATGCCATTGAAGATTATTTAATGTCGCGTTATCAAATGTACTGGCAAGTCTATTTTCATCCGGTGACACGCAGCTCAGAAATTATTTTGCGACAAATTTTTCGTAGAGCCAAGGAGCTTTTCCAAGAGGGGTACAATTTTAGTTTCATGATTAATCCACTGGAGGATTTGTTCCGTGGTGAGGTGACAGTGAAGCAGTATTTAATGCTGGATGAAGCACTGGTACAGACGGCTTTTATGCAGTGGACGCTTGAGAAAGATGAGCTACTAAGCGACTTGTGTACCCGTTTTATTCATCGTAAACTTTATAAATATGTTGAGGTGGAGAATCTCGATACAGATATGATTACTGAAATTCGCAGCAGTTTTGCGGCAGCGGGACTTCACCCAGAATATGATTTGGAGATTGATTTTCCGACAGATCTGCCCTATGATGTGTTCCGTCCGGGAGAAGCTTTTGACAATAAACAAATTCTGCTGCTTGATCGGCATGATCATCTGCGGGAAATTTCAGAGGTGTCGGATATTGTGCGTTCTATTAGCGGCATTCACCGTGGAAGATATCATCTTTATTTTCCTCAGGATAAGTTAAGAAATGCGCTTACGCGATTGCCTGCTTCTATTGCAGAGATTTTTGCAAAATAATACAAGAAAATATGGGATTTTTGACAGGAAGAGTAGAAAAATAAGATATCACGGATAGCGTGAAACTTATATTGTCTTATATTAAAAAAAGAACAAGGAGTGAGGGTTAAAATGTTTCTGTTTGACACACATACGCATCTGGATGCACCTCAATTCGACGAGGATCGCGAAGAAGTTATCGCTCGTGCTGTAGAAGCAGGAGTTAGCAAGATGATTAATATCGGATTTAATCGGGAGACGATTCCCTCAACGATGAAGCTGGCGGAATCTTATGATTATATTTATGCGGCAGTGGGTTGGCATCCTCAGGATGCGATTGATATGAAAGAAGGAGATCTCGATTGGATCGCTTCTCTATGCAGTCATAAAAAAGTAGTGGCTATTGGTGAAATCGGACTGGATTATTACTGGGATACTTCTCCCAAGGATGTGCAACATGAAGTTTTTCGCAAGCAAATTGGACTAGCCCGTGAATTAAATATGCCGATTTGTATTCATGATCGTGATGCACATGAGGATGTTGTACGGATTTTACGGGAGGAAAAAGCAAATGAGGTTGGAGGCGTGATGCACTCGTTCTCAGGAAGCTGGGAAACAGCTAAAATGTGCTTGAATCTTGGTTTTCATTTATCCTTTGGAGGACCCATTACGTTCAAAAATGCAAGAGTGCCAAAAGAAGTGCTTGCGCAGACACCACTAGACCGATTATTGATCGAAACCGATGCTCCATATTTGACTCCACACCCCTTCCGCGGGAAGCGAAATGAGAGCGCTCATGTGAAGCTTGTAGCAGAGGCAGCAGCTGAAATTAAAGGGTTAACATGGGAAGAATTGGCTAAAATAACGTATGCGAACGCACTGGAACGATTTGGGATTGAGTGAAAACGGGAGCAAAACAGGTGAAAAATAGAGAATGGCCGATATATTAAACTTTTTTAATATAAAAACGGCTGAATATTACAATATTTTAACCATATTTTTGCGTAAACGTGGTTGAATCGTCCTTTACAACATGCATCAAAACAGGATATCATCTTTTCAGTGATGTGAGCTGTGTTATAGTGACAGCCATTGATTCATGGATCGTCTCGCTGAGTCTCCGTATGGAGAACGGGGGAACCAATATTGACCTACCGCATGCCTGTATTTTAAATACGGTTTAGACGTGCCGTAGGACAGTATTTGATTTCTTCACGTGGTCTTTGGGGTGAATTTAAGGGCAACCGCCATGAGCGGGTGACCTGAAATAGGGCGTCTCTCTTTCGTCCGAACCCGACAGCTAACCCCGTAAGCGCAAGTAAGAGAGGCAACCTCGTGCACAAGCATTCTCTATTCTGATATTGGAGAAGCCACGAAAGAGTCCTCAGTTGAACTCTTTTTAGGCTTTTTTATTTTTGAATAAATAGAATGTTGCCCACATACTGTTATATAACAGGGGTGGGAGTAGCTGTGCCGAGCAGGCGATCCATGAGCAGGAGACGCTAAGTTATTACGTGCGTGTCCTGTGACAATCTCAAATAGTTTCGTCAAAGGAATTCAGTCCTCATGATATACAATTGACGACGGGGCTATGTAAGGAGGATGGAGAGAATGGGCGTATTCCAACCAGAAGTATCCCATGATTCGCAGTCATCCAGCAGGTCTTTCGCATTACGGTGGGAGCAAGTAAATACTCGCGTACTTTTACTTGCAGGCGTGATTTCAGTCGCTATCGCGCTACTTATTCTGCTGTACGTACACGGTCAAAGTAACAAACAATTATTTTTAGTAATAGACGGGCAAACACAGACGCTTGAAACGCGGGAAGCGCTTCTTGGTGATGTGTTGGAGAAAGAGCAAATTTCGCTGCAGCCGCATGATGAACTATCTTTAGGTCTGAGTGATGAAATAAAAGACGGTGACCGTGTCGTTATCAATCGTGCGCAGAAAATTAGTCTTACTGCGGATGGAGCAACAAAAACGTTATATACGACCGAGGACACAATTGGTAAAGCAATTGAGAAAATGGGCATTACCCTAGAAGGTCATGATAAGATTTTCCCTTCGTTAGACACCACCATTTCTGCAAACATGGAGGTTAAGATTGTTCGCATCAACAAACAGACCGTACAGCGAACAACTAACTTACCCTTCAGAGTCATCAAGACAGCAGACCCCTCCCTTACTGTGGGAACAGTTAGAGTGGCACAGGCAGGCAAACCAGGCGTCATGATTCAGCATATTGAGAAGATCTACCAAGACGGAGAACTGGCCTCTATGCGCATGATTGGTAAGGAAGTACAAACGGTAACGAAAGATAAGATTATTGCCGTTGGTACCAAAGCACTTCCTAAGCCGGCTGTAGCTAAGACTACAACAACTTCCAAATCAAACACCACTTCAAAAACGGCTAAGGTTAGCGCTAAGACTAATAATGTCACAAGCAAGGCTGGCGTAGACTTTGAGTACAAGAAGATGATTAAGAACGTCTCCATGACAGCTTATTCATCAGAAGAGCCAGGTATTGGTAACAAAACTGCTTCCGGAACACGCGTAACGGAAGGTCGTACAATTGCGGTAGACCCGAATGTAATTCCTATTGGCTGGTGGGTATATATCGAGGGGCTTGGATTCCGCCGAGCAGAAGATACTGGCGGTGCCATTAAAGGCAATAAAGTAGATGTCTATTATGATTCACTGAGCCATGTGCGTAATTTCGGACGTAAATCACGTACCGTTTATGTGATTGGACCTGTGAAGCCGGAGTTAAACTAGGCTGAAGCTTTTGCAAATTATTCTTTGATAAGCTATAGTGATGATAACCGTTAAGGAACGCCAGATGATCATTTCGTTGATCGCAGAGCAACCGCTCATCACTTATACATTCTTTAACCAAAAGAAGAGGAGCGAAACCTCTTCTTTTTTGCTTTTTTTGGAAGGAGTCAAGAGATATGATTAAGGAATTAATTGTCGTTGAAGGTAAGAGTGATACCGTCGCTGTTAAACGTGCTGTAGAAGCAGATACGATCGAAACAGGGGGCTCGGCTGTAGACCGGACCGTAATTGCGAAGATCGCGCTTGCTATGGAGCGTAGAGGAGTGATTATCCTTACTGACCCGGATCATGCGGGTGAACGAATTCGTAAGATTGTGTCCGCAAAGGTGCCGGGCTGTAAGCATGCCTTCATTCCTGAGAAGGACGCAACCCGCAAGGGAGATATCGGTGTGGAGAACGCTTCACCAGAGGCGATTCGTCATGCGCTGCGGAATGTACATACCTCTTTTGAAGGTGCACCTGCTTTAATTGGACTTGATGATTTAATGGCCGCTGGAATGCTTGTACACCCTCGGGCAGCTGAAAGACGTATGGCACTTGGTAATTTGCTTGGAATCGGATATTGTAATGGCAAGCAGCTGTACAAGCGGCTGGCGATGTTTGGAATTACGCGGGAGGAATTTGCCGGAGCTCTCGCCCAAATTGATCAGGGGGGCATTACTTCATGAGTGGTAGAGAGGAAATTTCGACTCCAAAACGGACGAAAGAAATTATTCAACGTTATGGATTCAAGTTCAAGAAGAGCTTAGGACAGAATTTTTTGATTGATCAAAATATATTGGACAAGATTGTTGACGCTGCTGGGCTAGATAGCGAATCAGGGGCATTGGAAATCGGCCCTGGGATTGGTGCCCTGACGGAGCGTTTGGCGCTAACCGCTGGTGCGGTGACCGCTGTGGAGATCGACCGTAGGCTGATTCCTATTTTAAGGGACGTACTTTCCCCTTATCCGCATGTTAAGGTTCGTAATGATGATGTTCTGAATGTAAATCTGCAGGAGCTGTTCAAAGAAGATTTTGCATCCGTGAACAAGGTAAGCGTAGTTGCCAATCTGCCGTATTATGTAACTACTCCGATTCTGATGAAGCTGCTCGAAGAGAAGCTTCCGCTTGATAACATTGTTGTAATGATTCAGAAAGAGGTTGCGGAGCGTATGGCCGCTTCTCCGGGAGGAAAGGAATACGGGAGCCTTAGCATTGCCGTGCAGTACTACAGCGAGCCTGAGCTCGTCTGCATTGTGCCGCGTACGGTGTTCATTCCTCAACCTAATGTGGAGTCCGCTGTAATCCGTCTAAAGGTAAGAGAGCGTCCACCGGTAGAAGTTGAGAGTGAGAAGCACTTCTTTGAGGTCGTCCAAGCTTCTTTCACACAGCGTCGCAAGACGATTGCTAACAATCTCAAGGCTCGTTACTTCCCTGAAGAGGGACGTGAGCGTCTGGAGGCTTTACTCGCAGAAGCTGGTATTGAACCAACACGTCGTGGAGAAACGTTAAGTCTAGAAGAATACGCCCGATTAAGCGGTGTTCTGTTGGCTGCTGGAATTGAATAAGCTAAAAACATAGCTAGTTATGAACCAACTGAGGCCTTTGCCCATACGATGGGGTAGAGGTGGTGGTTGTAATGAATTTAGGAGACTTGGTCGTTCGCAAATCTTATGGCGGAGATTTGACTTTTCGTGTAGATCATATTGTGCAGGACAGAGCCGTCATTAAAGGCACAGATTTCCGTCTGTTGGCGGATTCTCCTCTGAATGACTTGGTTCAAGTTCCTCCTACCCGAATTACGGAACGAGGACAGCAGGCACAGATTAAAGCGAATGAATCACTGACACAGCTGCGGAAAGACCGACAGGAGCAAAGTCAGCGGAGCGGGAGCGCTCTATCAGAAGGAGCATGGGCTCCATCGCCCAAGGAAGCTGCTTATTTTGAAGTGCCGGGGAAAGTACTGCATCTGGATGGCGATCCAGCGTATTTGAATAAGAGCCTTAGCTTATACGAGCAATTGCGGATCCCTGCTGAAGGTCATCATGTTCATGAGTCCGCAATGGCTGACACTTTATACCGGCTGCTGCCCCGCGTGCGTCCAGATATTGTGGTGATTACCGGTCATGACGGGGTGCTGAAGCAACAGCATACTTACGATCTTCACAGTCTGAGCAGCTATAAAAATTCGCAAAACTTCGTAGCTGCTATTAGGGTAGCTAGGGATTATGAGCGAAATTTTGATGCGTTGACGATTGTTGCAGGTGCTTGTCAGTCACATTTTGAAGCACTGCTGGGGGCAGGGGCGAATTTCGCCAGTTCTCCTGGACGGATATTGATCCATGCCCTAGACCCAGTTTATGTGGCGGCAAAATCGTCGTTCACGCCCATTAGGGATACGGTGAATCTGAGTGAGGTTTTGAACAACACCATTAGTGGTAATCAGGGAATCGGCGGTATTGAGACCCGTGGCAGCTTCCGTATTGGGATGCCGCGTCTGCAGAACCTGTCAGCACTAAAAGTGACACCTTCCGCAATTTAATCGACAGGTACTGGTCTATTTTCAAAGCTAATAGGTAATTTGGAGTGGCCGAATAGAGTAACGCGAAGAAAGGGTGAGCGATGAGCTTAACCCTTTTTTTATATAAGAAAGTATAAGTTTCACGCTATACATTATCCTTATATTTCCCGCATTAACGCTAACCGTCCTTATAGGGACGACGCCAAAGGCGATTATGCTTGTGTGAAATGGTAGTTATCTTTAAAGATCGACAATGTTATTTTTCTTGCTTTGTGGTAAACCTATTACAGATAACAAGGCTATTAGTTCGCCTCTGATTCTCCGCAAAAAAATTCCGTTGACAACCAAATATTCATCATCTATAATTATTTATTTGCTTTGACAAACACCTGGGGAAGTTGTATAATGGACAAGAAAAGAGGTGGTCGTCAGGCAATGGCTAATAACGCGCTGTTGGAAATCAAACGCAGTCTCGAAGCTCACGTCGGTCATAAGATCACGTTGCGTGCAAACGGAGGTCGTCGTAAAACCGTAGAACGCACCGGTGTCCTGGAAGAAACGTACCCTTCTGTATTTATTGTCAAACTGGATCAGGAGCAGCAAACATTCAAGCGAGTCTCCTATAGCTATGCCGATATCCTTACTGAATCTGTGGAAATCACAGTATGTGAAGACGATGGGCAGATGCGGATTATGTATATTAAAGCTTAATGTTTCACGGGCAGCTTCCTTTGGAGGCTGTTTTTTATTTGTATCAGAAACGGTTGTCCTTCATAAAGGATGACTGTTTCTTTTTTTGCGTTAATATTCAGTGAATGATCCTTGTTCTAAGCAAGCATACTAATTGAGCAATCGGTTTATCATTTTCTTTCATAAGGGAGGAATTCCGTAATGAGCCGCAGAAAACGAGGCATGATGTCGGAAGAACTAAAGACAGAGTTAGCCAAGGAGCTTGGTTTTTACGAAACGGTGGAACGTGAAGGCTGGGGAGGAATACGGGCGAAGGATGCAGGTAATATGGTGAAAAGAGCGATTCAGCTCGCTGAAGAGGCTGCCCGGAAATCTTAATCTTTAGCGTGTGAACAATTATTTAACGAAAAAGGGTGCGTCTAACTGGCGACACCCTTTTATTATTGGACTTCATTAGAAGTTTTTCATATAATATGTTAAGTTGTTTTTACGGGAAAAGCTGAAGGTGGGTGAACGCCTTGAAAATGTATGAGAAGGCACCAGCTAAAATTAATTTGATGCTGGATGTGCTGCACAAGCGTGCTGACGGTTTTCATGAGGTGGAAATGATTATGACCATGGTAGATCTAGCAGACCGTTTAGAGCTGTCTGAGCTGCCAAGGGATACTATTATAATATCAAGTCAAGCGGGTTATATTCCCCTAGATGAGAAGAACCTGGCCTTTCAAGCGGCTAGGCTTATTAAAGAGCGTTATAACGTGAAGAGTGGTGTACATATCCATCTGGATAAAAGAATACCGGTGGCAGCTGGCCTGGCTGGCGGCAGCAGTGATGCAGCGGCTACCCTGCGTGGTCTGAACCGACTGTGGCGCCTAGGTATACCTGCGCAGGAGCTGCAGGAGCTTGGCGCTGAGCTTGGCTCAGATGTGCCTTTCTGCGTTACAGGTGGCACTGCCTTGGCAACAGGTCGTGGCGAGAAGCTGACGCCGATTAAGAATCCTCCGCAATGCTGGGTAGTATTGGCTAAGCCACCTATCAATGTATCGACTGCGGAAGTATACGGACGTGTGCGGAGCAATAATATAGCTGTTCATCCTTCGGCTCGAAAGATGCAGGACGCGATCGAAGCTGGAGATTTTGGGGGCGTGTGTAATCATCTGGGCAATGTGCTTGAGGATGTTACCCTAAAGCTACATCCAGAGGTCCAGCAGCTCAAAGAGGCGATGGTTAAGCTCGGAGCAGACGGAGTGTTAATGTCCGGCAGCGGTCCTACAGTGTTCGGTTTAGTGTCCAAGCAGTCTAAAGTAGCAAGAATTTATAATGGACTGCGAGGGTTCTGCAAGGAAGTCTATGCAGTGAGATCACTCAATTAGTATGCTTCTCTTGTGTAAACCCGTACAAAAGTGATATATTTTTCATAAAATATTCGGTTTTGGCGAGGAGCATTCCGTGAAGAAATTAAAAAGAAGCCAACGTTTGGTAGACATGACTCAGTTTTTACTTGAGCGGCCACATGACCTACTGCCGCTGTCTATATTTGCCGATCGGTATGGAGCGGCTAAGTCCTCCATCAGTGAAGATTTGGCAATCATAAAAGAAGTATTTGAAGGTGAGGGCATTGGAGAGCTTCAGACCTTAGCCGGTGCAGCAGGTGGAGTACGTTATATTCCTGTGATGCCTAAAGAAATGGCGCTCTCTTTTGTTAAACGTTTATGTGTGCAGCTGGAACAGACAGATCGGATATTGCCTGGTGGTTATTTGTATATGTCGGACCTGCTTGGACTGCCATCTTTGATGGAGCAAGCAGGGAAGATCATCGCAACGGCCTTTTATGGATCGGAAATCGATGTGGTGATGACAGTAGAAACTAAAGGGATTCCGCTAGCCTATGCAACGGCAGCACAGCTCGGCTTGCCAGTAGTGCTGGTACGACGTGATCATCAGGTTACAGAAGGCTCAGCAGTAAGCATTAATTATGTATCTGGATCACATAAGAGCATACACACCATGTCTCTTTCTAGACGAGCACTCAAGGAGAAATCACGGGTACTCATTGTAGATGACTTCATGAAGGCAGGCGGGACCGTTCGAGGGATGGTTGATTTACTCGGTGAGTTCAATGCCGAAGTTGCTGGAGTGGGTGTGTTGGTCGAATCAGGTGCAGTAGAGACGGAAGAGCGTCTGTTGCATGACTATGTTTCTTTAGTGAAACTAAGCGAGGTAGACTCGAAAGAGCGGCGGATTTCCGCGCATCCGGGTAACTACTTTTCCTCTTGATAGATTGACGTTTCTTTGTTTTCAAAAAGCGTGGAAATTGTCGAAAACGTAAGGGATATTAAGAAAATCACCCGATGCGTGTCGAAAACAACAGATCCTAAAAAATATATTTCTTTTTTAGGTATTTTATGGAATCAAAAAGAAGGAATTCGCTTTGCTGTGTGGAATTATACACCAAGTCTCTGATGGAAAAAGGTGGTGAACACACACATGCAAATTACGGATGTCAGACTCCGCCGCGTTAACTCTGAGGGGAGAATGAAAGCAATCGCATCCATTACAATCGATAACGAGTTTGTTGTTCATGACATTCGCGTCATCGATGGTAATAACGGGATGTTTGTTGCAATGCCCAGCAAGCGTACACCGGATGGCGAATTCCGCGATATCGCTCACCCGATCTCTTCGGGAACACGCGAGAAGATTCAATCCGCGGTTCTGGCCGAGTACGATCGCGCCGCTACTGAAGAAGAAGAAGAAGTTATTGAAGAGGGAGCTTAGGCTGCCTCGGAAGACGGCTACCTTTTGGGTGGCGTAGGATCCGCCGTTTTTGATAAGATCATACCGAATATACTTCATGACTTAAGCAGCTTGATCTTGCAAGAAAAGCTAGCGCTAGTGAAGGATTTGACGACATCTTCGAAAGGCAGCGATAAATGCTTTTCTAACATGGGGTTTATAGAAAAGAGAACCATGACTTCATGGTTCTCTTTTCTTTTTGCCCGGAATGAGATATATTCAGTAGTGAGTTCAAGAGTAGGAGGTTGGCATTCTTGAAAAGAATGGCTGTAGTTCTTGCCGCAGGTCAAGGCAAGCGAATGAAATCTAAATTATATAAGGTGCTGCACCCCGTTTGCGGTAAGCCAATGGTAGGGCACGTGCTTGATACAGTAGAAGCGACCGGATGCCAGCGCACCGTTGTTGTTGTTGGGCATGGCGCAGAGAAGGTTAAGGCCTATGTAGGGCAAAGTGCGGAATACGTGCTGCAGGAAACTCAGCTCGGTACTGGTCACGCTGTCAAACAAGCTAAGGATTTGCTCGGTGGTGAAGAAGGAACGACGATTGTTGCTTATGGTGACACTCCGCTTATTACATCGGAGACGCTGATAGGATTGATGGCTCTGCATGAGGAGCGTCAGGCGGCAGCGACTGTATTAACCGCAGTAATGGATGATCCATCTGGATTAGGACGGATTATACGTAGTGAAGATGGCGGCTTAATGAAGATCGTAGAACAGAAAGATTGTAATGCCGAACAGGCAGCTATTCATGAAATCAACACAGGAATTTATTGCTTTGATAACATCAAGTTATTTTCGGCTTTAGAGAAGGTTACTAACAGCAATAATCAACAGGAATATTATTTGACAGATGTTATCAGTATTCTGCGTGAGCAAGGTGATCTTGTTCTAGCATTCCAGACTGAGGATGCTAACGAGTCTATTGGTGTTAATGACCGTTTAGCTTTATCTGATGCGGAAGGTATTATGCGTCAACGTATCAACCGCAAACATATGCTGGGTGGCGTAACCATAATCGATCCTGCCTCCACATATATCGGAGCAGATGTAGTCATTGGGTCGGATACAACGATCTATCCAGGAACCATCTTGAAGGGTAAAACTGTAATCGGTGAGAACTGTGTGATCGGACCGGCAAGTGAAATCGAAGATTGTCAGATCATGGACGACGCGACGATTAAGCAGTCCGTATTGAATCAAGCACAAGTTGGCGCACGGACTACCGTTGGGCCTTTTGCCTATTTGCGTCCAGGTTCTATACTTGGAGAAGAAGTGAAGGTTGGAGATTTCGTCGAGATCAAGAATGCTACGATTGGTGACGGTTCTAAGGTGTCGCATCTTAGCTATATTGGCGACGCATCTGTGGGTAAGAATGTAAACGTCGGTTGCGGTGCGATTACTGTTAACTACGACGGGTATAATAAATTTACGACAACAATTGAAGACGATGCCTTTATCGGCAGTAACGTTAACCTTATTGCACCGGTTTCTGTGGGCAAGGGAGCTTTTGTTGTAGCTGGTTCGACAATTACGCGTTCCGTTTCAGAGAACGATCTGGCTGTTGCCAGAGTACGGCAGGAGAATAAACCGGGATATGCAGAGAAGATCCGTTCCCGTGCAAAAGCGAAGAAAGACCACTCGAGTCCATCGTAAAGCGTTGCTAAGAAGCGCCGGACGGACTTATATTTCCGCGCCGGCGCCTTTGGAAAGCTAAATTCCGTCACGGAGGGTTTAAATTTTATGACTTATTGTGATTCCAAATTAAAGATTTTCACCTGTAACTCCAACCCAAAGCTTGCTAGTCAAATCGCTGATTACATCGGAATTCCGATGGGTGAATCGCATACTACAAGTTTTAGCGATGGAGAAATTCAGGTCAAGCTGTCAGAGAGCGTTCGGGGTTGTCATGTGTATATTGTTCAATCCACCTGCGGCCCGGTTAATGACAACCTAATGGAGCTTTTAGTTATGGTGGATGCACTCAAACGCGCCTCCGCAAAAAGCATCAATGTGGTTATCCCTTACTATGGTTACGCTCGTCAAGATCGGAAAGCTCGTTCCCGTGACCCTATTACGGCCAAGCTGGTAGCAAATTTGATTGAAAAAGCCGGCGCCCACCGTGTAATTACGATGGACCTCCATGCTATGCAGATTCAGGGATTCTTTGATATTCCAGTGGATCACTTGCTGGGAGTTCCTATCCTGGCTCAGTATTTCCGTTCCAAACAAATCGAGAACCCAGTTGTCGTATCGCCAGATCACGGCGGTGTAGTACGTGCAAGAAAGCTTGCTGATTTCCTGAACGCTCCGCTTGCAATTATAGACAAGCGTCGTCCAGAGCCGAATGTCAGCGAAGTCATGAACATTATCGGTAATATTGAAGGTAAAACAGCCATTCTGATCGATGATATTATCGATACTGCTGGAACCATTGTACTTGGTGCTAATGCTTTGATGGAAGGCGGCGTGAAGGAAGTATACGCTTGCTGTACACACCCAGTATTGTCTGGTCCTGCACATGAACGTCTGGAGAATTCTCCAATTAAAGAGATTATCGTGACAGATACGATTCCAATTCGCAGCGCGAACCCAACTTCTAAACTCAAAGTGTTGTCCGTGGCTCCACTTATGGGTGAGGCAATTATCCGCGTTCATGAAGAGTTGTCGATTAGTAAATTGTTTGAAATTGAATAAATATAATCAATAATAGCAAGCAAAAACGCCTTCGGCGTCCCAAAAGGACGGTAAGCGTTTATGCGAGAAATATAAGGTTGATGTATAGCGTGAAACTTATACATTCTTATATTGTACAAAAGGGTTACACCTCCGCTCTCGGAGATGTAACCCTTATCGGCGTGATGCAGGTAGAAGCGCTGGCTTCAATACCCGGCGCGGGAGACGAAGGTGAATATGCTGCGGTTATAGAGTGTCCCTTGCAGCTCCACGAATCCTTCGTCCACTGCTGTCAATACACCAATGTCAATGTGCACGTCGCCTCTGTATATTTCCACAGGCACAGCATATTGGATATGGTACTGAAAATCGCGCTGATGTGTTAAGATTCCACTTTGATGTAGCATAGGTTATCACCTGTCTTCGGAGTATAATTTCGCTCTGGTTGCACAGAGATATGTAGATAAGATCTATTGTACCAAAAACGGACTTCTCTTGCCGGAGAGCCCGATGGAAAGGAAAGGTTCGATAATGAAATGGATTGTCGGATTGGGAAATCCGGGAACACAATATGCGAAAACAAGGCATAATGTTGGTTTTATGGCATTGGATGAGCTTGCGGCTCAGAACGGGATTTCCTTCAACCAAAGCAAATGTAAATCCGTGATCGGTGAAGGGGTTATCGGGGGAGTCAAAACCGTATTGATTAAACCGATGACCTTTATGAATTTGTCCGGTGAGGCCGTTCGCGCTTATATGGATTATTACAAAGTTAAACTAGAAGATATGATCGTCGTCTACGATGATCTAGATACCGAAATCGGAAAAATTCGCTTGCGTTATCAAGGTAGTGCTGGTGGGCATAACGGAATTAAATCGATCATTCAGCATGTAGGTACACAAAGCTTTAATCGGGTACGAATGGGTATTTCTCGCCCTGAACCGGGTTTTGCAATAGTGGATTATGTTCTCTCTTCTTTTCCTAAAAAGGAAGGCGATCCTCTGAAGCAGATGATCCTTAATACTTGTGATGCACTGGAGTTCAGCTTACAGAATTCATTCGAACAGACGATGGCTAAATTCAATGGTTGATCTGTAAACTCTGTTGGTTATGAGGCTAAAGATGATGCTCCCCGGACATACTGAAGGTATATAGTACCTTCAGGAGGCATATAGATGGCAATAAACTATGTATGTAGGCACTGCAAGACATCTCTAGGCAGCATTAATAGAAGTGAT
This sequence comes from Paenibacillus sp. NPDC101420, assembly GCF_050277435.1. Taxonomy (NCBI): domain Bacteria; kingdom Bacillati; phylum Bacillota; class Bacilli; order Caryophanales; family Paenibacillaceae; genus Paenibacillus; species Paenibacillus sp. NPDC101420. The sequence continues at coordinate 24,167 of NZ_JBNNSE010000014.1, forward strand.
GTAACAGAAATGCAGTTGGGCCTTCATTCCTTGACCCCTGCGGAGCGCAGAGATATAATAGCGTATAATTCAGAAGGTGAGATCACGGTAAAGGTGACTTGCGACTATTGCAAGGAGGCTTTAGAGCATAATCCGGAGCTTAGCCTGCTGACGAGTCCGCTTCAGTAGGTGATAGCGCCTGTCTCTATCGTCATCCGCAAGCCTTGGCGTTACAGCTGAGGCTTCTTTTCGATTCCAATCATAATAGGTGACGGTGGCTTTGGCTTCCGTTAGCCTGTTTAGTAAGAGAGGTGCGCCTGTTGTTACAAGGTATTATAGAAGCTTTTTCCAAGGATCCCGATTTCCAGTCTATCACCCAGGGTGTAGCTGCAGGTATGAAAGAGCAGCTCATATCGGGGCTTACAGGTTCAGCTAGACAGATCATGCTTGCAGCACTGCATGAAGAGACAGCTCGTCCCTTGCTTGTGGTGACTCATAATATGTTTTCGGCTCAGAAAATGGCCGATGATTTACAGGAAGCGCTTTCCCCGGAACGAGTATTGCTCTATCCTGCTAATGAACTTGTTGCTGCGGAAGCGGCTGTCTCAAGTCCAGAGACATTAGCCCAGCGTATTGATGTACTGACCAAATGTGCCCAGGGCTTCCGTGGTATTGTTGTAGTTCCCTACTCGGGAGTGCGCAGACTGCTCCCTGCACCAGAGGTTATGGCAGAGGCACAGGTTACGGTTTCTCAGGATGGAACGCTTGCTCTGGATGAATTCTTGATGTCCATGATCGAAATGGGTTATGAAAGAGTAGAGCGGGTTGAGAATCGCGGTGAACTGAGTGTAAGAGGTGGAATTATTGATTTTTATCCAATGACTTCTCCTTTGGCATATCGTGTTGAGTTATTTGATGATGAGGTTGATTCCATCAGAACTTTTGATCCAGTCGATCAGCGTTCTATTGATAAAGTACGAAGTGTGAAGATTACACCGGCTAAAGAGATTATAGCGAGCAGGTTTCGCCAGGAATCTGCTTCTGCTGAAGCATCTGTTATGCTGGAACGACAGCTTGAGAAAATGGCGGATCGGCAGGCTAAGTTGCGTCTAAAAGAAGAAATTGGACGCGAGCTAGAAATGCTGCGCGAAGGAACCTATTTTCCTGAAATCTATAAATATATCAGTCTTTTATACCCTGAACGCTCTCATTTATTTGATTACATGGCCCAGGATACGATCCTTATTCTCGATGAGCCGACAAGACTGCTTGAAACGGCGAAACAGCTCGAAAGAGATGAATCGGAATGGAACCTCCATCTGATGCAAAACGGCAAAACATTGCCGGATCTGGATCTCTCTGTCGAGACAGATATTGTGATGTACAAACGTCCGTTCCAAAGCCTGTTTATGTCGATCTTTTTGCGCCAGGTCCCACACATTCAACCACAGAACATTCTTGGGTTTATTAGTCGTGGGATGCAGGATTTCCATGGTCAGATGAATGTGCTTAAATCGGAAATGGAGCGTTGGCAGAAGTCTGGTGTAAAGGTAATGATGCTTGCGAGCAGTGAAGAACGGATTGAACGTGTGCGCAGAGTCCTTTATGACTACGGCATTGATGAGCCAACGATCGTACAAGGAAACCTGGGTTCAGGCTTTGAGCTGCCTTCTATTCATTTAGCCGTTATCACTGAAGGAGAGATGTTCTCTCAGAAGCAGCGGAAGGCACGGAAGATCTCCAAAGGGATAGATAATGCTGAACGGATCAAGAGTTATACTGAGCTGAAAATTGGTGATTATGTTGTTCACCAGAACCATGGTATCGGTAAGTATATGGGGATCGGCACGCTGGAGGTCAGCGGTATTCATCGTGACTATATGCATATTTTATATGCGGGTGGCGATAAGCTCTCGGTTCCAATTGAGCAAATTGACTTGATTCAGAAATATGTCGGTTCAGAAGATAAAGAGCCGAAAGTATATAAATTAGGCGGTAATGAATGGACGCGGGTGACCAATAAGGTTCGCTCTTCCGTTCAGGATATTGCTGATGATCTAATCAAACTGTACGCTGAACGCCAAAGTGCAGCAGGGTATGGTTTTGAGAAGGACACACAGGAACAGCGTGAATTTGAAGAAATGTTCCCTTACGAGGAGACTCGGGATCAGCTTCGAGCGATTGAAGAGATTAAGAAGGATATGGAACAGAATCGTCCAATGGATCGGCTCCTTTGTGGAGACGTTGGATATGGTAAGACGGAGGTAGCTATACGAGCAGCCTTTAAATCAGCGATTGAAGGTAAACAGGTGGCTGTGCTGGTACCGACAACGATTCTAGCTCAGCAGCATTATGAGACCTTTCGGGAACGCTTCGCAAATTATCCGCTAAATATTCAAGTCCTAAGTCGTTTCCGCAGCCGTAAGGAGCAGAATGAGACGATTAAAGGCGTTCGGGCAGGAACGGTTGACGTGGTTATTGGTACCCACCGTTTGTTGTCTCAGGACCTTGTATTTAAGGACTTAGGTTTATTGATCGTGGATGAGGAACAGCGATTTGGCGTGACTCATAAAGAGAAGCTGAAGAAGTTAAAAACGAATGTAGATGTTCTTACCCTGACAGCAACTCCAATTCCTCGTACATTGCATATGTCGATGCTGGGAGTGCGTGATTTGTCTGTCATTGAGACGCCGCCGGAGAACCGTTTCCCCGTCCAGACTTATGTTGTTGAGCATAGTCAGACGCTTACGCGGGAAGCTGTAGAGCGTGAATTGGCTCGTGGCGGTCAAGTCTACTATCTCTATAATCGTGTGCAGGGCATTCAAGAAATGGCCGCTCAAATTTCTATGCTTGTTCCTGAGGCTAGGGTAGGCATCGGACATGGCCAAATGTCGGAAGCAGAGCTGGAGAAGACGATCCTTGATTTTCTTGATGGAGAATACGATGTGCTGGTCAGCACAAGTATTATTGAGACGGGTGTAGATATTCCTAACGTAAATACACTTATTGTGCATGATGCCGATAAGATGGGCTTGTCTCAGCTCTATCAATTACGTGGACGTGTAGGCCGGTCCAACCGGATTGCGTACGCCTATTTTACCTACCAGCGGGACAAGGTTCTGACTGAAGTGGCAGAGAAGCGGCTGCAATCTATTAAGGAATTTACGGAACTGGGTTCTGGTTTCAAAATAGCGATGCGGGATTTATCTATTCGTGGTGCCGGTAACTTACTTGGTGCAGAACAGCATGGCTTTATTGCATCCGTGGGATTTGATCTATACTCACAAATGCTGGCGGAGGAGATCCGCAAGCGTAAGGTTACTGTGCTTGGAGAGGAAGACACCTCGCTCAAAGAGGGCAATACCGTCATTGATTTGTCGATTGACGCATATCTGCCGTCCGAGTATATTTACGACAGTATCCAGAAAATTGAAATCTACAAAAAAGTTGCGGCAGTAACATCCTTCGATGATGCTTCTGAGCTTGAGGATGAGCTCTTGGATCGGTTCGGAGAACTGCCTGAAGCAGTTGTTAATCTATTAACTGTGGCTCGTCTAAAAGTGTATGGAAAAATGTATGGTATTGACTCCATGATCAGACGTGGTGATGATGTTACCCTGAATTTCTATGAGGGAAGTCTTGGCGCTCTGGATACGGCCAAACTCGCCAAAGTTGGAAATAGCTTCGAAAGACGTGTACAATTCGATAGAGATGCTAAAGCCAGTATCCGAGTAAAGTCGAAAGACTTAAGTGATAAACAGCTGCTTGACTTGCTTGAACAGTTTCTTAAGGAAGCTAAACAGTCTTTTAAATCGAAGGGAGAACTACACAATGTCGTTAAATAAAAAAAAATCATGGAAAGTACTGCTCGTTTCATTGGTAGCAGCGGTTTCCTTTTCTATGCTAGCAGCATGCGGTAGTAGTGCTGATGATAGCAAGGCAGTTGCGACTTATAAAGGTGGAACAATCACAGAGAAGGAATTTGCTATGGATCAAAAAATCATGAAATTCCTCTCCCCACAGCAAGCGCAATATTTAGAGATTGAGGCGTTTAAGGAATCTATTTTGAAGCAGGAAGTGGGCTTTGAATATTTGGCTTCCAAAGCAACGGATGAAGCGAAGAAGCAGGCGAAGAAAGAGGCTGATAGCCAAATCGCTGACTTGAAGAAAGCTCTGGGCGACACTTATAAGAAAACACTTAAAGACGCAGACGTTACAGAGGGCGATATCCATAGTTATATGGAGCGTGTGCTGACGGTTTATCAGGATATGCTGCTTAAAGTGACAGATGATCAGGTTGTCAAAGAATTTGAAGCTACAAAAGGTGACTTTACGGTAGCGACTTTGCGCCATGTGCTAATCGGTCTGACAGATGCTAACAACAAAGAGCGCACTAGCGAAGAAGCACTGAAAATCGCGAAGGAAGTTAAGGCAAAGCTGGACGGCGGAGCTGATTTTGCAGCAATCGCTAAGGAATACACTGACGATACAAGCTCTAAGGAAACAGGCGGAGAATATAAAGATAAAGCTGTAGGAACGTATGTAGACGAGTTTAAGAAGGCTGCTCAAACCTTGCCTTTGAATACCATTAGTGATCCTGTAGAGACTTCTTATGGTTACCACATTATCAAAGTGGAGTCCCGTACCGACAAAACCTTTGATCAGTTAACGGATGAACAAAAAGAAGGCATTAAGAGCTCCATTGTGTCCAAGAACCTAGAAGCGTTCATGGAGAAAGATCTGGAAGGCATTATTGAGAGCATCAATCTGCCGAAGAGCTCTGCTGCCGCAGATGAATCCGGAACAAAAAATAGCGGAACAGAAGCCACTACAGCGCCAAGCGCATCCCCAAGTGCTACAAAAGCTGCTGAATAAACATCGGTAAAAATGGACAAGCTTACCTTAGAAAAGCCATCCTCACTTAATGTGAAGATGGCTTTTTATTTCGAAGAAACATCTTCAGAACGGCCTTTATCTTGATGCAGATATTAATACATGTCAGCTTATGTATAAGGATCTGGGAAGAGATGAATACTATGGTCAGATATTACGATAAATCACTGGGATTATCCTTTCCCATAATGGACAGTAGTAAGACCATACTTCTTAAGAAAGCGGGGCACATGTGAAATGAAAGCTACTGGAATTGTTCGGCGTATTGATGATCTCGGACGAGTGGTTATTCCCAAAGAAATTAGACGTACTCTACGGATTAGAGAAGGCGACCCACTGGAAATTTTCGTCGATCGGGACGGTGAAGTCATACTCAAGAAATATTCCCCGATTGGCGAGCTTGGTGACTTTGCAAAAGAGTACGCGGAGTCCTTGTTCGAAGGTACTGGGCATATTACGATGATTGCTGATCGTGATACCTTTATTGCACTGGCTGGTGGCTCCAAGAAAGACTATTTGGAAAAACAAGTAGGAATTCTTTTGGAGAAGGTCATGGATAGTCGTAAGACTGTACTGGAAACCAACGAAGGCAGTTATGAAATCGCTAAAGATCATCCGGATTTGGTGTCCTCATATGTAGCCTCACCGATCATTTCCGGTGGAGATCCTATTGGTTGTGTAGTGATGGTAAGTAAGGATGATTCAGCGAAAATGTCGTCAATGGAAGTGAAAATGGCCGAAACCGCCGCCGCATTCCTTGGCAAGCAAATGGAGCAATAGCCGTAATGTAGACCCCGCTTTCCTTTTGGTAAGATATACAAAGGGCAAACGGGGTTTTGTCGTTCTTACAAAACCGTTTCTACTTGTGGGTATACATACGTTATAATATAGAAATTCATCCCATTAAAGTTGTAGAAGCAGGTACTTTATGAAATCGAACTCACAAACATCACGATTGCTGCAAGGGGCATTTATTCTAAGTGCAGCAGCGATTATTTCAAAGCTTATAGGTACACTCCAAAAAATCCCGCTGCAAAATCTAGGCGGAGATGCGGTATTTGGTATATACAACACGGTTTATCCTTTGTACACGATGTTGTTGACGGTAGCGATGCTGGGTCTGCCAGCGGCCATATCCAAATTTGTCGCTGAAGCCTCTGCAGGAAGGCGGGATGACGAGGGTCGGCGGATTCTGCGGTTATCTGCGGTTATAACAGCCATAAGCGGTTTGGTTATCGGAGCAATCACCTATGCAGGTGCGCCGATTATAGCTGGGTGGGTCGGCAACTCGCATGTGATGCCCGCTTTGCGGGCAAGTGCGTGGGGACTTGCGGTTGTTCCAATCATGTCAGCTCTTCGGGGTTACTTTCAGGGTCTTCATAATATGGTTCCGACGGCTGTGTCACAAATTGTAGAGCAGTCTGTACGTGTTACAGTAATGATTGTACTGCTCTTATATCTGACCTCACTGGGTGCAGGAGCTGAGAGCATTGCTGCTGGCGCATTGCTTGGTTCAGCCGGGGGAGGGGCAGCAGGGCTTGTGATTATGCTGCTATTTTTGCGACGTCATCGGCGGGTGTTAAGACAAGGGTCCCCTTTAGATGCTGCCGCTTCTGTCGAAAGTCAGGGTTTAAAGCTGCCCAATGCAGATAATGAGGGGCGTTCGAATCAACGGATTATGGGCGTTAAAGCAGGGGCCTTGCTGGCTTATGGAATTCCCGTGATGCTTGGTGCGCTGGCAATGCCTCTTATCGGTCTTGTAGATGTATTCACTGTACCTCGCTTGCTATCCTCTGTAGGAAGCGAAGTGGAGGCAATGACACAGTTTGGTGTATACAATCGTGGTTTGCCACTAGTGCAGATTGTAACGATGATTGCCACTTCTTTGTCTGTTGTATTCATACCAGCCTTAGCAGAGGCGAAGTATAAGGGAGATATGAAGCTGATCGAGAACCGTTGCAGCTTGTCGCTGCGTTGGTTCTGGCTGCTAGGGCTGGCAGCGTCAGCGGGCCTTGCAGTGCTTGCTGAGCCGATTAATATGGCTCTTTATGGCGACACCGCCGGCAGCAGCACTATGACTTGGCTGGCCTTAACCGCTGTTGGCGGTACGGTCAGCATCATCTCGGCTGCACTCCTGCAGGGCCTCGGCTACGTGCGCGCCCCGGCCCTGCACCTTTTGGCCGCCGCGCTGCTCAAGGCGGCCCTGAACCTGCTGCTGGTTCCGCAGCAGGGCATTACCGGCGCAGCCATCGCTGGCGTGGCCGCGCATTCGTTCGCAGCAGCGCTCAACGTGCTGCTGCTCTACCGCCAGGGCCATCTGCGGCTTCGCCTCGCAGATGCCCTGGCACGGCCCGCGCTGCTCACAGCGGGCCTGGCTCTTGCCGCTGCAGCCACCAGCTGGGGCGTGGACGCTGCGGCTACGGCCGCTGGCATCGGCGGCGGGCGCACTGCCAGCTTGGCGCAGAGCCTGCTCGGGGTGCTCGCAGGCTGCGCTGTCTTTGCCGTAGGGGCTATAGTCCTTCGGCTCCTTAGCGAGAGCGAGCTTCGCCAGCTTCCAGGCTTCGGCCCGTCCCTGGCGGACAAGCTGAAGAAGCTGCGCTTATTCCCTTAATCAACGTTTACATCACAATATAAAAATGCGGTCTGCTGAGACAGCCGCTTAAGAGGAGGAACAGACATGAGTGCAACATTAACGGTCGTCGGTCTGGGTTCAGGCAACCCTGATCGATTGACGCTAGGAATTATAAAGAAGCTGAAGGCAGCATCCGTTGTCTATGTCCGCACAAAAGAGCATCCAGTCATGGCTGCCCTCTCCGAGCTTGAAATAACTTCACAGTCCTTTGATGGATTGTATGAATCTTTATCCTCGTTTCCAGAGGTGTATGCAGCGATTACTTCAAAACTGATTGAAGAGGCACAAGCAGCAGCAGACGGTACAGATATTGTTTACGCGGTTCCGGGTCATCCTATGGTTGCGGAATCAGCGGTTTCGCAGCTGCGCGAGCGGTGTCTTGAGGAAGGCATTGAACTGCAAATATTGGGTGGGGAGAGCTTTCTCGACGAGGCGTTTGTTCGACTGGGGTTTGACCCCATTGAAGGGTTTCAGTTACTAGATGCTTCAGGCATTCGCAGTGCTCAGCTTCAGCCTGAACTACATACTCTGGTTGGTCAGGTGTACGATAGCTTTACAGCCTCGGAGACAAAATTATGTTTGATGGAGCTGTACCCGCCTGAATATGAAGTTGTTGTGGGGCATGCACTCGGTGTCGAGAACGAAGAAAGTATTGTAAGAGTCCCACTGTACGAACTGGATCGACTCGACGGTTATGGCAACCTGTCGTTAGTTTATGTACCTGCCAATCGTGACGAGAATCTAAGAAATCGTACCTTTGCCCGTCTGCATGAGATTGTCGATATTCTTCGAAGCCCGGAAGGTTGTCCATGGGATCGGGAGCAGACACATGAATCCCTGCGCAAAAATTTAATCGAAGAAACCTATGAAGTCCTTGAAACGATTGATGAGGATGACCCTGATCATATGAAAGAGGAGCTGGGCGACCTTTTGCTGCAAATTATGCTTCACTCTCAAATGGAGGAGGAGCTTGGCACGTTTAACGTGTATGACGTCATTGAAGGGCTGAATGATAAGCTTATCTTCCGTCACCCTCACGTATTTGGGGATACCAATGCGAATGATGCCGAAGAAGCACTGAAGAACTGGGAGGGCATGAAGGCAGAAGAGAAGCGGCGTAAAGGTGTGAAGCCAGAGGAATTATCCGTTCTTAGTGGTGTTCCGCGTGACCTGCCTGCTCTTATGAAGGCATACAAGCTTCAGAAAAAAGCATCCAAGGTGGGCTTTGACTGGGACAACGCTACGGATTGCATAGCCAAGATTCGTGAGGAGATCGATGAGCTGCAGGAGGCGATTGACACAGATGCGGCAACAGATGATCAAATTCTGGAACTTGGGGATTTGTTGTTTGCAGTTACGAATGTCGCTCGTTTTATCGGTGCAGATCCGGAAGAGGCATTAACCCGGACTAACCGTAAATTTGTGCGCCGATTTCAATATATTGAGCAAAGCTTGCAGCGCAAGGGAACGAGCGTAAAGGATAGTAGTTTGGAAGAGATGGAAGAACTATGGCAAGAGGCTAAGGCTGAGGAGCGAAAAGTCTAGTAATTCACAGCCTCTTTACGGTATATGGACTCAAAAATGGGGCAATGCTGTGGATGTAGCTTTTATTTTCTGATTTAGAATGTGGCCAGTAGTTTAATAGTGCTATAGAATAGATTCTGCGACGATTTCTGAGAAATAACTGCTTCTTTTTTAAAAAAACGACGAATCGTGGCAGGATTTTAAGGTGACATCAAGAATAACATAAAGACGAAATGCGATTCGCCCCATATTATGGTGGTGATTCTCGTTTCATTTATTTTTTCGTATCCTAGGAGGAACTTTAAATTATGAACAAGACAGATTTGGTAAACAACATTTCCGAGAAAAACGGATTGGCAAAAAAAGATGTAGAAGCAGTATTGAACGGATTCTTGGGTGAGATTACAGAAGCTTTGGCAAAAGGTGATAAAGTCCAACTGATCGGTTTCGGAACTTTTGAAACTCGCAAACGTGCAGGACGCACTGGTCGCAACCCGCAAACGGGCACAACGATTGAAATTCCAGAATCGACTGTACCGGCTTTCAAAGCTGGTAACAAGCTTAAAGAAGCCGTTAACTAATGCGTCTTGACAAATTCCTGAAAGTGTCCCGTTTAATTAAGCGCCGTACAGTGGCCAAGGATGTGTCCGAACAAGGCCGGGTACTGATTAACGGGCGGGAATCTAAACCTAGTAGTGCAGTTAAGATCGGTGACGAGATTACTGTACAATTTGGACAAAAGCTTGTAACGGTCAAAGTAGAAAAGCTGGTCGAAACGACTCGCAAGGACGAGGCCGCTGGTATGTATACTCTAGTTCGGGAAGAGCCTGTTGCCAAAAGCAGCGGACTGGACTGGTAAGAGTAATAGAAGAAGGCATAACTTTACATTTTGTAGAGTTGTGCCTTCTTTTTTCTTTTTGTTTCTATTATTTTTAGTGGGACGGGATGTTCTATAACTTCTGCCTCTGCCATAGATTAGAGGTAAGAAGGAGGGGTACATGCTATGATCGAGCCAGGAAAGGTAAATAAACAGCATGATCTGCACATGCGCAGTCGGAAGCAGCTGGAGTTGACGGGCGTGCAAAATGTGGAGAGCTTCGACAGCGAGGAATTTTTGCTTCGTACAGAACTCGGCCATCTCACCATTCGCGGGAATCATTTACATATCAAAAATTTAAGTCTGGAGAACGGAATGTTGTCCCTAGAGGGCAATGTACATTCCCTGATTTATCTCGATCCCGGATCGCAGGGCAAAAATAAAGGTCTGCTCGGTAAGCTATTTAAATGAATCCTGCAGTCCAGTGGGTGACGCTGTTCTACATGATCATGGCCGGGCTGGCAATGGGACTGGCCTATGACAGCTACCGGGTGCTGTCGCTGAAGTTCAATTTTCCCAAATGGCTGAATGCCATGCTAGATCTACTGTATTGGCTTTGGGCCGCCTTGCTCGTTTTTCGTATGCTGTATGCCGGAAATCAAGGACAATTGCGGTTTTATGTCTTTCTAGGTTTGTTTCTAGGAGTATGGATCTATTTTTTAATCTTCAGTGTTACGGTGCGGCGTTTTGTGTTAAGGTTAATTCAATCGGTTCAGTATATGTGCAGGTTGCTGTGGAGACTTGTGGAGATCCTGATAGGTACACCTCTTCTCTGGCTTTGGCGATTTATTTTAGGGCTGCTAAAGCTACTAGGTCGTATTCTGCGGTTCATCTTTAAGCTTCTGCTGCGTCTGACCAAACCAATTTGGGTATTACCTGTTAGGTGGATCTCTCCACAGTTATCGCGGCTGACACATAGCGCCTGGATTGTGAAGATCACTGAATGGATTACCAAATGGCGGAAACGCTGACCTTGAATTAGGGGGTACGTTGCATGAACAGATTTACTGCGGAAGAGAAAAGTAATCATAGCAAAAATTCGGCCGCAGGCGCGAAGAGAAGAAGATTTATGTGGATTGTCTTTGTGGCAGTATTTTTTGGTTGGGCGGGTTATACTTACTTCGCTCAAAGTGCGGTCATTGCGGACAAGGGTGAGGAACTTGCAAAGAAACAGGAGACTAGTGAGGATGTCATGGCATCTTTAACTCAATTAAAATATGAATTATCCAGACTTAATGATGACGAGTATATTGGCCAATTAGCACGTAAATGGTACAATATCTATCCTCAAGGGGAAACTCCTATTCGAACAGAGCAATCAGAGCAATAATAGCGGCGAAAAGAGGCTTTTACTCTGTTGCCTTGCTTTGCTCTTTACTGTATAATCAAATCACCGCAGACAGGATGACCTTAATATTCGTCTGTATATTTTTAAGGGAGGATCATTTTATTCTATGGCAATTGAAGTGGGCACCAAGTTAGAAGGCAAAGTGACAGGCATCACGCATTTCGGAGCATTTGTGGATCTGTCAGGAGGTGTCACAGGTCTCGTTCACATCTCGGAAATCGCCGATAATTATGTCAAGGATGTTAACGATCATCTGAAGATTAGTGATGTAGTAACAGTCAAGGTGATCAACGTCGATAAGGACGGCAAGATCGGACTTTCCATTAAGCAGGCTGTTGACAAGCCAGCATCGGAAGTACGTCCGCCTAGAGCTCCAAGACCAGAACGTCCTAGCGGCGGAGACCGTTTCGGCGGTGGAGGCGGCAGTGGTGGAGGCGGCGGTGGATTCAATCGTGAACGGGGTGGGCGTCCATTTAAGCCTGCAGCCGGTAAACCTTCATTCGAGGATAAAATGTCGCGATTCCTGAAAGACAGCGAAGAACGGATATCTTCGATTAAGAAGAACACAGAAGGAAAGCGCGGAGGCCGTGGAGCTAAACGCGTGTAATCCAATACCTGTACATCATAAATAACCGCAGGGGCATTTCGCCCTTGCGGTTTTTTTGTCATGTCATATAAAATTGCCGACAGCATCCATGTCATTCTCACATAACTCTAGGGCAATCGCTGACGAAAGACCGCCGCGTCAGCGCGTGAAATTACGTTGTAAACAATCTTGAAACCAATCAACCTACCGTCCCGCAAGGGATAGAACCGCTTTTTTACAGATCATGAATGAAGGCTTTTTTGTCGGAAATTTCTTGTGTGTGTCCCTCCATTTCTGACAAACTTTCTCAATTCCCCGGTTATATAATGAGTACCATAAATTCTTAAACGGGTGGTGTAGGGGAATGAGTAAAAGCAACGTGGTAAATTTGCCAGAGTGGACAAGAGTGGGAAGTGAAGATAAGAAGCAGAGACAAGCATTGCGCACGCGTATTACAGCTTGGGGTCAGAAACAGCGGTATATTCAGCTAATAGCAGCGAAGAAATGGATGCTATTGCTTAGTTTCATGGGGTTTCTGCTGGGTAGAGCCATGATTCTGGACGAACTATCCCCTTTTGCTGTCGCATACTTTGCCGTCATTGTGTTTATGCGTCGTGACTCTATTCTACCTGTAGCTGCAGCCATTATAGCTGGAAGTCTCTTTACTCCATTCCCTGGAGCTTTGGTTACTACTGCTGAGCTGATTATTTTCTTTTTAGTTTATAAAGGCTTGGAAAGTTATGAACGAATAGATTTATCCTATGCACCACTAATGGTGTTCGTGTCTTCGTTTATGGTTGGCTTGTTCCAGATTGTTATTGGACCTTCTCTTTCTTGGTATCCGCTTATGATGACAACACTAGATGCTTTACTAGGTTTTGTGCTTACACTGGTGTTCATTCAAGCGCTGCCTTTACTAACCTATAAGCAAAAGAGTAGAGCGCTTAGGAACGAGGAGATTCTGTGCCTTATTATCTTACTTGCCTCAGTAATGACGGGCCTTGTGGGCTGGACCCTTAATGGTTTGTCTTTGGAGCATATATTGTCACGATATTTGATTCTACTCTTCGCCATGGCAGGGGGGGCTCCTCTTGGGGCTGCTGTTGGGGTGGTGACCGGATTGATTCTCAGTTTGGCGGATATTAGTGCTATCTATCAGATGAGCCTGCTTGCTTTTTCTGGAATGCTAGCGGGAATGATGCAGGGTGGTCGAAAAGGTGCAGTATCTATCGGGATGTTGCTAGGATCCACGATCCTTTCCGTCTATTTTACGGGTCCGGGTGATATGATGGCCTCAACATGGGAAACCTGCGTAGCGGTAGTGCTATTTCTTATAACGCCTAAGGCGATGATATCTGCCATTGCTAAATATGTTCCTGGCACGTCAGATCATAGCCGATCTCAACACGAATATGCGCGAAGGGTCAGGGATTTAACGGCAGAACGGGTGACGCAATTCTCACAGGTATTCCAGCAGCTGTCGAGCAGCTTTGGGCAGATTCCACGTGCCGGAGAAGTAGGGAAGTCAGACCGTGAGATGGAGGATTTCATGAGTACGGTGACAGAGGGGGCCTGTGCAGGATGCATTCGGCGTTCCCACTGCTGGGATGCAAAATTCTATCAGACGTATAGATACATGACAGATATGATGACTACTGTTGAGGAATGCCCTGATATTACGGCAGCTCAGCTGCCTCCGGAATGGAGCCGGATTTGCGGTAAAACTGGTGAAGTACTTGAAGTCATGAAAGGACAATATGATCTTTACCAACATGATATGCGATGGAAAAGACAAATATACGATAGTCGTCAATTTGTTGCCGAGCAGTTATCGGGCGTGTCACAGGTTATGGAGGACCTGGCGCGTGAAATAAAACGTGAGGGACAGGCTATGTATCGTCAGGAAGCTCAAATCCGTGAGACATTGGAGAAATTAGGGCTGTCTATTCATAGTATCGAAATCCTAAGTTTAGATCCTGGGCGTGTAGAAATAGAGGTGGTGCATGCCTATACTCGTGGTTTTGATGAATGCCGTAAAATGATCGCTCCGCTCCTTTCCGACATACTAGATGAGAATATTGCTGTCATGAGCGAGACGGCAGTCCATCCTCGGGAAGGATTGTCGATGGTTACCTTCGGTTCAGCCAAAGCCTTTGAGATAAACACAGGAGTGGCCGTTGTTTCTAAAGGAGGAGATATGTTATCTGGCGATAGCTTCAGTACCGTGGAGCTTGGAAACGGCACCTTTGCAGTATCCATTAGCGATGGAATGGGAAATGGTGAGCGGGCGAGAATGGAGAGTAGTGCCGCCCTCGGTATGTTAGAAAAGCTACTGCAATCCGGTATGGATGAGAAGCTGGCTGTAAAGTCGGTAAACTCTATTCTCTTATTACGTTCTCCTGACGAGTTCTACGCTACCGTTGACATGGCTTTGATCGATCAGTATTCCGCACAGACAACTTTTATGAAGATTGCTTCCGCACCGAGCTTTATCCGGAGGGGTAGTGAGGTCATTCCAATAACCTCTAGCAATCTGCCTATAGGAATCATTAAAGATATCGATGTGGATCTGATTAGCATGCAGCTTCGGGCCGGTGATATTTTGATTATGATGACGGATGGTATTTATGATGCGCCTGGATATGCCGTTAATAAGGAGATATGGATGAAACGGTTGATCCAAGAGCTTGAGGGGGATGATCCTCAAGATTTGGCGGATAGCTTGTTAGATAAGGTAATTCGTTATCAGGGCAATGAGATCCATGATGACATGACGATTGTCGTAAGTCGTGTAGATCATTTCCATCCGGAATGGTCCAGCCTGCATATGCCTGGTGTTGGCCGAATGGAGCGTCCGCGTACGGTGAGCTAGGAATTTTCTCGGTTTAGGCTTAGGTTTTATGTTTGGTACGCGCGAAGGGCCGTATTGCTTGTGTGTTTAAGCACGCACGAAGTGTCGTGTTGCCTATATATTTGCAGTGCGCGCAATGCGCCGTGCTGCTATAGGAGGTTTAAGTACGCGAAGTGTCGTGCGTGCTTGGAAGTCGGGGCGAGTCTGTGATGTGAAACTCGCCGGTCTCTACTATTTACGTTTCAAAGTTTCGCTGACTTTGGCGCGTAATTTTTTAGATCTAAACTGTTTACTAGTGAAGGTACGGAACGGAGAGAAAGTTTGGAGCTGTAGAAGCGGAGCGTTCGCCTTTATTATTTGATTTCAACCGCAGAGGGCGGTTTTAATAGAGAAATCAAATAATAACAGCGATCGAAAGCCCAAACATTTCTCGCAGTTCCCCTATTCACTATCCCCTTAGTTCAGATCACAAATTTCCCCAACAAAAGCGACCGTTTGAAATCTCTCATTTCTGGATATGCTAGAAACAGAGGTTCAAACAAAGGGGGAGTTGAGGGTTATGAAGCAAATTATGCTCATTACTGACGGTTGTTCGAATGTAGGAGAAAGTCCGGTGTTGGCAGCGGCGCATGCCCTGCAGGAGGGAATCACCGTAAATGTGGTTGGTGTAGTTGATTATGGTACGATCGGCGAGCTCGGAAGCCGGGAGATTGCCGACATTGCCAAGGCCGGGGGAGGCCTTAGCCGAATAGTCGGAACGCCACAACTGGCACAGACGATTCAGATGATGACACGCAAGACCGTGGTTCAGACGATCCAGCAGGCGGTTAATAAAGAGGTAAAAAAGATACTAGGCGATGGCTCACTGGATCAGTTACCTCCTGTTCAACGTTCACAGGTTGTTACAGTTGTAGATGAACTGACAGAAACAACACCGCTGCGCATTGCACTTCTTATCGATGCCAGTGCTAGTATGAAACCTAAACTGGGTGCTGTGGAAGATGCTATCCGCGATTTGGCGCTCAGTTTGGAAGCACGGGAAGGTAAGAGTGAGATTGCTGTATTCCATTATCCTGGAAATAACAGCAGCGAAGATGCCAAGCTTGATCTAGATTGGACCCATGACATGTCAGGTATTCGTACGTTATTCTCTAAATTACACATGAGAGGCGCGACACCGACGGGTCCAGCTATTTTCAAGGTGCTTGAACATTATCGTTATGATACACTGGATGAACATCGTGGACGCCGACTAAGTGATGACCACGACGAAAGAGAAGGGATGATTGGTGGGTATGTCGTCTAATCCGTCCTATCCTACTGGTACCTTAATTAACGGCAAATGGCGGGGTAACCGTTATGTCGTTGAGCGGATGCTGGGAAGGGGCGCGAACGGAACCGTATATCTTGTGCAAAGAGAAGGCAGACGGGAAAGGTACGCGCTAAAAATCGGATACGATACACTTGAACTTCAATCGGAGATCAATGTACTAACCTCGCTGCAATCACGGCGAAAGCGGAATGAGCATCGTGCTCGTCGTGAGAATCCATTGTCTTCTTATTTTTTGGAAGCGGATGATTTTGCGAATGGGGATAATGTCCCCTTCTATGTAATGAGGTATGTTGAAGGCAAACCTCTGCATCATTTTTTATCGAAAAACGGTCCCGACTGGTTAGGCCTGGTAGGGCTTGGTCTGCTTGATAAGCTGCGCACACTGCATGAATGCGGTTTTGTGTTCGGGGATTTGAAGCCGGAGAACGTCATGGTATCAAAGTACGGCGAAGTGGAGCTGATCGACTTTGGGGGCACAAGTCCTATTGGTCGCAGTGTGAAGCAGTTTACCGAATGGCATGACCGTGGCTTTTGGAATGCAGGCAGCCGCACGAGTGATGAGGGTTATGATCTATTCGCTTTTGCTGTACTGTGCCTCCGTCTTTTGAATGAAGAGGGGCTCAAGAAAGCTGCGCTACAGCTGCCGCAGACAAGAAGTGTAGATGAGCTGTTTAAGCTGGCTAGAAATCTACCCGACAAGAAACTATCCTCTTGGATTTGTTTGGCATTAAAAGGAGGTTTCACCGGTTCCGCAGATGCTACAGAGCTCTGGCGAAGCCATATTTACAATTCGCGTAGAAAGCGTCCTGATAGTATGGACACACCTCGCTGGCTCAAAAATGCTTTTGGGTTATCCTTGTTTGTGCTTGCCTTTACAATTTATTGGGTATTTCGGTTTTGAACTTATACATATAGTTAGAGAAAAGGGGGGCCGCATATGGAGCAAATGAATGGACTGGTGGAGTCAGTATTGGAGTCAGCAGCCGAGCACGAGCTGTGGGCGCCCCATGACACCATTGTAGTCGCAGTTTCCGGCGGCCCGGATTCTGTGGCTCTTTTGCATGTTTTGCACGAAATAGCTTTAAACGTTATGCCACTTACCTTAATATGCGCTCATGTGAATCACGGATTTAGAGTGGAGTCTAAGGAAGAGGCAGAGCTAGTACGTGGTATGGCTGAACAATTGGGACTGCCCTTTGAGTTGGCAGAATTCGATATTCCCTCTTTGGCTAAAGAGAGTGGACTCGGCCCTGAGGGGACAGCACGCGAGAAGCGATACGAATTTCTGATTGATACCGCACACCGTTATGGGGCGCGCTCCGTTGCTCTGGCTCATCATGCGGATGATCAGGCAGAAACGGTGATTATGCGTCTATTGCGAGGAAGCGGTTTATCGGGGCTGTCCGGTATCAAGTGGAAAAGAACAGAAAAAAAGGTGGAACTCATTCGTCCATTCCTACGTATTAACAAAACGGCTCTTTTTGGGTTATGTCAGAATGAAGGTTTCACCTATGCCGAGGATGCGACTAATCTGCTGACGAAATACAAGCGGAATGCTGTTCGATTGGAAGTTCTTCCTTTTCTGGAAAGGTATAACGGCAGAGTAAGGCAGTCACTTGTGCAGCTTGCGGAAATTGCAGGAGCTGAGGATGAATATATGGAAGCATCTGCGGTAAAATGCTTTGAGGAGCTGGTTTCGGAAGGGGAAGGGAAATATACCTTTAACAGAGCTTCATTTGCGGCCATACCCTCCGCTTTACAACGGCGTTTGATTAAACTAATATTAAATTATCTGTCGGCGGATCTATCTGCCCTTGATTTCTCCAAGATTGAATCTGTACGTCGGGGAACGCTGCAGAGCTATCCCACCACCTGGAGTTTGGATTTAGGTGGAGGCCTGACTTGTGTGCGGCAATATGATATCATCTTGTTCTCGTCCAAGCCCGCGCAGCAACAGGCAAGCTATACATATCGTCTGTTTTTACCGGATTCCGAGCTTAAGCTGGAGGAAATAGGTAAGGTGATGTCGATGGCGGTGCTGGAGAGAGAAAACTTTTTTGTACAGGGGGAGGATTATGGGAAGATGTCGGCTTGGTTTGACCGTGATGAACTGGTCTTTCCACTAACGATTCGTTCCCGATTGCCTGGAGATACCATAAGAGTCATGGGATTAAACGGAAGCAAAAAGGTAAAAGATATTTATATTGATGATAAAATACCTGCTGCTGAACGCTCAATGATCCCCCTCGTTTGTGATGGTTTGGGCAATATCGTCTGGATTCCGGGCGTAAGACGCTCGATGCATGCCGCAGTAGGGCGGCAAACGACCTCGGTACTTCTATTGTCTCTAGCAGAGCTGGATGACCGTGAAGAAACGTAATGGTCGATGTAAGTCTTTCATAGTATAACTTAGGAGGTTTCGCAAGTTGCAAAATGATATTCAAGAAGTCTTGATCACCGAAGAGGAACTTCAGCAGAAAATTAAGGAGCTCGGTCGAACACTGAGCGAAGAATACGCAGGACGTACCCCTTTAGTCATTTGTGTACTAAAAGGCGCGTTTATATTTATGGCAGATCTGGTTAAAGCCATTACAGTACCTGTTGAGATGGATTTCATGGCAGTATCTAGCTATGGAGCATCCACCAAGTCCTCTGGTGTTGTCAAAATTATTAAGGATTTAGATGTATCGGTAGAAGGCCGCGATATCTTGATCGTTGAAGATATTATTGACAGTGGCCTTACGCTCAGCTATTTGATTGAGCTACTCCGCAACCGCAATGCTGCTTCTATCAATGTGGTTACCTTGTTTGATAAGCCCTCAGGTCGTACGGTTAATCTGGAAGCCAGCTATACAGGCTTCGTGTTGCCAGACGAATTTGTAGTAGGCTACGGATTGGATTATGCCGAGCGGTATCGGAACCTCCCATATGTTGGAGTACTGAAGCCTGAGATTTATTCCAATTGAACTATTGATTGCCTTGATCATACGGATCGGGCACCCTTGGCTTCCTTTATTTGAGGTGTCCCAAGAGGCTATGGTACAATAACTTGAGTGTTGCGAGAGGAGGTAGGGGATGAATCGGTTCATCCGGAATTCTGGTTTTTATTTGATTTTATTTTTAGTCGTGGTGGGTATTGTCCAGTTTGTGAGCAATGGAAATGAAGCCGCCGATTTCCCTAGATACGACGAGTTACGGCAGGAGATCAAGAGCAACAATGTGAAGGATTTGACGGTTCAGTTTGAGGGTAATGCCTTTTTAGTTACAGGCGAATATAGAGAGTTGCCTGCCGATACTAAATCGAAAAGCTTCTCCACATATATTCCTCCAACAGATGCTGCTATTAATGAACTGATTCAAGCCAGTGATGTTAATGGGATTGAATTAACTCAGAAGAAAATGGAAGGTACCAGCATTTGGCTGACATTCCTTTCTTCTATTATCCCGCTAGTCATTATGTTCATCTTGTTCTTCTTCCTGTTTAACCAGGCGCAAGGTGGCGGCGGTAAAGTCATGAATTTCGGCAAGAGCAAGGCTCGGTTATATAATGAAGAGAAGAAGAAAATCAGCTTCGAGGATGTTGCAGGGGCGGACGAAGAGAAGCAAGAGCTTGTCGAAGTCGTTGAGTTCCTGAAAGATCCGCGCAAATTTGCAGCTGTCGGTGCACGTATCCCTAAAGGCGTACTGCTTGTAGGCCCTCCGGGAACAGGTAAAACATTGCTTGCACGTGCAGTAGCAGGTGAAGCCGGTGTTCCTTTCTTTAGTATTTCCGGTTCCGATTTTGTAGAAATGTTCGTGGGTGTCGGTGCTTCTCGGGTACGTGATTTGTTCGAGAACGCTAAGAAGAACGCGCCATGTATTATCTTTATTGATGAAATTGATGCTGTGGGTCGTCAACGCGGCGCCGGACTCGGCGGCGGACATGACGAGCGCGAGCAAACACTTAACCAATTGCTGGTTGAGATGGATGGATTCGGTGGTAACGAAGGCATTATTATTGTTGCGGCAACTAACCGCGCTGATATACTTGATCCTGCATTACTTCGTCCAGGACGTTTTGACCGTCAAATTACGGTTGACCGCCCTGACGTAAAAGGCCGTGAAGCTGTACTTAAGGTTCACGCTCGTAACAAGCCGCTTACGAAAGATGTAAGACTGGATGTTGTCGCTAAACGCACAACTGGATTCACGGGTGCTGATCTAGAGAATCTGCTAAATGAAGCAGCATTGCTAGCTGCACGTCGTAACCGCAAAGATATTTCCATGATTGAAGTGGATGAAGCCATTGACCGTGTTATCGTGGGTACTGAGAAACGTAGTCGGGTTATCAGTGACCGTGAGAAACGCATTGTTGCTTACCATGAAGCAGGCCACACTATAGCTGGTTATTTCCTTGAGCATGCTGATATGGTGCATAAAGTTACAATTATCCCACGCGGACGTGCCGGCGGATATGTTATTATGCTTCCGAAGGAAGATCGGATGATCGTTACCAAGCAGGAGCTTTTGGATAAGGTTACTGGATTACTTGGTGGACGTGTTGCTGAAGAATTGTTTATTGGTGAGATCGGTACGGGCGCATACAGTGACTTCCAACAGGCTACGCGCATCGTGCGTGCCATGATCATGGAGTACGGTATGAGCGATAAGCTTGGACCTATGCAGTTCGGCTCTTCTCAAGGCCAAGTATTCTTGGGTCGTGATATTGGGCATGAACAGAATTATAGTGATTCCATTGCTTATGAGATTGATCAAGAAATGCAGAACTTTATTACTTCGAGCTACGAACGTTGTAAAGAACTGTTGCTCAAACACTCTAAAGAAATGCACCTGATTGCCAATACGTTACTTGAGAAGGAAACACTTGAGCTTGATCAGATTAAAGAGCTGATTGAACAAGGATTCCTTTCTGAAGATGGTAAGGCTGAGGGCGGCGAAGGCGTTGCGCTTGAAGTTGGCGAACCTGTCATTGATAATATCGGTGATGTGCGTGTCCGCATTCAAGGCAAGTCTGAAGATACTGATTCCACGCCTCCGAACCTATCAAAGGAAATCCCGAACAAACCTGAATCTGAGGGTAATGACGGATCTGATGATGACAATAAAGGCGGCGGAACTAGCCTTACCTAAGCAGGATCACTATTCATAAGATGTAAATTAATCCGGAGAGCGTAATTGCTCTCCGGATTTTTTATTTTAATTTTTAGGTAATTTCATGCTTGGAAGCCTGTCTAGTCACATTGACAGGGGCTGGAACGTTGTGTACATTAGTGATTAATATTACTTACTATTAACATCAGCTTATTCATTTTTTCGGATGATGGCTCATGCCATTTGATAACATCGCACCGGCGTAAAGCCGCGAAGATTTAAGGGGGAGAACAATCGGTGGAAGCTCTGGCACTTGAGCGTAAGCAGGAACAGAATCGAGAACTTCGTATACGTCTTGAACAGCTTAAGAAGGAAAGAAACGCAATCATTTTAGCTCATTATTATCAACGTGATGAAATTCAGGAGGTTGCCGATTTCCGGGGAGACTCTTTTTTACTCGCTCAGAAGGCTGCAGAGACTGATGCAGAGGTTATTGTATTCTGCGGTGTTCATTTCATGGGGGAAAGTGCTAAAATTTTGGCTCCAAACAAAACCGTCCTTATTCCTGATGAACGTGCAGGCTGCCCAATGGCTGATATGGTCAATGTAGACGGTTTGCGTAAGCTTAAAGCGCAACATCCAAATGCTAAAGTGGTGACTTATATCAACTCGTCTGCAGAGATTAAAGCGGAAACTGATATCTGTTGTACCTCTGCCAATGCCGTGAAAGTAATCGAATCCCTCGATGCTGAAGAAATTATCTGGGTACCCGATAAGAATCTTGGTCAATACGTACAAGATCAGACCGGCAAAAAACTGATTATCTGGGAAGGCTATTGCAACACTCATGATATGTTGACTGTTAAAGATGTAGTAGAAATGAGAGCGAAATACCCAGAAGCAGAATTTGTAGTTCATCCAGAATGTCGTCCGGAAGTAGTGGCCATGGGTGATTATGTAGGTAGTACTACATCCATTCTCGAGTATTGCCGGAAATCTGACCGTAAGCAATTTATCGTTGGAACTGAGGATGGTACAGGATATCAGCTTCGTAAAGATAGTCCGGATAAAGAATTCCATTTTGCTACAAAATTTCTTGTTTGTCCTAATATGAAAGTTAACAATCTAAAAAAACTGGTGAAATGCCTGGAGACGATGAAGCCACAAATCTATGTACCGCCTGCTGTCGCCGACAAAGCCAGAACTTCCCTAGAGCGCATGCTACAAGTCCGGTAGTATGCGCTACTCTTTCGTTGAAACAGGTGAAACGCGGTCATGATTCCACAATATTTGGTTGATTTTGATCTTCGGGATATTCCTAAAGTAAAGACAGATTGTATTGTTATCGGTTCAGGGATTGCCGGATTGTTCACAGCTATTAAAGCTAGTGAAGATCGGCGTGTCATTATGATCACAAAGAAATCAGTAATGGAGAGTAATACTCGCTATGCACAGGGGGGGATCGCAGCTGTAATCGCTGAGGACGATTCCCCTGCTTACCACCGGCAGGATACATTAATGGCGGGAGCAGGTCTTTGCTCATCCACAGCTGTCGATGCACTTGTTAATGAAGGACCAGATAGAGTTCATGAGCTAATTCGTTTAGGTACTCTTTTTGATAAGGAAGATGGGGTACTGGCTTTGACGCAGGAAGGAGCGCATAGTCACCGTCGTATTTTGCATGCTAATGGAGATGCTACAGGGTATGAGATTGTTCGTGCCTTGGCTGAACAGGTAGCTGAACATGAGAACATTGAGGTGTGGGATGATCATTATGTCATTGATCTCATCACTGAAGGTGGAGAATGTGTAGGCGCATTGTTGCAGCGTCCCGGCGGCGGACGGTTATTCCTGCAAGGGGATGCGACTATTTTGTGCTCTGGCGGTGCAGGACAATTATTTAGATATACTACCAACCCTGAAGTAGCTACAGGCGACGGGGTAGCCATTGCTTATCGTGCCGGGGCTCATATACGAGATATGGAATTTATTCAATTTCATCCTACAGCATTGAGTTATCCTGGAGCTCCTAGATTCCTAATCTCCGAAGCAGTTCGTGGGGAAGGAGCAGTATTGCGCAATATTAATGGAGAGCGGTTCATGGAACGATATCATGAGTTGCTTGAGCTAGCCCCACGAGATATTGTAGCTCGGGCTATTGTAAGTGAAATGGAGCTTACAAAGTCAACGTTTGTCTATTTGGATATTACGCATGAATCCCCAGAAATGGTGAAGCATCGTTTCCCTACAATACATGAGACCTGTATAGGCTATGGACTGGATATTACAAGTGATTGGATTCCAGTGGCTCCAGCTGCGCATTATATGATGGGGGGCATTAAGACCGATCTGAATGGGGAGAGTACGATTCCTCGCTTGTTTGCTTGCGGGGAGGTTTCTTCCACAGGCGTACATGGGGCTAATCGATTAGCAAGCAATTCATTATCGGAAGCAGTTGTTTTTGGACATCGTATTATTGAGCGGATTCGCCAATTATCTCCGCTTGGACGTGATGTTACATCAGTTAGTAGCAACGAAGGGCGTGTTGATTCGCCAACTCAAGCTATTGTGGAACGCCGTTTGAAGCTACAAAAGGTAATGGTTCGATATGCTGGATTACGACGTAATGAAGAGACCTTGTCTAAGGGAATAGAAGAATTGAAACGGCAGCTACCCATCTTTGGATCCGTATTGACTAAACGAGAGGAATACGAGTTCGCTAATATGCTGACCTGCTGTTTGCTCGTGACAGAGTCTGCTCTAGCACGGGAAGAGAGTCGCGGGGCACATTACCGTGAGGATTACCCGCAGCGAAGTGATGATCAGTGGCGCAAGCACCTGCTTCAAATTCGCGATCTGGGAATAGTGGAGGAATTAAGCGATGATGTTTAATGGTTACAATGAAGAACTAGTACAATCCATTAAGGCTTGGCTACGGGAAGATGTTGGTTCCGGTGATGTAACAACACAAATGACAATACCTGTTGGCCATGAATCTAAAGGGATTATTCATGCTAAAGAAGATGGCGTAATTTGTGGTATCCCGATTGCAGAGTTGGTTTTTGAAATTGTTGATCCTACGCTTAGCTTTACAGCCCTTGTAGAAGAAGGTCAAGCAGTGACAAAAGGGACTGTAATTATTGAGGTAGAGGGAAGCACACATGCAATTCTTACGGGTGAACGGCTTGCACTCAACTTGATGCAGCGTCTTTCCGGTGTAGCATCACGTACGTCATCTTTCGTACAGGTGCTCGATGGATTACCGACTCGTCTAGTAGATACACGTAAGACTACACCAGGACATCGTATGCTGGAAAAATATGCAGTTCGTGTTGGTGGAGGCTTTAATCATCGTTTTGGTCTATATGATGCGGTTATGATCAAGGACAATCATATCAAAGGTGCAGGTGGTATTAGGCAGGCAGTAGGTCGTGCGCGGAAGAACATTCCACATACGATGAGCATTGAAGTAGAGACTGAGAACTTAGAGCAAGTCGAAGAGGCGCTGGCAGCAGGTGCTGATATTATTATGCTTGATAATATGTCTAACGAGATGATGAAGCAAGCGGTGGCTAGGATTAAAGCTAAAGCTCCACATGTGAAGACAGAGGCCTCCGGCAATGTATCGTTAGAAACGGTTCGTGGGATCGCAGAAACAGGTGTGGATGTGATTTCTGTAGGACGCCTTACGTACTCCTTCTCCAGTCTGGATATTAGTCTAGACCTTAATGCCAAGAAGGAAGGGTCCTCATCATGATGCTTGCTGTCGATATCGGTAATACCAATATTGTTCTCGGTGTATACAGAAAGCGCGAATTGTTACATCATTTTCGGCTAAGTACTGCCCGCCAATCCACCGTGGACGAATATGGAGTGCTGATACACAATCTTTTTCAGATGTCAGGGATCTCTGTCAAAGATGTGGAAGGTGTAATTATATCCTCGGTAGTTCCACCTCTGGTTAAGACTATCGTGGATATGTGTATAAAGTATATAGGCAAAGATCCGTTACTCGTAGGACCAGGGATAAAAACGGGACTTAATCTTCGCTATGAGAATCCGCGTGAGATTGGCGCAGACCGGATTGTTAATGCTGTGGCTGCGATTGAACAATATAAATGTCCGCTTGTTGTTGTTGATTTTGGTACGGCTACGACCTTCGACTGTATCGATGCAGGGGCTAATTATCTTGGAGGAGCGATTGTTCCGGGTCTTGTTATTTCTACAGAGGCCTTATACCAGCGGGCGTCGAAACTGCCACGAATTGAGTTGGAGAAGCCTAAAAAGGTTATCGGACGTAATACAGTTCACGCTATGCAGGCTGGTATTATTTTTGGGTATGCAGGCCAAGTCGAGGGGATTGTAAAGCGTATCAAAATCGAGATGAACGCTCCGGAACTGAAGGTTATTTCTACTGGAGGCCTCGCTTCGCTAATTGCGGGGGAGACGGATTGTATCGACGAAGTAAATCCTATGTTAACACTAGAAGGATTACGAATTATTTATGACCGTAACCAATAAAGATAAAGAAGCCTAAAGGGCGAAGAGATAGGAGGGCTATGCACCCAATGGAAAAAAAGAAGGATCGACTTATCCGTGGAACGGCTATGAATGGTAAAGTGAGAGCGTTTGCTGTCCGCACAACAGAATTGGTCGAGGAATTGCGGCGCAGACATGATACGTATCCAACGGCTACAGCCGCACTTGGACGTACAGTTACCGCTGCAGCCATGATGGGCGCTATGCTCAAAGGAAGAGAGAAGCTATGTATCATGGTCAAAGGGGATGGACCGATCGGGCAAATCGTTGCGGAGTCCAATGCGTTGGGAGAAGTGTGCGGTTATGTACACCATCCTCACATTCACTTACCTAGCAATAGTATGGGCAAATTGGATGTTGCTGGAGCCGTAGGAACTGAAGGGTTCATTGATATTATAAAGGATTTAGGTTTGAAGGAACCTTATCGAGGTAGTATTCCTATCATCTCCGGAGAACTTGCGGAAGATTTCACTTATTATTTCGCTGTTTCTGAACAAACCCCAGCTGCAGTTGGCTTAGGTGTATTAGTGGATACCGATGAGTCAGTGATTGTAGCCGGAGGGTTTATCGTGCAGCTTCTTCCAGGACTGACGGATGCGGAGATTACGGAGATCGAAAAAGCTCTAGGGGCTATGCCTTCCGTGACAACACTTCTTGATCAGGGTCTAGAGCCAGAAGAAATGCTGCGTTTTCTTTTGCCGGATGCCGTAGTTATGGATGAACTGGATATTAACTTTGCTTGTCAATGTTCGCGTGAGCGGGTAGAGCAGACATTGGTTAGCTTAGGGCAAGATGAACTGGAGAGATTAATTGCAGAAGATGAGCAGGCTGAAGTTGTATGTCATTTTTGCAACGAGGCTTATGTTTTTAATAAGGACGAATTACAGGTCATTTTAGAACAAGCGAAATCGTAGGGCATGGGATGATGACGAGACAGGAACGTGCACTTCGCAATACGGTTATTATTCTGGCTGTTGCAACTTTAATGCTCGGGGGCCTATTGTTCTGGAGCTTACGCGCCATGGCTCTTCTAAAAGGGGATACAACAGAAAACGAAACACCGGATGCAGCGACTGCAGGCGGATTACCGATAACAGATAAGCAGTGGATGGATGAGCTCAAAAAAAAGCATGGCCACGAAGTGCTGGTTGGAATGATCAATCATATTGTTGTGGAGAAGGAAGCAAAGGCTCTGGGGATTACCGTGACCGACGATGAGGTTGAGCAAGAACTTGCACGAACTATGGTTGGATACGGATCGGAAGAACAGTATTATGCACAAATGCAGTCTCAGCTGGGGTTATCTCGTCAGGAAGTGTTCGCAGAAACGGCTTATCGTCTGACCTTACAAGCAATAGCCACTGATGGTATTACGATTAAGGAAGCTGATATCGATACTTATTTAGACCAAAACACGGAGCGTTTCACTCCCAAAAGGGAATTGGAACTCTCCATGATTAAGGTTTCATCTTATGACGAAGGCGAGCAAGTAATGGATCGCTTGGAGCAGGGCGAGAATTTTGCTGATTTAGCTAGGGAAGTTTCCATTGATGCAGAGAGTCGGCTGCAAGGAGGCCGTTTGGGCAAAGTAGAGGAAGACGATCCTTTTTGGCCTGAGGGACTGCTTAAGACCGCTGCTAGTTTGGATGAGGGTGATATAGCGGGGCCGATTCAGGCGGAGGACGACTTCGCTATCATTCGACTAGAGAGTATTCACACACAAAATATTCCTGATCAAAAGGAAATTCGGGCGCTGATACGTCAAGAGCTAGCGTTGGAGCAAGCACCCCCTCTACAGCAAGTGGAGAGTGATTTGCGCACGAAATATGATGTGGCAATAAATATTGACAACAGCCTGCAAGATTGATAATATGATATTAACGTAAAACCTACCGTTTTAGTCGGAAATAACTAACGGTGGTCCAATATCTATACCCCTTTATAGCAGTTATTATTGCATAATAGGGACACACATACAGAAGAGTAAAGTCACAATTTACGTTCTTATATCGCATTTATCATTCTAAGGAGGTTTTTGCTCATGGCTAAAGTCGTTAACAACGTAACAGAATTGATCGGAGGTACTCCGCTCGTTCGTTTGAATCGTCTGGCACAGGAAGGCTCCGCAGATATTTATTTGAAATTGGAATATCAGAATCCGGGATCAAGCGTAAAAGACCGTATCGCAATCAGCATCGTTGAAGAAGCTGAACGTGAAGGTCTACTGAAACCTGGAGGTACAATTGTAGAAGCAACCAGTGGTAACACTGGTATTGGCTTGGCACTTGTGGCTGCGGCTAAAGGCTATAAGGCAGTTATCGTAATGCCGGAAACCATGAGCTTGGAACGCCGTAATCTACTTCGTGCATACGGAGCAGAATTGGTTCTGACTCCAGGATCGGAAGGCATGAATGGTGCGGTTAAGAAAGCGGAAGAAATTCTGAAAGAGAACCCAAGCTATTTCCCATCGGAGCAATTCAAGAATAAAGCGAACGTGAAGATCCACCGTGAGACCACTGGACCTGAAATCGTTGAAGCTATTGAGTCCATCGGAGGCCCGCTGGATGCTTTTATTGCAGGTATCGGAACAGGTGGAACGATCACGGGTGCGGGTGAAGTGCTGAAGAGCAAATATCCTGACGTGAAGATCTATGCTGTGGAACCTGCTGCTTCTCCAATCTTGGCAGGAGGCAAACCAGGCCCTCACAAAATTCAGGGTATCGGAGCAAACTTCATTCCTGAAATCCTGAACCAGGACATTTATGATGAGATCATCCATGTTGAGAACGATGAAGCATTCGAAACTGCACGCCGTGTAGCTAAAGAAGAAGGCGTCTTGTCTGGGATTTCTTCCGGTGCAGCAGTATTTGCAGCACTTAAGGTTGCTAAAGACCTCGGTCCTGGCAAGAAGGTAGTTGTCATCATCCCAAGTAATGGTGAACGTTACCTGAGCACACCACTTTACAATTTCGAAGCGTAATTGTTTGCAATAACGTAATTTATAAGAGTCTTCATACCACTTTTCTGGTGGTGATGGAGACTCTTTTCGTTGATTATATGGGCAAAAGGCTCTATGGATATATGACGACCTAGACGTGGTAATTTATTATTTTTGAAAAATGCTATGGTTTTTACT
This sequence comes from Paenibacillus sp. NPDC101420, assembly GCF_050277435.1. Classification (NCBI taxonomy): domain Bacteria; kingdom Bacillati; phylum Bacillota; class Bacilli; order Caryophanales; family Paenibacillaceae; genus Paenibacillus; species Paenibacillus sp. NPDC101420. The sequence goes on from NZ_JBNNSE010000014.1 coordinate 52,956, forward strand.
GAAGACTTAAAAGCCATAATAATTTCCTATAGCTGGGGGCTTTTCAATAATGCCTTAAGTACAGTATACTGACAGGCAATATACTACTGATGATTAATAATAAGTAATTGCTAGACAAAACTAAGCGAATGCTTACGAAGTAAGTTTTGTTGCGAAGTGATGTCTATGATGTAATGGCTCCATAAAACTAAGCAAATGCTTACGAAGTAAGTTTTATTGCGAAGTGATGTCTATGATGTAATTGCTTCATAAAACTTTTAGGAGGATGGCTTTGGAAATCATAACGACATGGAATGAGTGGGAACAATGGGCAGCTGAAGACTGGAGCATGTTCCCCTTGATTATAAAATCACCCAAGTGCTCGGGGGAATTGCCCGCATCCTGGAAGAAGGCCTGGGAACTAGCTTCCGAATACTCCGTAGTGTTGGAGAGTGGCAAGGGTGGCCGCTATACGTACTTAGGTTTAAATCCTGTATCAATATTAAAAGGCAAGGGAGAAGGCGCTGAGGTGTTTAGCCTTTCTCCCGAATCATTGGGTCATACAGCCGATGAGGGTTCACATGAGACTACAACGCTGATAGGTCAGCCGCTAGAGCTGCTACAGCAGTGGATGTCAGGCTTCACCTCGCCAAGTCTAAACGTTCAGGGCATTCCTCCATTTACCGGTGGATGTATTGGATTTCTAGGGTACGATGTGGTTCGCTCATTGGAGCGTTTACCGTCTCTCGCACAAGATGATCCCGGTTTTCCTGATTATCTCTTTATGAGGATGGATGAGGTATGGATTTATGATCACGAAGAGCATGTGCTTTATTGTGCTGTTCATGTCCCGGTTCCAGCAGAATGTGGGATGGAGGATTTGCAGAACCTTTATCTCGGTGCTATAGAACAGGCTGGGCGAATGGTAGAGCAGTGGCAGTTGATATCCACTGCTTCGGGATTGAACGAAGAGGTCAAAGGTAGCATTGAGGCCCTCACAGATTCCTCAGGGGAGTGGCCGGGTATGACCTCGGCCTTCTCGCCTGAGAAGTTCCAGCAGGCCGTGCTGGACGTTCAGGAATACATCCGCCAAGGCGATGTATTTCAAGTGAACCTCTCGCTGCGCCAGGAGGCGCAGCTGAAGTCCTCGCCGGAGGATGTTTACGAATGGCTGCGCAAGCTCAATCCGTCCCCGTACATGGGGCTCTTGCGGTCGCCCGGCTTCGCGCTATCCAGCGCTTCACCGGAGCTGCTCGTCAAGCTGCACGGGGACAAAGTGAGCGCACGGCCAATCGCCGGCACCCGGCGCCGAGGCCTGACTCCCGCGGAGGATGCCGCCATGGAGGCGGAGCTTCGCGGGAGCGAAAAGGAGATCGCCGAGCATATTATGCTTGTCGATCTGGAGCGCAACGACATCGGGCGTGTCGCTGCATATGGATCCGTCAGCGTGCCTGAGCTGATGACGGTGGAGCGCTACTCTCATGTGATGCATCTCGTTTCGCAGGTAGAGGGCCAGGTCGCACCGGATAAGGATGCTTATGCTGTAATCGCAGCATTGTTCCCAGGGGGAACGATTACAGGCGCGCCCAAAGTAAGAACAATGGAAATCATTGAAGAGCTGGAGCCGGTTCGGCGTGGGCCGTACACAGGATCCATGGGCTTTATTGACTATAACGGAAATATGGAATTAAATATTATTATTAGAACACTGGCTGTAAAGGATGGAGTCGGATATATTCAGACAGGTGCGGGCATCGTGATCGACTCTGATCCCTACCGTGAATACCGTGAATGCCATAATAAAGCCAAAGCGGTAGTGAAGGCAGTACTCTGTAGTGAGTTACAGCAGGAATCCCAAACTACCAGCGGCGCCGAAGGGGGAGAAACACTGTGATCTTGGTCATCGATAATTATGATTCCTTTACGTATAACCTCGTACAGTATTTGGGTGAACTTGGGGAAGAGGTTAAAGTACACCGCAACGATGAAATTACCATTGAAGAGATTGAAAAAATGGCTCCCGATCATATTTTAATTTCTCCAGGACCATGTACACCTAATGAAGCGGGGATCAGTTTGGAATTGTTACATCATTTCAAAGGTATTATTCCGATCTTCGGCGTATGCCTTGGGCATCAGGCGATAGGCCAAGCATTTGGTGGAAATGTTATTCGTGCAGAGCGTTTGATGCATGGAAAGACATCCCCGATTCATCATAAGGGCACGTCGGTTTTTGAAGGTCTGGAGTCTCCTTTTACGGCAACAAGATATCATTCTTTGATTGTAGAGCGCGAGAGTCTGCCGGATTGTCTGGAGATTACAGCGGAGACCGAAGAAGGGGAGATTATGGCACTGCGCCATAAAGAATACCCTATCGAAGGTGTGCAATTCCATCCGGAATCGATTATTACGGATCATGGTCATACGATGCTGCGTAATTTCTTGAAACGGAGAGCCGGAGAAACGGCATGAAATATATAGGATTTAACAATGGTGTCATAGATGCAAGACAAGCCGTGGTTTCCGCCCTGGATCACGGTTTTTTATACGGTATAGGATTGTTCGAGACCTTTCGGACGTATGAGGGAGTGCCTTTTCTGCTGGAGCGTCATTTGAAGCGTATGGCAGAGGGGTGCAAGGAGCTTGGTATTCCATTTGCGCAGGATGTTGAACAGCTGCAGGAGTGGATCCAGCGTGTTATGGACAAAAATGAATTAAAAGAAGCTTATATACGCTATACCGTGACCGCTGGTGAGGATATTCTCGGGTTACCTGCGGGCGACTATTACGAACCCAATCATTTGCTGTACATCAAAGCGCTGCCGAAAGTATCCGAAAAGATATATAGCGAAGGCAAAGACCTGCAACTGTTGTCCTTACGGCGTAACACTCCGGAGGGAGCAGTGCGATTCAAGTCTCTGCATTATATGAATAATATTTTAGCCAAGCGTGAGCTTAGGGGCTATGCCTCTGCGGCGAATGGTGCTGAAGGATTGATGTTAACTGCACAAGAGGTCATAGCAGAGGGCATTGTCAGCAACATCTTTTTTATAAAAAACAATGTTCTCCACACTCCAGATATCTCAACTGGGATTCTACCGGGAATTACCCGGGAAATGGTAATGGAGCTGGCTCGTAGTGCTGGGATTAGGGTAGAAGAGGGCGCATATCATTGGGAGCAGTTAAAAATAGCCGACGAAGTATTTCTTACTAATTCCGTACAAGAAATTGTCCCGGTCACAACGCTTTGGGAAAAAGATAAAAAATTTACCGTAGGCGATGGCCTTTGCGGCAGAATGACTTCGGATTTGATTTCATTCTATAGAGAAAGGACGGGAATACCGAAATGAGACCAGCCATATTCAAGCGGACATACCGCTGTGGAAATACTGATTTGGAATTGGGAAAGCGAACGCTGATTATGGGCATCCTGAATGTAACCCCGGATTCTTTTTCAGATGGAGGACTTTGGGATGATCCGGACAAAGCAGTAGAACATGCGCTACAAATGGCCGCAGACGGTGCTGATATTATAGATATTGGTGGAGAATCTACCCGTCCTGGTCATAAACCAGTGGGGCTTGAAGAGGAATTAGCTCGTGTATTGCCTGTCATCGAGAGTATTCATCGAGCGGCACCGAATATTCCGTTATCTATAGATACGTACAAAGCTGAAGTGGCACGCCAAGCTATTGCTGCTGGTGCCCATATCATTAATGATATATGGGGCTGTAAAGCTGATCCGGAAATGGCGGCAGTGGCAGCTGCTGCGGACTGTCCCATTATTTTGATGCATAACCGGCAGGACCGTGATTATACGAATCTAAGTGCGGATATGTCGGCAGACCTTAAGGAAAGTATTGATCTTGCTTTAGCCGCAGGAGTGAAGCCGGCCAATATCATCTTGGATCCAGGGATCGGCTTTGCGAAGGATTTTAATGAAAATTTGCAGGCGATGATGCTTTTGGACGGGTTGACTGAGTTTGGCTATCCACTGTTACTGGCGACTTCACGCAAAAAATTCATCCGGACCGTACTTGATTTGCCCGCTGATGATGTTGTGGAAGGTACCGCAGCTACAGTAGCCTTTGGTATTGCTCAGGGCTGCCAGATCGTACGAGTGCATGATGTGTCCCTAATAAAACGAACGGTCAAGATGTGTGATGCGATGTTGTATGCTGCACCTCCATTGGTGCGTGAATAAAGATATTTTATAAAAAGGGCGGGTTTAAAGATGGATAAAATGACACTGCATCGAATGGAATATTACGGATATCATGGTGTGTTTGAAGAAGAGCGTAAGCTGGGCCAACGTTTTTACATTGATTTGGAGCTGGAACTTGATCTACAGGGAGCGGGCCAGAACGATGATTTGAACCAAACCGTAAACTATGCTGAAGTGCATGAACTGGTCAAAAACATTGTCGAAATAAAGTCCTTTAAGTTAATTGAGGCTCTGGCAGAATATATTGCATCCTCCGTACTGGACACTTATACTGTTATCAATGCAGTAACGGTAAAGGTAACTAAACCGCATCCGCCATTCGACATTCATTTTCAGGGAGTGACTGTGGAGCTGCGCAGAACTAGAAAGTGAGAACAAAGTCCATGAATATACATTCCACCTCTGAAGAATCAGAGGCTTATATTGCTTTAGGGGCTAATTTGGGCGACCGTGAAGGCACGCTGTCAGAGGCTTTGAACAGACTGAATAATCATGATGAAATATCGGTAGTTCGCTGCTCCAAAGTCTACGAGACAGAGCCAGTAGGTTATTTAGATCAGCCGCAGTTTCTTAATATGGCAGCAGCTTTGCGCACGACGCTTGCGCCAGAGACCTTGCTGGAAGTAATGCTGGGGATCGAAACGCAGCTGGGTCGTATCCGGGATATTCGCTATGGACCGAGAACGGTAGATCTAGATTTATTGTGGGTAGAGGGCCAGGCACTTGATACTCCGCATTTAACGTTACCGCATCCGCGTATGTTTGGGCGTGCATTTGTAATGCTTCCGCTCAGTGATATCGTTCCACAGAATGAACAGTCTTCCGGACTCCGCAAGTTGATTACAGCAGCGCTTCAAGACATAGACGGGAAGGAAGGAATTCGGTTGTGGACAACAAGCGTATGGGACGGAGGGTCAGGGCATTCCGCAAGCTAAAAGGCTATACTCAACAGGAACTTGCGGATCTCACTGGAATTTCCTTGGCTGTGCTTGGCGCAGTCGAGAGGGGCAATAGACGTTTGGAAGATCAAATTTTAGATAAAATTGCGAATGTACTAGGGGTTACAACCGAAGAGTTGGTGAACCCTGACTCATAATTTTTAAGCAATTCAAATAGGAATAATGGAAGTGATACGAATGCTGAAGATTGGCGACATTGAGATGAAAAATCAAGTTGTTCTGGCACCTATGGCTGGGGTGTGCAATCCGGCCTTTCGTCTAATCGCTAAAGAGTTTGGAACAGGTTTAGTCTGTGCGGAAATGGTGAGCGACAAGGCTATTATTCACGGAAATACTCGTACTCGCGAAATGTTGTTCGTGGATGAACGGGAGAAACCGCTTAGTTTGCAGATTTTTGGCGGGGATAGAGAATCACTGGTGCAGGCAGCTAAAGTGGTTGATAAAGAAACCAATGCTGATATTATCGATATCAATATGGGATGCCCAGTGCCTAAAGTAACTAAATGTGATGCAGGAGCCCGCTGGCTTTTGAATCCCGACAAAATCTATGAAATGGTCTCTGCGGTTGTCGATGTTGTCGATAAACCCGTAACCGTGAAAATGCGGATTGGCTGGGATAGCGAGCATATTTTTGTCGAAGATAATGCACGTGCAGTAGAACGTGCCGGTGGCAAGGCTGTCAGTGTACATGGACGAACACGGGAGCAACTCTACACGGGGCGTGCAGATTGGAATTATATCAAGATGGCAAAAGAAGCGGTCTCCATTCCGGTTATCGGCAATGGTGATGTCAATACACCTGAAGATGCTAGGGCTATGCTTGATCAGACCGGTTGTGATGGCGTGATGATCGGGCGTGGTGCGCTAGGTAACCCATGGATGCTGTACCGTACGATTCAGTATTTAAGCACCGGGGAACTGATGCCTGAACCTGGATTGGATGAGAAGATTAAGGTTGCCATTCTTCATATGGATCGGCTGGTTGCACTTAAGGGAGAAGCAGTAGCCGTTCGGGATATGCGTAAGCATATGGCTTGGTATTTAAAAGGCCTGAAGTCTGCTGCACGAGTAAAGGATGTGCTCATGTTAGAGACAGAACGTGATGGAATGGTGAAGATTTTGAATGATTTTGTAGTCCAGCTAAAGCATGAAGAAGAGAATAAGGGTAATGAAATGTCTGCTTCCGCAGTATAAACGTTGTTTTCCTTACGCTTTTTGAACACATCCCACTTTATATGTGGTGTCATTGACATTTTGTAGCGGTTCCAATATAATTTCACAGTATAAAATCGCCGTTACAGTAAGAGCAATGCAGCAGGGAGGGTTCTTATCCTCCTAGATTAGCATATAGTATGGTGTTTTCAATAAATGTATACGACAGGAGAATCGGTTGAGATGAGCGATAAAGAAGTCATCCTTACGCCGGACGGGCTAAAGCGTCTGGAAGATGAGCTGGAATTCCTCAAATCTGTGAAACGCCGCGAGGTTGCTGAACGGATTAAGGTAGCGATTGGCTACGGAGATATCAGTGAGAACTCGGAGTATGAAGACGCGAAGAATGAGCAGGCTTTTATCGAAGGACGCGTTATCACCTTGGAGAAGATGCTTCGCAACGCGCGCATCATTAATAGCGACGAGATCGTTACTGATGTGGTAAGTATCGGTGTTACTGTAAGTGTTGAAGATTTGGAATATGGTGACACTATGGAATACACGATCGTAGGTACAGCGGAGTCCGATCCACTGAATAATAAGATCTCCAACGAAAGTCCAGTAGGCAAAGCCATCATCGGCAAGAAAATAGGCACGATTGTTGACGTTAATACACCTGCAGGCGTTATTCAATATAAAATTCTCGATATCAGAATGAAGTAGTGTACAGATCTTATAGTCTGTAAATAGATGTGCTGCCGAATGTATAAGTAGTTTTCTTGTATGCAGGCAGATAAGGGAACATTGTTTGGGAAAGCTTCCTTAGGGAAGCTTTTTTTCAAAATATAAGGGATTTATATCTGCAAGGGGATGAATAGCATGACCGAGGAAATGAATAATGTGGAGAATGCAGAGAACGAACTTAGTGAGCTTTTGCAAATCCGCCGTGCCAAATTGGACGAGCTAAGAGGACTTGGTATCGATCCTTTCGGCAAAAAGTATGAGCGTACAGCTAACGCTGGCGACCTAGTATCGAAGTATGATGGACTTTCTAAAGAAGAATTGGACGAGCTATCTGTTGAAGTCAGCATAGCGGGTCGCATTATGGCAAAACGTGTTATGGGTAAAGCCAGTTTTGCGCACATCCAAGATCTCAGTGGAAGAATTCAGCTTTATGTTCGTCAAGACAGCATTCCTGAAACGCAATACGCAGCGTTCAATGTTCTCGATCTAGGAGACATCATCGGCGTTCGCGGAACAGTATTCAAAACCAAAACAGGCGAGACCTCCATCAAAGTGCATAATCTCGAAGTCTTGTCCAAGTCCTTGTTGCCGCTTCCTGAGAAATATCATGGTCTTAAAGATGTAGAGCTGCGTTACCGTCAGCGCTATGTTGATTTGATTATTAATCCGGAAGTTCAACAGACCTTTATTGCTCGTTCAAGAATCATTCAATCTATGCGTCGTTATTTGGATTCACTTGGCTATCTTGAAGTTGAGACACCTACACTTCATGCGATTGCCGGTGGAGCTGCAGCGCGTCCGTTCATTACTTACCACAACACGCTTGAAATGCAGCTTTATATGCGTATTGCTATTGAGCTTCATTTGAAACGTCTTATTGTTGGTGGACTGGAAAAAGTATACGAAATCGGTCGTGTATACCGTAATGAAGGAATTTCGACTCGTCACAATCCTGAGTTTACTATGATTGAGCTGTATGAAGCTTATGCTGATTACAAGGACATCATGAACCTTACGGAGAATATGATCGCTCATATTGCCCAAGAGGTATTAGGAACTCAACAGGTCGACTATCAAGGCAAGCCGGTAGATCTGTCACCAGGATGGCGTCGTGTAACTATGGTTGATGCCGTTAAAGAAGTAACCGGTGTTGATTTCAGTGTTCATATGACAGATGAGGAAGCACAGGCTCTGGCAAAAGAGCACCGTGTACCTGTAGAGAAGCACATGTCTTTCGGTCATATCCTTAATGCTTTCTTCGAGCAATTTGTAGAGGAAACTCTGATTCAGCCTACCTTTGTAATGGGACATCCGGTTGAAATCTCACCACTGGCGAAGAAAAACGATGAGGATCCACGCTTCACCGATCGTTTTGAATTGTTTATTGTGGGTCGTGAACATGCGAATGCATTTAGTGAATTGAATGATCCGATCGACCAGCGTCAACGCTTTGAAGCACAAATCCAGGAGAAAGAGCAAGGTAATGACGAAGCCCATGAAATGGACGATGACTTTATCCGTGCTTTGGAATATGGTATGCCTCCTACAGGTGGACTGGGAATCGGTGTAGACCGTTTGATCATGTTGCTTACCAATTCTGCATCTATTCGTGATGTACTGCTGTTCCCGCATATGCGTAACCGTACAAACGAATAGTATTTATACAACAATGAGCACAGGGGAGCTGTCTAGCGGCGGTTCTCCTTGGCTACTGTTGATCAGAAGGTAAAGATTCTGGTATCGTTATGAGGATATATAGCTTAATACTAATTTGTTTGAAAAAAAGTGTTGCAATGAATCTCTATACATGATATATTCTATTTCTGGCCGAGAAACACACATGCCGAGCTCGAAAAAGAAGTTAAAAAAAGAG
>NZ_JBNNSE010000015.1:0-44104 GCF_050277435.1 Paenibacillus sp. NPDC101420
ACTTGCATGTATTAGGCACGCCGCCAGCGTTCGTCCTGAGCCAGGATCAAACTCTCCAATTAGTATTGAAAAGAGCGATATGCTCATTTTGAAACATCTGACGAGAAAATTAATTCTCTAATTTTGGATTTCACTTTCGTGATTTCCCACTCACTCGTTGTTCAGTTTTCAAAGATCAATGTCTCATCTTTCGTTGTCGTTGCTTGTCAGCAGCGACCTTTATAATATATCACAGCACCTTTGTTTTCGTCAAGCGTTTTTTTTAATTTCTTTTTTTCGCTTACCGTTTCAGCAAGTTGTTAATCAACATCTTGTCCAAAGGGGCGAGACTTAATGTATCATATTTTTCAAACTCACGTCAAGCATTAAAACAAAATAATTCTTAATCCTATTAACATTACTACGCCTGGAAGGCCAAGAACCGTTACTGCGCCTATGGTTGCGGGATTCAAGGGAATATGAACTTGTGTGATTAAACCCGAGAAATTCACTACATATATCGCGAGCGCAGCCAGTACCAAATGAGCTCCGAACAGACTAAGCCATCCAAAGCCAAGTTTTTTTCGGAATACAATTACACTCAACAACACAACCGATATGACTAGTACTCCTATAGCTAACATTCTTAGCATGTTGATCCCTCCTATATTTCCTTTTGACTAGCGCCTACATCTGACTGCTATTTAATCCAATGCTCTTTGCATGTTTGAGATGTATCTGATACTTGCGCTCTGCTGCCTCTAAAATATAAATAGCATAATCAATTTGATCTTGACCCAACGCTTCATCAAACATTAGGTACGCTCTCTCCCACTCAGATTGCGCCTTACGAACCTCCAGCAACGTTTCCCAGCCCTCCGTATCTTTTCTACCCTGTTCTTCATCTGCTCCCCGCCACAATGAGGTCCACCATCCCATTACTCATTCCTCCTCAGAATAATTTCGATGCAAAATTACATCTCGTTATTCTCATTCATATCGGGATAGGGACAAACTTAGAACAAAAAAAGGAGGCCCAGGGGGCCTCCTTTTGAAAAACACGACTTTAGAGCTACTAGAATAGCTCACGACGACCTTCCAACGCTTTGGACAAGGTAACCTCGTCGGCATATTCAAGATCGCCACCAACAGGCAAGCCATGGGCTATTCTGGTGATTTTAATCTCAAAAGGCCGAACTAAACGAGAAATATACATCGCCGTTGCCTCACCCTCAATGTTGGGGTTAGTCGCCATGATAAGCTCACTCACTCTTTCATCACTCAAACGAGTCAATAATTCCTTCAAGCGAATATCATCAGGGCCTATACCTTCCATAGGTGAAATCGCACCCTGAAGAACGTGATAATACCCATTAAACTCTTTGGTTCGTTCTATTGCCACCAAATCCTTGGAGTCTTGGATCACACAGATTACTGAAGGATCTCTAGTTTTGTCCTGACATATCTTACACGGGTCCGTATCCGTAATATTACAGCAGACGGAGCAATAATGAAGATTACGCTTGACACTTACTAGCGCTTTAGCAAAATCAATGACGTCATCCTCTTTCATGTTAAGCACATGAAAAGCTAACCGGGCGGCTGTCTTCGGCCCAATCCCGGGCAAGCGCGTAAAAGCATCGATCAGCTTGGCTAGCGGTTCGGGATAATACAAATTAATAATTCTCCTTTAGACGAAAGTGGAGTGAGTGAATTAGAACAAGCCTGGGATCTTCATTCCACCAGTAAATTTACCCATATCATTGTTCGCAAGGTCTTCAGCTTGAGTCAAAGCATCATTAACTGCAGTGATTACCAAATCCTGTAGCATTTCAACATCTTCCGGATCAACAGCTTCTGGCTTGATTTGGATAGAAAGCAACTTTTTGTGGCCATTAACTTGAACTGTAACTACACCGCCACCTGATGAGCCTTCAATTACCTTGCCACCTAGTTCTTCTTGAGCTTTAAGCATTTGCTCCTGCATTTTCTTAACTTGCTTCATCATTTGGTTCATATTATTCATACATCATCTCTCCTTTGGAATGCGCAATTTGCGCTAGTATGCTTACATTACTCTTTTATGACAACAAGGTCTTCTCCAAAAAGCTGGATAGCCTCATCAATCCAAGGTTCAGATTTCGCATCTGCAGTATCATGTTCATGCTCTAGCCGCAACTCTTCCTTGCTAGGCTGTCCCACTGACTTCTGAGCGGCTTCGTTCCAATCGCGCTGCATTATAGTTACCAGTCTATAAGGTTTACCAAGACGCGCTGCAAACACATTCTCAATGACCTGTCTGTTTGCTGGCTTCTCCGTTGTATCACGATGAATCGTGTTCTTAAACGCAACAAGCACAGCATCGTCCATTACAGATACAGGTTCTCCGTCTACAAACCACGCATGAACCGTTACCTTCTCCTCTTTTACCCCTTGCAAGACAAGACTCCACTGTTTGTAGATAGCTGCAAAATCAGGACTATCCTTACCAGCAATAAACTTATCAACATTTGGAGGCATTTTGGAGGTTGCAGAGATTCTAGGCGCAGAACTTGGAGTCGGATTCGATTTCGCAGAAGAGGCACCATCTCGCCCACCTCCGGAAATACCACCGGCCTGCAATGCCTGCTCCAGCTTTTTCTCCAGCGCAGTAATCTGTCTCTTGAGCAGATCCAGTTCACCAGAGTGGACTACAGGAGCATTCACCCCTGACCCAGCCTGTAATGCACCTAACGGAGCAGCTGATGCGGTCTCACTTTCCTCTTGCTGCAAGCTACAAAGCTTCATCAGCGCGACTTCAAACAAAGTCTGTGGATGAGTAGCATATTTCATTTCACCCAGGTACTTATTAAGTGTATCTACGATCTGAAACAGACGATCCCGGGAAAATGCGGTGGCCATATCTTTAAACTCGGCGGGATTAAGCACTCGCTCCGTCAGTTGATCGGCCCCAGGTACCATCTTAATCATCAATAAATCACGGAAATAATACATAAGATTCTCTAGACATTTATCAGCACTCTTACCTTCATGCATAAGCTGTTCAACAAGCTCCAGCAGAAGACCCATATCACCTTCCAATATGGCAGTGGCAAGACGTGCAAATTGCTCAGAGGGTATCCCTCCGGTCATCCCCAGGACTTGTTCGTACGTAACTTTGCCATCTGTAAAAGATGAAATCTGATCCAGCAAACTCACTGCATCGCGCATACCTCCATCAGAAAGGCGGGCAATATACTGCAATGCGTTAACATCAGCTGTAATCCCTTCCTTCTCACAGATAGCACTTAGATGTGCTGTCTGCTCTTCCAAAGCTACTCTGCGGAAGTCAAAACGCTGACAACGAGAAATGATCGTCGCTGGCAATTTATGAGGTTCCGTAGTCGCAAGGATGAACATTGCATGTGACGGCGGTTCTTCCAATGTCTTTAATAGCGCATTAAATGCTTCTGTTGTCAGCATATGCACTTCATCAATAATATACACTTTACGGCGCACCTCGGTAGGTGCATATTTCACCTTGTCCCGGAGGTCGCGAATCTCTTCTACGCCCCGGTTAGATGCCGCGTCTATTTCCTGCACATCCATCACATTACCCGCAGTGATTCGCAAGCAGGAAGGACACTCGTTGCAAGGCTCCGGACCTGGCCCACGTTCACAATTGACCGCTTTCGCTAAGACTTTAGCAGCACTTGTCTTACCAGTTCCCCGCGGACCACTGAACAGATAGGCATGCGAAACCCGCTGTTCACGAATTGCGTTCTGCAGCGTTTGGATAATGTGCTGTTGTCCAACCATGTCTTGAAACGACTGCGGCCGCCAAGCACGGTACAGCGCGATATGTTCCACTATGCATTACCCTCTCTTAGGCTGCCTCTTTCCCGGCATTTGTCGCAAATTTATTATACTATATTCATCGGCTATTGACCAAAAACAAAAAGCATCTTTGCTTGTGGCAAAGATGCTGTTATAAACAGAATTATAAACCGTGCACCTGTTATTGATGACTACGATCCAAGCGGCAACCCTACATGACTGCTCGGGCTAGGCCACCCTCCGGCACAAGAGTAAACTTACTTATGGCTGCTTCCTTCCGGACCTGACCAGGTTCATAAGCACTCATTGCGGAGGACCCAACCGTCAACACAGCCCGTAGGAACCAAGGCCTCACATCGATAGCACCTCTAACAGGAATTCAACCTCGCTACAGCGGATTGCGAGTTACAGGGCACCGCTACCTCCCCGTCTAGCACGGCGAAGATAAGTATAGCTCACGCTCGGACAAAAATCAACTCCAAGACATAAAATGAGCCCCCAGCGAGAAAGCTGGGAGCTCGATCTAACCATTAAGCCGCTAAGCGGCTATTCCAATTAGATACCGTATTTCTTCTTGAATTTATCAACGCGACCGCCGGCATCCAGGAACTTCTGCTTGCCAGTGAAGAAAGGATGGCAGCTGGAGCAAATTTCAACACGAAGCTCTTGTTTAACAGAGCCAGCTTCGAAAGAGTTGCCACATGCGCAGGTTACCTTAGTTAAGTTATACTTTGGTTGAATTGCTGCTTGCATTTTGAATTTCACCTCTCATGCCCTAAGCCTCATGCGGACCCAGAGTTATATGATTACACTGTGGTATTTTAGCACGAAAAATTCAATTGATCAATATGTTTCATTGGTAATTCATTGGTACATTTAATCTATTAAATGTTGAGTTGCCGTTGCTTTACCCGAGCCATATTTGCTGGTGGTACATGTGTGTAAGAACCAATAACAACATCCGGCAATTCGTCCCGGAAAATTTCCAGCATTGTCTTCATGCCGAGAATTTCACCCTTAGCAGGAGGAATTAACTCCAGATAACTCTCTGGATCAATGTTCAGATTACGCATCTGAATAAGCTTCAGATCCGTACGTCTTACAAACTCCACCATCGCCTCAATCTCTTCTTCGCGATCAGTTACTCCAGGGAAAATCAGATAGTTGATCGATGTGTAAACACCTTGCGAGGCAGCATATTTCAAAGACTTCTCTACATTAGCCAATGTGTAGCCACGTGGTTTGTAATAAGCATTGTAATGATCATCTAGAGCACTAATCGTGCTGACACGCATCAAATCCAGCCCAGCATCGACGATTCCACGAATATGATCGCTTAAGCCAGCATTGGTGTTGATATTAATGTAGCCCATGTCAGTAATCGAGCGCACTTCACGGATTGCTTCTATAATAAGTTTTGCCTGCGTAGAAGGCTCACCTTCACAGCCTTGTCCAAAACTGATAATCGATTCAGGCGTCTTCAAGTGCTCCAACATAACTTGTGAAATTTCATTAACCGTTGGCCGGAAATTCATACGAGTCTGCGGAGACACAAAACCACTATCATCAGGTTGCTCAGAAATACAGCCAAAACATCCAGCATTACATGAATAAGAGACAGGCACACCGCCCTCCCAGCGCCCTAAGAAGGTGTTGGAGGAAGTCAGGCATTCATAACCAAGCGCACAGTTAGAAAGATGCTCATAGAGACGGTTATCAGGATATTTGGCAGTCAACTCGCCAACACTTACCTCAAGATCCTGTTTATCACAGTTCAGTGGGTTCCACTTCTCCGGATTATCGGTTGGATCTGCCGCAACATAGAACCCGCCATCCTTCCACACTACAGCCGAATACCCAAACAGAGGAAGCTTGTAAGACTTATCTGTCTTTACATACCCAGGAAGACACAAGCGAGTATAGCCCTGAGGCAGCAGCGCGCCTACAGCCTGTGAGCCATCCGGCAACGCCATCATTTCACCTGTCTCAGGATCCATACCCACAGCCCGCGTACTAGGCAAGCCCACAAGAGTAGCGCCTTCAGGCAGCGGTATCAACTCTTCCTCCAACATTTCAACGATCATATCTCCACTACGGGCTAACCCGTACAGTTCTGGATGATCATATACGTTTCCTTGCCCGTCGGCATATACCAAATACATGTTAGTCTCCTCTTATTATCAATTCTCAAGTTGTAGGCACTGAAGAAGTCTTTGCCCGTGTTGTGCGACGAGCAGCCGTACCACTGTTGGAAGTTCCTCCGCTACTCGCAGTTCCATTTGGCGATTGTTTAGCTCCCGCAACGTCAAATGATGCTAAGAATTCAGCATTAGTCTTTGTATCACGCAGCTTTTTGATGAATCCCTCCACAAAATCGTAGGATTCATTCATATTTTTGCGAATCGCCCAGATCGTATCAAGCTCTTCTTTGCTCAAGAGCACTTCTTCACGACGTGTACCTGAACGACGAATATCAATAGCAGGGAATATACGGCGTTCCGCCAATTTGCGGTCCAAATGAAGCTCCATATTACCAGTACCCTTAAACTCTTCATAAATAATATCATCCATACGTGATCCGGTATCAATTAAAGCAGTTGCTAAAATAGTCAGTGAACCGCCCTCTTCTACATTCCGTGCAGAGCCAAAAAACCGTTTCGGCCGATGAAAGGCTGCTGGGTCGATCCCCCCACTAAGCGTGCGCCCAGATGGTGGAACCACAAGATTATACGCACGTGCAAGACGGGTAATGCTATCTAAAAGAATAACTACATCCTTCTTGTGCTCAACTAAACGAAGAGCTCTTTGCAACACAAGTTCGGCCACTTTAATATGATTCTCTGGAAGCTCATCAAACGTCGATGCAACCACTTCGCCTTTTACTGAACGCTGCATATCAGTTACTTCTTCGGGACGCTCATCTATTAGCAATACAAAGAGTTCAATCTCAGGATTATTAGTGGAAATACTATTGGCAATTTCTTTCAAGAGGAGCGTTTTTCCTGCTTTAGGAGGTGCTACAATCAAACCCCGCTGCCCCAAACCTACAGGAGCGAGCAAATCCATTATTCGGGTAGACAAATGAGTAGGGGATGTTTCAAGCGGTAGCTTGTCTTGCGGATAAAGTGGTGTTAATGCTGGAAAATGTAGTCGCTCCGCTGCGCTAGCAGGGTTCTCGCCATTAACGGCATTGACTTGAAGCAGGCCAAAATATCGTTCATTTTCTTTCGGCGTCCGGCATTTCCCAGATACAAGATCTCCGCTTCTGAGATCAAACTTCCGAATTTGTGAGGCTGAGATATAAATATCTTCAGCGCTAGGCAAATAGTTAATCGGCCTTAGAAATCCATAGCCCTCGGGTAGAATTTCCAGTACGCCTTCCATAAACATAAGACCGCTTTGCTCTGCCTGTGCCCGAAGGATCGCAAAGATTAGTTCCCGTTTCTTCAGCTGTCCGTAATAAGGGATCTGGTATTTCTTGGCCAGCTTATACAACTCGGTCAGCTTCATTTCTTCCAAATCGGAAATTTGAAGATCCATGTAATAACCACCTATTCAATTTTTAAATGAGTTCGCCCTAGTCTATCTACTAGGCAAAATGATGAGTCTATTAAAATGCCCATTAGGATATTAATACCCAATTTGGAAGGATATATGCGGTAAATAAGCAAATAAACCTCCTTCCAAACGGGATATCCTAATTTTATTCGTTCTCACGCCAAACATGAGCACCAAGTTGTCGAAGGTTGCTCACTAAATTATCATAACCACGGTCAATATATTCTACCCCGGTCACCTCGGTGATCCCATCCCCTACTGTCAATCCAGCAATGACAAGAGCAGCACCTGCCCGTAAATCGGTCGCTTTCACCTTTGCAGCGTTAAGCTTACCACCCTCAATAATTGCAGAACGGCCTTCAACGCGTATTTTCGCGCCCATCCGTACCAATTCTGGCACATGTTTAAAACGGTTGCTGTAGACGAAATCGCTAAGTACACTAACGCCTTCCGCCTGTGTCAACATACTTGTCATAGGAGATTGTAAATCTGTAGGAAAGCCAGGATAGGTCAACGCTTTGACATCTGCGTGCTCATATTTAGCTCTACCTATAACGCGAATACTTTCGTCAAGCTCTTCAATCTCAACGCCCATCTCTAAAAGCTTGGCCGTTAAAGCTTCCAAGTGCTTAGGAATAACGTTATCTATCAACACATTACCACGCGTAGCCGCAGCGGCAATCATATAAGTTCCTGCTTGAATCCGATCGGGAATAATGGAGTGACGGCAACCGTGCATCTCCGATACCCCTTCGATTCTGATGGTTTCTGTACCGGCGCCTTTAATAACAGCGCCCATAGAGTTCAATAGGGTTGCTACATCTATAATCTCAGGCTCTTTAGCCGCATTTTCAATAATTGTGGAGCCTTTGGCACGTGAAGCCGCCAGCATGATGTTAATAGTGGCACCTACGCTTGATACGTCTAAATAAATCTTCGCACCGCGTAGCTCTTTAGCATATAAGTGGATAGAACCATGTTCGTTGGTAACTGTTGCTCCCAGTGCCTCGAATCCTTTGATATGCTGATCGATTGGACGAGGTTCGAAGTTACAACCACCGGGTAGACCTATTGTCGCTTCTTTGAATCTTCCAAGTAGAGCTCCCATCATATAATACGAAGCTCGAAGTTTCTTAACCGGACCATTAGGCATAGGTATAGATACAATACGCGAAGGATCAATTTTCATCTGGTTGCCTGACCAAGATACACTTGCGCCAAGCTCTTGCAAGATTTCGGAGTAAACGGCTACATCACTAAGGGACGGTAAATTATCAAGAACAACTTCAGATTCGGCCAAAATCGCCGCAGGAATAAGTGCAATAGCACTATTCTTTGCTCCACTGATGGTTACAACGCCCTCTAGCGGACGTCCACCGCCAATCATTAATTTTTCCATAGATTTATCAATTTCCCCCTACGTGTATTGCAGCTGTGTGGGCAATACGTGCTGTGGACTTTTTTAGTGATGAAAATGGAAAGACACCGGCTAAGCGGTGTGCTTTCCTCATCAAACTATTCAACTGGGCAGAGCTACACCCTGCCCTTTACAAATTGCTTGTCCACCTGTGGCGGAAGCTAACAATGATTAGGCTTTGTTGTTGGATCCAAATTCGCGGATTTTACCGATAACGGTTTCTTTGATCGCATCGCGACCTGGTGCGATGAATGTACGTGGATCGTAAGCATCAGGTTTAGCAGCTAGAACTTCACGAACAACTTTTGCGAACACGATTTGGTTCTCAGTGTTTACGTTGATTTTGGAAGTACCCAAGGAGATAGCTTTCTTGATGTCATGTTCAGGAATACCTGTACCACCATGAAGAACCATTGGGATGTTAGTAGCGTCGCGGATTTCTTCCATTTCTTTAAATCCGAGGTTAGGCTCGCCATGGTAAGGTCCATGAACGGAACCTAGTGCAGGAGCCAAAGTGTCGATACCTGTTTCTTTAACAATACGTACGCACTCATCAAGCTTAGCATACATGATGCCGCCGATAACGTCGTCTTCTTGTCCACCAACAGTACCTACTTCTGCTTCTACAGAAACACCTTTAGCGTGAGCATATTCAACGACTTTTTTAGTCATATCAATGTTCTCATCGATTGGGTGGTGGGAACCGTCGATCATTACGGATGTAAATCCAGCATCAATTGCTGCTTTACATTTATCAAAGCTAGATCCATGGTCAAGGTGGATCGCTACAGGAACTGTGATATTCATATCGATAATTAGACCTTCTACCATTTTAACAACAGTAGTGAAGCCGCCCATGTGACGTGCTGCGCCTTCGGATACACCAAGGATTACTGGTGATTTCTCTTGTTCAGCGGCACCAAGAATAGCTTGTGTCCACTCCAAGTTGTTAATGTTGTACTGACCTACTGCGTATTTTCCTTCAAGTGCTTTGTTCAACATGTCTGTCATAGATACTAATGGCATGGTTTCATCCTCCTAAGAATGTTGGTTGGCTATGTTTTTAAACCGACATCACATACAGGCTTATTATAACACATCCTGAGTCAAATACTAAATAGGATAAACAAAAAAATGTCCCGGTGGGACGATTTTTATCCAGCCCGTATAGCATTTGCACTCAAACTGTTTATAATCACCATAACCAAATAGAATCGATACAGAAAATATCACTTTAACTGCATTGATCTACAGACTTATTATGAAGATGCATATTGACCGCTACCCGCATTTCATCGATGTCAAATGGCTTTGTGAAATGCATCAATGCGCCTAGCTTGGTTGCTTCCTTAATCATATCCAGCTCCCCATAAGCGGTCATCATTATGACCTTAATGGATGGATTTAGTTCCTTCAGATGCTTCAAAATCTCGAGTCCATCCATTCCCGGTATTTTCATATCGAGCAAAACCAAGTCAGGAGACTCACTGCGAACAATGTCTAAGGCCAATTTTCCGTTAGCTGCTTGAAATGTCGTATATCCTTCGCTATTGAACACTTCCATAAGAAGAATCCGAATCCCATTCTGATCATCGACAATTAACACTTTCTTTTTTTCCATATAATACCCTCCCAGAGATTAAGCCAGATTGACTATACCGCGCTCTCCACAGCTAACGGCCCCTTCAGAAACTAACCCATACGAAACCTATTATTCGTGCTTCACTGCTCAAATCCTGCTAATTGGATAAAATGGGTAAATAAAGAGTCTGAATTACAGTGATGTCATTTACGGAGCTCTTCAAAATGGACAAACAGGCATAAACACCTTCGGCGTCCCTATAAGGACGGTAAGCGTTTAAGTGAGAAATATTAGACATAAAGAATAGATGAACAACTTATACTTTCGAATAGTTAAAAAAAAGAGCCTCCTATGGGAGGCTCTTCAGGTTTGATACAGAACCCGCAGGTTCCGATTATATTTACAAAATTACTGCTGTTCGGAATGAGTCAAAGAAGCTTTGACGAAATCACGGAACAACGGTTGTGGACGGTTCGGACGTGAAGTGAATTCCGGATGGAATTGAACCGACAAGAACCAAGGATGTCCCGGAAGCTCTACGATCTCAACTAAACGGCCATCTGGAGAGGTTCCGGAAATAACCAGACCTGCTTTTTCAATCTCATCACGGTACGTATTGTTGAACTCATACCGGTGACGGTGACGCTCATAAACCAGTTCATCATCGTAGCAAGACATTGCCAGGGAACCCTCAGCAATCTTACAAGGATACAAGCCAAGACGCATAGTACCGCCCATATCTTCAATATCCTTCTGCTCAGGAAGCAGATCGATCAGTGGATATGGTGTGTTCGGATCGATTTCGGAGCTATTTGCACCTTGTAGACCTAGAACAGAACGGCCATATTCGATTACGGAAACTTGCATACCTAAGCAAATTCCGAAGAAAGGTATCAATTTCTCACGGGCATAACGAATCGCGGAGATTTTACCTTCAATTCCCCGATCACCGAAACCACCAGGAACAAGAATACCACCAATACCACGCAGCATTTCATCCACGTTCTCATCCGTAATTTCCTCTGCATTCACCCAGCGAATCTTAACCTCTGCATTAGCAGCAAAGCCTGCGTGTGAAAGTGATTCAACAACGCTCAAATAAGCGTCATGCAGGGCTACGTACTTACCAACAATCGCAATTTCTACTGTTTTTTCAAGCTTCTGAATCCGTTCAAGCATACTTTCCCATTCACGCATATCTGGTGCAGGTGTTGTAAGCTTCAAATGATTAACAACAATCTCGTCCAATCCTTCATCACGAAGATTCAATGGAACTTCATACAACGTTGAAGCATCGCGGCATTCCACAACAGCATTAGCATCAATATCGCAAAAGAGTGCGATCTTCGCTTTCATATCTGCGGAAAGCTCATATTCCGTACGGCACACGATGACATTCGGTTGAATACCGATACTGCGCAGCTCTTTAACACTGTGTTGTGTCGGCTTTGTCTTCACTTCTCCAGCAGCCTTGATATAAGGAATCAAGGTTACGTGGATATACATCACATTTTCCCGTCCGATATCACTCTTGATCTGACGAATGGCTTCCAGGAACGGAAGACTTTCAATATCACCTACGGTTCCACCAATCTCTGTGATTACAACATCAGAGTTGGTCTCGCGGCCTGCACGGAACACGCGTTCTTTGATCTCATTCGTAATGTGTGGGATAACTTGTACAGTTCCGCCCAAATACTCTCCACGACGTTCCTTGCTGATTACGGATGAATAGATCTTACCTGTCGTCACATTGTTGTTCTTTGACAGATTAATATCAATAAACCGTTCATAGTGTCCAAGGTCAAGGTCAGTCTCCGCACCGTCATCGGTTACGAATACTTCACCGTGCTGATAAGGACTCATCGTTCCAGGGTCTACGTTAAGATACGGATCAAATTTCTGAATCGTTACCTTTAGACCTCTGTTTTTGAGCAGCCTGCCCAGCGAAGCGGCGGTAATGCCCTTGCCCAGGGAAGACACAACGCCACCCGTTACAAAAATATACTTTGTCACTGTAAAACCCTCCTAAATAAAGTCCAGACATAAAAGCGGCGCATGGTGTTTATCGTAACCCGTTTTACTATCATCAAAACAGGGGAAATCAAAAGTTTGATTCACCGGGGAAAACATAAAACGTCATCCCGCAAATTACATAAAACTAAAGCTACTTTGCATCTAAAAAAACAAAAAAGTGACACCCGTAGAACCGGGGCACTTTTTATTTTAAGAAACGCGTTTATTAACTTACATGATAAGCCCATGCAATAGTTTACTCTGACGTTCCCCCACTGTCAAGGGAGGAATTATACCATCAGCAAGACTCTTTGAAATTATTTATCTTACTTGTCAGCTTCTGCATCGTCTTCATCTGAGTCATCTTCTGCATCGTCTTCATCTGAGTCATCTTCGTCTATGTCATCTTCATCGATCACGACATCTTCGTCGACTTCTTCTTCGCTGTCGTCGTCGGAATAGAGGTCGTCGCGATCTTCGTCGATAGCGTCGAAATCCTCTTCTTCAGCAGCGTAGTTTTCTTCTTCTTCAGCAAAGTCGTCATCTTCCAAATCATCGTCTTCATCGTTGATGATACGCACGCGTTTGGTGTTACCAACCGGATCATCAGAGCGCTCTAGAGGATACCAGCGTTTCAATCCCCAAAGGTTGGTTCCGACACAGGCAAAACGCCCATCAATGTTAATCTCGGTATATAACTGGGCAATAGTATCTTGGCTTTGTTGATCGGTCATGCCGCGCAACTTGGCTACCTCGACCATCAGATCACGGTAATAATACGGTGTATTGGCTGCCTTAAGCACTAGAAAGGCCAAATCCACCATCGGCATTTCTTTAACTTTCTCAGGGTCTAGCTTTAAATTGAGTGGCGTACTCACTAAAGGACACTTCCTCTCACGCATTGTTCACATTACGGTTTATTTCAATAATATCCATTAACAAAACTAAGTAAAACCTATTTGACAACAAATTGCAAGTCAAAAGCGGTAACAGCTGACAGAAAGAGCCTTCAGGCTGTTATCCATAGCAGAAACCTGTCTCCATCTTGAAGAAGGATAAGCCCATAACATATGTACCTGTGTGAAACTTATAATTCCTTTTAAATAAAAAAAGGCGGAGGAAACCCTCCGCGCATGACTGTATCCACGCCAAGGATCGGCTCCTTACGTGATGTTACAAAGAGAGTGTTAATCTCTTCTGTCTATTTTATGTAAAGCGCCGTCTTTTGACACGATGGGCAGCCCATTTCGTTAAAAAAGGGCAAGTTCCCATTCGGACCCCCTCTTCCACTCATACAATATGGCAGCAGGGCACCGAGGAGGGGACAGCGAAACCTATGGACTATTACAAATTTTGGCACATGCTTCTTGAAGAAATATCGGTTGCCCCCAACAATGGTGAGCGGCGTATTCTTACCTTCAATGATCCCCGCCAGTATGCCGGAGCATTTACACAATGGAAGGCGCTGAAAGCGAAGCAGCCTGAGCTGCGGCAAGTGCAGGTATCTCCGCTGATTCGGGCCTTTTTTGTGCCTGCTGCCGGAGCTGGAAAACTAATGAACCGATTTGCAGATCTCCTAAATGTCGAAGAGGATCTACAAATACAAATCCATTCTATAGCTAACGAAAAAAGCGGAACCGCTACACTCCCTTGGGGAGTAAAAGCCATTCATGCTCCTCAGGCATGGTCCAAATCAACTGGAGTTCACGTCAAAATCGGCGTAATCGATACAGGAGCTGATTACCGCCATCCCGATCTGAAGCATTCATTAGCCTCAGGGGTCAACCTACTACACCGCGGAATGTTGCCGCTGGATGATAACGGTCACGGAACTCATATCGCCGGGACCTTAGCGGCAGCAGGGGGAAATCGTGGGATGATGGGTGTAGCACCACGGGCACTACTATATCCAGTCAAGGCTTTTGATCATAGTGGATCAGCCTATGTGTCTGATATTGTGCTGGGTATTGATTGGTGCGTGCAGAACAGAATAGATATCATCAATATGAGCTTCGGAATGAAAACTAGAAGCAAAGCGCTTCACAATGTGGTTATTAAAGCGTACCGAGCCGGAATCGCTATCATCGCCTCCTCCGGCAATGACGGCAAACGTGGCGGGGACTATCCCGCACGTTATCCTGAGACGATTGCCGTGGGCGCCATCGATAAAAGACATCGTGTTGCCGGCTTCAGCAACCGCGGTTCTTATATCGATGTCTATGGTCCCGGCGAAGGCGTGACCTCCTGTTGGCTGAAGGAGGGCTACAAAGAGATGAGCGGCACCTCCATGGCGACCTCTCATGTCACGGGAGCCGCTGCACTGCTGCTCTCGGTGCGACCGGGGCTCTCGCCAAGGGAGCTGAAGCTGCTCTTGCGCCGCACCGCGTCCCCGGTGCGGCTGCGCAAGGGGCAGCGACGCGCATCCCTTGGCGGCGGTGCTGCCGATGCCCTACGCCTGCTGAAAGCAGGAGTGAGGGCCAAGCGGGCGGTATCCGCGAACGTATAGACCCTGCCCGGGCACCGGGTGGGTCACTCTGACGTGAGCGCAGCTTGTGCCGGTGCGAAGAACGGCACAAAATAGAATCCGCCTCCCAGGGAACCGGAAGGCGGATTTTTTGTCGTTTGATGTTGAATTACATGCGATCCGGTGCGGAAACACCAACAAGACGCAGGACATTAGCAATGGTGGTACGCGCAGCACCAAGCAGTGCAAGTCGTGCCACGGTTTGAGCGGCATCCTCAGTGATTACACGTTCAGCTTTGTAATAACTGTGGAACATCGCAGCCAGCTCATATACATAACGGATGAGGCGATGTGGAGCATAACCTTCAGCCGCAACAGCAATTTCTGCTGGGAGCTCACCAATTTTGCGCAGCAGGTCATATTCATGCACTGCTGTCAGCTTGGAGAAGTCAATCTCAGCGTAATCAGGAATGGAGATCCCTTGCTCCTCTGCCTGACGGAAGATGCTGCAGATACGCGCATGCGCATATTGAACGTAGAATACAGGGTTCTCATTAGAAGTAGAGATCGCCAAGTCCATATCGAAATCGAGATGGGAATCCATGCTACGCATGGTGAAGAAATAACGAATCGCATCGATTCCTACTTCTTCCATCAAATCTTCCATCGTAACCGCTTTGCCGGTACGTTTCGACATTTTAACCTTTTCACCATTCTGGAACAGGCTGACCATCTGAGCAATCAGAACCACTAGCTTCTCAGGATCATTGCCAAGTGCTGACATCGCCGCTTTCATCCGCGGAATATAGCCATGATGATCCGCACCCCAAATGTTGATCATTTTATCGTAACCACGGCCATACTTATCGCTGTGATATGCAATGTCCGGTGTAAGGTAGGTGTATGTGCCATCGTTCTTAATCAGAACGCGGTCTTTATCATCGCCATACTTAGTCGTTTGCAGCCAGGTTGCCCCATCCTGCTCATAAACTTCTCCACGATCACGAAGCTCGTCTAGCGAGCGTAACACTTCTCCGTTCTCGTACAGGGAAGTCTCACTGAACCAGATATCGAAGTTTACGCGGAATAGTCCCAAATCACGTTTGATTTTATCGAGCTCTTTATTAAGTCCATAAGTCCGGAAAAAAGCTGCGCGGTCACTCGGGCTCATTTCGAGTAGTGTATCACCCTTTTCAGCCACAAGCTCTTTAGCAAATCCCTTAATATCCTCGCCATGGTAACCGTCTTCAGGCATTTCTGCTTCTTGGCCCAGCTCCTGCAGGTAACGAGTTTCAATGGATTTGCACAGGTTGACCACCTGGTTACCGGCATCATTAATATAATATTCCCGTGTCACCTGATAGCCTGCATAATCGAGTACGTTGCAAAGCGCATCGCCGACAGCAGCACCACGAGCATGTCCTAAATGAAGGCTACCCGTTGGATTAGCGCTGACGAACTCCATTTCAACCTTCTGACCTTGACCGATGTTAATACGGCCATAATCATCACCCTGCTCAGCAACAAGGCTGATAATTGGGTACAAATAATTCTTGGACAACGTAAAGTTAATAAAGCCTGGTCCGGCAATCTCAGCTTTTTCAATAGAAGCGCTGCTTGTATCCAAATGTTCTATAATTGCCTCAGCAATCTGGCGCGGGTTACGTTTTGCGATTTTGGTCAGCTGCATAGCAGCGTTCGTAGCCAAATCACCGTGTGCCTTATCTCTTGGTACTTCCAGTACGATATCCGGAACCTCTTCCGGTGCAACAATTCCTGCATTTACAATTGCATCGGCAACGGCTTCTTTTACCCGTTCATTCACTAGCTCCAACGGATTCTTTCTCTGTGTCATAATTTCGGTTCCTCCTGTATATGCAAACTAATAGCAAACTTTCCTGACAATTCCTCGTATACGTACAAATCATATTCCCATGCAACCGTTAGGGAGCGCCCTTCGCGCACCACGTCCAGCTTGTTCGTTTCTGTAGAAAGATTAAACTGTGTATATGGTGAACGATAGAATCCCGGCAGACGCCGTCCGGATTGAAAGCTCTGTTCCGACTGTATCCCACCGTGGCGGATTAACTTTAGCTGATTGCCTGCAATCTTTATTGTTGTACGAACAGAAATTTCCTCTCCTCGAGGGCCTTGCTCTAACTCTTCATATTGAATATATAGATGCGGTCCTTTGGATACTACCTCTCCATTCGCTTTCATAACATTCCGCTGACCATCTTGAAGGCTCACGAGCGTAATAGAGACGTCATATTTGTTAGACTGTAGTTCGGGCATCACACGTTCCTCCATTCTGCAAGCCTCTGCAATTTGCATAAGAAAAACGCCTGTCGTAAAACTTAAACATTTTTATATTCATTCAAAGGCCTATTCGCTTTCCCATTGTACACTATATCCAGTTCAAAGAAGCATTTCAATCTCAGAATCCAGTAGATCTAGCTTAGCTCATAAAATTTTACCATATTAATGGATAAAAGCACACTTGGAACATGTAGTAAAACTGTACACAAGTGCAACCAACTTCATAATCACAAAAAAAACGGTTCCCTTAGGAACCGTTTAGAAAACTAAAAGCTATGCTCGCTACCTTTACTAACCCGCCTGTTACAAGGACAAAATTTTCAACGAAAATCTAAGTTGCCAAGAAGCGCCGCCATCTTTAGTTACATATAACGATGAATAATCGCGTTCGCGAACGGCTAGCCAGCCTTCTTTATTACTAGTGAACGAGATTACTCCTGCATACCCAGCAATCGCCGGAAGATTGGTCCACTGCTTGCCACCGTTATATGTGCGTCCTACCGCTACTTTTTCTGCTGCGTCGGAATAACCCACCAAGAAGGTCGTATTGTTCCCTATCAGCTCCAAATTTCCCGGTCTGCCAGACGCAGGCCCTTTATTTACTACAGCTTTTCCACTACCCGGGGAAGGTCCACCCCCAGCAGTTTCCTGGGCGATCACTCTATTCCAGCTTTTCCCCTTATTCGTACTTGTATATAGGGAGTATGAGGTTTGACTCATCCCTGAGCCGCCAAAGAGAACCACATCAACTTGATCTCCCTTCGCGGTGATTTGGCCATACTCAGGATCAGAAAAGGCTGCCTTCAACGATAAACTCCAAGTTTTCCCACCATCTGTAGTCTTCATTATTCGGTAGCCGGTTCCAGGCACAGTTACAACAGCCCAGCCGGTATTACGATCACTGAAATAAGCACCACGTGTATTGGATGGGGTTGAAATCTTACTCCAGCTAAGTCCCCCGTCCTTGGTGTAATACGTTGATGCCCTGTTATACCCGAAACCAATCTTACTGTCGAAAAAATCGATTCTTTCAAAGCTAACAGCTTTATTCGAAAGTCTTTTCCATTCTGAGCCGCCATTAGAGGTACTGATTAAATATCGAGCTTGACCGTCTTCTACAGAAGCAAGGGCAAAACCATGCACGTTATCGGGAAAATCAATCTGTTTAAAGCTCCATTGCCCTTCATAAATTTCTTGAAAATTGCAGCCTCCATCAGAAGTACCAATCATAAATCCATTGCCTGCTGCCCGTCCGATATCTCCATTCAGAAACTGAACATCAGAAAAGGTAAGCGGTGTGGATACGTCTCCTGAATGCTTGTTTTGCAGAGACTGTAGTAGCCCATGATCTCCAGTGCCGCACGCCGCTGGTGTAGCCGATGCCGCAGCATGTACAGAAGAAGCTGATGCACCCCAGCCTGAAACCATTATTAGCGTCGCCGAAAGGGCGGTTATTGTCGATCTGTGAATCTTTTTCGTCCAGTTCATAATGACACCTCCTATTGTATATATACCCTCGCTTTCAATCTCTACTCTTTTATACCTCCTGAAGCACGCATGATCCACCATTGAATAGTCACAAAATGGAAACAGTTTGTCATCTCCTGTTTAAATCTCCTCCGGTGATAGTCCCTTTAACAGATCACCTAGTTATACAATGAATATCCTTCCAGTTCCTTTCCCATAATACAAGGAGAAGGGAGTCTGGTGTCATGTCACGTGAATCAACGAGTCCACCCAAACGAAAAAGCCGCTTCCGCCGTTTATTCCGGCTGCTGGTAGCCATGATTATATTGTTTCTACTGACCACGGGAGCTCTGCTCGGTTACCTATACCAAAAAGATCTCCCTCCCATTGGCGACGATGTGCGCTCCAAGCTACTCGACTCCAGAGGCAATATTCTTGCCACCTTTACCTCAGACGGGCGTAGCCGTGAACCGGTCAAATTAAGTCAAATTTCTCCCCTGCTCATTGAAGCCACACTAGCCGTCGAGGACCGTAAGTTTTACGAGCATTCCGGATTTGACATGAAGGGGATGGCTCGGGCAGTGCTCGTCAATCTGGAAGAGGGAAACCGAACGCAGGGGGCTAGCACGCTAACTCAGCAGCTCGCGAGAAATCTTTATCTATCCCACGAGAAGACGTGGACGCGTAAAGCTAAAGAAGCCTTGTATACGATGCAGCTCGAGATGAAATACAGCAAAGATGAAATCTTGAACATGTATTTAAATAACATCTACTATGGCCATGGTGCCTATGGCATTGAAGCAGCCTCTCAAATGTATTTTGGTAAATCTGCAGCAGACTTAGACTTGGCAGAGAGTACCATGCTAGCTGGGATTCCAAAAGGACCAACCTATTATTCGCCGTACAATCATTTAGACAACGCTAAAAAACGACAAAAAATCATTTTGACTGTCATGGCTAATTTAGGAGAAATCACACAAGAAGAAGCGGGACAAGCTGTTCAGGAGGACTTGAACTTAAAACCACAAGGCCAGAAGGATACAACTGTGGTTGCACCCTATTTCAGAGATTATATTCGCAATCTGGCCACAGAATCTCTTAACATCAGCAGTGATGAGTTGGAACAAGGGGGACTAAATGTTTACACCACCCTGGACCCTGACATGCAGCATGCCGCAGAACAAGCAGTCGACAAAGAGATGGATCAAAAGAGTGATCTGGAGACCGCCCTTGTTTCCATCGATCCTCGCACTGGCTACATTAAAGCTATGGTCGGCGGAAAAAATTATCGTACCAACCAATACAATCATGCTCTAGCCACCACACGTCAGCCTGGCTCGTCCTTTAAGCCGATCATGTATTTAGCAGCACTCTCTTCTAAAGAGATGACTAGTCTTTCCGTTTTCAAAAGCCAGCCAACGATGTTCCATTATGATAACAATCGCAAAACCTACCAGCCTCGGAACTTCGGGGATAAGTATCTGGGCGAAATCAATATGCGACAAGCCATTGCAGCATCCGACAATATCTATGCTGTGAATACGATCATGAAGATCGGCGCAGATAAGGTGAGCGAGATGGCAGGCAAGATGGGCATTGATAGTCCGCTTCAAAGCGTGCCGTCACTGGCACTCGGTACCTCACCGATCAGTCCGCTAGAAATGGCTGCGGCATTCGCTGTTATTGGAAACAGTGGTCAGAAAATGCCAACCACAGCCATTCTAAAAATAACGGATTCCAATGGTATGGTGCTGTATGAAGCACCACAGCCAAAGGGTGAAGCCATTGTAGAGCCTTCTGCCGCCTATGTGTTGACCCGTTTAATGGAGGGAGTATTTGAGACTGGGGGGACAGGAAACCGTGTAGCTTCTATAATCAAACGTCCGGTAGCCGGCAAGACTGGAACTACGGATACAGACGGCTGGATGGTAGGCTTCACCCCCGAGCTGTCCACTGCAGTTTGGGTTGGATATGACAAGGGGCGCGACATCACAACTACCGATGGCCGACGGGCAGCTCCAATTTTCGCGGAGTTTACTGAAAAAGCGTTGGAAAATATCCCGCCTAAGATTTTTCCCATTCCAGATGGCGTAGTCAGTGTATACATCAATCCGCAATCCGGTAAGCTAGCTACAGCAGCCTGTCCCGAAAAAGAACTGGAGACTTTCATTAGTGGAACTGAGCCCACCGAATACTGTGATCAACATGGCAAAGTTCCCGCTGTCGATGATGTACAAAGCAAAGTAGATCCTGCTGAAGAAAGTCGTTCCCTGTGGAACAATATTAAACGCTGGTGGTTGAATTAACCTCTTCATTAATTGAAGAGGTTTTTCTTTTTTATTACTTATTTATTGTAGAATCCATAAGATGGCCAAACTCGATTTTCACTTCTCCCACAAAGGATGTAACCGCTTCATTAATTATATTCACCCCATTCTCTTAACTCACAATTACTGCTATAATAGTTAGTAGCAACCAAAATATAAAGATGTAAATGAGGGACATGGGATGAAGGATACAGGCATGATCCGGAGTTTAGACAGTCTTGGGAGAATTGTGGTTCCCGCAGAAATCCGTATGACTCGTAATATCGACATTGGTGATCCTATCGAATTTTTTATATTAAACGATAACACCATCATACTCAGGAAGTACACCTCGACAGAATGTACGTTTTGCAGAAGCCACGACCATGTCACCTACTATAAAGAGCAATTTATTTGCAGTAGCTGTCTAAAAGAAATTGCCGACCCTGAACGCATGTCTCAAGTGCCTGAGGCGCGCCAAGATTTTGCAGGCGAAGTGTCAGAACACAGCAGCACGATCCGGAAGACGAAGACAGAGGATATGTGCCAACGCCTGGAGCGGGCCATAGAAGAACATCCATATGCCAATCAGAAAGAGCTTGCTGAAATTCTTGGGATCAGTCAAGCCAGAGTAAGTCAACTCAAACGCAAACTTAGTACGGCAGGCAAATCGTAAACTAATTCATTGTGTTCAATTCAAAAAGGCTTCGACTCTCCTATTTCAGGATGTCGAAGCCTTTTTTCTGTATCAGGTAACCTTGACCGGATAATTCGTTCCTACTCGGTCAGTGCAGCCTTAAGCTCATCGGAGGACGCAGTCCACCATGCCTCATTATGAGAGATCAAGAGGGATTTGAGGGCAGCTTTTTCAACTGCGCCAAGCCCTCCCACATCGATTTTACGTTTTAGAGCAGCATCCAACTTATTGACATGCTCGGCGAGAATTTTCCAACCGCGACGTGCTTCCGTATCGATCCACATTTCGCAGGCCGTTATTCCACCATAGAATTGACTATCCTGTGTACGGTCCACTGCTACCCATACTACCCAAACCTGTCTACCATTAGGTACATCTTCACGGTTCATGGAGAATTTAATCCCCTTTTCAACCTTACTCTTGGCATGCATGGCACCAATATCAATGACTGCTTCACCGCCATCAATAATGACAGGCGATACGTTATTGAGCTCTATAGAGCCCGCTCCAAAGCCTTTATGTTTACTTTTGGCATTCACAATATTTAAGGCAATCTGTTTCTTGCCCTCCGGTTGTATGTTGTCCACGAGTGCACACCCTTCCTCTTACGAATAATTTAATTTTAGCTAATAATGCGGCGATTGCAAACATATACATCCCGTAGATGCTTGTCACGGGAGGAATCACACTATGAAGTCACTGTCATTAAGGTACATCATCATCTTTGCGACCCTGGCCACCCTCGTGCTATTAGGAGGCATATGGGTCTATTCGGGGGATAACTCCACATCTTCTGTTACTAGCTTTGTTTCAAAAGAGGCCAAGTCCTCAAGCGGCACAGCTCCTGCAGCTGCACCACAACAGACACTGCCTGAAAGCGCCCCCGTTCCAGCAGAAGAGGCATTAAGTCAACGAGTTGTCGAGTATCACATCGATGTTCAGCTTGTTCCTGATACAGAAACCTTAATCGCTTCTGAGACGGTAACCTGGACACACCCCGGTGTAAAACCGGTAAGTGATCTATATTTTCATATGTATCCAAATGCTTTTGCTTCACCAGATACTACCTTTATGAAGGAGTCCGGGGGAACGCTCAGAGGTGACACCATGCCAGAGAACGGCTTCGGAAGTATGACTTTAACCGATTTGCGCACAACAGAAGGAACATCACTAATGCAAAGAGTGCAATTTGTACAACCCGATGATGGTAACGTCAACGATAAGACACTCCTAAAGGTGCATCTCCCACAGCCGGTTAATGGTGGAGAAAGTGTCACGCTTAAACTCCAGTACGAGGTCCAGCTCCCCAAAATATTTGCCCGTATGGGCGCATCAGGCAATTTCGTGATGGCTGGGCAATGGTTCCCTAAACTTAGTGTATACGAGCCTATGGGCACACGTGGGGTTAAGGAGGAAGGCTGGGATTTGCATCAGTATCACGGCACCTCTGAGTTTTACAGCGATTTTGGCATCTTTAATGTAACGATTGCGGTTCCTTCCGATTACACGGTAGCTGCGACCGGATTTCCTGTGAAGAATGCCAAGCTAAAGCAAGATCAAAAAATATATCAGTTCTACGCTGACGATGTCCATGACTTTGCGTGGGCGGCATCCCCTGATTTTACAGTAGCCGAAGAAGCCTTCTCTACGCCAGAAGTGCCTGGTGTACGGATTAAGGTGTATCTCGATCCATTACACAAAGACTTAAAGGAACGATACCTTCAGGCCGCTAAGGCAGCTCTGACCTACTTCAGCAAATGGTATGGTCCTTATCCCTACTCGACTCTGTCTATTATCGTTCCGCCTAAGGAGGGGAATGGGGCTGGAGGAATGGAGTATCCAACACTCATTACAGCATTTGGAGCCACAGACTCTTCTCCTGACACCTCACTTGAAAGAACCGTCGTTCATGAAATTGGCCATCAATACTTTTACGGCATGGTAGCCAGCAATGAATTCGAAGAGGCTTGGCTAGATGAAAGCTTCACTTCTTATGCTGAAGACAGACTCATGGAGCAAGAATATGGCATCAAAACGAATCTCCCTCTTCAGTCCAGCTTGGTGACCAAATCAGAGCCGCTAAATTTAGAAACATGGAAATATGCCGGGGCAGAATCCTATAGCCGGAATGTGTATATTCGCGGAAAGCTAGTACTTAAGGATATTGAGCGCCAAGTAGGCACTAAGGCAATGAACAGCATCATGTCCACTTACGCACGTAAATTCCGTTTCCAGCACCCCACTACGTCTGATTTTCAAAAAGTCGTTGAGAAGGTAACCAAAAAATCATGGCAGCCTTATTTCGAAGATTATATTTATGGTGGTGGTGCTCCTGATTTCTCAGTAGATACGATTACGATTAAAAAGAATGGCAACAGCGATGCTCAGAGCTATGAATCCATAGTAAAGATTACAAACAAAGGGAGCCATTACGTTGACGTTCCCATTAAATTCACATTCGCCGATGGCTCTGCTACAGAGCGGGTCTGGAGCGGTGAAGGAGCAGAGACTACATTCCAATTGTTAAGCGATAAGCTTCTTCTCTCTGCTGAGGTTGATCCTGAGCATACCATTCTGTTAGAAAACAAGCATCTTAATAACTTCAGACTGGCGGAAATAGAGCCGAAAACGCTCTCCCGCTGGACATTAAGTGTAACTAAACTAGTTGAAACCGTGCTCGGAACTCTTGTCTGGTGAGGTGAATGATTGTGAGAACATCGATAACCCGCGGCTGGCAAAGCATGAAGGAGCAATTTTATATTCTGATTCTGCTCTTCATCTACCGACTGCTCTGGGGCTACTTTATGTACGGCTTCATCCGGTCTGCTATCGTTCCAATTCTACTGCGTTATCCAGATAAAGACGCTGGAGGCAGCGGAATGGGCAGACTACTCTATTATGTCGAAGGGCAGTTCAACTTGAACACAGATCCTGCGATACGTACTTGGTTATGGATGTTCCTAGGGCTTGTTGTCTTACGACTGCTACTCTCCCCCTTCATAAGGGCAGGATTACTGCATGAACTCCATCAGGAGCGAAAAGGAGAGCGTGGCCTGTTCTTTTTTCCAGGTATGAAGCTTTATGGATTTCCAGTGTTTATCTTCAGTCTAATCGAATGGGCGCTGGCTCTACTTCCGTTATACTGGCTTGCTCCAAAAATGTACGGGCTATTCTTGTCCTCCTTTCTGAACTACTCTTTGTTACTTCATCTAGTTCCATACGTATTGGCATGGCTTATATACATCTTTATCGTGCGCCTGTTCCTTCTATATATGCAGTTTGGGTATACCAGCGGCACGGGGATGTTCTCCTCCTTATTCATTTGCTTGAAGTCGCTGATTCCGGCAATAGGAATTTCAACCATACTTGGTGCAGCAGGCCTGATCCTTTTGCTAGTGTGCGGAATAACGGGTATCTTCTGTCCTGGCCTACCAGCACTTCTTATTCGTCAACTTTCATCACTGCCCTCAACACTCTTCAAAATGTGGGGAATTTCAGCTCAATATCATCTATGGCACAGTAAAGCATTTCCACAATAATTTGAAGCTTTACAGAACATAATATAAGAGTCCCGGTTCCTAAATCAGGAGCTGGGACTCTTTCGCGTTATAGACAAATTATGAGGATTTGCAAAATCGTAAAGACTTTGTTACAATAAGTCCTGTTCCATTGGTAACAAGTTTGTAATCATTTGAAACGATTTCTACATAACTTCATGTATTTGTCGTAGTCATGTCGATAATTCACTATCTGGTGCATAAAACGCCGAATTCCTTGCACCGGGAAGTGGGGGAACCATATTTTGGGTGAATTGATCTCGCTTTGCAGTGATCATAGGGGAACCTTCTACCGAATCCTTAAGCTAACCTCACAGGCATTGGAAGGGGTACAATTTTTTTGAAGAATTTAAGAAAAGCATGCGTCGCTGCGGCGCTAGGACTTGTGATGGCGTTCTCTATTGGTGGAGGAAGTGCCTTTGCAGATTCTAAGATGGACAGTGTTATTTCAAAGACAATTGGAGTTGCCTATAAAACCGGAGGCACTAGCACTGCCGGGTTTGACTGTTCTGGATTTACTACGTATGTATTCAAGAAGGTGGGTCTTTCTTTGCCCCGTACTTCAAAAGCTCAATATAATGTCGGAACTCCTGTAGCTAAAAGTAAATTACGTTCAGGTGACCTAGTTTTCTTTAACACATTGGGCAACGGCGTATCCCATGTCGGCATTTATGTTGGAAACGGAAAATTCGCACAATCATCATCTTCATATGGCGTGACCATCACTTCACTTAGCCAATCCTACTGGGCCAATCGCTACGTTGGTGCTAAAAGAGTAATGAGTACTTCCTCATATCAAGCTATAGCCTACGATTAATACTTCCCCACAACTATAACCTCACAATTACATTATATAGACCTGGGTTTGATTATTGACTTAATCGAATCCAGGTTTTCTTTTGCCTTATTATATTCTTTACACCTCTTGAACGGACTTTAAACACTTTTATTTGATAAAAATTTCAATAAATATAAAAATTAGTTTAATATTATCGCTTACATATACATTTTGTCTTTAAAAAAACGAATTTTTCTGCATGATTATGTTAAAAACGATTGCCAAGCGGCACTCTGTTTGTTACAATAACTGCAGTAAGATTTTAGTAACATTTTTGTAATCATTAAGTTGTTATTTACAAAGGTTTTGTCATGTATTGATTACAAGCTATTCCTAATCAACAGTATCAGCCGAGTTTCCTAACTATTAGGAAAACGGGGGAACCAACTTTGGGTGAATTGACCTCCATTTTTAGAGGGGTCATAGGGGACCTTCAACCGAACCCTTAAGCTAACCTCGTAGGCATCCGGAAGGGGTATAAACTTTTGAAGAAGAAGCTAGCAGCAGCAGTACTTAGCTTTTCCATTATTTTCACCATCGGAGCAGGAAGCGCTTTCGCGGATTCCAAAATGGATAAAGTGATCGACAAGACCATCGGAACTAAGTACGTATCCGGCGGCATCTCCACAAATGGATTTGATTGCTCCGGATTTACAATGTATGTATTTGATAAAATTGGTATAAACCTACCACACCAATCAGGTTCCCAGTATCAAATGGGTACTGCTATCTCCCAAGATGATTTAAGATCTGGAGATCTTGTATTCTTCAATACAAGTGGTAAGGGTGTCTCCCATGTCGGTATTTATGTCGGTGAAGGCAAGTTTGCACACGCATCTTCCTCCCGCGGTGTAACGATTAGCTCCCTGAGTGATAGCTACTACGTGAAACGCTACATCGGTGCTAAACGAATTATGAGCACAGATGCTTATCATTCTGTTGCTTCTGAGACAGAAGATAATGATGATGTTCAATAAGTAAATCGTACATAGGCTCTTTTCCAAGATGTTGATTCTTGGGGAGGAGCTTGTTTTTTGTCTTATTTAGTATTTACCCCTCTCAGAATTTGTAAAACAATAATCCTCATAAATTTCTGAGTCGACCATGCCTCTTTTTGTATATAATTAGTTACAAGCATAAACGCCTTCGATGTCCTTATAAGGACCATAAGTATTTAAAGCTAGAAATATAAGACATTTAAAGTCCCCCCGTGAAAGGAGGTCCTTGACCTTATGATAAATCCCTCTGTTACTTTTCATGTAGCGCCTATGGAGACCAGTCACGCGGAAGAGATTTGCAACTGGGATTACACTGCCCCTTATAATATTTACGGCTGGATGCCGTGGGAGCAAATGCAGGCTCTTGGAATCGAGTTCGGTGACCCTCAGCTACGGAATGAGCAATATGTCTCCATACTAAATGGGCAAGGGATTTTGTGTGGATTCGCGCAGTTGTTTCCAATGGAAGGTGTTGTTCGCTTGGGGATTGGTATGCGCCCTGATCTATGCGGTCAAGGTCTAGGAAAAATATTCATGGATGCAATCGTGCAAGCAGCCTTGCTTCGTTATCCTGAGCGTGAGATTGATCTAGAGGTTTTGACCTGGAACCAGCGGGCGATCCGAACTTACCAAAAGTGTGGATTTACGATTACCGATACGTATGAACGCCTAACCCCCACAGGAAACAAACCTTTTTATTGCATGGTCTATGATAAATAATATTAAATTCCATATTTTTCAATGATTTGATGGCATTATCGTTCATTTTTTTGTCACAAACCCTATGATAACGCTTCACCTTGAGCTATAATGTAGGGAGCAGCTTACATAGAAGGGACGAACTGGGATGCAGAAATGGATCATGAGCGGTTTGTTTTTTGCCGCCTGTGCCTTTGCGGTAGTACTTATGTTTACACTTCCAGGTAAAGAAGAGGTAGCTGAACAGAATAAGCCGACGATGCCGGAAGTCCAATTGGATGCGGCAAAGGCCGAAGCAACCGTGAAAGCCAGCTGTATCACCTGTCACGGCGATCAGCTTCAAGGTGGAGTTGGACCCAGTCTTCAAAATGAAGGCGGTCAGCATGATGCTGAAGAAATCTACAGTATCGTCACTAAAGGACGCGGTCAAATGCCTTCCTTTAAAGAAAAGCTAGCCCCTGAGGAGATTGCAAACGTCGCCCTCTGGCTCTCAGAGAAAAAGTAACAGTAACTACTACCTAAGCAACTAAAAACGCCCGTGCCGGAAGATAGTTCACTATCTGCGCACGGGCGTTTATTTATGAGTTTGGGTGACACTAACGATTTTTCTCAAAGGCTTCATTAAATTCATGTGCCTCTCGAATATCTAGAGCTGTAATACCGTCTTCCTCATTTGATTTCAGTCGTAAAGTCACTGTCTTATAATCAATCGTAATATGTGGATGGTGATCAAAGGCTTCTGAAATGGTGGCTACTTCATCAACGAAAGCAATACCCTTCATATATTGGCTGAACATATATTTTCGCACCATGGTATTCTCTTCCAGCTTCCAACCTTCCAGCTTGCTGATCTGCTCACGCAGTTCTTCTTCCGTAAATAACAATTCGTTTCCTCCCTTACTAAAAATTGCAGTAAAATCCGCAGGTCCCTTTACTCGTCATATTCGTTAAACAAAACATCCCTTAGCTTCTGAGGTCCAAGGGATGTGCCAGGATAAAGGCAATATTTTCGATTAAATGTATTCAAGAATCCCAGCGATTATAACTCGGCTACACCAATTTTAACACGGGCTACTAACTACGGGCAAATTACGCCCCGCCGCCCCCTCTTCTTAAATCAAAACAACAGAGGCTAAATCCTCTTCTCCGACTAAAATATTAATGCGGTGCGTGTCCTTATCGTAGATGATAACGCCGCTCCCCACCTCAATCATAGGTTCATTACCCAGCGCGAAGAAAAGATCCTCAGCCAGTGCCTCCCATACCTCCATCTTGGATTCCTGCGGCAATTCTTGCCACTCTTCTGGATCCATTTCAAAAAATAAGTACCCATCGGAAATTCTTCCGACAGCCTCAGTCAAATCCGTTAGGATTTCACCGTAATCTCTACCATGCTTTACGCCCACATGTATCACTCCGTTTTCTCCACAGATGAATAATTACTTACCTTATCCATTATAGCCGAAAAAATGACTTCACAAAAAACGGAATGATGTCGATAAATAAGAATATACGTTATTCGGTTTCGAACAGAGTGCCTTGCCGCTGTTTCAAGGATGATATACGCGGCTTTGTCGGAACACATCTTATAATCTCATGGACGAGGTGCATAATGGAAATTTCAACAATACTTGGTTTAATTTTTGGTCTAGTTGCAGTTATTTGGGGTATGATCCTCAAGCACGCTCCTCTTCACGCTTTAGCCACACCTGCTGCTTACGTTATTATCTTAGTGGGTACGGCAGCTTCCATCTTTATGGCCTTTCCGTTCTCGGAGGTCAAGAAGATTCCAAGTCTGTTTAAAATGATTTTTGTCAAAAAGAAATTAATCAGTAAACCCGAATTAATTACTATGTTCATGGAGTGGGCTTCTATTACACGGCGTGAAGGTCTGCTGGCTCTTGAGTCGAAAGTCGATGAAATAGAAGATAACTTCCTCAGAAATGGCATGCGGATGATTATTGATGGAAATGATCAGGATTTTGTCCGCGATGTTCTCATGGAGGACATCCACGCCACAGAGGATAGACATAAAGCAGGCGCACTCATTTTCTCACAAGCAGGTATGTATGCTCCTACACTTGGCGTACTCGGGGCCGTTATCGGACTTATCGCCGCTCTGGCTGATATGAG
Organism: Paenibacillus sp. NPDC101420; assembly: GCF_050277435.1. NCBI lineage: Bacteria > Bacillati > Bacillota > Bacilli > Caryophanales > Paenibacillaceae > Paenibacillus > Paenibacillus sp. NPDC101420. The sequence continues at coordinate 29,847 of NZ_JBNNSE010000015.1, forward strand.
TGATATGAACAAATTGGCTGCAGCAATCGGGGCTGCCTTCATCGCAACACTACTCGGTATCTTTACAGGTTACGTATTATGGCATCCTATTGCCAATAAGCTGAAACGACTTTCCAAACGTGAAATTGAAGTTCGAATGATGATGGTCGAAGGTCTTTTGTCCATACAATCCGGTGTATCCACTATTGCCATCAATCAGAAGCTTGCTGTCTTCCTGACACCTTCGGAACGAGCTAAGTTAAATGATGAGAAGGAGAGTGGATCGGGTGAGCAAAAAGACTAGACGACACGAAGAGCATGAAGAACACGCCGATGAATCGTGGCTACTGCCTTATTCTGATCTTATGACCCTTCTGGTAGCCTTGTTCATCGTAATGTATTCTATGAGTGCAACGGATGCCAAAAAATTCGAAGAGATGAGTCAAGCCTTCAGTTCCGCTCTTAATGGCGGTACAGGTGTTCTTGAAGAACGGGCGGCAATGCCATCTAAGAGTCAAGAGGATTTAGGAAAAAATGATCAAATGGATAAATCAGTAACCAAGAAAAATGAACAAACAGAAATGGCTAAGCTGCGGCAAAAGGAGCAAGAGGATTTAGAGAAGCTTAAGAAGCAGTTTGATCAATATATCAGTAAGAACGGCCTTACCGATCTACTCAGTACTAAGCTCAATCAATCCCAACTTATGATTACGATAAGTGATAACGCGTTGTTCGCATCCGGACAGGCAGTAGTTAAAGATGATTCTCGGCAATTAGCAAAGTCCATCTCAACTATGCTGCAGCAATTCCCGGATTATGATGTAGTCGTGCAAGGACATACCGATAACATCCCTATCTCTAATAGCGACTATTCTTCCAACTGGGACCTGAGCGCCGATCGCGCCCTTCAGTTCATGAAGATTTTGCTAACAAATACGAACCTGAATCCACGGAAATTTAGTGCGATTGGATACGGGGAATACCACCCCATTTCTGAAAATACTACAGCTGTTGGACGAAGTAAGAACCGCCGGGTTGAAGTATCCATTATTCGTAAATATCAAGAAACCAAAGAGTTCTCAGGTATTGCTCCTTCCGATGAATAATGGTTATCCTATTACAAGCATAAAGAGCTGTCCCAAGGTCTTAGACCGATGGAACAGCTCTTTTTTGATACATTGTATTCAAATAAAGACTCTTCTAGGTTATAGAAGTTCGTAGTTCAGTGTAGCTCCAAGTTCTTGCTTCTCTTCAGCAGACAGCTCACGCCATTCTCCTGTTTGTAATGCCCCTAGACGAATATTCATAATCCGAATGCGTTGAAGCTTTCTAACCTCGTAGCCAAAAGCGCTGCACATACGGCGGATCTGACGATTCTTACCCTCCGTCAAAATAATACGGAATACACGCTCTGTAATACGAGTGACCTCACAAGGTAGCGTCTTCTCACCTAATATCTTTACGCCGCTGGACATGCCGGTAATAAATGATGGCGTGATCGGTCTGTCTACAGTAACAACATACTCTTTTTCATGCCGACCTTCGGACCTTAAAATCTTGTTAACGATGTCCCCATCGTTGGTAAGCAAAATCAATCCTTCTGAATCCTTATCGAGTCGCCCAATCGGGAAGATTCGCTCATGATGACCTACAAAATCAACAATATTCCCCTTAATATGCTGCTCTGTAGTTGAAGTGATACCCACTGGCTTGTTTAACGCAATGTAAACCGTCTGGCTTGATGATTCAAGCGCAACACCATCTATTCTCACATCATCGCCTGGAACGGCCTGACTGCCAAGCACAGCAGGTTGTCCGTTGATCGTAACTCTACCACCTTCCACCAGCTTATCTGCTTCACGGCGTGAACAGTACCCTGTCTCACTGATGAATTTATTAATTCTCACGTTGTCCTTCACTCCGTTCATCCTTAATATTAAGCCAAGGGGTATCCGTACCAGCTGCAGGCAGCTTAATCATAACAGTTGTCCCTTGACCCACTTCACTTTGTATTTCCAAATGACCCTTATGAGCCTGAATAATACGTTGGCTAATCATTAGCCCTAAGCCTGTTCCCGACTCCTTATTGGTGAAGAAGGGCTCGCCCAGCTTAGGCAGCATATCCTTAGGAATTCCTTCGCCTTGATCTGAAATAAGAATGAAGACAGAATCCAAGGTATTTCTTAACTCCATTGAAATTACACCACCATCAGGCATAGCTTCAATAGCATTTTTGACGATGTTAATAAACACCTGCTTTAGCTGGTTCACTTCACAATGTACGGTGGATGGATATTCAGAGAATGTCGCACTAAACTGAATCCCAAACAAATGAGCTTGACTGTCTAATAGAGAAACCACATCACCAAGGATATCCCGCACATCTTTTTCCTGGAAATGAACAGCTTGAGGCTTAGCCAAAATCAAAAATTCACTTACGATCAGATTAATCCGCTCGAGCTCGGACAACATCAGTTCAATATGGAGGGGAACCAAAATCTGCTTTTCTTGTTGAAGCTGCAGAAATCCTTTTAGCGTCGTAAGAGGATTACGAATCTCATGAGCTACTCCCGCGGCTAATTGGCCAACTGTAGTCAGCTTCTCAGAGCGTCTAAGCAGTTCCTCCATTCGGTTACGTTCTGTCATATCACGTGAGACGTGAATAAAGGAATGCGGATACCCGTCTTCATCACGAATCACTGAGGTACTAACACTCACTTCAACAATTGTTCCATCACGTTTAAGTCTTACGGTTTCAATTGGTGGTAGAACCGCACCACTCTTTAACGCATCAAGCCGCTCTTCCTCCTGCTTAAGCGCTGTCGCAGGCACAAGGTAAGGCTTATTCCCTAGCACCTCTTTGGCACTCCATCCATACAGCTCTTCGAAGGCTCTGTTCGTACTAGTAATTCGGCCGTCCATATCGATCGTATGTATCGCATCAGAGGTTCCATTAATAACCGATTCCAAATGCTCCTTAACTGCTCGGTTCTCTTCCAGTGTCTGTTTGAGTCGATTAGTGCGCTGCATGAGATGAGCCGTCATAGCGTTGATTCGTAGTGCCAGTTGCCCTAACTCATCCCGGCTAGTTACCTTAAGTGGAGGCTCGAATTTCCCTTTGGCTACATCGTTGACTTTGGCAAGTATCGCCTGAATAGGACGAGTAACAAATCCAGACAGTATGTAACTACATAACAAGAATAATGTAAGTAATAACAGTGAGGTTGTCAGATTATTAATTAATTGTTCATGAACCACAGATGAAATCACGGAGTAATCCAAAACGACTCCAATCACATAAGCTTTCAGTCCAGGAGATTGGATAGGAATGAAGCTTTTGAGCACTCTTTTTCCAAGCACTTTCGTCTCCAGTGTAACCGGCTTCTGCTTCTCCTGAGCCAATAGCATCGCTGTTCTATCCTGCTCCACATTACCATAAGTATAGGTGCCGTACTTAATGGGACGGTTACCAAGATTCTTATTCAATGTGTCAGTTCCGTCAGCCTTCATACTTGCTGAACCAAATGTTACCGGGTTAAATCCTGTGAGTTCTAAGATCCCTGGATTAGCTTCTTTAGTCTGCGCTGCGATTTGATCGGGATTGGTAATCTTGACATAGTCGCTGGCTGCAGTATTGAGAATAACAGGATTTATGATGTAGTTGCTCTCTTCATCATGGTAATATCCCCACTTTTCAATGAAATCGAGATTGTAGGTTGAATAATCAAAAGGGCCTGACCAAAAATGGTCCATGGCCTGCCCCTGACCCACGGATACCTCCTGATTATCGAACAACTCCAAAAAGGCCAGATACCAGTACCCCCAGTCCTTTGTGGACACCCCAATATCACTAGGCACCGAAGACCTCGCTATTACAATATCGTTATCAGTCTTTACCAGAATTGAAATATTAGACACGCCCACCTTGGAAGTTAGGGCCTTAAGTTCTTCATTCGTCACATTCCTATAGTCGGGGTCCAGCTCTTCGGAGGCAAAGATAGCCGCCATCCTTAAATTATGCGCAATTTGATATTCTACATAGTTAGAGCTATAGTTACTTTGTTCTACAGAAACGGCCATTTGCATAGCGGTTAGTTGCATATTATTAATGCTTTCATTCCGTAGATTATTTTGGGCGGCATAAAGGTTAAATGTCAGGTTCAGTGCTAAAATTAGCAACACCGCCCCAAAAATAATAGCAGATAGTTTTGTCTTTATGGACAAACTGTTTGTTCACCTCTTATCCACTGGTAAATCCTTGCGGGGCCTACAATAAACATCATACCTTTTGCCCTCACATTTGAAAAGACATTTCAATGTAGCGTTCCAATTCAAGAATATTGAAATTCAAAAGGTCTTTCTCTACAATATACAAGTATAAATGCCTTCGGCGTCCTTATACAGACGGGAAGCGTTTAAGCGCGAAATATAAGGACAAAGTATAGCGTGAAACTTATACTTTCTTATATTTCAAGAAACCATCCACAGCTTATGCACATATAAACATTTTATTATAAAACGATGTGTACAAAAATGTGCATAAGTAGGCGGTTATCCACAGAGTTATGCACATTTTGTTAAGAACGAATATTTGTTCGTTGTACAATGGATATAAAGGAAGGGAAGATGATCTTGAATATTAAAGCAGGTGAACCGCTAGATGATATGCGAGCGGTTCATGAACACTGGATGAGGCAGGCGATAGCAGAAGCCCGCAAGGCTGAAGCATTAGGGGAGGTTCCCATTGGGGCGGTCATCGTACGGCATGGTGAAATTATCGGACGTGGATACAATTTAAGAGAAACTACAATGGATTCTACAGCTCATGCAGAAATGGTTGCCATTCGTGAGGCCAGCAATGTCATGAACTCATGGCGACTGCTGGATTGCCAGCTGTATGTTACTTTAGAGCCTTGTCCTATGTGTGCGGGAGCGATTGTACAATCAAGAGTACCCCTCACTGTATATGGCACTCCTGATCCTAAGGCTGGATGTGCTGGGACCCTCATGAATTTGCTTGAAGAACCGCGTTTTAACCATCGCACCGAAGTGATTCAGGGGATTTTACAAGAAGAATGTGCAGACCTACTGACCTCATTCTTTCGTCGTTTACGTCAAAAACCATCGAAAGAAGAAAAAGGAGAGATCTGAAATGACCCTTACTTTATATCATACCTCACATGGTATCTATATTTCTCCTCTAGAGCTAAAGGATACAGAGAACTTACTGGAGCTGCGTTTGAATAATCGATTAACACATGAACCATTTGAACCAAAACGCGATGAGCAATTCTACACTTTGGAGAGCCAACAACGGATCATCAATCAGCGTCTGGAGGATGCTCTGGAGGACAAAGCCTATATGTTCGGTGTCTATCTGCTTGATGGACAACTAATAGGTCAAATCACGCTATCTAATGTCTCAAGAGGTGTAGCTCAGTATGCTGATTTAGGCTATTTAATGGATCATCGGATGCAGGCAAAAGGTTACATGACCGCTGCGGTCGGATTAGTTCTCGGCTACGCTTTTCGAGCCTTAGGTCTTCATAGGGTTCAAGCAGCCATCTTATTGCATAACGAGGCTTCTCGGAGGGTGCTGGAGAAGAGCGGATTTAAACCTGAAGGTATCGCCCGCCGGTATCTCAAAATAAACGGCCAGTGGCAGGATCATCAAACCTATGCAATATTAGCCGAAGATATGCTGCCGGATGAACACAAATAACTTTCTACTGACTCGTTCAGGATTAAAAATCTTATTCTTCTAATAAAAAAAGACCCGCATGGGCGTATATCATACGCAACATGCGGGTCTTTCTCTCGTAACTTCTTATTAATAAGTCCCCACGCTACCGAATTGCTCCTCTAGTTGATCCATTGTAATTACATCATCACCTTGAGGAATGCCAATCTTAAACTCTGGCTTCTCGTTAATCTTGTCATATTGACCCGTTCCATTTACAGAAAAGGCTACGTTCGTGCCATCTTCAGGATCATTTACTTTAATGTCCATCAGTAAATCCTGAAACACAGGGAACCCGTCTTTATTGATTGCTGTATTGTAGTGGAACTGATTAATCGTAAGATACTTATCAAGATCCGCCAAACTCTTATCGAATTCAGTTCTAGTTTCACTTGATGTGATCTCTTCTTTAGCCTTAGCCAGATCAGCATCATTAATTTGCAGCATATCCTTGTATTCTTCCTTGCTCACAATATCAATGATTTTAGGCAGGGCATTATTCACAAAGATGGTGATTGCTTCTTTAACATTATCGTTCGTCACTTGGAACTGAACGACCTGTTTAGCTTCAACACCCTCCGGTAAATTTGCTTCCTTTGGACTAAGCTCATTAAAATATTTTCCTTCATCATATTCCGCTAATACAGTGTCCATCACTTCATTAGAGAACTTTTGCATTTTCTGTGTATCAAGAGCACTTGGATTAAACTCAGCACCCTCTTGCTCTGCCAACGCCTTCAGATCCACCTCTACAAACTTATTTACGATTGTCTCCGGAATCGGGAAGAACGGAATCGATGGAATCTTAACATACAACTTCTCAGTGGTCATCACCATAGGGACATTGAAGCTCATGCTCATATCGCCCTTGAGATTCAGAACCATAGTTAGCTCTGTCTGCATTGGATCAGCCTGATAAACACCGTCAATAGTTATATCAGCGTTCTTAAGCATGCTGAGTACCTGTGTGGTCATTGCAGCAGATTCAGCATCAGCCGTCTCAATGGTTAGGTCATTGATCGAGAATTTACTCTTCATCTCATATGAAGACATCGTAGTCGCTTTTGTAGCGGCTGATTTCAAAGCCTCTTTTGGTGCCTCCTGTTTACTTCCACATCCCGGCAGAATTACTGCTGCTGTAAGCAACAGTGCCGCGGCCGATAAACCCCATTTTTTGTTCATTATTTTTCTCCTCTCCCATGTAAAAAAATCTCCCCCCACTTATCATAAACTATTTGTAAAAATCAAGAAACACTTCTTTATAATTCTTATTGTTTTTATTTGTTATCCTTGCGGATTATGATGGTCTACATGATTAGCCTGCTTCACCTTTTTAGAGCCAGAAAGTGGTTCTGGTGCAGAAGAATTATGCTCCTTTCTACGCTGGCCATCGTTGGGCTGTGCCCCGGGAACTGGAATACTTTTTGGCTTTGACATTGTTCATTCCTCCTAAGGATTAGTTATATTCTGTAGAGCCTGAGCACATTCGTGAATTTGTCGTGAATACTGCTGTGCTAATAGCTGTACTGCATCACTATGCTCATCAATATGAATTCCACTCTGCTCCACATCAAGCAGATCAACAGCGACCTCCCTGCTATCTACATACCTGCAACGAAAATCAAGTGAGTACCCTTGACGTCCCGCTGCATTAAAATGAATAAGCAGACTATTCGGATCACCATCATCCGCTAGTACATTGAAACTGTCCCCATCCTCCATTAACGCAGGCAGGCGTTCTTGCCAGGCCGAGACAAGATTATGCTGATCTACTTCCAATTGTCTGTCCATAATTATGATCATCCTCCTTCTCTAATACATTGCGGAGAAATCAATCTTTTTATTCTCAATGGAACTAGGTTCATCAAACAATAACTAAAACTGTACCAGTTCAAGCACAACAAAAAAACCGCCTCCAAAGGAGACGGTTTCTATCTGCTTATTTCTTAAAGTTCATAAAGGAATGGCGGAGAGGATGGGATTCGAACCCATGTGGGCTTGCACCCTAACGGTTTTCAAGACCGCCCCGTTATGACCGCTTCGGTACCTCTCCAAATGCATATAAATTTCACATGCATTAGTAATTGTACCATATGGTGCGAAGAAAAAGCAACTATTTTCTTAAATAGTTTTAGGTTGGATCGATTTTACATTGCGCATATACGGTTGTAGACATTCTGGAATCAGAACACTACCATCCTCTTGCTGATAATTCTCAAGAATTGCTGCAACAGTACGCCCAACAGCCAAAGCAGATCCGTTCAGTGTATGAACAAATTCAGGTTTGGATTTCGGATCTTTACGGAAACGAATATTTGCCCGACGCGCTTGGAAGTCCTCCGTATTCGAGCAAGAAGAGATCTCACGGTACATTCCACTCTCAGGCAGCCATACTTCCAAATCGTACGTCTTAGCCGATGTAAAGCCCATATCAGCTGTACATAGCCCAAGTACGCGATAAGGCAATCCAAGAAGCTGCAGCACACGCTCAGCATCTGCTGTCATTTTTTCTAACTCCTCATAAGAGGATTCAGGAGTAGTAAGCTTCACCAGCTCTACCTTGTTGAATTGATGCTGACGGATCAGACCGCGAGTATCACGGCCAGCTGAACCCGCCTCAGAACGGAAACAAGAGCTGTAAGCTACATGATACTTAGGTAGATCTGCTGCTGTCAAAATCTCTTCGCGATAGTAGTTGGTTACAGGTACTTCCGCTGTAGGAATCAAATAGTATTCAGTATCACGTAACTTAAACAGATCTTCCTCAAACTTAGGAAGTTGCCCCGTTCCGTACAAGCTGTCTTTATTCACAATGTATGGCGGCAGCATTTCTTCATAGTTATGCTCACCACTGTGCAGATCCATCATAAAGTTAATAAGCGCCCGCTCTAAGCGTGCTCCCAGTCCTTTATAAAAAACAAACCGAGATCCCGTAACCTTCGCTGCAGCTTCAAAATCAATAATATCGAGCTGCTGCGCAAGCTCCCAATGTGATTTCGGAGTAAATCCGAATTCCTTTGGCTCCGACCAGCGACGCAATTCTACGTTATCATCCTCGGATTTACCAACTGGAACTGAATCATGAGGAATATTCGGAATACTCATAGTAAGTTCAGCAATCTGAACTTCCAATTCACGCACTTCGTCATCAAGCTCTTTAATTCGGTCAGATACCGTACGCATTTCTGCAATTAGGTCATCTGCTGGCTCACCATTCTTTTTCTTCTTCGCTACTTCACCAGATACCGTATTACGACGGTTCTTAAGACCTTCTGTTTCTTGCAGTAATTCACGTCTGCGTAGATCAAGTTGTGGAAAATCAGCAATTAAATCCAGTGATTTACCCCGTTTCTCTAAGGCTTGTTCAACTCGAGCGTAATCACTGCGTAATACTTTTACGTCTAACACAAAGTTTCCCTCCTGAAAACAGCCTAAACTCTTTCAAATTGCTGCTTACAGCTTTGAAAGAGTCAGAATGTTCTTATATGCGATTCTGTTGTTGCACTTGCCTAGTAGCCTCTACCATATCAGCAAAATATTGATGCAGTCTGAAATCATCGGTCAATTCTGGATGAAAAGAAGACACCAGCAGGTTACCCTCCCGTGCAGTTACAATCTCATCATTATAGACTGTAAGCACATCTACATCCGGGCCTACCTCGTTGATAAGCGGTGCACGTATAAAAACAGCACGAACCGGCTCATCAATTCCTTTAACCTCCAGATCACATTCAAAGCTTTCCCGTTGACGACCGAATGCATTCCGAGCCACCTTAATATCCATTAGCTCCAAATGCCCTGGTTCGCCGCCGGCAATTTGTTTGGCCAGAATAATCATACCCGCGCATGTTCCAAAAATCGGCTTACCCTGATTGGAGAAATCACGTATCGCTTCGATGAAACCATATTTTCGCATCAGTTTACCGATCGTTGTACTCTCACCACCAGGAATAATTAGGCCATCAACCTCCTCAAGCTGCTCTACTCGCTTGATAGGTACGCCCACTGCTCCGGTCTTCTCTATACTAACAATATGCTCCGTAACTGCGCCTTGAAGCGCCAGCACTCCTATTTTCATCCGGCAACCTTCTCTCTATTAACGGCCACGCTCCGACATACGTTCAGCCGGGGTTAGAGTTGCAATATCAATCCCCTTCATTGGTGCGCCAAGGTTCTTAGATACTTCTGCAATCAGTTTGTAATCAGTATAGTGTGTAGTGGCTTCAACGATCGCACGGGCAAATTTCTCAGGGTTGTCCGATTTAAAAATACCTGAGCCTACAAACACACCATCCGCACCTAGATGCATCATCAGGGCAGCATCGGCAGGAGTTGCTACACCGCCAGCAGCAAAGTTAACAACCGGCAGCTTACCAAGCTCATGCACTTCAAGCAGTAGCTCGTAAGGAACTCCCAGGTTCTTAGCTTCATTATATAGCTCATCCTTGGACAAATTAGTTACTTTGCGGATTTGACTATTGATAAAGCGCATATGACGCACTGCTTCAACAATATTTCCTGTTCCTGGTTCACCTTTCGTACGGATCATGGATGCACCTTCGTTAATACGTCTCAAGGCTTCACCCAAGTCTTTAGCTCCACATACGAACGGAACAGTGAACTCACGTTTATTAATATGGAAGACTTCATCAGCAGGAGTAAGAACTTCACTCTCATCCAAATAGTCGACACCCAAGGATTCCAGAACCTTTGCTTCTACGTAATGGCCAATACGAGCCTTAGCCATAACAGGGATACTTACCACTTTGATAACTTCTTCTACAATTGTAGGATCGGCCATCCGTGCTACACCGCCAGCTGCGCGAATATCAGAAGGCACGCGTTCCAATGCCATAACAGCTACTGCACCCGCAGCCTCAGCAATTTTTGCTTGTTCTGCATTCATGACGTCCATAATGACGCCGCCTTTTTGCATTTCTGCCATGCCTCTTTTAACTCGCGATGTTCCAGTTTCCATGTCCTAGCCCCCCGAATGATCTATCTTAATCTAACTTGTAATTTTACCCCAATGAAGGGAAATATACAATCCACTTACTCGGATTTAACGCAATTTTCAATGCTAAATTCATTAGAACAAGTTCTTGATCCCTGTAAATAAATCGCCGAAGAAATCTCCAATGGCTCTAAGGAATAAACTGAACCAACCGGCTTTCTCCGCTTCTTCAGCAGTAATCAGATTAACTGTCTTCTGCTGAACATCAGACATGCCTTCAACTTGGTAGGAATAAGTAACCTTACCCACTTTAGCAGATTGTTCTATAGGAGCAACTAAGGTTGCTGGATCATTTATTTCAACAGTTGTTTTAATTTGAGGGGAGGTTGTTCCCTTAGGGACGATAAACGAAACAGCTTCATCCGTAACTACAGACACCTTTTTATTTTTCCCTTTAAGAACTGGCACGGTTTCGTTGCCGGCTATCACTGCTTTAGGGGCCACGACCTGTTTGATTTCAAAATTATTAAATCCGAAATCAAGTACTTTCTTCGTCTCTGTAAAACGGTGTGGCTCTGTATTAGCCCCCATTACTACACTTATCAGACGCATGCCATCACGAACAGCTGTACCTGCAAAACAATATTTTGCTCTAGCGGTATGGCCTGTTTTCAAACCATCCAATCCCTCATAAGCATAAGCCTTAAAATTCTGGATACTCTTGTTAGCTTCCAACATCCAGTTAAAGTTAATCATTGGTGCGGTATCACGTTCACGGAACTTATACGACTGAACCGTTGTAAATCTATTAAAATCAGGATGATCAGTAACGATATATTTGGCAAGAATAGCAGCATCCATCGCTGACATTACGTTTTCTTTCTTATCAGTTGAGCGGTACTTCTTAGGCATGTCAGCTTTGTCTAATCCAGTAGAATTAACAAAATAGGCAGTTTTCATCCCCATCTTCTGGGCAGTCTGATTCATTAGCTCTACGAATTCCAATTCTGATCCGGAAACTAGTTCTGCCAAAGCTACTGTAGCATCATTTGCAGATCCGACAGCCATTGCTATGTACAGCTCTTCAACCGTATGCTCGTCATTTTCCGCTAGAAAAATACGTGATCCAACCTGTTTAGACGCATTTTCCCCTACTATGACTTTTTGATCCCATGAAAGCTGTCCAGTCTTCACCGCTTCTGCTACAAGATACTCTGTCATCATCTTAGTCATACTAGCTGGAGGCAAAGCCTCATCTGCATTCATAGATAGAAGAATTTCACCTGTTGTTGGTTCTATTAGAACCGCTGATTTCAAATTTAGACCCAGTGATTCCACAGAAGGGATCTTTACTGCTTTCTGAGTTGTCTTAGTTGCAGTACCAGCCTGTATTGTCGTAGTCGTACCTTCCTCAGCGAATGCCGGAAGCGGAGTGGAAACTAACATATTTAAAAGTAGACCTACTGTGACTGTCTTAATCATAAATTGCTTACCGTTAAATTTCTGTTTGTGCTTCAATGATTACTACTCTCCTTTAAACCTCATATCAATAGCTTGTTCTATTCTAACACAGGGGTACACGCAAAAAAAGACAGACAGGACGAAATAGTCCTGTCTGTCCAAAAAATAGTCTTTCTAGTCCATTACACGGAATAGTTTGGCGCTTCTTTCGTAATTTGCACATCATGTGGATGGCTTTCGCGAAGTCCGGCACTTGTGATGCGAATGAAAGAAGTGTCATTCCGAAGTTCTTCGAGTGACTTGGTCCCACAGTAGCCCATACCCGAACGCAGTCCGCCAATCAATTGATGAACGGTATCCGAAAGAGGCCCTTTAAAAGCGATACGACCCTCAATTCCTTCAGGAACAAGCTTCTTATCGTCATCCTGGAAATAACGATCCTTACTACCTTGTTTCATGGCACTCATACTGCCCATACCACGATATACTTTAAATTTACGGCCTTGATAAAGCTCCGATTCTCCTGGGCTTTCTTCTGTACCCGCAAACATACTTCCCATCATTACTGCATGAGCACCAGCGGCAATAGCCTTCGTGATTTCACCGGAGTACTTGATTCCACCGTCAGCGATGATAGGAACTCCGTACTCACGAGCAACCGTTGCACAATCATAAATGGCTGTAACCTGCGGAACACCGATACCAGCGATAACTCGTGTTGTACAGATAGATCCAGGTCCAATACCTACTTTAACTACAGAAGCTCCAGCTTCAATAAGTTCACGGGTTGCTTCACCTGTAGCCACGTTACCAGCAACAATTGTAAGATCAGGATATAACTCACGAATTTGGCGAACCGCTTCAATAATATTAATGTGGTGCCCATGTGCAGAATCGACGACGATCAAATCCACACCTGATTTCACTAACGCTGCAGTACGCTCAAATGTATCTTTAGAGATACCAACAGCTGCTCCAACCAGTAAGCGACCCTGTGCATCTTTCGCTCCGTTAGGGAACTGAATCGCCTTCTCGATATCTTTAATTGTGATTAGGCCCTTAAGAACGTTATTCTCGTCCACCAGCGGCAATTTCTCAATTTTATGACGTTGTAAGATGCCTTCTGCTTCTTGAAGTGTCGTTCCTACAGCAGCAGTCACAAGATTCTCATGTGTCATAACTTCTTTGATTGGAATATTAAAGTCATGAATAAAACGTAAATCTCTATTAGTCAGAATACCGACCAGTTTGTTGTCATTGTCTACAATCGGTACTCCGGAAATACGATATTTACCCATCAGCAGTTCAGCATCGGATACCAGATGTTCTGCAGAAAGAGAGAATGGGTTAGTAATAACTCCGCTCTCGGAACGTTTTACACGATCCACTTCTTCCGCTTGCTGCTCTACAGGCATATTCTTGTGAATAATCCCGATACCACCCTCACGAGCAATAGCAATGGCCATAGCCGCTTCTGTGACTGTGTCCATACCTGCACTCATAAGCGGGATGTTCAACTTCACATTCTTACTTAGAACTGTAGTCAAATCTACTTCCTTCGGCAGTACCTCAGATTTACGCGGAACCAGCAGCACATCATCAAAAGTCAGACCTTCTTTACCAAACTTATCTTTCCACACCTGGGTCATTCCTCCTCGGTTGTTTTTAAATTATACCCGCCTACAAACTTTATAAAAGAAGAACCTTCGACTTTAAGTCCATTCACGACAGACAACTCTGTACATCTGGAAGTTGAACAAGTTCATATCTTCAATTTAGGTTTGAGATGCTTATCCAAAAATATATTATTGCCATCTTAGCAAAGGGCATTTGGACTGTCAAGAACATTACATCATCAGAGTAGGTATTCAAAAAACGACTCCCGCGTAAGCGAATTATTGGACTATTGTCCGCACAGAGTGGACATTTAGTGGTGAAATTATACAATCCACCATACCCATCACCAATGCTTACACCTATCTCTAATGTAGTATCTCAAAATAAACCCTAATGAATTCTTCAATAATATAACAAAAAGACCACTGTCGATTACTCAACAGTGGTCTTGCGTGCTTGGCAACGTCCTACTCTCCCAGGACCCTTCGGTCCAAGTACCATCGGCGC
>NZ_JBNNSE010000016.1:0-7722 GCF_050277435.1 Paenibacillus sp. NPDC101420
CCAGCGCCGATGGTACTTGGACCGAAGGGTCCTGGGAGAGTAGGACGTTGCCAAGCACGCAAGACCACTGTTGAGTAATCGACAGTGGTCTTTTTTTTATATCTATTTACTTAACGGATTGTTAAGATTTAAATTTTGTTTGACAGACCACATTGATTAATCCATAATACAATTCATACTAAACATATAAGAATTATAGGGGGAGCGGATTATGTCATATTTTAATGTATCTGTTAAGAAACCGGTTCTGTTGGGGGCGATAGCAGTTTTGCTATTGATGGTAATTGCAGGATGCTCGGGATCTAATAATAAGGCTGCTTCAAATAAAGATGCGCAGGAAAGTGCGAGTCCAGCAACAGCAACTCAGACTCCTCAAGCGGCAGAGCCGGCAGTAGGAGGAACCTTCATCTATGGTCGGCCTGCATCTGTAACCTCGTTGGATTTGCATAACCAGATTACGTCCAACAATGCTTTTGCAATCGACAAAGTATTTGAATCGTTAGTTGCTTTTGACAGCAAGGGCGAAATTGTAGATTGGCTTGCGAAGTCACATAGTATCAGTGAGGATGGCCTGACGTATACTTTTGAACTTCGCGACGGCGTAAAGTTTTCAAATGGTACGGATGTGACTGCAGAAGATGCTGTATTCTCCCTTGAGCGGCACTTGAAGGTTGGCGGCCCGCTGGCAATATCGGCAAAGGTCGGCACAATTAAGGCGCAGGATAACAAAACGCTTGTTATTACACTTAAAGAGCCTTATACACCATTTATCTCAGAGCTATCCAATTTCTCAAATGGCATCTTGCCTAACAATTTTGGTGGAGTTTCCGAAGAAGAATTCTTTAAGAAGCCAATTGGAACGGGACCCTTTGTGGTTGAATCATGGGATACAGCGGGGGATCTGACCTTCACTAAGAACAAATTCTACTGGCAAGAAGGTAAACCATATATTGATAAGCTTGTTTATAAGTTGATTGAGGATGATAGCCAAGCGATCAACCAGCTGAAGGCTGGGGAAGTTAATGCTATTGAATCTTTAGCGCTGCAAAATGCCAATGAGATCAAAGATGGAGCTGACACTAAAGTAATTACTAACGGCAGTTGGGTGACAGAGCAATTGTTCTTTAATACGCTGGATGAGCATTTCTCGGATGTGCATGTTCGCCGCGCGCTGGCTCTGGCACTTGATCGTGAAGGCTTGACCAAAGCATTAACGTTTGGTTATGCACAAACGGCAAACTCATTACTGCCAACAACGATTCCTTATAACTCCAATGATACAATCAAGGCTCTGAACTTCAATGTTGAGGCAGCCAAGGAGGAGCTTGCTAAATCTGCCTTCCCTAATGGATTCACTACCAAATTACTTGTAGCCTCCGGCAACAGTACAAGAGCACAAGAAGCACAAATTATCCAGGCAGCGGGTCAAACAATCGGGATTAAGATTGAGATTGAATCGATTGAGCTTGCTACTTTCCGTGAACGTTTCTTTGCATATGATTTTGCGGCAATGCTTAATAGCGGTCAAGCGGATTCCCCGGAAGCGAACTCGATCATTGCTTTTCAAACTGATCCGGAAGGCTTCAGCAAATCGTATTGGACGCATTATACGAATGATGAAGTAACGAAGCTTCTATATGAGGGCCAAAAAACTGCAGATGGCGATGCTCGTGCGCAAATCTATACTAAACTGCTGCAGACACTTGCTGATGAAGTACCTTATATTCCGCTTTATTATCCAGATGTCTTGAAAGGTATTCGTTCTTCTGTTGATGGTCTTGTTGTTCTACCTAACGGCAGCGCCCGTTTCGAAGATGTCCACATCAGCCAATGACGAATCTTAAGCAGGTGTTAAATCAACCTAGAGGAAGCAAGGACTCTTACAACTGGCTTGTGATATCACTTATAAAGGCGCTGGCAGTGATCTGCTGCGTAATGATAGCAGTCTTTTTCATCATCCGAATTGTGCCTGGAGATCCAGCTAAAATGATATTGGGAGAATACAGTACCCCTGAGGCGCTCAAGAGTATGCATCATACTCTTGGGCTGGACCTTCCTTTATGGGAGCAGTTCATGCGATTTCTGAAGACGCTATTTACTCAGGGGGATACTGGAAACTCCATTGTTATGGGTACATCAACAAGAGAGTTGATTATGCAGCGTGCCCCTGTCACTTTGTTGCTCATAGTAATGGCGTGTGTGTTGGCGATTTTCGTATCACTTCTGCTTGCTACAGTAGCAGCTACGCATAAGGATAAACTGCTGGATCATTTAATACGTATTTTTCCTACAATAACTTTGGGTATGCCAATCTTCTGGGTTGGCTTACTTTTAATTTTGCTCTTTAGTGTCCGGCTTGGCTGGTTCCCCGTTGGGGGAGTAAGTGAAGGGTGGATTGGAACTTTGCACAGTCTTGCACTTCCGGCAATCACCGTTGCTTTCTCACAGATCCCTACGCTGGTCCGTTCGTTAAGAGCACAGATGCTTGAAGTGTTAGAATCGGATTTTGTAGTTACACTTAAGGCTGCCGGAATACCAAGCAGGGTTATTTTATTTAAACATGTGCTGCGCAATTCGGCTCTACCAACACTGATGCTGATGGGTGTGAATATTTCATATCTAATCGGCGGTACATTGGTCGTTGAACAGGTGTTTGGAATAAAGGGAATTGGCAGTTTGTTATTCACTTCAATTTCGAAACGGGACTTTCCAGTTATTCAAGGAATAGCACTTTACTGTGCGCTAGCTGTTGTGATCATCAGTCTCTTGATTGAAATCATTTCTTGGTGGCTTGATCCCAGAACGAAGGGAAAACAATGAAAACGATAAGACTAGAACCACGATTGTATGAGGCTGGCAAAATGACTAGCGGCTTAAAACGAATATGGAATACCCCTTCACTTCTAGTGGGATTGATTATGTTTGCTGCTCTTATTCTCTTGACTGTGTTCATACCGTATATAAGTCCCTATGATCCCTCCGAGCAAAATTTGAGCGCCTTTCTGCAGCCTCCGTCGGCTGAACACTGGCTAGGAACCGATCAGCTGGGACGTGATCTGTTTACTAGATTGATTTATGCAGCGAGGACTGATTTAAAAATCATGGTCTTGGCAGAAATCATTCCCTTTTGCATAGGTGTGTTCCTAGGAATGCTAGCAGGATATTACGGCAAATGGATTGATACAGTTATTACGCTGCTGTCAGATACGTTGATCGCTTTTCCTTTTTATCTAATCGTCATTATCGTTGCTTTTGCCAGTGGAGCAGGAGAACGAGGCATTTATATTACGTTTATCCTTGTAGGTTGGATTGTCTTTGCCCGTGTAGTGAGAGGTCTTAGCGCATCTTTTCGCAATCAGGAATGGGTGGCATCCGCTCAAACCTTAGGGCTACCCGGAGTAAAAATTATTTTGCGTCATCTGCTGCCCAATGTACTTCCGCAAGCCGTTGTCGTTCTTATGACAGACATGATTGGATTGCTTGTTGCCATTGTTACACTGGGGTATCTTGGGATCGGTATTACACCGCCAACTCCAGACTGGGGAACTATGATCTCAGATGGACAGCCCTTCATCACTACAGCTTGGTGGCTCTCAGCTGTCCCAGGATTTGCAGTGGTGTATACCGGAATAGCTTTGTCGCTCCTAGGTGATGGTTTGGCAGACATATGGAGGAAAAAATGATGTCTATACAACCCATTTTAGAAATAAACGCACTATCGCTGGCAGCGAAGTCAAAAGAGAGATTAGTCAACAATGTTAGCTTTTCGCTGAGCAAAGGGGAGAGTCTAGGATTAGTAGGTGAGTCGGGTTCAGGAAAATCGCTTACGCTGCGTGCAATTCTGGGACTACTTCCAAATGGTGTTGAACAGACAGGTGGCACCATTAAGAGTGACGTAAGCAGTGCGATGGTGTTTCAAGACCCAAGAGGTGCGCTTGATCCACTCTGTATGGTTGTCAATCAGCTGGCTGAAGTCGTGTATTACAGACAGAAAGTTAGTCGAAAGGCTTCGCGAATGATTGCGCTGGAGCTACTCGAAAGGCTTGGTCTCCCTGATTCTTTAAAGAAAAAGGATCGATATCCGAGTCAGCTGTCAGGCGGTCAATGTCAACGGGTAGTCATCGCTTTGGCACTGGCGTGCAAGCCAGGTATTCTTCTCTGTGATGAGCCGACAACGGCGCTGGATGTCACGGTTCAACGACAAATTATTGAAACGATCACGAACCTCCAGCAGGAGTTGGGATTTGCTATGGTTTTTGTAACGCATAATCTCGCGATTGCAGCCAACTTGTGCTCACGCCTATGTGTAATGAAACAAGGGCAGATTGTGGAGCATGGCGCTACCCTTGATATTTTGCAAAATCCATCCGACCCTTACACACAGATGCTGATTGATTCGGTGCTTCCTTTGCCAGAGCTTGAAGGGAGTAGAGACTCATGGAACTAGCCTTACAAATAAAAGATTTAACTGTTCACTACGGCGGATTTACTGCACTGGATTGTATCAATTTGAATCTTGAGCAGCACACCACTCTTGGACTTGTTGGAGAATCCGGTTCAGGGAAATCTACGCTGGCGCGAGTAATTGCTGGACTGATTGCCCCGCATGAGGGGAAGATTCTGTTAGGTACCCAAGAGTTAAAAAAGAAAAGGAGCCGTGAGCAGCGTAAAACAATCCAGATGATCTTCCAAAATCCTGATGCATCGCTGAATCCAAAGCATTCGATTAGGCAAATTCTTTCCGAGCCCTTATTGTTTCATAAAATTGTGGGACGTACGGACGTTGAGCAAAGATGTAAAGAGCTTTTGAACCAGGTTCATTTGGAGCAAAAGGCTTTAGATAAATTCCCGCATGAATTTTCAGGTGGTCAACGGCAACGGATAGCGATCGCTCGTGCATTAAGCGTTGAACCAAATATCCTGATCGCCGATGAACCAACCAGCGCGCTGGATGTATCTGTGCAGCTTAGTGTGCTCGAACTGTTCAATACGCTGAAAGCTGAGCTTAATCTCACCATGCTTTTTATTTCCCATGATCTAGGAGTAATTAATGCAATTAGCGATACGGTAGCAGTTATGCGGCAAGGAAAGCTCGTGGAGCAGAGTCCGAAGGATCAATTCTTCATCCGGCCTAAACATGAATACAGTTACGAGCTGTTGTCGGCAGTTCCTAAAATGCCAAAATCAAGTACATCAGGAGGTTTCTTATGAGCCCAGAATATAATGTACATGTGCCACTTTCAGTGGATGAGTACAATAAGCTTACACAATTGATTTCTACTATCTTGTTTACTGAGCACCCACCAGTTATCATCCCAGCTGAGGCAATTCTGGGGATCGAGGCAGTGGCTGCAGGAATAGCCGCGCCTGGTCGAACCATTGTAAATATAGTAACAGGTCCCTATGGAAGTCTATTTGGAAAGTGGCTTGAACGGGGAGGTGCAACGGTTATTGAAGTAAAGGTTCCTTTTGATGAAGTGGTCACTAGCGACCAAGTTGCTTCCGCAATTAAAGAGTTTAGCCCTTGTGCCCTTTCCTTTGTTCAGGCTGAAGTAGTTACAGGTGGTTCTAATCCGGCTAAAGAAATATTTAAGATTGCAAAGGAGTTCAATCTCATTACTGTGACGGACTCAGTTTCTGCGGTTGGGGGAGAGGCGTTACTGGTCGATGAATGGGGAGTTGATTTTGCTGTGATAGGCGCACAAAAAGCCTTGGCTGGACCTAACGGTGTTAGCGCCGTCAGTATTTCACCACGTGGCTGGCAATTTCTTGAGTCTAATAAAAATGCACCGCGTAACTCCATTCTGTCCTTGCTGGATCTCAAACCTTCGCTGGATGGCACTGCGCCGCTACGGGTTGCTCCAAATATCCCTACTTTAGAGGCTCGAGCTCTGATCCTGGCCTTGACACGAATTGAAGAAGAGGGATTGGAGCAAATCATTCAGCGTCATGAAAGGGCTGCAGCTGCTACATTAGCTGGTATAGAATCCTTGGGGCTTGAGCCTTGGCAAAAGGACAGCAGACATTATTCTACACTGACTACAACGGTTCGGATTGCTGGAAAGCAAGATTTGCAGATCGAAAAACCTATAGGCATTGTGGCTCCAGGAGACGGAGAATTATTTGGCCATCTTTTGCGGATCAATCATTTCGGAACAAATGCTGCTCGGAAAAGTGTGGAGGAAGCCATATCAACACTTGCTGAGTTATTGAAACAAGACCCTGATCAGGCATTACATGCTGTTCGGCTGGCTTGGGGGGAATGAAGATGATTGACAAGCATCCAGAACTGCATACATTCAAGAATATTTATATAGCAGGTATCGAAGGTAAACGTTTTGATGTTGTGATTAAGGATGGTTATTTTTTATCTATAACTGAAATAGAGCCGCAACAAAATAATTCAACACTTACAGGGACAGATCTATGGATTAGTCCAGGTATTATAGATCTTCATACGCATATGGCTTGGACAGACTTTGACCATGCAGATCAATTAAAGCGCGACTCCCAGCAGATCGAAGCCATGCAGGCACAAGCCTTTGAGGCTACTTTAAGGACAGGTGTAACGACTGTACGTGATGCAGGCGGAATTCTGCCCAGCACAGTGCAGCATCTTGTTCAGCAATATCAGCAGCCTTTAAGAGTGCATACCAGCAGCGATATGCTTGGAGCAGCAGATGCCCGTGGACTTAAGCATTTGGAACAACGGATGGCAGAAATCTTTGCTACAGGAGCGGGTTGGATAAAAATCATGGCCACAGGCGGTCTTGGAGCACCTACCGAGAAAGTGGTTGATCCGATCTTTTCCGAAGAAGAATTCGCGTTCATTGTTCGTAATGCACATGCCCACGATAAGAAGGTGCTGGTTCACACCTGGGGTGGAGTGACGATAGACTGGTCCATCCAGGCCGGTGTGGAATCTATAGAGCATGGGATGTTTCTAACTGAAGATCAGGCGGGAAGGCTTGCTAATTCGGGAGTAGCTTTTGTACCTACTACATCCATCTATCGCATTGCTGCAGATCCGAAAGGTGTTCTTGCGTTGAATCCAATCATTTGTGAACGAGCTGCCCGTGCTGCTGAATCACATTCCAAAGCCATTAATTATGCAAAAAGAGAGGGCGTTCGTATTGGATTCGGTACAGATTATGCTACACCCTCATTACATGGTTATAACCTTCAAGAACTGGATACGTTGATTGATTATGGCTTAACTCGCAGAGAAGCGTGGCAGTCAGCTACTAAAAGCGCTGCTGACATTCTAGGGAGCGGTAACGAGCTGGGGCAGATTGCAGAAGGTTTTATTGCAGATGCTGTTGTTTTCAATGTCGATCCATACCAGGCGTATAATGCAGAGATACTTCGAAACAGTATCGTTTCCGTAATTACTGGAGCGAAGGAAGCGGAATTAATTTAGATTCGTTTAAGCTATCTTCTGAAAACAACTGATATCTTTTTCAGTTGTTTTTCTTTTATATTATGGAATGTATATAAGGCAACAGTATATAAAGATAGAGTATATTCATTAATACATGATTTATGGTTTTTAAATCATTCAAAAAAAAGTGTTGCAATGAATCTCTATACATGATATATTCTATTTCTGGCCGAGAAACACACATGACGAGCTCGAAAAAGAAGTTAAAAAAAGAGCTTGACATTAAACGGCCGAACATGATATAGTATAAGAGTTGCTGCTGAGACATTAAACGGCGCCAA
>NZ_JBNNSE010000017.1:0-7082 GCF_050277435.1 Paenibacillus sp. NPDC101420
TGAGCGGATTAATAACAATATAAATATAATGATGTTCCTCTAGGAACTGAACAACGGGACTTTGATAATGACCGGTTGCTTCTAGAATAAGCAAAAGACGTTGTTGAGATGCAAATTCAACTTCTGTTAAAACTTGAAGGAAATTTGCTAAACCATCTCGAGTGTGCTCGAAGTGGAATATCCCTTGGAATGGCTTTCCGCGCTCTAGAAAGGCTTGTCCATGGCTTTCTTCTTTAGAAATATCTAGACCGATAACTGGATTCATTTCATCTCCCCTTGTAAGTGTAGATTCGCCGGCATCCCCTAAGGTTGATCTTCTTGTCGCTCCATAGCATCGCTTGTTATACGGGATCTTACGTCCCAACCAGCCTCAATCATGGTCATGACAAGTAGGGGTGAACATTATAGCTCTCGGGATCAAGTCCCACGGGCAGGTACGTTCGACCAGGCTACTTTAATCCTCTATGCAAATGAAAAAAGGATCAACCAGAAAGAACTGGTTGATCTCATAATACGAACGGGCAGGAGAGTTGAAGATCAAACGCGGGGAACCGTACCACAAATAAGGGCAAGTTTTTTTTGAATTCCTTGCGGCGTATGGGTTTGAATATATGTGCGTAGGTCACATTTCGAAGAAACAAGAGAAAGGTGCATCGGTTCATTTTTTGATTTGTAAAAAGGTGTATATGAAAGTAAACAGATATCTATTTTCAAGCATAAAATTGCCTCATAGAATTAGTCGTAAAGGGGCCGTTTGGAGCTTGGATAAAATGGACACTCGGATCAAGACCATGTACCAGACTTGTTAAAATCATTTAAACCTAAGAAATGGGGATGAAAGATGAAGCGAAGTCAGAGGTATCCAAGACGAAGTTCCTTGCTGTTATCATTTGTGTTAATCTTATCGATTGTTTTTTCTGTTCAACCATCAGTAGTGAAGGGAGAAGGGGATAGGTCGCCGAAGATTTCGCAGGGGCAGGAGGATCAACAGCCTTTACTTGAAGTTCCTAATCAGCAGGGACAACAAGAAAAGTCCGATCCTGATCTCGAGCAACAACCCCAGTCTAACTTAGAACAGCCGCTTGCCGCTGCTGCTGCAACAGGATATTTCCCACCAAATACCGCGGCATCTGGGAATGTGAAGAACATGGCCTTGCTTTATACTGGATATTACGGTGGACGAACGACATACGAGGGAAGAGAAATCGGCACGTATGACAAGAATACGCTTTTGCCCTATGTTGCGCACTACAACAGTAATAATGTGATGGATGACACCTTTTTCGATTCATTTCTATTTCTAGGAATCAACACATCTGACTATAGAGATTTTGGTGATACAGCGGACCCTGCCAAGTGGACCTATAAGGCGGATTGGGAATGGTATATAAACCGCATTTTCACCTCTAATCAACAGCTCGATGCCCTCAACCAAGCAACCCAGCAAGTTGCAACCACACTAAACCTAACAAATTACAAATCCAAAGTATATATTATGCTGCCTTATCCTAATAGCGAAATCACCAATTTCGGAGATGTCGATAACGACGGAATCAGCGAAAATCTGAATTCGATGCCTAGCAATATGACGAAGGTAACCAAATGGTATATCGACACCGTATTAAGCAGATGGAATCAAGCCCAATACAGCAACCTTGAATTAAAAGGCTTCTACTGGTTCCATGAAGATATTGATCCCGGCAATCCGGGTGAAGTAAATGCAATTAATAACTCTGGTAACTATCTTCATACGCTTGGTCTGAAACTTGCCTGGATTCCATACTTTGGTGCCGGACAAAGCAACAACCGGAATAATTATGCAATCGATTTTAGCATCCAGCAGCCCAATCACTATTTCGTTCCGGAGACTGATTATTCGAGAATGACGAATGTATCGACCCAAGCTCAAACATATAATAAGGGCATCGAAATGGAGTTTGACGAAAGAGCGATGTTCGACCCCGATTTTAAAAACAGATTCGATAATTACTTAATGGCCGGCGTAGAATACGGATACATGACGGGAGCGGTCAAGGGTTGGTATCAAGATATTTTTGGGATATACAACTTGTATAAAAACAAGAATAACAACGGTGTAAACGGAGTTTATGACGGGAGACAGATGTATGAAGATATCTACAAATTTGTTAAAGGAACGTATACCATTCCAGTTAATCTTGCAAGCGGTAAATCGGCAGTAGCCTCATCCAACCAAAGTTCTTCTCTATCCGCTGCTAAAGCTGTTGACAATTTGCCGGGTACACGGTGGTCAAGCCAACAGTATTCAAGTACAGAGTGGATTTACGTCGATCTCGGGCAAGCTAATAACATCAAACGCGTTAAACTTAACTGGGAGTATGCTTACGGCAAGAGCTACAAAATTCAAGTATCGAATGATGCGGTCAATTGGACCGATGTGTATTCGACAACGACAGGCAATGGAGGTGTAGACGATATAGGCTTTGTGCCTACAACGGCAAGATACGTGAGAATGCACGCAACAGAGAGGGGCACGAGCTATGGTTACTCTATTTATGAGTTTCAAGTATATGGAGACAGCGTCGGATCCGCTACTACAACAAATTTGGCGTTAAATAATACAGCTACGTCATCTTCCAATCAAGAGGCAGCTCTTTCTCCGAATAATGCGGTTGACGGTAACGTGACGACAAGATGGGCCAGTCAGTTTGCAGACCCGCAATGGATTACGATCGACCTTGGGCAAGCTTATAACATAAATCGAGTTATATTGAATTGGGAGCTTGCCTATGGCAAAGGCTACAAGATTCAAGTATCGAATGACACTGTCAACTGGATGGATGTGTATACGACAACGAATGGAGACGGGGGGATTGACGATATATTCTTTACTGCCGTAAATGCAAGGTATGTAAGAATGTACGGAACCCAAAGAGCTTACTCCTTCTATGGCTATTCTTTATATGAATTCCAGGTTTATGGCAAACCGAATCTAGCGTTAAACAAATCGGCAACATCCTCTTCCAACGAGACATCCACATTAACGGCCGATAAAGCGGTGGATGGTAATGTAACGACAAGATGGGCCAGCCTGTATTCAAATCCGCAATGGATCTATGTAGACCTCGGACAGGAAACCCGCGTCAACAATGTCAAACTCAACTGGGAGTATGCTCATGCTAAGGGCTATAAGATTCAGGTGTCGAACGATGCAACCAACTGGACGGATATATACATGACAACGAATGGAGACGGTGGTATAGACGATATCTACTTTGAACCGGTAAATGCAAGGTATATAAGGATGCATGCGACAGATCGAGGCACAGGCGACTGGTATTCTCTTTATGAGTTCGAAGTTTATGGCAGCTGATCCATTAGCATACGTAAAGCCTAATATGGGGTTCTCATCCCAAATAACAAAACAAGCCCATGCACGAAACACTGTGCCGGGCTTGTTTAGCTTGGACCCCATCACATGTCAGGCGGAATATATCCAATATCTCGGCTATTAGTTGACCGGATTTGCTGGTGGGCACGTGTCGGCGGGACTGCGTATTTGGAAAAATATGACAATCCCGCAAAGGATGGCTCAAAAACTTGCCGTTACAGACAGCGCGGTGAACCTTACCATAAGTGACGGCGAAAAGTTGAGTTGAAGGTTGAAGCTTTAAAGCTAAATCTATCAGGAATAGTTCTCCATCATTTGATATAAATAATTTCGAAAGTCTTCAACATAGGTTTTGGGCTCTACAACTTTTAGATGAGTGCCGAAGCTTGCTAAAAGTTGAAATCCCATACGATTTTGTGGGACATAAATGGTTGCTAATAAAAATCCAGAACTATGGTCTTCAATACTTCTTCGACCATACCTTTCGATGATTTGATCTTTTATGCTAGGCGATATCCATGCCTTAATCGTGACGAATTCAGGTAGATAATTTGCTTCGTGTACTTGCTCTGACCAATCGTCTCTAGGATGAAACGCGCGTTCATCCATAGTAATATGATCGATCCGAGATAACTTGAAAGTTCGACATCCCTGTCGATGTAAACAGAATCCTTTCAAGTACCAACTTGATTCGCTAAAATGCAGCTCATAGGGCTCGATCATTCTATTCGTTACAGCCCCGTCTTTATCTGTATAATCAAACGAAACCAGCCTTTTCTTTAAAATGGATGTTTGACATGTCTTTAAGGTTTCAAGAATCTCGGACCGACCTTCCCATTCATAAAACGACAGTTGAATGGAACGATTCAGAGACAAAGGACTAACCATTGCCTCTATTTTTTTTATCGTTCTTTCAACTTCTTCAGTAAGGAGGATTTGTTCCAATCCGCCGAGCGCAGCTAATATATTCTGTAAATCGGAGCTGCTTAAAAGGCGTTTATCCACCTTGTATTCATCCATTATGCCGTACCCGCCTTTGACCCCAGTGATAGAGTAGATCGGGATGTTCGATAAGCTCAGTGTTTCCATATCGCGAAGGATCGTTCTTTTGGAAACATTGAATAGTTGTGAGAATTCCTTTGTAGATATAATCTCTTTTCTCAGCAATATCATGATAATCGAAATGAGTCTTTCCACTTTGTCCATAATTGCCCTCTTTTTTTCTACATGATTTCAAAATGGTGACACTAAGATGTCACCTTTTGTTCATTATACTACATGTATCACAAGAAGGAGGAATTGCAATGTTTAATCCAACCGATTTTCCCAAGCCCACCCTTATTTCAGTCAACGGTGTGGAACTCGAAGTCTTTGAAGCAGGCCGACAAAATTTAGGAAAACCTATTGTACTCTGTCATGGCTGGCCAGAGCATGCCTTTTCTTGGCGCCATCAGGTGCCCGCCCTTGTCGCAGCGGGCTACCATGTCATCGTCCCAAACCAGCGGGGTTATGGCAACTCATCCCGTCCGAGCGTAGTAACAGACTATGACATTGAACACTTGTCGGGTGATCTCATCGCACTTCTCGATCACTACGAATACGAAGATGCCACCTTTGTCGGTCATGATTGGGGTGCAATGATCGTTTGGTGGCTGACCTTATTGCATCCAAACCGTGTAAATAAAGTGATAAATCTGAGCATGCCTTACCAAGAGCGCGGAGAAAGACCCTGGATCGAGTTCATGGAAGAAATACTTGGCGGCGACTACTATTTTGTCCACTTCAATCGACAGCCGGGTATCGCAGACGCCGTATTAGAAGAAAATACATTCCAGTTCCTTCGCAACATTTACCGGAAAAACGAGCCACCCAGAGCGCCTCAGCCAGGTATGGCGATGATTAATCTTGCCAGAGCAGAAACACCACTCGGCGAACCCATAATGAGCGACAGCGAACTGGCCGTTTTCGTCTCAGCCTTCAAATCATCAGGCTTCACGGCAAGTATAAATTGGTACAGGAACCTTGACCGCAACTGGCGCTTATTGGCGGACGTGAACCCAATCATCCAACAGCCTGCACTTATGATCTATGGCGACCGGGATGTGATCCCGAAGTTTGAAAAACTAACGAAGTTCGTGCCCAATGTGGAAGTGGTCAATCTGAATTGCGGTCATTGGATCCAGGAAGAAAAGCCGGAAGAAACAAACCAAGCAATTTTAAAATGGCTGGAACAATGGGAGATGTAGTTTTTTTCAACAATCAAGAAGAGTTTAACGATTGGTTAGAAGAACATCATACTGAAGCTAGTGAAATTTGGGTGGGCTATTTTGGGATAAGTACAGGGCGTGCAAGCCTTACTTGGTCTGCATCAGTAGATGCCGCTCTTTGTTTTGGGTGGATTGACGGTATACGAAAAACCATTGATAAACAAAGCTATAAGATTCGCTTTACTCCGCGCAAAGTAAATAGTGTATGGAGTGCTGTGAACGTAAAGAAGGTAAAAGCACTAATACAGCTTGGAAAGATGAGACCAGAAGGAATGCACGTCTTTAACAACAGAACCGATGCACAAGGCTATTCCTCTGAACAAAGAAACGTGGAACTTGCCAAAGAATATGAAGAACAAATCAAGGCAAATCAAACAGCCTGGCTATTCTTCACTAATTTATCACCATCCTATAAAAGAGATTCTATCTGGTGGGTAATGAGCGCCAAGAAAGAAGAAACACGATTAAGAAGGCTTGGAATATTGATCGCTTCATCTGAAGAAGGGCTAAAATTTCAACATTGCAAAAAAAATATTACAGAATAAGGAAATATAAATAACAAAAGAATCGCTAAAAGGATTTTTGGTACTGCATAAATCTGGGTCTATTGTTTCCCTGATCTTTAGGAGAGAGGAGCTACTGTATTTCTCAATCATTTAGGGTTTAATTCTCATCAAAAGTCAAAACGTTTTAAATGCGAGGCATAAATCAAATCGCTAAATGAAGAAGGGATGAAACAGCTCATCCAAAATCGCCACCCCCTTCATTTTTATGGTACAGCCGACCCTCATGATCTATGGTGACCGGGATACGGTCCAGAGGTCTGAAAACCTGACAAAGTTCGTGCCTAATGCGGAAGTGGTTAATCTGGATTGCGGTCAATGGATCCAGCAAGAAAAGCCGGAAGAAACAAACCAAGCGATTTTGAGATGGCTGGAAGAGCAGAATGATGCTGAATAGATTCGCTTAGTAAGCAAAACTTAGAAAAACAATAAGGACACCCAAACAGGCAATGTCATTAAGTTAAGCTCAAAGGTAAGAACGGGAATAAAAATGGAATTCAAAACGGCATGGGAAAGCCCCGTGCCGTTTGTTTTTTACTTCACGCAAGGAAAAGGCGTATAACTAACAAAGCAGAAATACTGCAATAATTGAACAGGCGGAGAGAAAAGCATCGCTCTATGTTCTGTTCCAATCCAGTAAGATGCTCTTGGTACTGAAGAATGAGGGTAATAAGGACTTTCAAATTGATTAAGTGGCTTGCATACATGGTTTGCTGAAATAGGTTTTGTTTTGCCGCATCTAGCGGCCGTTGCACCCGTTGGTTAATCCAGTCCTCTGAACGCCCCTGTTTTGAAGAAAGCAGTTCTTTCATCTTAGATTTGAGTGTGTTTTCATCCGTCTGTAATACTGAATATGAGGTTGGGAATTCACTTAAAAACTGT
>NZ_JBNNSE010000018.1:0-1172 GCF_050277435.1 Paenibacillus sp. NPDC101420
CCTAAACTGTGTTCTCTCCGAGACGGATCCCGAGTAGTGCGGGGCACGTGAAACCCCGTATGAATCCAGCAGGACCATCTGCTAAGGCTAAATACTACCTGGCGACCGATAGTGAAACAGTACCGTGAGGGAAAGGTGAAAAGCACCCCGGAAGGGGAGTGAAATAGAACCTGAAACCGTGTGCTTACAAAAAGTCAGAGCCCTATCTATGGGTGATGGCGTGCCTTTTGTAGAATGAACCGGCGAGTTACGTTTAACATGCAAGGTTAAGTCGAGAAGACGGAGCCGCAGCGAAAGCGAGTCTGAATAGGGCGATTTAGTATGTGGACGTAGACCCGAAACCGTGTGATCTACCCCTGTCCAGGGTGAAGGTGCGGTAACACGCACTGGAGGCCCGAACCCACGCATGTTGAAAAATGCGGGGATGAGGTGGGGGTAGCGGAGAAATTCCAATCGAACTCGGAGATAGCTGGTTCTCCCCGAAATAGCTTTAGGGCTAGCCTCGGTATAAGAGTAGTGGAGGTAGAGCACTGATTGGGTGCGGGGTCCGCAAGGATTACCAAGCTCAGTCAAACTCCGAATGCCATATACTTATTGCCGGGAGTCAGACAGTGAGTGCTAAGATCCATTGTCAAAAGGGAAACAGCCCAGACCATCAGCTAAGGTCCCCAAGTGTGTGTTAAGTGGGAAAGGATGTGGAGTTGCACAGACAACCAGGATGTTGGCTTAGAAGCAGCCACCATTGAAAGAGTGCGTAATAGCTCACTGGTCGAGTGACTCTGCGCCGAAAATGTAACGGGGCTAAACACACCACCGAAGCTATGGCTAGATACGTATGTATCTGGGGTAGGGGAGCGTTGTATGTGGGTTGAAGGTGTACCGTAAGGAGCGCTGGACAGCATACAAGTGAGAATGCCGGTATGAGTAACGAAAAGATCAGTGAGAATCTGATCCGCCGAAAGCCCAAGGTTTCCTGAGGAAGGCTCGTCCGCTCAGGGTAAGTCGGGACCTAAGGCGAGGCCGAAAGGCGTAGTCGAAGGACAACAGTTTGAAATTACTGTACCACCGTAATCCGCTATGAGCGATGGGGTGACGCAGGAGGGTAGTGACGCGGACTGATGGATATGTCCGTCTAAGCAGTGAGGCTGATGTGTAGGCAAATCCGCACATCA
>NZ_JBNNSE010000019.1:0-1094 GCF_050277435.1 Paenibacillus sp. NPDC101420
CTGCTGACCGCTCTGTACCCAGGTGCCGAGGGTAGGCCGCCCGGACGACCTGCAACGGACGTTAGGACGGTGCGGGGCGCCCGGACGGCCCGCCCCTTGATTAGTGGTTACATAACGGGACGCGGGGCCGTACACTCAACCCATCCGGTCGCGGTGGCTCTAGGGGGCGGACCGGAAAAAAAGAACCCCGCAGCGCGCCAACGCTCGGGGTCATGACCAGCAACGGATCAGGACCGATGCCAGTAATCACATTGTACCCGCATGGCGGGAAGGGCGGCGTTGCGCCCATGAAGAACAGCCATGCCCGCGCCCTGCGCGGTGAAGTCCACGGTTGGTCCTACGGCGCCACACGGCGCAACACCGAGTTCCTCATGTCCATCAGGGAGGACCGTCTCACGGGAGCCGGTGTGGCCCTGACGCTCACTCTTCGTGATTGCCCTCCGACCTCCGACGACTGGCACAAGCTACGCCGTGCGTGGGAGAAGCGGATGGTGCGGGCCGGTATGGTTCGGCTGCATTGGGTGACCGAGTGGCAGCGACGTGGAGTACCGCACCTGCACTGCGCGATCTGGTTTGACGCCATGTATGACATCGCCGGCGCAATCGATGCCTGGGTGGCAGTGGCAGGCGTCTACGGCGCCGGCCACCGGGGTCAGCACGGACGCATGATTGATGGCCCTGTGGGCTGGTTCCAGTACCTCAGCAAACACGCTGCACGCGGCGTTTCTCACTACCAGCGTTCGATCGACAACGTGCCAGAGGCGTGGCAGAAAAAGACCGGGCGGGTATGGGGTAAAGGCGGAGATTGGCCAGTGCAGGAAAAGGTCAGGATCAACCTTCAGGATCAGCACGGCGACGGTGGGTGGTTCGCTTATCGACGGCTCATGCGGTCGTGGCGGTTGGCCAACGCCAGGTCATCAGGGGATGCGTACCGCATCCGGTCAGCGCGGAAGATGCTCACCTGCAATGACCCAGTCCGCGCCCGCCTGATCGGCTTCATGGAGTGGTCGCCCTACGAGGTGCAGATGGCCCTTCTGGCCAACGTGGCTGCCCGCGGGTACTCGATCACCTGCTGAGTGGGGTGTGGGGCCGCT